>DATMNN010000078.1:0-94504 GCA_035569025.1 Terriglobales bacterium
GAAAATATCGCTTGTGATTTCGCCCGCACTGGCCATTTGGAAGTCGCCTGCAAGCAGAGCCACTTCGACGACTATGCCCGGCAGGTTGAAGTAATCGCCCGCGAGTTCAGTCATCAATTGAAAATCGTCCCGCGGGATCAGTTGCGCAGCGAGATTGGTTCCGACATCCACTACGGCGGCATGGTCGACGAAGTCAGCGCGGGCGTGAACCCCGCACGCTATGTTGCCGGACTGGCCGCGGCGGCCATGCGGGCAGGCGCCGCCATTCATGAGCGAACCCCACTGCAAAGTCTCGAACGCGCCTCGCAAAACGGCACGCCAGGCTTCCGCCTGAAGACCCCACGCGGAACTTTGCATGCCCGCAACGTTCTGGTCGGCACAAGCGGCTACACCGGCGCCGCCACTCCCGCGCTGCGGAAGAAGATCATCCCCATTGGGTCGTTTATTATTACAACCGAAGTTCTACCCGACGCCCTGGCTCGCGAGCTGAGCCCACGGAACCGCCAGATCTACGACTCCAAGAACTATCTCTATTACTTTCGCCTCACGCCCGACAACCGCATGCTTTTCGGCGGACGCGCCGCGTTTTTTCCGGAGACCGGTCAGACTGTCCGCAAGAGCGCCGAAATTCTGCGTCAAGGCATGATCTCGGTCTACCGGCAATTGCGCGACACCAAGGTTGAATATGTCTGGGGCGGCACGCTGGATTTCTGTTTCGACATCATGCCCCACGCCGGGCTGATGGATGGAATTTACTTCGCCCTCGGCTACGCCGGACACGGTGTAGCCATGGCCACCTGGCAGGGACAGAAAATAGCGGAGTGGATTACAGAAGGGAAGACCGATAATCCATTTACGGAGATTCCGTTTCCAGGCGCCCCGCTTGGTCTCTATAACGGCAAGCCGTGGTTCCTGCCGTTCGCAGGAGCGTACTACAAAGTTCTAGACTGGGTATCGTAAGGCAGGTGTCAGGTCTCAGGTGTCAGGAAAGCCGTCGACGCGCTGAGATTTTCCTGACACGTAAGACCTGACACCTGACACCTTAGTTCCAACGGAGAAAAATCTTCATGTCACTTTTCGGTCTTATCGAATACGCCGACGCCAGTCCCGAAGTGCGCGCCGTCTACGACGACATCATGGCGACACGTAAGACCGATTGGATCAACAATTTCTGGAAGGCCATCGCTCACGATCCAATAATGCTGAAGCGCACTTGGGACGATATCAAACAGATCATGGCTCCGGGCGCGCTCGACCCGCTG
Source organism: Terriglobales bacterium (assembly GCA_035569025.1). Taxonomy (GTDB): domain Bacteria; phylum Acidobacteriota; class Terriglobia; order Terriglobales; family Acidobacteriaceae; genus Acidiflorens. The sequence goes on from DATMNN010000078.1 coordinate 1,263, forward strand.
GTGAAGGAGTTGATCTACGTTGCGGTCTCAGTCACGAATCAGTGCGAATACTGCATTGCCTCGCACACTGCATCCGCCCGAAAGAAGGGTATGACCGACGCACAATTTAAGGAATTAATGTCAGTCGTCGGCATGGCGAACGAAACGAACCGGCTGGTAGCGGGGTATCAGGTCGAAGTGGACGAAAAATTCAAGCCGCAACCTGGAAGGTAACGCGAGGCTGATGCTACATCGGATCACGACCGAGCTTTATAATCATTGGTTACGCTCAGGGGGCGAAGCATGGCGCAGTTGACGGCGGTTCCGGTCGCGACCCACGGACTTTTTCTCGACGGGAAATGGCTGGAGGAAGGCGACCTGGTTGATGTGCGCTCGCCATACGACGGCGCTCTCGTTGCCCGTGTCCATCGCGGACGCCGCGAACATGCCGAACAGGCGATAGCCGCTGCTGTCAAAGCATTTGGCACCACCCGCCGTCTTCCGGCCTTTGAGCGCCAGCGGGTCCTCCGGCAGATCGCCGAAGGCATTCAGCAGCGCAAGGAAGAATTCTCCCGTACGCTCGCTCAGGAAGCGGGCAAGCCTATCAAGACTGCGCGCCAGGAAGTCGAGCGCGCCATCATTACCTTCAACGTAGCCGCCGAAGAAGCGGTTCGCGGATACGGCGAATATCTGCCGCTCGACTGGCAGCAAAGCACAGCCGGGCGTTGGGGCATCGTCCGGCGGTTTCCCCTGGGGCCGATCGCGGGCATCTCCCCGTTCAATTTTCCGTTAAACCTGGTCGCACATAAGGTCGCCCCCGCGATGGCTGCGGGGTGCTCAATGATTCTCAAGCCTGCGCCGCAGACTCCCCTGAGCGCATTGCTGCTGGCGGAAGTCGTGCAGCAGGCGGGTTGGCCCGATGGCGGTCTCAACGTGCTCCTGCTCTCGAACGAAGATTCTGAACTGCTGGTGACCGACGACCGGATCAAGCTCATCAGCTTTACCGGCAGCGCGGCCGTCGGCTGGGCGATCAAGGACAAGGCCGGCAAGAAGAAAGTCGTGCTGGAACTGGGCGGCAATTCGGGTGTGATCGTGCACAGCGACTGCGATCTCGCTTACGCTGCCGAACGCTGCGTCACGGGCGGATTCGCCTACGCCGGGCAGTCCTGCATTTCCGTGCAGCGCATTCTCGTTGAGAATTCCGTGTATGGCAAGTTCACAGAGTTGCTGATCGAAGGCGTGAAAAAGCTTGTGGTCGGCGATCCGCTCGACGAAGCGAGCGACCTGGGTCCGCTGATCCGTGAAAGCGATGCCATCCGCGCCGTCGACTGGATTCAGGAAGCGGTGCGTGGCGGAGCGCGTCTGCTCTGCGGCGGAAAACGCAAGGGTTCGATTCTCGAACCGACCGTACTCTCCGGTACACGCCCTGACATGAAAGTAAATTGTCAGGAAATTTTTGCGCCGGTTGTAACCGTTGAACCGTACAATGATTTCGCCGCCGCCTTAAAGAAAGTGAATGACTCCCCGTATGGCCTGCAAGCGGGATTGTTTACGCGCGATGCGAAACTGATTTTCGAAGCATACGAAACATTGGAAGTCGGCGGACTGATTGCGGGCGATGTTCCGACGTTCCGCGTCGAGCACATGCCCTACGGTGGCGTGAAGGATTCCGGGCTCGGACGAGAAGGCCTGCGCGACTCGATCCAGGAAATGACCGAACCGAAACTGTTGGTCATGAACCTAAGGTAAGGATGTCGAAGCGGGAAAACTCGCTCGAAGCAGCGAGGTTTCGATCAGTTCTGTGTTTTCGAAACGGAAGAATTTGAAAAGTTCAGCATCGCACAACGTCATTCCTAATTTGAAAATTAAAAATTGCAAAGCAAAGTATCGCAACTGCTATAATCACCCGTTTTAGTGTCCATGGTCACACGCGAGTGTGACAAGAATCATAGCGAAGCGTAAGAACCGGGAACGGCGCGACTGGTCCCAGCAACATTAATCGGGAAGATTCGAACGACATGCAGATTTTTCCACGCAGCAGCAATAACATTGCCCGCGCTTCGCTGGTAATCGTTGCCGTGGTCGTCGCCGCACTGGGCTGGGTTCTCTGGGAACTCGAGCGTACCCCGTATGTCACCAATGCGGGCGTGCGCAAGCCGCAGCCGGTGCCGTTCAGCCACCAGCATCACGTCACCGGACTGGGTATTGACTGCCGCTACTGTCATACGTCGGTGGAAGTTTCGAGTTTTGCTGGAATTCCTCCCACCAAGACCTGCATGAACTGCCACTCGCAGATCTGGACCAACGCCGCTTATCTGGAACCCGTTCGCGAAAGCTTCCGCAGCGGCAAGTCGATTGAGTGGTCGCGCGTCAACCAGGTGCCGAATTTCGTTTATTTCAATCACAGCATTCACATTAATAAGGGCGTCGGCTGCAATACCTGCCACGGCCCAGTCGATAAGATGCCGCTGATGTACCAGCAGGAATCCCTGCAGATGGAATTTTGTCTGAACTGCCACCGCGCGCCGGAAAAATATCTGCGCCCGCGCGAGCAGGTATTCAACATGCGGTATGAGCAGCCCGCGAATAATCCGCTGCATAGAAATCTCGTCAGCGTGAATGGCCATGATTACGATGATCAGATCGAACTCGGCAACGCGTTGAAGGATCTGTATAAAGTCCGCTCGGTCAAGGACATTACGAGTTGCAATACCTGCCATCGGTAGCCGAGTTCGATACAGAGTTAGAGTTAGAGACAAAGAACTGAAGACGAAAAATGGACGAGAACAGCAAACTAAAGGGCGGTCCCGATGTTTGTCCCGGCAAGCGTGGGCAGCTTGATCTGGCGACCGTAAAGGCAGAGATCGAGGAGACCTCCGGTCCGGAGTATTGGCGCAGCCTGGAAGAACTCGCGGGCAGCGACGAGTTCCGGGAGATGATGCACCGCGAATTCCCGAAGGGCGCATCGGAGTGGCTCGAATCGTTCTCGCGTCGCGGTTTCCTCAAGACCATGGGCGCGTCGTTGGCTCTGGCGGGGCTGACTGGCTGCACCAAACTGCCCGACACAGTTATCGTCCCCTACGTCAAGCAGCCGGAAAATCTCATTCCCGGCAAGCCGATGTACTACGCCACCGCTTATACGCTGGGCGGATACGCGTCCCCGATCATCGTCGAAAGCAATATGTTCCGCCCGACGAAAGTCGAAGGCAATCCGGATCATCCCGCGAGCCTCGGCGGCACGGACGTTTACGCGCAGGCCTCACTTCTGGATTTATACGATCCTGACCGTGCCCAGACCGTCACCTACATGGGTGACGTCCGCTCATGGACTGCTTTCACGGAGGCGGTGAGGGGTCCGATCAGCGTGCAAAAAGGGATTGCAGGCGCTGGCGTTCGCATCCTCACCCAATCCGTTTCGTCGCCGACGCTAGCGGGCCAGATCCGCGATTACCTGAAAGCAAATCCGCAGGCCAAGTGGCATGTGTACGAGCCGATCAACCGCGACAACGTAAATGAAGGCGCGAAGATGGCCTTCGGCGAAGTGGTCGAGACACGCTACGACTTGTCGAAGGCCGACGTGATCGTTTCGCTCGATGCGGACTTCCTCTACGCCGGCTTTCCAGGGAATACGCGTTACATTCGCGACTTCGCTTCGCGGCGTAATCCCGATGCGGAGATGAATCGGCTGTATGTGGTTGAGAGCACGCCGAGTTCGACGGGAATGAAAGCGGATCACCGGTTGCCGGTTCGAGCAGCGAATATCGAAAATCTTGCCCATGTCCTGGCTGCAGGATGTGGGGTCGCTTCATCCGCCACTCCGAGCCTGAGTGATCAGGAAACGTACTACGTCATGGCAGCGTCGAAGGACTTGCAGGATCATGGCGGCTCAAGTGTGGTTATCGTGGGCGACCATCAGCCACCGGCCCTGCATGCTCTGGCGCACCAAATCAACGCAAAGCTCGGCAACATTGGCAAAACAGTGTTTTACACCGAGCCCGTCGATGCCAACCCGGCGAACCGGAACCAGTCACTGCACGAACTGGTAGAAGACATCCGCGGCGGCAAGGTCGATCTACTGCTCATCCTCGGCGGTAATCCCGTTTACGACGCGCCCGCTGAATTGGAATTCGCCTCCGCGCTGAAATCGAATGCCGTCGCTCTTAAGGTTTATCTCGGCACGCACAACAATGAGACGGCGGTCCTCTGTCAGTGGCACGTGCCGGAAGCGCACTATCTCGAAGCCTGGAGTGATGCCCGTGCTTACGACGGCAGCGCGAGTATTGTGCAACCCCTGATTGATCCTCTCTACGGCGGCAAGAGCGCGCACGAGATCATCACCATCCTTGCCGGCCAACCCGGACTCACTGGACACGACCTGGTTCAGCAGTACTGGCAAAAGCAGCACACCGGCGGCGACTTCGAAACGTTCTGGCGAAAATCTCTGCACGACGGATGGATTGCCGGAACCACGTACGCGCCCAAAAATGTCAGCGCGAAAGGAATCAGCCCTCAGCGTTCGCAGCCTGCTGACGCCAACGCCATCGAACTCAACTTCCGCCGCGACCCATCCATCTACGACGGCCGCTTCGCCAACAACGGATGGCTCCAGGAACTCCCCAAGCCGCTGACCAAGCTCACCTGGGACAACCCGGTGATGATCGGTCCGGCAATGGCCTCGCGACTGAAACTCAGTTTCAAAGATGTAGTCGAAGTCGAACTCAACGGCAAGAAAGTAAAAGGTCCCATCTGGATTCAGGCCGGCCATCCTGACAACATGGTCACGCTGTTCCTCGGTTACGGACGCACGCGCGCTGGCCGCGCGGGCACGGGCACCGGGCACGACGCCTATCCGCTTCGCACCAGTCAGGCTCCATGGTTTGCCAGTGGCGCGAAGCTCACGCCGACTGGCGAGATTTACAACCTTGCCAGCACGCAGGGCTACCAGACCATGGAAACGCCCGACGGCAGCGACCGCCCGCTGGTCATGGAGACCGACCTCGAGGAGTACAAGAAAGAGCCGGCGTTCGCGAAGGAAGGCGAAGTTCCCAAGGAGCTCACACTCTATCCGGCCGTCGATTACTCGAAAGAAATGTACGCCTGGGGTATGGCGATTGACCTTAACGCCTGCGTGGGCTGCAACAACTGCATCGTCGCCTGCCAGTCGGAAAATAACATTGCAGTGGTTGGCTACGAGCAAACGCTCAAGGGCCGCCACATGCACTGGATTCGCGTCGACGCCTACTACCAGGGCGACCGAAATAACCCCAAGGGCTACTTCCAGCCCGTCCCGTGCATGCAGTGCGAGAACGCGCCCTGCGAACTGGTTTGTCCCGTCGGCGCAACCGTCCACAGCAGTGAAGGCCTGAATGACATGGTCTACAACCGCTGCATCGGGACACGATACTGCTCGAACAACTGTCCTTATAAAGTTCGGCGCTTCAACTTCCTGCTCTTTCAGGACTGGGAAACGCCACAGTACAAGATGATGCGCAATCCGGACGTGACCATCCGCAGCCGCGGTGTCATGGAAAAGTGTACCTACTGTGTGCAGCGCATCAACGAGCACAAGATCGACGCAGAGACGGCCTCGGTGCGAGAGGGAAAAGACGTCCGCGTCGGCGATGAACTGAAGACGGCGTGTCAGCAGTCGTGTCCGGCGAACGCGATCGTCTTCGGCAACCTGAACGACGCCAACAGCGCAGTGAACAAATGGAAAGCGCAGTCAAGGAATTACTCGCTGCTGGCTGAATTGAATACGCGTCCGCGTACCACGTATCTGGCGGAAGTGCGCAATCCGAATCCCGAGTTGAAACCCGAATCACAGCACGAGCGGAGCGCAGGCTAGGCATGGCGACTCAAACTCCAATCCCGGTGGAAGTTCCGAAAGAAGACCAGCGGGTTCCGGTCATCGAGCCCGGGCACTCGTTTGCCACCATCGGCGAGAAGGTCAGCAATATCGTCCTGAGGCGCCCCGTCTCACTGGGATGGGTCTTCGGCTTTCTGGTGATGTTCTCCGGCATGAACATGCTGCTGTTTGCCCTGGGCTACCTGTTCATGAAGGGCACCGGTATCTGGGGCATCACGATCCCCATCGGCTGGGGCTTTGCCATCATCAACTTCGTCTGGTGGATCGGTATCGGCCACGCCGGCACGCTGATCTCCGCCATTCTCGCTCTGCTTCGCCAGAGCTGGCGCAACTCGATCAACCGCTTTGCGGAAGCGATGACGCTGTTCGCGGTAGCTTGCGCGGGCGTTTTCCCGCTCGTCCACACTGGACGCCCGTGGCTTGCCTACTGGATGTTCCCCTACCCGAACTCGATGAACTACTGGCCGCAGTTCCGCAGCCCGCTGATCTGGGACGTATTCGCGGTCTCGACCTACGGCACCATTTCTCTCGTTTTCTGGTTTGTCGGCCTGATCCCCGATCTCGCGACCCTGCGCGATCGCGCGGAGAATCCGATCATCCAGAAAGTCTTCGGCTTGCTTGCCATGGGATGGCGCGGATCTGCCCGTCACTGGCATCGTTATGAAACGGCCTATCTTCTTCTGGCCGGTTTAGCCACGCCGCTGGTGCTTTCCGTCCACACCGTCGTGAGCTTCGATTTCGCGGTCAGCATCGTTCCGGGATGGCACACCACGATCTTCCCGCCCTACTTCGTCGCGGGCGCGATCTACTCGGGCTTTGCCATGGTGGTCTGCCTGGCAATTCCGATCCGCGCGGTTTACGGGATGGAAGATTTCATCACCGCGCGTCACCTGGAAAACTCCGCGAAAGTTATGCTGGCCACCGGCCTGATCGTCGGCTACGGATACTTCATCGAAGCCTTCATGGGTTGGTACAGCGGGAACACGTTTGACTCGTTCCTGCTGTGGAACCGCCTGCACGGTCCGTACGCTCCGTGGTACATGAGCCTGCTGATTTCGAATATCTTCATTCCGCAATTGTTCTGGCTCAAGTATTTCCGTACCAGTACATTCTGGCTCTGGATCCTTTCGCTGGTCATCCTGGTCGGCATGTGGCTGGAGCGTTTCATCATCATCGTGGTCAGCCTGCACCGCGACTTCCTGAATTCGTCCTGGGGCATGTACTACCCCACGAAGTGGGACTGGATGACCTACATCGGCACGATTGGCATGTTCCTCACCTTTATGTGGTTATTCGTGCGCGTGCTGCCGATGGTATCGATCGCCGAGTTGCGGACCTTGCTGCCTGAGGCGCATGTCCACGAGGCGGAGGAGGTGCATAAATGAGCGGCACTACTGCCCTCGAAAATCCGGTTTACGGCCTGATGGCGGAATTCGATTCTCCGCAGGAACTGCTCGACGCCGCTCACAAAACGCACAGCGCGGGCTACAAGGACATCGACGCTTTCTCTCCGTTCCCGGTGGAAGGACTCGCCGACGCCATCGGATTCCACAAGAACGCCGTGGCGCTGGTCGTGCTGATCTGCGGCATTATCGGCGGGCTGTCGGGATTTCTGCTCCAGGTCTACGTGGCCGTGATCACTTATCCGGTCAACGTCGGCGGACGGCCCAATTTTTCCTGGCCGTCGTTCATCATCGTGACTTTCGAATTGACGATTCTTTTCGGCGGAATTTCGGCCGCGGTCGGCATGCTGGCGCTGAACGGACTGCCGATGCCCTACCATCCCGTGTTCAACGTACCGGCTTTCAGTAAGGCTTCGGATAACAAATTTTTCCTGCTTGTATCCTCCGCTGACCCGAAGTTTGACGCTGCCCGCACCCGCGAGTTCCTGAAAGGGCTTGCCCCGCGCGCCATCTCGGAGGTGCCGAGCTAGCCATGAAGAAACTGCGCACAATTCTGCCCGCGCTGATAGCGCTGACATTCGTTACTGCTGGATGCCGCATCGACATGCACGTGCAGCCCTACTTCCGGCCGCTGACCAAGAGCGACTTCTTCGCTGACGGCCGTTCGGCGCGCAATCCGGTTGAGGGCACGGTAGCGCGCGGCGATCTGCGCGAGGACGCCTATCTCTACACCGGGAAAGTCAACGGTAACCTGGGCGATTACATGCCGTTTGCGGTGACGAAGGAAGTCCTCGACCACGGACATGAGCGCTTCAACGTCTACTGCACGCCCTGTCACGGGCGTGTGGGCGACGGCAACGGCTTCATTCCATCGCGCGGGCTCAAGCGTCCGCCGTCGTATCACATCGACCGCCTTCGCAAAGTGCCGGTTGGATACTTCTTCGACGTCATGACCAACGGCTTCGGCGTGATGCAGGATTATTCTGCGCAGGTTCCGCCGCGCGATCGCTGGGCAATCGCGGCTTACATACGGGCTTTGCAGTTGAGTCAGAATGCAACGTCAGCGGACGTTCCCGCCGGGCAAAAAGTTCCGTCCGAAGCGCCCAACTTCCGCGATGTCGGCACGGGCGCGACTTTGCCGGTGGTGGAACCGAAGGCGAGCGAGTCCGAAGGCGAGCCCAAACAGGAGCACCAACAATGACCACGGCGACCCTGAACAAAGCCGACCTGATGGCCCCGCCCGTGGCAGAGAGCCTCCAGACTCGCTCCATGTTCATCGGACTGGTAGGCGTGGCGGCCTCGGTGGCAGGAGCATTTCTGGTTCCGGACGATTTCTACTCGGCCTACCTTACGGTTTACATGCTCGCCTTGAGTTTGTCGCTCGGGTGCATGGCAGTGCTCATGCTCTATCACCTGGTAGGTGGAGGCTGGGGCACGGTCTCACGACGTACACTTGAAGCCGGCATGATGACCCTGCCGCTAATGGCGGTGCTCTTCGTTCCCATCGGACTGAGTCTCCCGCGTCTGTACGAGTGGGCGCGGCCGGGAGTTTGGGAGCACAATACCAAGCTCAAGGACATCCATTTCTCCTACCTAAATTCCAACGCGATCTGGACTCGCTATGCCCTGTACTTCGTCCTATGGCTGCTGATGGCATTCCTGCTCAATCGCTGGTCCACCGCGCAGGACAGCGAATCATCGAAGAGCCAGAGCACACTGCGGTTTCGCGCCATCAGCGGATTCGGGCTGGTGATCTACTCTCTGTCATTTTCCTTCGGCGTGATCGACTGGGTTATGTCGCTGCAGGCGCGCTGGATTTCCACCATCTACGGCTTGATCTTCATCGCTGGCGGCGCGCTCTCGACATTCTGTTTCGTGGTGCTGATCGAATCGATCCTCGGCAAGACCAAACCGATGTCGGGATACCTCAAGTCCACCGAGATCCACGACCACGGCAAGTTCATGCTGGCGTTCGTTATGGTCTGGGCCTACTTCAATTTCTCGCAGTGGCTGATCATGTGGTCCGGCAACCTGCCCGAGGAAATTCCCTGGTTCCTGCGCCGTATCAACGGCTCGTGGGGATACGTGGCCCTAGCAGTCGTGATCTTCCATTTCGCGGTGCCGTTCGCGCTGCTGCTTTCGCAGCGGCTGAAAAAAGAAACCGGTACGCTGGTCTGGATCGCCTCGCTGCTGCTCACCATGCGCGCGGTCGACATCTTCTGGCACGTTGAGCCCGCACAGTCGCTGGGTCACGATTCGTTTCACCTGAGCTGGACTCTGTTTGCCGCGCTGGCGGGCGTCGGCGGCCTGTGGATGGCTTACTTTTTCCGTAATCTGCGAGCGCGTCCGCTGCTGGCGGTGTACGCCCCGCAGACTTTACGATTTCTGGAGCCGCACGCATGAGCATGAGCCCGAACGAGGATCATCTGCATCCCGCGCACGGCCACGGAGTCGAGTACGAACACGACGATCTGGGAAGTCGGGGTGTGTTCGGCTTCTTCATCGGCCTGGCTGTTACCGGCGTGATCATCTATTTCATCGTGGTCGGGATGTACACATTTCTCGACAAGTATGAGCAGTCGCAGATGACGGCGATGAGCCCCCTGACCAAACCGGAAGATTCGGCCATGGTTGGTGCGCGCCGCGTCCCGCCGGACTACGTCGAAAACAGATTCAAGGACAACGGCGCTCCGCTGCTCGAAGTCGACGAGCGCGGCCAGTTGAAAACCTTCGTCCTTGACCAGGAAAAAGAGTTGAACAGCTACGGATGGGTGGACGAAAAAGCCGGAGTCGCACACATCCCGATCGACCACGCTATCGACTTGCTCGCCCAGCGTGGGTTGCCGGTCTATCAGCCGGGCAGCGCAAACGCAGCTGGCACCGCGGCACCCAAAGCTCCGGCCACAAAGGCTGCGGCGAAGCAGTAGCAAGATTCGCGAATTGCAGGGAAGGAAAAAAGCTGTGCGTGGTAAATCCATCATCGTCGCGACATTCCTGCTGATGCTCTCTTCGCTGCCCGTGTGGGCGCAGGGCATGCGCGGCCCCATGATGAATGGCGAATCGATGGGTATGCCCGCGAATCAGAAGCTGCCAGGCCTCCAATTTGTCGGTATCGAACAACACCTGAACGCCGAGATCCCCGGCGACCTCGCCTTCCGCGATGAACTCGGCAACAACGTCAAACTCGGCGACTACTTCGCGCCCGGTCGTCCGGTGATCCTGAACCTGGGCTACTACCAGTGCCCGATGCTCTGCGGCGAGGTATTGCAAGGATTGACCGGCTCGCTGAAAGTTCTGTCATTCGACGTCGGCAAGGAATTCGATGTCGTCACCGTCAGCTTCGACCCGCATGAAACGCCCGACATGGCTGCGACGAAAAAGCGCGACATCATGCGCCGCTACGGACGCACCGGGGCCGACAAGGGCTGGCATTTCCTGACCGGCCCGGCGGAATCGATCAACGCGCTTACCAAGGCCGTCGGCTTCCAGTTTCAGTGGGACGAAAAGACTCAGCAATACGCGCACGCCACCACGATCGTCGTCCTGACGCCCGACCGTCACGTTGCGCAATATTTTTACGGAGTGGAATTCCCGCCCAAAGACCTGCGTCTCGGACTGATCGAGGCCTCCCAGAACAAGATTGGAAGTTTTACCGACCAGATGCTGCTCTACTGCTATCACTACGATCCGCGGACCGGGAAATACGGCGCGATCATCAGCCGGATCATGAGCATTGCCGGGGCGGCGACGATTCTGTTTTTGGGAGCGTTTATTTTTATTTTGTACCGCGCCGATGCCAGCGCACTGCATAAAGGATTAAGGCGAGCCACGTAATCATGTCGAAATATTTTCCCTTGTGGCCCGATCGGGCCTCGACGATAGCCGGCCAGGTGGATGGCCTTTACATCTATCTAGTGTTGGTGTCAGCCGTGATGACGCTACTCATTTTCATCGCGGTCGCGGTCCTGGCAGTCAAATATCGCCGACGTCCAGGTGTGCTGCCCACTCCTATCGAGGGCTCTCCGATTCTTGAAACCGCCTGGTCCGTAATTCCCTTTGGCGTGATGCTGACCTTCTTCATCTGGGGCGCGGTCATCTTCTTCAAGGAGCGCACGCCCCCCACGAATTCCACCGAAGTCTACGTCGTCGCCAAGCAGTGGATGTGGAAAATCGAGCACATGGAAGGTCAACGCGAGATCAACGAATTGCACGTTCCGGTGGGCGAGAACGTCAAGCTGATCATGACGTCGCAGGACGTGATTCACAGCTTCTACATCCCCGCGTTCCGCCTGAAGCAGGACGTGATTCCCGGCCGTTACACGACATTGTGGTTTAAAGCGACCGAAGCGGGCGTCTATCATCTGTTCTGTGCCGAATACTGCGGCACCTCGCACTCCGGCATGATCGGTAACATCGTCGTGATGGAGCCGCAGGATTACACACAGTGGATGGCGGGCGGTCCCAGCGTTCCACTGCCCGAAGCGGGCAAGCAGCTTTTCACATCGCTCGGATGCAGTACCTGCCATCGCTTCGACATCCAGGGACGCGGCCCGAACCTCCAGGGCGCCTTCGGCAAGCCAGTGCTGCTCGAAGACGGCCGAACCGTGATGGTCGACGACAATTACGTCCGGGAATCGATCCTGAATCCGAATGCCAAAATCGTGAAGGGTTTCACCCCGGTCATGCCGACCTTCCAGGGTCTGGTAAGTGACGAACAACTGAACGCGCTGGTCGCATACGTCAAGTCGCTCGGCCAGCCGGCCGCTGGTGGCGCGCAGAATCAGGCAGCTGCCGCCCCCGCCGGACAACCTCAGAAGCAGGTGCAATAACATGGCGACCACAGTTATCCCGGCCCAGCCCGCGTCGAAGCCTCTGAATTACCTGACCAATGGCTCCACGATCAGAAGCTGGCTGCTGACCACCGACCACAAGCGGATTGCGATCCTCTACCTGATCTCCGTCACCATGTTCTTTTTCCTCGGCGGATTTTTCGCCATGCTCATCCGGCTCGAACTGCTCACCCCGCAGGGCGACCTGATGCACGCCGACACCTACAACAAGGTCTTCACCGCCCACGGTATGATCATGGTGTTTTTCTTCCTGATCCCAGTGGTGCCCGCGATTCTGGGAAATTTCCTGGTGCCGCTAATGGTCGGCGCCAAGGACCTCGCGTTCCCGCGCATCAACCTGCTGAGCTGGTACCTCTACATTACCGCCGGCGCGATGATGATCCATGTCCTGCTCAACGGCGGCGTCGACACCGGCTGGACGCTTTACAGTCCCTTCAGCACGCAGTACAGCAACACCAATGTGATCGAAGCCGGCCTCGCGATCTTCATCGCCGGGTTCTCGTCCATCTTTACCGGGTTGAATTTCATCGTCACCGTGCACCGCATGCGCGCGCCGGGACTCACCTGGGATCGCCTTCCGTTATTCGTCTGGGCGAACTACGCAACCAGCCTGATCATGATTCTTGGCACTCCGGTCATCGCCATCACCGTGGTCATGGTCGCGGTCGAGCGCCTCTTTCACCTCGGCATCTTCGATCCCAGGCTCGGCGGAGACCCGCTCCTTTTTCAGCACCTGTTCTGGTTCTATTCCCATCCTGCCGTCTACATCATGATTCTGCCGTCGATGGGCGTGATCAGCGAACTGATTGCCTGCTTCTCGCACAAGCGCATTTTCGGCTACAAGATCGTCGCGCTGTCGAGCATCGCGATCGCGGTCATCGGATTTCTGGTCTGGGCGCACCACATGTTCGTGACCGGAATTTCGCTTTACGCCGCGCTCATCTTCTCGTTCATCACGTTCTTCGTCGGCGTGCCCTCTGCGATCAAAGTCTTTAACTGGACCGCCACTCTCTATCGCGGCTCCATCTCGTTCGCGACTCCGATGCTCTACGCTTTCGGGTTCATAGGCCTGTTCACCATTGGCGGCCTTACCGGACTGTTCCTGGCCTCGCTCGGCATCGACGTGCACGTTACCGACACCTACTTCGTCGTCTCCCACTTCCATTACGTGATGGTCGGTGGCGTCGTCATGGGATACCTCGGCGGCATGCATTTCTGGTGGCCGAAAATCACCGGACGCATGTATCCGGAAGCATGGGCGAAGCTCTCGGCCCTGTTCGTATTCGTCGGCTTCAACCTGACGTTCTTCCCGCAATTCATCTTGGGCTACGTCGGAATGCCGCGCCGCTACTGGCAGTATCCGCCGGAGTTCCAGGTGCTGAACATTCTCTCGACTGCTGGCGCGAGCGTGCTGGCCGTCGGTTATCTGCTGCCGATGATCTACTTCGCGTGGTCCCTGCGTTACGGCCCGCTGGCCGGCCCAAATCCCTGGGGTGCCGCCGGGCTGGAATGGCAGACCGCGTCTCCGCCACCGACTTTTAACTTCGACGAAACCCCGGTTGTAACCTGGGAAGCCTACAATTACGACGAGATTGAACCGAAAATGGAACCGACAACTCTGGAGGCTCCCGTTGAGCGATAGCCACGCTACCGCCGTCGAAACGGCCGCGAATCCGGAACTGCGGCATCACTTTGCCGACATGCAGCAGCAGACAAACTCTGCCTCGCTCGGCATGTGGTTGTTCCTGGTCACCGAAATCATGTTCTTCGGTGGCTTGTTCTGTGCCTACCTGATCTACCGACTGATGTACTTTCCCGCCTTTGGCGCGGCCAGCCAGACCCTCGACATCAAGCTTGGAGCCTTTAACACCGTCGTGCTGATCGTCAGCAGCGTGACCGTGGTCTTCGCCGTGCGCGCCGCGCACGACGGCAATCGAAAACAGTTGGTGGCCTACATGGTGCTCACGATCCTGCTCGGACTAACCTTTCTGGGCGTCAAGGCAATCGAGTACAAAGAGAAATTCGAAAAACATCACGTGCCGGGCCCCACGTTCGCGTTCGACAAGCCCTTTGACGATAACGGCAAAGCAATTCCTGTCGACCCGCACAACGCCCAGCTGTTTTTCGCGCTCTACTTCGCCATGACCGGCATGCACGCCCTGCACATGATCATCGGATGTGGCCTGTTCACCGTTCTGACCGTCCTGTCATGGAAGGGCCGCTACACGGCGCAGTACTATACGCCTATAGAAAACGCGGGATTGTACTGGCATCTGGTCGACATTATCTGGATATTCCTGTTCCCGTTGCTATACCTGATCAGCCGCCATTCTTGAGGGAGAACATGTCGGAACACGTCACATCGCGCAGATTCTACCTGCTCATCGGCGCCACGCTGCTGATTCTGACCGGCGTAACCGTCGCCGCGGCGTTCGTGAATCTGGGCCCGCTCAATCCGGTCATCGCGCTGCTGATCGCCACCATCAAAGCCACGCTGGTCGTGCTCTTCTTTATGCACGTGAAGGGCGCCAGCGAGAAACTGACTGGCGTGGTCGTCGTTGCTGGGTTCTTCTTCCTTGCCATCCTGCTATCTCTGTCTCTCGCTGACTACCTGACGCGCTCCTGGCGGTAGGACTCCCTCCGCAGTACCTGTAAAACGGGAGGGCATGTCTCTGCAACACGCGTAGGACGGGAGGGCACGACTTCAGTCGTGCCGACACGCCCTAAATGAAATGGGGCTTTAGCCCCTGCTTGCGATCTCGGCATACGAATTCCCACTTGTACCCTTGCGCGTCGCACCCCGCATCCCCGAAGATGTTGGGGAGCGAATGTCTAACCCAACCTCAACCTACGACGTCTCCACTCACGCCCTGACTGCGCGCACCGAGCCGATCGACGCCGCGGCTCTCGAAGCTGCTCTCCACCGCCACCTTCGCGGAGAAGTCCGCTTCGACTCCGGCACGCGCGCACTGTACGCCACCGACGCCTCTAACTATCGCCAGGTTCCTATCGGAATCGTCGCGCCCCGGGACAGAGAAGACGTTCTAGCTGCGGTCGCTCTCTGCCGCGAACATCACGCGCCGCTTCTAGCCCGCGGGGGCGGCACCTCGCTGGCCGGACAGTGCTGCAACACCGCCGTCATCCTGGATTTTTCGAAGTACATGGCTGAGATTCTCGAAATCGACCCGAGCCGCCGGATCGCGCGCGTGCAGCCCGGCGTGATCCTCGACCACCTTCGCGCCGCCGCCGAAAAGCATCGTCTGACCTTTGCGCCCGACCCAGCCACGCACGACCGCTGCACCCTTGGCGGCATGATTGGGAACAATTCCTGCGGCGTTCACTCGATCATGGCCGGCAAGACCGATGACAACATCGAATCGCTCGAAGTCCTCACCTACGACGGACTCCGCATGCATGTCGGGGCGACCAGCGAAGATGACTTCCGCCGCATCGCAAGCGAAGGCGGCCGACGCGCTGAAATCTACTCCGGGCTCAAAGCGCTAGCCGACCGTTACGGCGATCAAGTGCGCCGCCAATATCCGAATATTCCGCGCCGCGTCTCGGGATATAACCTGAATTACCTCCTGCCCGAAAACGGATTTCAAGTTGCGCGAGCGCTAGTCGGCACCGAAGGCACCTGCGCGACGATCCTTGAAGCGACCTGCCGCCTCGTCGAAAGCCCGCCCGCGCGCGTCCTGCTTGTGATCGGCTGGCCCGATATCTACCAGTGCGCCGACCGCGTCCCGCAAATCATGGAGCACAAGCCCATCGGCCTCGAAGCCTTTGACGACATCATCGCCAACGCTTCCCGACGGAAAAGCATGAACTCCGAGGGACTGGCGCTCCTTCCCGACGGCGCGGGATGGCTGCTCGTGGAATTCGGTGCGGAAACAATCGCCGCAGCCGAAGCGCAAGCGCAACATCTGATGGCAGCGCTCGACCGTGACGCCGCTCCGCCTGCCATGCGTCTGTTCTCCGATCCCCGCCAGGCGAAGCGCATCTGGGAGATCCGCGAGTCGAGTTTAGGCACGACCTCGCACGTTCCCGGAGAGCCGAATAAGTGGGAGGGCTTTGAGGACTCCGCCGTGGCTCCTGAAAAATTAGGCGCCTACCTGCGCGACCTTCGCAAGCTGATGTACGCCTACGAGTACAACGGCGCCTTCTACGGACACTTCGGCCACGCCTGCCTCCACACCCGCATGGATTACGATCTCGAATCGGCGGAAGGCATAAGAAAATTCCGCCAGTTCATGGAAGAAGCCGCCGACCTTGTCGTCGGATACGGCGGATCCCTCTCTGGCGAGCACGGAGATGGCCAGGCGCGAGCCGAACTCCTTCCAAAAATGTTCGGTCCGGAACTGATGCAGGCCTTCCGCGAGTTCAAGCATATCTGGGATCCCGATTGGAAGATGAATCCCGGCAAAGTGATTGAGCCTTACAAGCTCGACGAAAATTTGCGCATGGGCGCAACCTACGATCCGTGGCAGCCCGAAACCCATTTCAAATTTCCCGACGATCACGGCAGCCTGGCCAGTGCCGCGCTCCGATGCGTGGGAGTGGGGAAGTGCCGCCGCTACGAAGGCGGAGTCATGTGCCCCAGCTTCCGCGTGACGCGAGAAGAAGAACACTCCACCCGCGGCCGTGCTCATTTGCTCTGGGAAATGACGCAGGGCGAGGTGATCAAAGATCGCTGGCAGAACGAAGCCGTAAAGGAATCGTTAGACCTCTGCCTGGCGTGCAAAGGCTGCAAGAGCGATTGCCCCACCGGTGTTGACGTAGCCACCTACAAATCCGAATTCCTCTCGCACTACTACGAAAACAATCGCCGCCCGCTGAACGCTCTCGCCTTCGCGAACATCGACCTGTGGGCCAGAGCAGCGTCGCATGTTCCGGGTCTGGTGAATCTGACCACGCAGTTGCCATTCGTGCGCGACCTTGCCAAGAAAGCCGCCAGAATCCCCAACCAGCGCCGCATCCCACCCTTCGCCCCGCAAACGTTCAAAGCCTGGTGGGAACAAAGGTTGAGTGGGACCGGGTCTCTGACCCGGTTAAGTGGAGCAAAGCTCGCCAGCCGCGCTGCCAGCGCCGGAAGTGTGCTGCTCTGGGCCGACACGTTCAACAATCACTTCCTGCCCGACACCGCCAAAGCCGCAGTAGAAGTATTGGAAGCCGCAGGCTTCGAAGTATCAGTGCCGCGCGCCCATCTCTGCTGCGGACGCCCCCTGTACGACGTAGGTATGCTGGACCGGGCAAAGAGCCTGCTGCTCGAAATCATGGACGAGCTCCTTCCAGAAATCGAAGCGCGCATTCCCATCGTAGTGCTGGAGCCAAGCTGCGCCGCCGTCTTCCGCGACGAACTCGTAAACCTCTTCCCCAGCGACGAACGCGCCCAGGCGCTGTCCAAGCAGGTAGTTCTGCTAAGCGAGTTCCTCGAACAGCGAGTCCCCGATTTCCCGCTGCCCCCGTTGGCCCGCAAGGCCCTGATCCACGGCCACTGCCATCACAAAGCGATCATGAAAATGACTGCCGAAGAATCCGTACTCCGGCGCATGGGCATCGACTTCACCACTCCCGCTCCCGGATGCTGCGGCATGGCTGGAGCCTTCGGCTTCGACGAATCGACCTACGAAACTTCCAAAGCCATCGGCGAACTCGAACTTCTGCCTGCCGTGCGCCAGGCCCCGACCGACTGGCTCATCGTCGCCGACGGCTTTAGTTGCCGCGAACAAATCTCCCAGGAAACCGACCGCCAAGCTCTACACCTGGCCGAAGTCCTGCAAATGGCCCTCCGCGAATCTACTGAAAGTCCTGAGGGCATCCCGCTATTCGAAGCCGCGCCGCAACACTATCCGGAGGATGCCTGGGTGCGGCCACGGGAGGCGGCGATCAAGACCTCCATGAAGCGCTCGATCCTTGCGATGGGAGGAGTGGCGGCAGGGGCGGCGTTGCTGTGGGCGCTGGCAAGGCGGAGATGAGCTGCGACTTGCCAAGCTTCAGGCATTGTCCCATGCCACGAACAAGTTTCCTCTCATCTCATTGTTTTTAATGTACTTATCAGCCCTCTCCCCATCTGCATCCTTTTCTGGGACAATAGGTGTACCGCCGAGGTCGCTTCTCGACAACCGCTCCGGCCCCGACGCCCCGGCTTAGCCCTGTACCTTCCAGGAACTGACATTATGGAAACTGAAAAAAGCACTCTTCTCGACCCTTTATCGGTCGCGTCTCCGACCCAGACGATAGACAAAACATTGCAGGGGTCCGTCCTCGTCCTGATCCAGTTCGACGTCTGCGAGGAAATTCGCCTCGACGACCTGCGCGACATCTTCGGAGCCCGCCGCCAGGAAGCCAGCTTCAAGCATGCTGCCCCAGGATACGTCCGCTACGAGCGTCCACCGGTGGTTGAGCGGATCGAGCCGCTGGTGCTCGAAACGGGCGAACGCCTCGACGCGCAAATCAAGTATTACGACTACGGCGTCGTCAGCGTGGTGTTCGAGCTGCCGTTTTCGGGTAACTGGGAGACCCTGACCGGCCTGGCCAGCCGTTGGGTTTGGGACACCGATTTCGCAAGTCTCGCGCAGAAGATCGCCAGGCAGAAGCTGCAACGAGCCCGTCCCGCGCTGGTCAAGCCCTACGACGAATGGCTCAACGAAGACTACTTCATCTTCCACGTGCGCGACATCGCGGGGAATCCCTCGGCGTCTGAACTGCTCGCCAAAGAAGGCGGCCGGATCGCCCAAATCGTGCGCGGCGAGAACTGTGCGCTCTCCGATGGCGAGCGCCAGGAAGTCCTGCAATCGAAGATCTCGTATTACCCGAACGATCTCGCCGTTATCAGCTGGAACGGAGCGTTTCTCTACGACACCGCCGCCGGCGCGGACACGATCATCCAGCTGCTGGAATACGCGAACTCGCAGCTACTCGAATTCCGCCACTATGACGAGCTGCTGACCCGCGAACTGAAGAGCGTCTACGACTTCATGGAGAACGGTTCAACTGGGATCCGCGCCCGCTGGCGCACAGCCAAGCGCGCAAACCGCCTGCACACCGTGCTGCTCGACGTGGATGAACTCACCGAGCGCGCTGACAACGCCATCAAATTCCTAAGCGACATGTTCTCCGCGCGCCTTTACAAAGTTGCTGCCTCAAAAATCGGTGTCACGGACTACAAAGACCTGGTCAACCAGAAAGTCCACACCGCCGAGGAACTCTACCGCTTCATGGTCGACCAGTTCCACCAAAGCCGCGCTTTCGTGCTGGAACTGATGGTCGTGATTATCCTGATCATCGACCTGATTTGGTTGTTTCGGGGCAGGATGCCGATTTGAAATAAGCTCTTAGCTCCCAGCTCGCAGCTCTCAGGAAACCCGTGTTTGCCGAGAGCTTGGAGCTGACAGCTGAGAGCTTTCCTATGATTGCCTTCCTCACTCTCGAAATCCGCATCGAAGCAGCGCAATCGCTCAAGGATAAGCGTCAGGTCACACGCAGCTTAAAAGATAAGCTGCGAGCGTCATTTAACGTGTCGGTCGCGGAACTGGATCCCGGACCTCTGTGGAATCAGGCGACGATCGGCGTCGTCGCGATCTCGCATTCCCGCGATTATCTCGATGGACTCATGAAAAACGTCGAGCGCGCTGCCACGCGCCACGCGAACAATTTGGGGGCAGAAATCACGGATTCTTTCGTGGACTACTACTAGGGTTAGGTGTTAGGTCTCGGGTGTTGGGTGTCAGGAAAAACCCTTCGATCACTGACCCGTCTCCTGTCACCCGGGACCTCTGACCCGCCACCCAACACCTAACACCCAATACCTGCCTTTCTGCTATCCTGAACGGTTTTCCTACACTATGGAACGACGTGGCCAAAAGTATCATCGGGACCGTCTGGGCGAGGCCATCCGCGAGGAGATCGAAACCATCCTCGAGGGTGAGTTAGCCGATCCTCGCATTGGACTTGTCAGTGTTTCGGCGGTGCTGTTAGCGGACGATTCCCGCTCGGCGCGCGTCATGATCAACGTTGAAGGCGACGACCGGGAAGCCGACCGGAGCCTGGAAGGTTTGAACGCGGCGAAGAATTTTGTTCGTCATGAAATGGCGGAGCGCCTGCGCTTACGCCGGCCGCCGGAACTGTTCTTCCAGGTCGATCGCGCCCATAAAGCTGAGGGTCGGGTTGACGAATTGCTGGATCGCGCCAAAAAGCGACGCAAGAAGACCTAAAAGCCAGAGCTGAGAGCTGTTTTCCTATGCTGGAGCAGGTCCTACAGGAAATTCGCGGACGCCGCCGTCTGGTCGTGACCTCTCACGCCCGTCCCGACGGCGACGGCATCGGCTCGGCCCTGGCCTGCGCACAAATATTGCGTCACATGGGTAAGGAGGCGGAGGTCGTCATGCACGACGGCGTGCCGCGGATCTACCAGAGCCTGCCGTTTGCCGATCGCGTTCTGCATAGTGAATCCGTCCCTCCCAACGATGCCGTCATCATTTTGGAATGTGACAGCATCAAGCGCACGCTGCTTAGGGGTTTGGAAGATTGCTTCCTGATCAACATCGATCACCACGCTACAGGACGCGACTTTGCCAACGTCAACTGGATCGACTCCTCGGCCATGGCCACCGCGGAGCTCATCTACCGGATGGCACGGCTGGCAGGCGTTCCGCTCGACGCTGACATCGCGACCTGTCTCTACACCGCGCTCATGACCGATACCGGTTCGTTCATGTTCGAAGGCACCAACGAACACACTTTCGCGATCGCCCGCGAACTCGTGCTAGCGGGAGCCGATCCGGCGCACTGCGCGCGCAACATTTATTTTGGACACTCCACGGCAAAGCTGCGCCTACTGGGCGCGGCCCTCGCCAACCTGCATCGCGAAGGATCGCTGGCATGGATCTGGGTCACGCAGGAGCAAATGGAACGCTTTGGAGCACGGGAAGAAGACTGCGAGGGTCTTGTAAACTACGCCCTGTCGATCGGCGACGTACAGGTCGCCATCTTCTTCCGTGAGTTGTCCGACGCCCGCTGGCGAGTCAGCCTGCGCAGCAAAGGAGAAGTCAATGTCGCGACCGTTGCCGAACACTTTGGCGGCGGTGGACATAAATGCGCCAGCGGATGCTCGCTCGATGGGCGGTTGGACAATGCCCTGACTATGATCATCGAGAGACTACGCACGGAGAAAGCAGCAGTGAACGCCACATGAGCATGGACCTTGCACGGCAACTGATCTCTTTCCTCGGCGCACTCTTGATCCTCATCGCGTACGTCGGCCACCAACTGGGATGGGTCAACGCCCGCGGCGCCGCCTACAACATCCTGAATGCGGCGGGTTCCGCAATTCTTGCCTGGATTGCATTCCATCCGTTTCAAGTCGGCTTCGTCGTCCTCGAAACCGTGTGGACCATCGTCAGCCTGTGGGCGCTGGTTCGGCCTCGCCCAGCATGACCTTCTCATGAAGACGCGAACGCGCACCGACGTATTGCTGCTGGTTGCGTTCTCCGGATTTCTCTTTTTCTACGGACTCGGCGCGTTCGGTTTGCTCGGCGCCGACGAGCCTCGTTACGCTCAAGTCGCCCGCGAAATGCTCGACCGGCACGACTGGATTACGCCGACCTTGCAGGGCAAGCCCTGGCTGGAAAAGCCAGTGCTGTACTACTGGCAAGCGATGGCCGCATACTCCATCGTTGGAGTCACGGATCAGGCGGCGCGCCTGCCCGCCGCGCTGGACGCCGCCCTCATGATCGCGGCCATCTATTTTTTCCTGAGACGCTTTCGTCCCGGTTCTGAGATCGACGGCGCACTCATCGCCGCAGGCTGCGCGGCAACCATCGGCTTTGCGCGCGGCGCCTCTACCGACATGCCGCTGGCATCCATGCTGACGATCGCCCTGCTCGGGTGGTACGCATGGTATGAAACCAGGAAACGTCCGTTGCTTTTTGTTTTTTACGGGTTCCTCGCGCTGTCTACGCTGGCGAAAGGACCTGTGGCGATTTTCTTCGCGGGTGTGATTCTTCTCCTCTTCCTCGCGATGAAGGGTGAATGGAAGTCGATTCTCGAATCGCTGTGGGTTCCGGGTATTGCCCTCTTCCTTGCGGTCGCATTGCCGTGGTACGTTCTCGTCCAGGTTCGTAACCCCGAATTTTTTCGGGTCTTCATTCTCCAGCACAACCTCGGGCGCTTCGGACAAGACCTCTATCATCATCGCCAGCCCTTCTGGTTTTATCTACCGGTACTGCTGCTGGCGCTCATGCCCTGGACTTTGTGGTTGATCCTCGCCGTGGCGGAGAGATTACGACTCCTGTGGTCCGAGAGGAGCGAATCCTTTGCGACGCCCGAAGACTCGTGGCAATTCTTCCTGCTGATCTGGATGCTCGTTCCCGTCTTGTTTTTCAGCGTTTCACAATCCAAGTTGCCGGGATACATCCTGCCTTCGGTTCCGGCCGCGGCGTTGCTGGTGACGGAGTACTTGCGTACTTTGCCAGCGAGAAGTGAGAGGCTGTCTCCCTGGCTCATCGGGATTCATGCGGTTTTGTGTGGGCTACTGGTGTTCGCGGCGATAGCGGCTCCGGACATCCAACTTCATCACCGGCTGACGATCGGCACTGGAACCTTCATTGCCGCGGGCATAAGCGTCTTCGTCGTGATTGCTATCGCGGTCGCCCTCTACCGGTACGGCGGACGGATGCTGCGTCCCGCAACGTTGCTCCCGCTCGTGATCGCGGTCGCGGCGCTACTCAAGATCGCCGCGCCCGCAGTGGATGCGGCACAGTCGGCGCGTCCAGTCGCGCAGATCATTCAAAGTTTTTCCCACGAAACCGTTCCAGTCGCCCTGTTCCACACCAGCCGGCAACTGGAGTACGGTCTGGAGTTTTATCTCAACCGACCGGTAGAACGCTACGAGATTGGACAGGTGCCGAACGACGGCCACGTCCTCGTGATCCTGCAAAACTCCACCGATGACTACGGCAATCTTGTGCGTGGACGGAAGGTCTCCTTCTTGACCAGCCTCCCGGAGCAGAAGCTGAGCCTCTATTGGGTAGCGCCAGCCAACTAAGGGCGAACTCAGAAGTCGCTAAGTGGGATTGTGGACAAACCGACAGGGATATAGCGCGCTACCTTTCCCGCACGTTCAACCTGCTAGACTTTTGCACTGGAGCCTCGATCCCCCGTGGAGATTCTAGACCTCAGGCATTTCTCATCGACCGATCTACGTCCACTATTGGAAGATGAGATTTCCGTCTGGTCGAAAACTCTTTCCTGGGATTACTCCGGTTCCGCCGAAATGATTCTGCGCTACCTGGACTCAAAAATCCTTCCCGGATATGCAGCGATTGAGCGCGGCAGCGTCTTCGGCTACTCGTTTTTTGTTTATGAACAGAGTAAAGGTGTAATCGGCGACTTATTCGTGCGCAACGGTGGTCGAACCGTTAACCGCCAGGAAGTGGAAGAACGCCTCCTGACCCACGTAATCGAAACACTCCAGCAGTCGCCAGGAATTCATCGTGTCGAGGCGCAACTCCTCGCCCACGAGACCGGAGAGGTGGTCCGGCCGTTCCTTCAGCAGGGATTCAGCCGCCACCCGCGGGTTTTTATGACCAGGGATATTTCCGCCGGCGCACCCCCCACTGCCGACATCGGCCCTCAGTTTGAGATACGGCCCTGGTCGGAGCCGGAATATCAATCTGCCGCCGCCGTTATCACCGCCGCTTATCGCGGACACGTCGACGCCGAGATCAACGATCAATACCGCACGCTGAGCGGATCTCTTCGGTTTCTGAATAACATCGTCCGGTTCCCCGGCTGCGGCGTTTTTGATGCGCGGTCGTCTTATCTCGTCTTTCAAAAGTACACTCGCAACCTGATCGGACTGATTCTCTGTTCGCAAGTGCGTCCCGACGTGGGACACATCACCCAGGTCTGCGTACTGCCGGAATATCGCTCGGCCGGGCTGGGCGAGGCCCTTCTAGCGGCCACTACCAGGAATCTCCGTGAGCGCCAGTTCCGCTCCATCTCACTCACCGTAACGGAAGCCAATTCTCGAGCGATTGCCCTGTATCAGCGCATTGGATTCGCTTCGAATAGAGTGTTCGATGCGTTTGTGTGGGAAGGGTAGGGAGGCAGCACCTGGCAGTTAGCAATTAGCGCTTGGCCAAGTCTCTTGAATGGCCCGGCGGATGTATCCGACTCCTGCAGGTGTATGAACTCAGTGCGTGTCGCCGATCGCGTACTCGAACTCGTAAGAATGTTTTCCATCGGCAATTTTGACCGTGAAGTTGCCAGTTAGACCGACAAGGTCTTCCGTCCCCGAGTCTGGAACCACCGTAATCGACAACTGCTGCGTGCCGCGATTCATCGTCCCAGTATGCTGAAGGACGAATGTTCCGTGCCGCCCCTTGAGAGTGCCCGTGACCTTTTCGATCGCAACATATCCCGCCGAGGCCTTGACGCTCGTCATCGCGGCCAGCATTTCGCCCTTGCTGGTGCCTTCAATGTCGCCGTGAAATTGTTTGTCGATTGTCATTCTGCCGACGGGCGCGTCCTTGTCGGTGGCTTGCGGTGTAAGCTTCACGTCAAACGTTCCGGCGGCATGCATCGTCATTGTGGGGAGTCCTTGCTCGGTTAACTTTCAGGGCGGGATGGTTGTGTTTAAAGAAATATTAGCTACATCTACCGCCGCAGTAACCACATCACCCAGCCCGCAGCGAACACGCCGCCCACGAAGAGCGCGAAGCAGTACAGGCCGTAGCGGACTTGCTCTCTGGACGTGTTGCGCTGCGTGATGCCGAACACTACCGAAGCAAACAATGAGAACAACACCGCGGCACTGAAGTGGGAAAGATTGATGCTCATGATTTTTTCCCCAGTGCAATGTGATGAGCGTCCGCGGCGGCAATGAAGTTTAAGAGTCCAGCCACAATTACAAACGTCTTGCCGTAGTCCGCGGTGGCGTGCGCGGCCGCAGCCTGTCCCCAGCCCATAATGACGGCCAGGAAGTAGAGCACGCCGGATCCCAGATCACCAACGAATCCCAGCATCTCGAGAATGTCGCCGCCGTTCGGCCCATAGACGCGGCCGTTCATTCCCAGGCCAAGCAGAAACATGGCGACGACGGAGATCATCAACAGAACTCCGCGTACATAACGTTTCTGCATGAGATGGCCCGCGCCCGGAATCAGCCATCCGACGATCGGCGCGACAATCGCCGTCGTCGTAAGCGGGTATTGCGGCGTGCTTGCGGCACTTGCTGGTTTGTCTGCGGAGGTCTTAGCCATTCAGATGATTGCCAATCAGATCGTGATCAGATCAAAACAAGCTCATGTTGGATTTTACCAGTGACCTCAGCGCTCCCGGAGCGGACCAGGATATTGACCTCGCTCCGTACCCCAAACTCCGGCAGATAAATCCCCGGCTCAATCGAGAAGCAGGTGTTGGGCAAGATACGTCGTTCATCGTGGATTTCAAGATCATCCATGTTCGCGCCATTTGCATGTACCAAAGTGCCGATCGAATGGCCCGTGCGGTGGGTAAAATACTCGCCGTATCCTGCGTTCTTGATATGTGCGCGCACCGCGCGGTCTACTTCCCAGCCCGCAATGGGCCGCCCCGAAGCCACTCCATCGATCGCTGTCCTCACGCCCACATCGCGGGCATCGCTCACGATCTTGAAAATGTCACGATGGCGGTCCGTCGGCTTGCCGAGCACGCCCGTCCAGGTAATGTCATAAAACACCGCGTCCGGCGTATTCATCTTCGCCCAGACGTCGAGCAGCACGAAATCGCCCCCGCGAATCGGCACTGGACGCTTCGCGCTCGGCTCGTAATGCGGGTTGCCGCTATTGGCATTCACCGCGACGATCGGCGGATCGTCCGTAACCATGTTCTCGCGCGCAAACTCATCCATGAACCATTGTTGGATTTCATGCTCGTACGTCCCGCCATTGCGGACTCGCCGTCCAATCTCCTGAAAGGCCTCGGCGGTGAGTCGGTCGATGATGTCGCGCGCCGCATAGTGCGAGATAATTTGCGCGTCGGTCATGGTTGATTCGAACTGCGCTATCAGGTCCTGGGCACTCACGACGTTCTTACCTAGCCCGCGCACCAGGTCCACCGTCCCGGCGTCTACCAGCGAGATCGTAAACACCAGGTTGTTCGGCGAGTACTGCATGGCAATATCGCGGTGTGAGGCCAAGAAGCCCTTCATCTTGTCGAACAACTCCTGCCATCCTGAGTAGAGATGTTTCGTCCCCGGCAAAGTGTCCAGATGCCCGGCTTCAATCTTGTGGACGAGCTTCGTGGGCTCGCCCTTGGCAGGAATCAGATAGAACCAGCGGCGCGTAACCATAAGTCCATCGGGCAGCCCGAGAACACGATAAGCGATCGGGTCGCGATGATGGTGGTCGCAAAACAGCCAGGCGTCGATGTTGCGCTCGCGCAAGGCCTTCTGGATGGCTGTGAGGTCCATGGACAAAGGGTTATTCTACACGACCAGGTGAGGCGCCGGGTCCTCGACCCGCCGGCCCACAAACTGTGATAAAAAATACTGTCAATGCCAATGCTCGTCTCTGGCAGTCCCATCCCGACTGAACCCGGTGTGCTGTGCTGAGGGCAACCTTCATTGCGCTCTCGGAAAGCCGGTGGCTGCGTAACTTCGCCGAAACGTCGAAATTCGGGCAGCGCACATCGAGCCGATTCGTTGCCGGCAACACGGTTGCGGACGCCATTCGCGCTGTCGCCGCCGTCAACCAATTCGGAGCTAGTGTTTCTATCGACAATCTCGGCGAAAACGTCACCAACGCCGACGAAGCAAAAGAAAGCGCCCAGCTCTATCACCATTTGTTCGACGAAATTGCAGTCCGGAAACTGAACGCCAACGTCAGCCTGAAACTCACCCACATGGGCCTCGACGTGGACGAAAATCTGGCCCACGATCTGGTCAGCGGACTGGTAGCGCGCGCCGCCGGCATGTCGCCCAAAAATTTCGTCCGCGTGGACATGGAAGGCTCCCCCTACACGCAGCGCACCCTGGACTTCGTTCACGAGCTCCACCGTGCGCCCGCGAACAAGGGATGCGTAGGAGCCGTGATCCAGTCCTACATGCGCCGCGCTGAGGCCGACATCGAGATGCTGCTGGCCGAAGGCATTCGCGTCCGCCTATGCAAGGGGGCATACAAGGAGCCGGCTGAGATCGCGTTCCAGCAGAAGTCCGAAGTTGACGCCAACTACGTTAGACTGATGAAGATCCTAATGAAAAGCGGCATCTACCACGGACTGGCCACCCACGACGAAGCCATCATCAACCAGGCGAAAGCCTTCGCCGACAGCGACAACATTCCACGCAACGCCTTTGAATTCCAAATGTTGCACGGCATCCGTCGCGACCTTCAGCAAGGACTAGTGAAGCAAGGCTGGGGGATGCGAGTCTATATTCCCTTCGGCACGGAGTGGTATCCCTACCTAATGCGGCGCCTGGCCGAACGCCCGGCCAACGCCTGGTTCATCGCCCAGAACCTGCTACGAAAATAGAACCCAAAAATAGGGCGCAATTGGCGCTGCTATTTTTTTCTTTTCTAGGAAGGAATTTTCCGGCCTCCCTCGTTCTACAGGATGGAAACCAGCTCATCTGGATCAAAGGCTTGCCCCCTCGGCTTAGTGCTTGACTCCGGCATGGGTTTCGAACGGGTCCGTGGCTCGCGAGATTTCTGTTCATCGAGACTCAAGGTTTCCAACTAGATCCTCCGCGTCGCCAAGGGGAAGGGCGGCGCGGAGGCTTTTTATGTGCGCGCCCCGCACTAACAAGCCACCATTCCGGATAATCGGGATTTTTCGGAGAATATTCAGCTTGGTCTGGGACGGGTTACGGCTTCCTGGGCTGCATGGCCGCAACGACCTCAGGCGGAAGACTTTTGATGCGATGCAGGAAACCGGCCACGGCCCACAATTCCTTCTCGGAGTAAAACGGTCCATAGGCCGACATGGCGGTCATACGCACGCCATGTTTCACGATCCAGTAAAGTTCGGGCTCGGAGTATTGCGTCTCCGCATACGGCAATTGCGGGACCGGCGGAAAATGATCGTGATCTTCCTGGAGCGGCGTGGCGATCGCCCCGTGACAGCCGACGCAGCCGGCTACGTACAGTTTTCCTCCCACGACCAGGGTCTCATTGCTCGCGGGCCCTGGAACGGACAGCCCGGAGGCAGAGCGTCGCACCGAGGCGAGCACCGCCTGCCTCATGGTTTGCGTTTCGATAGTAGAGGGGGACACATCCGCCTGGGTACTTGCAAGTCCAAAGACGAAGTACAGGAGCACCACGAGCGGTACCACGACGACCGACGCGAACATTCCCAGAACAAAATTTCTCAAGCGCCAACTCTTCCCCGTCAACCTAGTTTGACGGCTTCTGTTCAATCCCATTCGCCACTGAGGGCGGCAGATTCCGCATCCGCGAGATAAACGACGCCAGCATCCAGAGGTGTTCTTCGCTATAGGAAGGTCCCTGCGCGCTCATTCCCGTCCGCCGCACGCCGTGTTTGGCAACCCAGAACACTTCGGTCTCCGAATACGCCGTCCCAACCAGTGCGAATTGCGGAGCGGGAGGATAGAAGGTCGCGCCGAACTCGCTGGGAGGTTGTCCGGGCGCGCCGTGGCAACCCACGCAATCATTCAAGAAAAGCTTGCCGCCTTCGATCAGGCTCGCATCGCTCACGGGCACCGGGTTGTGCAGTTTGGGGGTTGTCCGACGAATGGAAGCATGCACGCCCTCGGAGAAGAGGCGCGTTACCGCCCAGGAAGGCGGAACATCAGCCCGGACGTCTGCCAGCCCGAGCCTGAGATAGCCGAGCACACCGAGCACGAGAAGAAGAGTCCCCGCGGCAAACCCGGCAACAAGATTCCTCATCCCCCGACCTTCCATCCGATTAGACCCACGAACGGCGAATCGGTAAGCGGAGATTCCTCCGAGCCTACTATCTTGCCTCATTGGTCATCAGGCTGGTAGCGGTACCCCCCTGTGGGTTAGCGGCTCACGCGGAAAGCCTTCCGCGAGTTGGCATCGACCGCGTTGTGGATTGCTTGCTGCTCGGGGGTTTTCGCGTCTTCGGAAAAGTCCGCTGCTCGCTTCTTTGTGTAGTCTCCCAGGTTCTCGAAGTAGAAGAAGATGATCTCGTTCTTCTTGGATTCGTCCACAATACGAGCGAAGCGCGACATCACCAGTTGTGGTTCCCATTCGTAGCCGCGCTCCTTGAAGAAAGTACGCGTCAGATCGGCTTCAGTTCCTGGACTTTCATGAGCGTCCTTTTCGTTGTCGTCGATCCAAACGTTGTGTTGATAGGCGTCTCCGGCGAGCGCGGCTGGATTGGGAGTGCCATAGCGGTAGGACTCCTGATTATCCGGGTAGAAGCCCTCCGCCTGAATGATGAATGTTCGGCGCAGGTGTTTGCCGTGATCGATCTCTCCCCAGATATAGCGGTGGCCTTCCGCAATCCCGCGAATATCAAACGGAAAGCTGCCCAGGTACTGGAACTTCGAATCGAGATTGATGGTGAGTTTGGAAAGGTCGTCGGAGAAAACATTGTTCTTTACATGGGCGTGCTCCTTTGCAGGCGCGTGCTTGGTGGAGGTGGACGACGGAGAAGAATCGGAACCACCATTGCCAGCAAGCCTGATCGAAGAAAATGACACGGCCTTCCACTCGCCATGTTCTTTGGCCCACGTGCGCACCCCGAGATAGGTTCCATCGAGGGGCAGCCCGTTGGCCGTTGCCTGCACGTTTGACCTGAAAACCGAAACCGCCGTGTCGCCAGTCACCCGAACCTGCTGCTCGGAGACTTCCAGAGCGGTGAATTTCAGCGCGTTTCGCAGATCATCGGTCGGCGCGACGGTGCCGTCCGGGTAGATGCGAACGTAGTTGCTGGAAAGATATTTTTCCGAAGCGGCGAGGTCTCCCTTGAGCAGAGCCGCGGTCATCTCGGTTCCCATGTCCGTGATTTTCTGCTGGACTTCGTTGTTGCTGTTCGTACTCTGCGCCCACACAAGACAGCTCAACACAAGACACAGAGGGAACGCCCACATCGGGGAAAATTTCATAACTCGTCCTTTTGCGTAGCTACCGGAAGTGGCTGCGAGCCAAATTCTACTCAAAGCCACTGGTAGTACGTTGCGTGAGGTGGGCTGGTTCCGTTGGTATCGTCGCGACGCCGCTCGAGGAAGGCGCGGATCTGTTTGGACGGTGAGCGCCGTTGTTTATCTGCAGTTATGTACATGTACAACCCAGCTGTCTTTCAAGTTCCGGCAGCTGGGCTGTGCATCAGTTCGTCCTATCCATGGTTGCGGTCAGGTGCGCCTCTGTGCTCGCCGCGGCAGTAATGTCCCTGGACCAGTCTTTGTATCCGGCCAGCTTTGCCGTAATGGTGTGTTTGCCGGGCGCCAACTTCAGAGTAGTGGGAGCATTTCCGACGAGAGAGTTATCAACGTAAATTTCGACACCATCGGGATTCGAAGTGATCGCAAGCGACTCCGGGACTTCCGCTGGCGTCGATGCAACCGGAGCCGACGTAGTTTCCGGCGCAGCCGGCTGCGCCGGTTCTTTCGGTTCTTCCGGTTGCTTCACGGTTTGTACCGTAACCCCTGCCGGAACCTGGTCGCGCTCTTTGTCCCCGACGGAGAGCGGAACCCCAGTAACTCCCTGCAAGGCGACGATGATGGCGCGGAAGTTACTCTTGTCGCCCTGAAGAAGGATCCCCTGTTTTTTGCCATCCTTGTCGGTGTAATTGACGCCGATGTAGTGCAGCTTGGTCTTATGAAACATGAACAGAGCGCCTGCGCCGAGGGATAGAACGGCGATTCCGATGGCAGTTCCCACGCGACGGTGCGCTTCCTGTCCGTAACTGAGAGAGGTTACCTGCTTTGGAGGAATCGAGATCGTCTGCCCATCTTTCAACGCGAGGACAATCGCGTCGGAATTAACAGTCAACTTGTTGTCCCACTCGTCCGGCTTGACCGTGGTGGATATGCTGCCGCCGTTGTAGCGTACCTTGCCGAATGTGTTTCCGTCCGCGTAGGCCAGAACGGTCGAACAGAGAAGCAGCGCAAGAACTTTTCGTAACATGGAGGGAAGTATACGCTGAGATGCTCGTGCTGTTTGTTAACTTACTCAAGTCGGGCCGAACCGGATCTAAGTCGGCACCGGACCGTGCGTGGCTTTGCCCAGACTTGGGACGTCAGGCCCTAGTACAACCTAAAATTCACTTCTACATTGACCACGACAGGTACGGCATGTCCATTGAGCGTGCCCGGCTCGAAGCGCCATTGACGAACGGCTTCGAGCGCCTTCTCGTCGAGTCCCATGCCGAGCGAGCGGGCAATGCGCATATCCTTCGGAAGGCCGTCGGCGCCGACTACAATCTGCAAGACCACCGATCCCTGATACTTCGCTTTGCGCGCTTCTTCGGAGTAGTCCGGTTCGGGATCGTAGATGGGACGCGGGGCACTTACTCCGCCTCCGGCCCTGTACAGGCCTCTGCCGATCCCGCCTCCCCAGCCGTCGCCGACACCTGGGCCGTTGCCCATACCGACCCCGCCCTGCGCGCCGGAGCCGATGCCGCCGTTCGTGCCGGCGCCATTCGATGGAGGCCCGGTAATGTGCGCGAACGGGTCGCCCATCTGGCTGGTTTGCGGAAACGACAGTGCAGGCGGTCCCACTACCGTAGGTTCGACCTCCAACTTCGGGTCTTCGTTACGTACTACGATCGCAGGTGGAGTGATCTGCTCGCGGGCGAAGCGCGGCGGACTGCCTTTGGACGCCTGCAAAACGTCGGAGTCGCCCCCACCGCCGCCTCCTCCAGCACGATCCGTCGCAGGTGGGAGGACATAGGAACCTATATCGAGCACGACTGATGAAGAAACTCGTGTTTTCTCGTGGAAGCTCGGCGCGGCCCAAATGCCGGAGGTGATCAGCAGAGCAAGAATCAGCGCGTGTGCGGCGAGCGATGTCATGAAACTGCTGCGTTGCACGGGATACAGGCTGTGCTCGGGAACGGCAACGGTGGGCAGAAGGTCTGACGACAGGCTTGCAACCCGCGCTGGGTCCGCAATTCGCTGTGGCAATCCTCGGTGGGACAAAGCCTGCTGTGACAACCCGTGAGTGCCGGTGGCCGCGGCCGAGTAGGCGTTGGACGGCGTTTCGCCCAACAGAGCGGCTTGCAGATCGGCTTTGAAGCTGGCTCTCGGAAGCGTGCGAAGTTCGACGGCGACGGCGAGCAGTTCCGCAACTGCCGGATTCGATGGTAACAAGCCCGTGTCCTTCTCGAGCAACAGAGCTTGGATCCCCGCATCGAGTTGGTCGACCGTTTGTCGGTCAGATTGTTGGTCAGACATAGCGGCTCCTCATTCGGGACCTCAAATTTTGCAGAGCGCGAAACTGCAACTGCTTGATTGCGCCTTCACTGCGCTGTAATTCTTGCGCAATTTCTTTTAAACTCTTCTGGTCAATGAAGCGCCGGCAAATTACCAGTCGCTGATCGGGCGGCAGTTCGTCGACCAACTGAAAGAGGATCAGGTTCTCCTCGGTCCGGGCGTCGACTCCGGTTTCGTCCCAATCGTTTTCCGCGACTTCGGGTCGTTTTCCGGCCCGCCGCCAGCGTTCCGCCAGGCGATGGCTCGCAATCCCCAGCAGCCAGGCTGCGAAGGGAGCGCCCTGCCATTCGAACCGCGCAAGCGTACGGAGCGCTTCGTGAAAGACCTCCCCGGTAAGATCCTCGGCATCCTGGCGCGATGGCACTCGGCGCGCGATGAACGCGTAGATGCGCGCGAAATTGTTTTCATAGAGTTCAGCAAACTCCGCTGGATCGCGCTGCGCGGCTGCGATTTGAAGCTGTTCGTCCACTGCGTTCTCGAGTTTCAAGACGCTCTCCGCATGGGCCGTTCTGACTGGATAATCGTGGGATGCGGGCGATAGGTTACGGAGAGGCGGGAAAATTGATTTTCAGAGGTAACGGGCGCGGGGGGAGCTACTGCCCGTCCCCGCCCTCGCCGGGCGCGAGGGGGAGCTGGGCAGCTCCGCTGAGAAGTTCGCGTTCGTGGTCGGAGAACATGTTCTTGTAGCGGTCGGAGTCGATGAGCTGCTCGCGCTGTTCGGGAGTCAGGTCGCGCATCTCGCGGACTGCCGTCGTGAGCGCGCGGCGACGTTGTGGCGGCAATTGCTGAATCTGCTGGAAAAGATTCTTGGCCTGCTGTTTCTGGCCGTGCGTGAGGTGCTCCCAGGTTTCCATTCGGGTCAGGATTCGATCCTGCTGCTGCCTGGGCAGACTGGAAAAATGCTGCAGGCGCTGCTGTAGCTGTGCCTGGCGCTGCGGCGGGAGTTTCTGAAAGTCAGGATCTTTCTGGAGCGCCTGCTGCTGCTGCTCGGGAGGCAAGTCTTTGTAGCGGCGCAGCCAGTCTCCGGCATGATTCTGGGCAGCGCGTTCGCTCTGGCGTTCTGCTTGCTTCTGCTGCCGCTGTTCAAGTTTCTGCTGGATGCGGGGATGCGCGGCCGCGTGCTGGGCAGACGAGGTCGCGACCGTCAGCCACAGACTGGCCAGCAGCGCCATCGCGATTCGTGCCCGCCCTGACAACACGTTGTCTCCTCTCGCGTTCGTTTTTCCGCTCTTTCCGGCACCTACGGATTGGCCGTGACTTCGTCCTGCACCTGTAGTTCGTCAAGAACATCGAAATCCGCGTACAGTTCGTGATTCTTGTCCAGCGCCAGCAAGTCGCCCACCGCCGTGCCCGGTTCAGCGGGAACGCTGGGAACGGGGATTACGATAGCGAGTTCCTCGGCTGGGCCGGGGAACAGCATGTCGCGGTTGGCGAGTGCTAGCGCGCCGGCCAGCATCACAGTCGCAAAAGAAACCACTACCGCCGGACGCCACATCCAGTGCAACCATCCGGCCGCTGCCGGACGAGCCATTTCTTCGCGCAGTCGCGCGCCCAGGCGCGTGTCGAAATACGGTCCAGGATCGGGCGCCTGCCACTGATCGAGCAACGCCATGGTCTGACGGAAGCCCTGCAATTTCGCGGCGCATGCGGAACAGGCAGCGACGTGCGCCTGGACATCCTGCGTCGTATGGTCCTTCGCCGCCGCGTCCATGCCGGCGGCCAGGTCCGGCAACAATTCTCGAACTTCATTGCAATTCATACTGCGTCCCCTATTTCGCCAAAACCAATTCCTTGAGTTGCTCGCGCAACGTTTCGTATGCGCGATAGAGCAGTGATTTGGTCGCGGATTCACTGAGCTTCAAGACTTCGGAGATCTCGCGATAATCCATCTGCTGGTACTTATGCATGATAACCGCCATCCGCTGGCGTTCCGGCAGTGCCTGCACTTTGTCGCGGATCACCGCCAAGCGCTCGCGGTGTAACATCTGCTGCTCCGCCGTGAGCGAGCCATCGGCCAGGTCGGGCGTAGCGCTGGTATCCTGATCGGGCTCGTCGAGCCGCACGGTATTTTCTGCCCGTTCGTGTCGCGTATCGCGCGCGTGATTGACGGCCAGGTTGGTCGCAATCCGGTAAAGCCAGGTGTTGAACTTGGCGCTCGCTTCGTAACTCTCGCGCGAACGGTAGACCCGTAGAAAAACTTCCTGCGCCAGTTCTTCCGCTGTCGCCGGGTTGTGACACATGCGATACATGAAGCCGACCATCTGCCGCTGGTACTTCTGCACCAGAAACGTGAAGGCCGACTCGTCGCCGGTTTTCACGCGCAGCATGATCTCGGCGTCGGTAGTGACCTCGGGCAGATCGGACATCGCGTTGGCAGAGACCTGCGCGCTTCCCACGGCGGTCAGCAGTCCGCGATCCATGGCCAAGCTGCTCACATCAGTTCGAACCCCGGCTGGCACAGAAAGTTGCGCAGGAGCGGAGTCGAAGTCCTCATCGGAAGTACTTCTTAATGAGCCAGTTACGCGCTGCTCGCGAGGTTTGTCCGAAACCGACATGTGGGAAGGGCCTATATCAAAGGCTATCCGCACCCGGAAGCCCGGTCAAGACTCGTCGCAGGTACCGGAGAACGGGTAGGGCCACTGCCAAGTTCCGGCCAGTTCTATGCTTGCGCTTGACCGCGGCTCATATTTGCTACAATTTCGTTACCGCATTCTTCTGTGGGCGCTTAACTCAGCGGTAGAGTGCCATCCTCACACGGTGGAAGTCGTAGGTTCAAATCCTACAGCGCCCACCATTCTTTTCTTGCCGACACCGCCCTCTCTCCGCTTACGGGCGGTGCTTGACTGGTTAGCCGGACTCCTGTTCTGAAGTGCTAAGATTCCCGGAAGATGGCTGCTCGCCGCCTCACAAAGAAGGTAGTCCGCTCCGCGACGAAGACGCTGCGCCCCCACAAAGCCGAGCATCGTGATGGGACGGAGCTGGTCATCATCACGGGGATGAGCGGTTCCGGGAAGGCCTCGGCGCTGAAGGCGTTCGAGGACCTCGGCTACTACTGCGTCGATAACCTGCCGGTCGATCTCATTCCTCGTTTTGCGGAACTGGCTTTGCAGTCCGGGGAAATTCCGCGCACCGCGCTGGTGGTCGATGTGCGAGAGGGTTCGCAACTCGAGCGATTGCCGGCAATCCTGAAGTCGATCAAGCGGATGATGCCGACGCGGCTGATTTTTCTC
The DNA here is from genome assembly GCA_035569025.1 of Terriglobales bacterium. Taxonomy (GTDB): domain Bacteria; phylum Acidobacteriota; class Terriglobia; order Terriglobales; family Acidobacteriaceae; genus Acidiflorens. The sequence continues at coordinate 36,992 of DATMNN010000078.1, forward strand.
GAGGCTAGTGATGCGTCTCTGCTGCGCCGCTTCAGTGAAACTCGGCGGCCGCATCCGTTGGGCACCGACACCACGGTGAAAGCATCCCTGACCACCGAGAGACGGCACCTGCGGTCGCTGCGGGCGATTGCCGACATGGTGATCGACACTTCCAAGTTCAACGTGCACGAACTGCGTTCGCATCTCACGGATCGTTTCAAGCAGCATGCGGGCGGACATCAGTCGATCCTGGTTTCGTGCGTGAGTTTTGGATACCGGCACGGCGTGCCGGACGACGCGGACCTGGTATTCGATGTGCGCTTCCTGCCCAATCCTCATTTCGTGCCGGAGTTTCGTCCGCTGACGGGCAGGCATCCGCGGGTCGCTAAGTACATCCGTTCGTTCCCGCAGACGCAGGAATTCATCAATCGCATTTCCGATTTGCTCGTGTATCTCCTGCCGCACTACATCCGTGAAGGGAAAAGCTATCTGACGATCAGTTTCGGTTGCACCGGCGGACAACATCGGTCGGTGATGATCGCGGAGGAAGTCGGCAAGCGGCTGCGGAAGGCGGCGTATAAGGTCAAGGTGCTGCACCGGGACATGCCGAAGTAGAGGACGCCGGGGCGGGCACTTCCATATAGAATTAGTCCACACGCATGGCAACCACTTTACCGGCGGGCGCGGCTGCGCTCAACGCGGACAGTCCAACCGGTCAACTGACGCGGCTCCTGCGTTACCTCATTTCTTACCTCTGGCAATTTCTTCCGGCCGTTGTCTTGATGGCGATGGTGGGTTTGCTGGACGCGTTTCGGTTGCTGCTGATCGGGCCGATTTTTGATCGCGTGCTGAATCCAGCGTCGCAAGGCAGGCCGATTCAATTGTTCAGCTTTCCGGGCAGTGACCGGGCACTCTTCCTGCAACAGCTGGTGCCGTCGCACTTTCACAATCCATGGACGGTAGTCGCCTTTGCGCTCGTAGGGGCGACGGTCCTGAAGGGCATGTTTGATTACGTGGGGACATACTTGGTGAACTATGCCGGTTTTGGCATGGTCACCGATCTGCGGGACGATCTCTACAACACGATTCTGCGACGGTCGAGCGCATTTTTTTCGAAACACACGACTGGGACTCTGATCTCGACAATCGTGAACGACATTGAAAAAGTGCAGTCGGCGATGTCGACGGTGATGGCGGAGTTTCTCCAGCAATTTTTCACGTTCGTCTTCACGGCAGGCGTGGTGATACTAATCGGAAAACAGCTGGCGTGGGTGCTGCTGCTATTCGTGCCGGTGATTCTTTATTCCTCGCGGAAGATCGGTCGGCAGGTACGTTCCACTACGCGCAGCGGACAGGACAAGCTGGCAGAAGTGCAGAATATTCTGCATGAGACCATCACGGGCAATCGGATCGTCAAAGCATTCGGGATGGAATCGTGGGAAGCGGGGCGGTACCGGAAAGCGGCGCAGCGATTCTTTCGCGCGAACCTGCGTTCGGTGGCGGCGGCGGCGGTCAGTTCTCCGTTGATGGATATTATTGGGGCGGTCGCGATTGCCCTGCTCCTGTTGCTTGGCCGCGACCAAATCAATAAAGGTTTCTTCACGCCAGGCACATTCTTTGCATTCATTATTGCTGTCTTCAAGCTCTACGATCCGGTGCGGAAGTTTGCGCTTTTCAACAACAGCTTTCAGCAGATGAACGGCGCGTCTTCCGAAATCTTCCGCTTCATGGACATTGAAGATGGCGTTCGCGAAAAGCCCGGCGCCAAACGACTGCCGAAATTCGCCGGCACCATCAACTTCAAGGACGTCTCGTTCGCCTATGACAGCGCGGAAGACTCGCGCGTTGTTCTGCATGGCATCAATGTGGAAGTGCAAGCGGGCGAAGTGCTGGCGGTGGTCGGGTCGAGCGGCGCAGGCAAGAGCACTCTGGTGCATTTGATCCCGCGCTTTTTTGATGTCTCTGGCGGCCGCATCGTCATTGACGGCAACGATGTGCGGGATGTGACGCTGGCATCGTTACGCTCCCAGATCGGCATCGTGACCCAGGAAACGGTGCTGTTCAATGACACCGTCCGCAACAACATTGCTTACGGTCAGCCGCATGTCTCACAAAAGGACGTGGAGAGTGCGGCCCGCGCCGCGCTGGCACACGACTTTATCCTCGGGCTTCCCGAGGGATACCAGACTGTGATCGGAGAGCGCGGCGTGCGGCTTTCCGGCGGGGAACGCCAGCGGCTTGCGATTGCGCGCGCAATCTTGAAAAATGCGCCGATACTGATCCTCGATGAAGCTACTTCAGCCCTCGACAGCGAATCGGAAGCACTGGTCCAATCGGCGCTGCAGAATCTGATGACTGGACGTACTGTATTGGTAATTGCCCATCGCCTTTCCACAGTGCGACGCGCGGACCGCATTGTCGTGCTGGAAAACGGCACCATCAGCGATATTGGCGCGCACGAAGAACTGATGCAAAAGTTAGGTACGTACCGCAGGTTGTATGAATTGCAGTTCGTGGAAAGGGCAGCAGTTAGCAGTTAGCACTCAGCATTTAGCACTTGGCATTTGGCCAATGCTTTCGGAGTCGACGGGTTTGGCCAAGTGCTAACTGCTCATTGCTGAATTCCTATGCCTCTTCGATCCATGACGGGATACGCGCAGGCCAGAGGGCAGGTGAATGCCGGGTTGGCGTTTGCGCTTGGGTTGAAGTCGGTCAACCATCGGTTTCTGGATTTGCATTTCCGGTTGCCCTCGGACACCGACTCGCTGGAGATGAAACTACGGCGCCTGCTAAAGGAAAAGATGGCACGCGGCCATGTGGAGGTCACGCTCAGCCTGGAATACGCCGGCAACAACGGCGTTGCGCTCAATCGACAGTTGGTGAGCAGCTATGTACAGGCGTTCCGGACGGCGGCGGCTGAGTTCGGCGTCGGCGGAGAGCCGGATCTGAATGTCGTGTTGCGCATGCCGGGCGCCATGGAATCGGCAGTGGAGAGATCCGGCGACGACCTCGAGTCGGCGGTTCTGGCCAAGGTGGAAGACGCGCTTGCCAAGCTCAATCAGATGCGGGAAGAGGAAGGCCGCGGCATTGAAGCCGAGCTGCGCGAGCGAATGAGTCATCTCGCCAAGGCTGGAGCGGGGATGGATGGTCATCGCAGCGCGATCCAACGCAGCTATGCGGATCGTTTGCAGGCTCGTCTGCAAGAGTTGCTCGGCAGCCACATCGACAAGGAACGGATTCTGCAGGAAACGGCCGTGCTGGTGGACCGCAGCGACATTCAGGAAGAGCTCGTCCGCCTGAATACGCACGTAAAACATTTTCTTGGGCTGCTGGATCAGGGCGGCGAGGTGGGCAAGAAACTCGACTTCCTTTTGCAGGAAATGAATCGCGAAGCGAATACTCTGCTTTCAAAAACCTCCGGCCTGGCCGGAGAAGCGTTAAAGATCACCGAGATGGGTCTGTTGATGAAGGCCGAGATTGAAAAGTCCCGCGAGCAGGTGCAGAACCTGGAATGAGTATCGTTTTCATCGTTTCCGCGCCGTCGGGTTCGGGCAAATCCACGCTGGTCAGCGAGCTATTCAAGGTCACGAAGAACCTCGACTTCTCGATTTCCTACACTACGCGACCTCCGCGCGGCAGCGAACAGAACGGCAAGGAATATTTCTTTGTTACCAAAGATCAGTTCGAGACCATGATCGCCGCCGATGAGTTCCTGGAATATGCGAACGTATTTGGGAACTACTACGGCACTGCGAAACGGTTCCTGCGGGAAGCCGAGGCGCGGGGCAATGACCTGCTGCTGGACATCGATGTTCAGGGCGCGCAACAGGTCAAGACGAAGCTTCCGGATGCTGTCAGCATATTTATTCTTCCGCCGGACAGGAAGACTTTGGAGTGGCGGCTGCGCAGCCGGGGCCAGGATCCGGAAGCGATGATCCGGCGCCGGTTGGACAATGCGCGGCGCGAAATTGAGAATTACCCGAAATACGGCTATATACTGATTAATGAGAAGCTCGAGCGGGCAACCGACGAATTGAAGGCGGTAGTGCTGGCGGAACGGATGATGCGATCCGGAGCAAAGCCGTCGCCGGAAGAGTTGCGGCTTCTGGAAATGGCGCAGTCGATCCAACTGGAGAAGGCACGTGCGCGAGTGCGGCCGATCCTGGAATCGTTCGGCGCCGATGGTTCGGACAAAAGCTGAGTTTCTCATCTGGGGGAGAGACCATGAAGTTGATCGAAGGGTTCGACAGCAACTATCGTTACATTCTGGTCGCGGCGCGGCGCGCACGGCAACTGCAGGGCGGCGCACCACCGGTAATCGAAACCATTTCGCGGAAACCGTGCCGCATCGCGCAGGATGAAATTCGCGCGGGTAAAGTGAAGTGGATCATTCCGGAGATTCCGAAGTCGCCGGTCGATGCGGCAACGGAGAACCTGGACAAGGCGTTTCTGCCGGACGCGTAGAGCGCACTACGCCAGCTGAAACCCGCGCGCTGGTAAACGCATCAACTCTACAGCGGGCGGCCTCGGTCTGCCGCGGCTTGCCCTTAATCTCGCCATGAAAATCGCTCTGGGTGTCTCCGGGGGAATTGCAGCCTACAAGTCGGCGGAGATCGTCCGCCTGTTGCAGGATCGCGGTGTGCGTGTACAGGTCGTCATGACTCGCGCAGCGCAGGAGTTTGTCCGGCCTCTGACGTTTGCCGCGCTCTCCGGCGAGAAGGTCATTACCGATCTGTTCGGCTCCGAAGATCAGCAGGCGAATCTTGATTCCGCCATCGAGCACATTGCGGTCGCACAGGCGATCGACGCATTGCTGGTTGTGCCCGCTACGGCGGATGTGATCGGGCGATTCGCGCAGGGCATCGCCAATGATTTCCTTTCCACGCTCTATCTAGCGACCACCGCGCCGACTGTCATCGCTCCCGCGATGAATGTGAACATGTGGAATCACCCGGCGACTCGGGCGAATCTTGAAATTCTCCGCAAGCGCGGCGTGCGCATCGTCGAGCCGGGCAGCGGATACCTCGCCTGCGGCATGACTGGGCCCGGAAGGCTTGCGGAAAACGAAGCCATAGTTACAGCAGTGCTCGAAGTTCTAGGTGCGTCGCAGGATTTCGCGGGAGAAACCGTACTCGTGACTGCTGGCCCGACTCGGGAGAAGATCGACCCGGTGCGCTACTTGACGAATCGTTCCAGCGGACGCATGGGATATGCCATCGCCGAGGCCGCACTGCGGCGCGGCGCGCGAGTGGTGCTGGTGAGCGGGCCAACCTCGATTGTTCCTCCGAGAGCGGCCGAGTTGACCCGAGTTGAGACAGCCGAAGAAATGCGTGCGGCGGTGCTGAAGTTATTGCCAGAAAGCACGGTCGTGATTAAGACCGCGGCGGTGGTGGATTTTCGTCCTAAGGATACCTCTGGGCAGAAGATCAAGCGCAAAGGCCCGATGACCTTGGAACTCGAACCCACGACCGACATTTTGGCGGAACTGGCGCGCCACAAGGGCTCGCAAGTCGTTGTCGGATTCGCAGCAGAAACCGAGAACGTTCTGGAAAACGCCCGTCAGAAGCTGGCCTCCAAATCGCTCGACGCGATTGTAGTCAACGACGTTTCCCGCGAAGGCGTCGGCTTCGATTCCGACCGCAACGCCGTCACTATCATTTCGCATGACGAAGTGATAGACGTGCCAGAAACCTCGAAGTGGGACGTGGCCCAACGCGTCCTCGACCAGGTGGTGAAGCTCCGCAAGCGTGCAGGTGTTGCTGCCCGCTAGTGTTCTCCTGTCGTTTTCCGCCACAAGAGACACACAGCTGCCGAGAAATGCAAATTGTTTCTTGATCTTCTCCGTGTTTCCGTGACTCGGTGGTGAATACGCTTCCCGACTCCTGATTTGCTATCCTTATCCGCAATGTCCCTCACCCTAAGCCCTGAACTTCGCCACGCCGTGGCGGAGCGCATTCGTTTCTACAACGAATTGGGCGTTTACGATTTCTACCGGCGCGCCGTGACGCAGACCACAGGGGCGGATTTCCAGGACCAGCAGCCAGAATTGGGAGACGAGATGAATCCACGCAAGGCCACGGCAGCTGCGCCGCCGGTTGCAGTCGAAGAGAGCATCCTTGCGGTTACTGCGTCGAGACCTGAGCAGGGAGTGAGTGATCCGGCTCAGGCGTTGAAGCTCATCCGCGAAGACCTGGGCGATTGCAAGCGCTGTCCCCTGCATAAGCAGGGACGAAAGCAGATCGTGTTCGGCGTGGGCAATCCGAACGCGGAACTGCTGTTCGTAGGCGAAGGGCCGGGCGCGGACGAAGACGAACAAGGCGAGCCGTTCGTTGGCCGCTCCGGACAACTGCTCACGAACATGATCAAAGCGATGGGCCTGTCGCGTGAGCAGGTGTACATCGCGAACATCGTGAAGTGCCGTCCGCCGGCCAACCGTGCGCCGGAGCGCGAAGAGAGTGAAACCTGCTCACCCTTTCTGATGCGGCAGATTGCGGCGATCAAGCCCAAGGTCGTGGTGGCTCTCGGCGCGACGGCAGCCAAAGGGCTTCTTGCAATGAGCGCACCGATGACGCAACTGCGTGGACGTTTCTATGACTTCAAGCCTCCCGGGGTCCGCGATCCTGACTGGGATGGATGCAAGCTCGCGGTCACGTATCATCCGGCGTTTCTACTGCGCGATCCTCGGCAGAAGGGTGAGGCGTGGAAGGACTTGCAGATGGTGATGCGGGAGTTGGGTCTGAAGGCGCCGAAGGCAACGTCATAAAGGCCGTCTTGGATCAATTGTTCTGCGATCTCTTGTAGATCCACCGATCGGCGAGCCAACCGACGACGAAGTACCAAGCGCCTATCAGCAGTGGCATTGAGGCCATGAAAGTTGAAACCTCGTCTATACCCCTTCTCCCAAGAACGCGGACCACTAACTTCCCTAAGATGAAAGCAGGAGCTGCGGAGAGCACGAGCAACTTGGCAATTAGTCCGGGTTCTACCGAAGCGAATCCGGGGTCCCATTCGACGCAGTTAGCGTTTGCGTCTTTACAAGGCGTTGCGGCTTGGGGGTGCAAGTTTAGTGGATCTCGATCCAGCCGGATGGATGACCACCAAAAGTATCGACCGGGATTCTTATGCCCTTCCCGATTTATGCGGACAGATTCGTAGCTCCCCAGTGCAAGATCAGAAGCCCGAGGCCAGGCAGAATCAACCTCCAGCGAAATCGCATATATCCTAATTAGGCACCGTATGGCCCTCTTCTGCGACGTCGCTCTCCCTGTGCCCCTGGACATGGTGTTTACCTACGCCATTCCTCCCTGTATGGAGCCCGTCGTCGGTGGACGCGTCCTGGTGCCGTTCCGGCAGCAGCGCATGTCGGGGGTTGTGGTTGAACTGCACGACCGTCCGCCAACCGTCAAAACGAAGAAAGTTCTCGAATCGCTCGACCCAACGCCGGTTCTCGACGAACAACTGCTGAAGCTTGGACAGTGGATCGCGGATTACTATCTCGCGCCGATTGGCGAGGTGTTCCGCACGATGCTGCCGCTGTCGGCAGAGTTCAAGCGGACGATTGCCTATCGCATCACCGATACCGGACAGATGGCGCTGCATCTGGCGGGCGTGTCGGGGTCTCCGGCGCGGTCGCAGCGGACGCCCGAGGATCAGTTGGTAGAGTTTCGCGTACTCGATCATCTGGCGGAACGAGAGAGTGTGCGGGAAGAAAGACTGCGCGGGGCGACGCGAGTCTCCAAGGCGCTGCTTTCGGGGATGGTGCGCAAGAAATGGATTGCCCGCGAAGACGTCTCGGTGGCGCGCGATGCGGCGCGGCTGGTGAAGGTGGCGGTGCTTATCAGTGCCGAGATGCAGGAGCAAAGCGCGGACGGCAGCGCCCCGCGGCCAGCAGTGGGACGCCGGCGCACCGCTTTGAATGACAATCAGCGGACTCTGATTGAGGCTTTGGCGGCAGCTGGGGGACGCGTGGCAGTGGAGGCCCTGCATGGCCTGGACGTCCCGCGCACTACGTTGGGGACGCTGGTGCGTCGCGGGCAGGTCGAAATTGTTCAGGAAGCGCAGGATTTCACGGTCTCAAATACCAAGCCGCGACGATCGCCGTTCGAGTTTGAATTCAGCGCGGCGCAGAAGGCGGCGCTCGAGAAGATTCTGGCGAGCGTGGCTTCGCGGAAATTTGCGGGCTCTCTTCTGCACGGCGTGACTGGTTCCGGCAAGACTGCTGTCTATCTTGCCGCAATGCGCCGGGTATTGGAGACGGGCCGATCTTCCATTCTGCTGGTGCCGGAGATCGGGTTGACCCCGGCTGTGGCGGCAGATCTGCATCAGGTGTTTGGAGACGAGGTCGCGATCCTGCACTCCGGCCTGACAGGCGATGAGCGGGCCGAACAGTGGCACCGCATCAAGCGCGGAGAGGCGCGGGTGGTGGTCGGGACGCGGTCGGCGGTGTTTGCGCCGGTGAGCGATCTGGCGCTGATCATCGTCGATGAAGAGCAGGACTCATCCTATAAACAGGAAGAAACTCCGCGCTATCACGCACGCGATGTGGCGGTGATACGGGCGAACATGGTGGGGGCCGTTGTGGTTTTGGGCTCGGCGACCCCGTCGCTGGAATCGTATTACAACGCCAAAAAAAACAAATACTCCCTGCTGGAATTGCCAGATCGCGTGGAGCAACGGCCCCTGCCGGAAGTCGAAATTCTCGACATGCGATTGGAATTTAAGGAGACCGGCCAGGAACAGGTGATCTCGCGGAAGCTCGCGGAAGAAGTTCGCGAGCGGCTGGAGAAAAACGAACAAGTCATGGTACTGCTCAACCGGCGCGGATACTCTCCGGTCGTGCTCTGCCGCGCTTGCGGAAAGACACTGCAGTGCAAGAACTGTGCGGTGTCGATGACGCATCACAAACGCGAACGCAAAATGGAATGTCATTATTGCGGACACATGGCGCGCATCCCGGAGAAGTGCGCGGAGTGCGGCAGCGAATACGTGCACTTCGTCGGCACAGGGTCAGAAAAGCTCGAAGAACTTCTACACGGGATGTTTCCGCAGGCACGCATCGGGCGGCTGGATCGCGACACGGTTCGGGGACGTGAAGACTTCGAGCGCGCCCTCAACGCGTTGAACGAAGGCGAACTCGATATCCTGGTGGGCACGCAGATGATCGCCAAGGGCCACGACGTTCATGGCGTGACATTGGTTGGCGTGGTCGGAGCAGACATGGCGCTCAGCCTGCCGGATTTCCGTGCCGCTGAGCGAACGTTCCAGTTACTCACGCAAGTGGCGGGCCGAGCGGGGCGCGGCAATTCACCGGGCAAGGTCGTGCTGCAAACGTATTTTCCCGATCACTATGCCGTGCAGTTCGCGGCGCGGCATGACTTCAGCGGCTTCTACGATAAAGAACTTCAATTCCGTGCTTGGATGCACTATCCGCCCTACAGTGCGATTGCGAATGTTCTGATCCGCAGTGAAAGACTCGACGAAGCGCTGACCTGGTCGGGCGAACTAGGACGCTGGTTCGAGAAGACGCGGCATGAAGGGATTCGCGTCCTTGGTCCTGCGGCCGCGCCGATTGCGCGACTGAAGCGCGACTATCGCTACCACCTTATCTTGAAATCGCCGAGCAGACAGAAGATGAACGTGCTGCTGCGTGCGATGCTGGCGGAAGCAGCCGCACGCAAAATTCCGCGGACGCAAATCATCGTAGATGTGGATGCGGTGTGGTTGATGTAGGTGTCGCGAGCTGCGAGCTCCGAGCAGGCGTGTGCTACTTTCGGTGCAGAAGGTGGCGGACTTCATATTTCAGCCACTGAAGGTCCTGTCGAGCCTCTTCGCGAAAGTCGGCCCAGTTGTCGCGGGGGGGATAGGACGTGAGCGGTTCACGAGTGAAGGTCAGGATCAGCATCAGCACGCCGAACCAGGCGACCCATCGGCGACGTCCGCGGACCGCTGGATTGGGCGGGACCGCCGGGTGCCTGCTGGTTATCGCCAGGATGACAGCCCAAAGCAGCCAACCACTCCAGAAGTAATAGCCGAGCAGGGCCAATGTGAGTACGGTGAGCATCGATACCACTCGATGCTGCCGAGGCCAAACCGAGAACAGAATGTGTCCACCATCGAGTTGCCCGCCGGGCAGCAAGTTCAGGGCGGTGGCAAATAGTCCAACCCAGGCGGCGACCGCGATTGGGTGCAATGAGATCGTGGTAGCCGACCCGGGGATGTGCAAGACGCGTGCGGCGAGGTTGAATAAGAGAGGAAATCCAAGCTGCGCGCGAGGAGCGTCCGAAACAATTCCTGGCTGTGAGCGCGCCAGTCCCACTACCATCGCAATGCACGCCGGAATAAATCCTGCAATCGGTCCGGCAATCCCGATGTCGAATAGCGCAGCGCGCGACGGAATCGGACTCTTGATTCGAATGAACGCGCCCAGCGTTCCGATCAGGCTGGGGAACGGCACGAAATATGGCAAGGTTGCATACACGCGGTAATGTCGCGCGTAGAGATAGTGTCCCATCTCGTGCGCCATCAGGATGAACATCAGCGTTAATGAAAATGGAAGTCCCGGCAGCAACTCGGAAGGATTCGCAAATGCACTCAAGGGAAAAAGCGGCGGGCTGTCGTCACTGAGCCAGAAGGTCGGTTTCTGATGCTCAAAATTAGATTGGATGCGCGAGCCGACGGCCATCGTGGTGACGAACGTTGCCAGCAGCAACACGACGTGAAGCCATAGGCGGCGACGCGACGGCTGGATGATCCAGACCTCGTGCGGCTGGTCGGTTTCGATGGTGACCGGAAAAGGGGAAGTGGGCTCGGACATGGAAAACCGCTACCGGCTCCTAGCTTCTGGCTATTAGCAATCTCAGGTTGCCAGGGGCTAGTAGCCAGTAGCTAGTGGCGGTGTTAGTCGATCGACTGCAATTCCTTGCCGGGTTTGAAGCGCACGGCTTTCCCGGGGGGAATTGAGACTTCTGCGCCGGTACGCGGGTTGCGTCCGATGCCGGTTTTTCTGGGACGCACATTGAACACGCCGAATCCGCGCAGTTCGATGCGGTCTCCGGTGGAGAGTGCCTTCTTCATGCTCTCGAAGACGGTCTCGACCGCGAGTTCCGCCTTGGTTTTGGTGATCCCGGTGCGGTTCACCACTTCGTTGATGATGTCGAGCTTAATCACGGGCGTCTCCGGGAGTGGAAAATTGTCTCAAGTGGTTGATGCTAAGGGAGATAGGTTCGATTGTCAACTGCGCCTGTTGTCCCGTAAGATAACAGCACCAGCCTGCGATTTGTAATTGGTGATTTGTATCTGTAATTTCAAATCGGCCGTGCGCGGCGATGGTGCTTCTGCGCATTTCAATTACAAATTACCAAATCACAAATTCCCAAGGAGTTTCATGAGCATCAAGAGCGACCGCTGGATCCGCCGCATGGCGCAAGAGCACGACATGATCAATCCGTACTCCGAAAAGCAGGTGAGTGCGGGAGTGATTTCCTACGGCGTCTCCAGCTACGGATACGACCTGCGCGTGGCCGACGAGTTTAAAGTTTTCACGAACGTCAACAGCACAGTGATTGATCCGAAGCATTTCGACGAGCGCTCGTTCGTCACGGTGAATGCCGACGTCGCCATCATCCCGCCGAATTCGTTTGCCCTGGCGCGCTCGGTCGAGTACTTCAAGATTCCGCGCGATGTGCTCACGGTTTGCGTGGGCAAGTCCACCTACGCTCGCTGCGGGATCATCGTCAACGTGACCCCGTTCGAGCCGGAATGGGAAGGTTTCGTGACTCTGGAGATCTCGAACACCACGCCGCTGCCCGCGAAGATCTACGCCAACGAAGGGCTGTGCCAGATTCTCTTCTTCCAGTCCGATGAGGTCTGCGAGACCAGCTACAAGGACCGCAAGGGGAAGTATCAGTCGCAGAAGGGGATTGTGCTGCCGAAACTGTAGGAAATAGCGTGCAGTACTCAGTCCGTCAGCATTCAGCTAAAATCGGTTCGAAAATAGGTTTGTCGGGGACGGCACGGCTTCAGCTGTGCCGATCGCGTTCTGTCAATCACTGGCCTTAGCCCCTGACGTTTCGTCTTTGGCAGTTGCAGAGTGCGCCGCGAACCATCCCAGCACTCTCCGCTCAAATTCCTGTGGAGCGGCTCTGTGCGCTCCGGTGTGAACGGCGCCTTGAACTCTCCAAACAGTAATGTCAGATGGATTGCCTGCCTGTATCCGATCGGAATGGTAAGGCGGAATGTTGCGATCGTTGAGGCCGTGTATCAGTAAAATTGGAATCTTTGAACGGACCACGGCCTGTTCGGGAGACGCGTCTTCCATGTCGAATCCATGCCGAAGCCGAACGTACAGGAACCCGACGTCCACCGTGGGATGAAAAAATGTCCTGCCCAGCCAAGGTCCGGTGTGGAACTCGCGGCCGAATCGGGCGTAAGCTACTTCGCGAAACGTAGCGAACGGAGACTCGGCGACAACCGCACAGAAGCGCGGTTCTTTCGGAAGCGATTCCAACAGCTGCGCCGCACCCATCGATTCGCCCAGCCCAAACATGCAGCGCGGATGTTCTTCAGTCTCGATCCAATCTACCCAGCGATGAACGTCGTCGGCCTCTTTGAGGCCGTAGGTCGCCAACGGGCCGCCGCTGCTGCCATGGGCGCGTGCGTCCGGGATGAGCACCATGTAGTGATTGTCCACCAACCAGTTGCCATATCCGTACATTCCCATTCGGTTGTCGGACACTCCATGCAGGAGAATGACCGCGTTCCCGTTCGTTTCATGCGGACTCATGAACCAAGCGCGCAGAACGACGCCGTCCGGCGCCATGACTTCGACACCACGAAATTCGACGAATTGTTCCTTCGCCGCAGCGCTTGCGTTGCGCTCCTCCGCCGAAGTAATGGGGTGGCGGGGAGGATGCATCGCAATCCAACCCAGCCCAATGCCTCCAAGTAGGGTTCCACCGATGTAAAGATAGGCTGCGAGACGAACAAGGCGGGTGAATAACGAACGCTGGCCAGTTTTGGCGATACTCTAACTCCCTGCCGCTCTATGCTGAGTGCTGATGGCTGAGTGCTGGCCGCTATTTCCTGACGTTCTCGCCTTCCTTGAACATGTACTTAATAGCAGGCTTGTAGATCATCAGGTTGGGGGCGCTGCTGCGGTTGAGCTTGATGCAGGTCTTGTCGTACCACTCGATGTAGCCGTGGACTTCTTCCCCGTCGCGCAGTACCACGACCATGGGGGTCTTGGTCTGCATCTGTTTCTGGTAGTAGAAGTTTTCGGCGTTGGTCTGCTCGGTGGGCGCGCTTTTCTTGGCGGGCGCGGGGGCGCGGTCTCTATCCCTGCGTTCGGATGGCATGTGATTGTGGCCGTGGTTGTTGTTGTGATCAGTCCGGCTAAGTGACGGGCGAATCAGCTTGCGATTCGCAAAGCTTTCCTGCTCCACGGACTTTTCGGCTGATAGAGGGTCGAGAGTATCTTTCATGATTGCAACCACCTGTGCGCGGGGCGGCAGAATAGGGCCACAACACTCCAAACGGTGCCTGTGGATATTCGGGTGACTTGACGGTACGGTATCACAGCAAACAGAGGTTGACAATAATTCGGTGAGCACAGGAGGGCAACGCCGGATCGAAATGAGACGCTGGCGGAGGGAGCCGACCCCTGGGCAAGTTTAGGACGTTCGTTCCAGCGCGGTGGCGAAGGCGTCCAGCGACAACGAACGCAACAGGTTGCGGCGCATGCCGCGCTCGACTTCTCCCAGGCCTCTGGCGGCGCGGTTGATCCAGTCGAAGTCAGCGTCCGCGGCCATCCTCTTCAGTTCGCCCTGAATATCGGTATTGCGCACCAGTTGCGGCGTGCCAGATTCGATAAACAGTAGATCTTCCAGCAGCGAATACAGGGTGCTGAGGAGGTTGTCGATCTTCTCGCGGCCATCTGCACCGGGACGAAAGGTCTCGGTCATCTTGAATAGTTCGGTGTGATCGTTGCCTCGCAGCGAGGAATTCAGCAGCACCAGGGCCTGGCTGCGGGCGGCCGTGTAGGTCTTCAGATCGAACGACAATGCGCGGCCCACTGCGCCTTCGCTCAGCCTCGCGACCAGCGTACGCTCGCGCGGATTCCAGTCTGGGCGCCGCTTTGTCAGCAACGCTTCGATCTCTTCGGCAGTTACGGCTCCCAGGGCGAAGTTGACCGAGCGCGACCGGATGGTGGGCAGGAGTTCGCCGAGATTTTCAGCGAGTAGAAAGATCGTCGCGAATTCGGGTGGCTCCTCCAGGACTTTCAACAGGGAGTTTGCTGCTTCTTTCATGAACGCGGAGTCGCTAAAAATGTAGACGCGTTCGCGAGCCTCCGCGGGACGGAAATAGATGTTGGCGATGACGTGGCGCACCTGGTCGACCTTGATCATCATCTGCGGAGGATCGGGTGGAATGATCAGCACGTCAGGATGAGTCTGGACGAAGAGGCGTGTCTCTTTCTTATCGGCGTCGCGCATGCCGTCACGGGCCTCGACGGCCTCCGCAAATCGGGCATCAAGGTCTTCCGCCTGTGCGATGCGCGTGCAGTTGGCGCAGCGTCCGCAGAAATCGGGGAGACCGTCGCTGACGGGCTGTTCGAGGCAATTCAATGCGCGGGTCAGTATGAGAGCAAGTGTGTACTTGCCCGAGCCACGTGCGCCGGAAAGAATTACGGCATGCGGAAAGCGCTGCTTCGCGAGCATCTCGCGCAGGTGAAAGACAGTTTCCGGATTGCCGAGGAAATCAGAAAAAGGCATAAAACGCTGATGGCTTCTGGCTTCTAGTTAGCAGCCAGTTGCCAGGAGAGGTGTTTCTAGATTTTGAACTTCTTCCGCACCAGTTCCATGATAACCGCATGTGTCTCTCGCGGTGTGCCGCGGGCGTCGACTACTTGCACACGGTTTGACTCGCGCGTGGCGATCGCGAGATAGGCGTGGCGGACCCGTCCGAAAAAGGCGCGGCTCTCCTGTTCAAAGCGGTTCTCGTCTTTTTCCGGACGCTTATGTTTGTGCTGCCGGTTGCGGCGGCGAGCGCGCTCAACGGTCGCGCTGACTTCGTTGTCAAGCAAAATGGTGAGGTCCGGCTGAAGATTGCCACACAACAGTTCGTGTAACTGGAGGACCGGTTTCGATCCAAGCTTACGGCCGCCGCCCTGGTAGGCCTCAGTGGAATCCGTGAAACGGTCACAGAGGACGACGCGTCCTTCGGCGAGCGCCGGCAGAATCACTTCGTGAATGTGCTGCGCGCGCGAAGCAAACATCAGCGCCATCTCTGCATAAGGAGACAGGCCTGAGGTCGCGGAATGCAGGATGACCTCGCGGATTTTTTCGCCGGTGGTTGTTCCGCCCGGCTCGCGGGTGATGATGACGGAAACTCCACGCGTGCGGAGTCCGCGTGCAAGTTTGGCAATCTGCGTACTCTTGCCACTCCCGTCGAGGCCTTCAAATGTGATGAATTTTCCGCGCGCGGACACGTCGGGAATGATAGCAGGCTGGGTTCGCGGTCTGCGTGTGGCCTGGCCCTCTCTCGTTGGCGAGACGGCCTGATATATTCAAGTCCGCTAGAGGCGATTCCCGGGAGGACGAATGGATTTACGCCGTGTGATCTGGTCTTCATGTTTTGTTTTGGTGCTACTGGCAAGTGTTTCGTTATTTGCCGCCAACGCTCCCACCATCACGCTTGCCGTCGATGCTTCTGCGGCGCCCCGCAAGTTGATTCACGCGGAAATGCGGATTCCGGCGTCACCCGGCACCTTGACACTCTACTATCCGAAATGGATTCCCGGCGAGCACGGCCCGACCGGGCCGGTGCAGGACCTAACTGGCCTGAAATTCATGGCCGGCGGCAAACCGCTTAAGTGGCGCCGCGATCTGCTGGATGGCTGGACGTTTCACGTAGAAGTCCCAGTGGGAGTGAGCGAGGTAACCGCCAGCCTGGACTACGCGTCGCCGGCCGCGCTGCAAGGGGGCTATGGCTCCGGTTCGGCGGCTACAGAGAAATTGTATGTGGTCAATTGGAATCCCCTGCTCTTGTATCCCGCGGGATTTCCGTCCGACGAACTCACCTATACCGCGAGCCTGAAATTGCCGCCGGGATGGAAGTTTGGGACATCGTTGCCAGTTGAGAAACAATCGGGCGCCGACGTTCACTTCGCTCCGATTTCTCTGACGATGCTGGTGGATGGTCCGGTCATCACGGGCGAGTACTTGAAGGTCGTGCCGCTCAGCACAGATTCCCCTCCGGCGGAACTCGACGTTGCCGCCGATACTCCCGGAGCGCTGGCTGCACCTGCGGAAGTCTGGGAACACTACAAGAACCTCGTAACGCAAGCCGGGATTCTGTTTGGCGCGCGCCATTATCGCGACTATCACTTTCTGCTTACGTTGAGCGATCATGTCGCGCACTTTGGACTCGAGCATCACGAGTCGAATGACAGCCGCATCGACGAGCGGTCCCTGGTGGAGGACGAGGGACGTGTGCTGGCGGCGGGATTACTGGGACACGAGTACGTGCACAGCTGGAACGGAAAGTACCGCCGGCCGGCCGATCTGTCGACGCCGGAATATCAAACTCCCATGCAGACCGACCTGCTCTGGGTGTATGAGGGGCTTACGTCCTACCTGGGAGATTTGCTGACGGCGCGCAGTGGTGAGCGGACGCAGGAACAGGCCCGCGATTCATTAGCCCTGATTGCGGCGGATATCGACCACCGTTCGGGGCGCGTCTGGCGCGATCTTCAGGACACGGCAGACGGAGTGCCGTCGATGCAGATGGCTTCTCACAGTTGGGGCGACTACCGGCGCGGACTCGATTATTACGACGAAGATGTTTTGAACTGGCTGTGGGTCGACGTGATCATCCGGCAGCAGAGCAAAGGGAAAAAATCAATCGACGATTTCTGCAAACCGTTTCATGGCGGGCAAAGCGGTCCCCCTGCGCTGAAAACGTATACCTTCGACGATGTGATCAACGCGTTGAACCAGGTCGCAGCCTATGACTGGCGCGGCTTTTGGACGGAACGGCTCACGAATCACGGTCCTGGCGGTCCGCTTGGTGGCGTGAACGGGAGCGGTTGGAAGTTGGTGTATGACGACAATCCTTCGCAGTTGACCCGGGCGAACGAACACGACGGCAAGGCAATCGACGCGCAATACTCGGTCGGACTGTTTCTCAAAGACAATGGTGGTGTGCAGGACACGGTCGAGGGAATGATCGGGGCGCGGGCCGGGATTGGTCCTGGTATGAAGATCGTCGCAGTAAATGGCCATCGGTTTTCGTCGGACGCTTGGCACGACGCCATTGGCGCCGCAAAAACTAATTCGTCTCCAATCGAACTGATTATCGAGAATGCCGATTACTTTCGCACGGTGAAGCTCGACTATCACGATGGCGAAAAATATCCACACCTGGTGCGCGACGAAACGAAGACTGACTTGCTCACCGAGATCTACAAAGCAAAGTGAGGGTTTAGTCTTCGGTCATCCCCGCGAACAGGTCGTTTTCCATAACCCCATCACCGGACACGGTGCTGGCTGCGAGATTGAACAATTCCATGTTCCCTAACATCGCTACGTGTGAGTCGAAGACAGGAAAGACCGGCGACTGCGTTTGATGGGCATGGAATGCGGCGATCTTTGCTTCGACACACGAACCGATCACGATGCGGGCGGTGCAGGGCGGGAAAGAGATTGGCTGCCGGTCCGGCAAGGCCACCGAGGACGTCGAATAGTAGAGTTTTTGCGGGCAATGAGAGTGCACGCCATCGACAAGCTGCTCGGGGAACCGGTTACTCCTGCCTGCCCAGTGGAAGGCCAGCGTTGCAAATACCGAGGCCATCGAGTGGTCGGTGTGGCCAGTGAGCGCGCCCTCCGGACCCATCGACAAAACGACATGGGGGCGAAATTCGCGGATCTGCTGCACAAGATCGCGCACCGGACGGTGCATCTCGACCCGGTGAAGCTGGCCATCGGGATAGTCGAGCACGGCAAAGCGACTCACATTGAGGATCGCGCAAGAGGCCGCAAATTCCTTGCGACGAATCGCGGATAGTTCCCGATCGTCGCGCGCCTGTCCCCGATTGCTGGCGGCTTGCCCAGGTGTCAGGCAGATCACCGAGGTCTCGACTCCGCGATCGCCATACACGCGCAGCGTCCCGCCAAAAACGGCAGCCTCATCGTCCGGGTGGGCAGTCACAGCGAGCATTCGGAACATGGCGTGATTCTAACGGAATTGTAGTCGGATACTCTCGTCGAACGCCGTTGGTGTTGATCTCAGTTCCAGCGCTAGGTTCAGGGCAGGACAGCCTCGACTCCGCCATCCTTGACGGGATCCTCAAGCATGAAGGCGAGCACTTCCTGCGGGATCGGTGCGTTCCACACCGGTGCGAAAGATTGACGATGGAGTGGCGAAGGCCCATGTTCGCGAAGGGCCGCGATGTGATGCGGCGTGCTGTAGCCCTTATTGGAGGCGAGTCCGTACATGGGAAAGACGGGATCCCAGGCGGAGATCATCCGGTCGCGCTCGACTTTGGCGATGATGGACGCGGCCGCGATTGAGGCCGAGAGCGCGTCGCCGTGAATGATCGGAAGTTGCGGCAGGTCGCAGTCAATCTTTACCGCGTCGGCCAGTAGGTAATCCGCCGCAGGCGCGAGCTGCTGCACCGCCTGCAAAATCGCAAGGCGGGAGGCCTGGTAGATGTTGATCTGATCGATGCGGGCTGAATCGACCGCGGAGATTGCAATGGCAATCGAATGTTCGCGAATCCGGATGGCGAGTTCTTCGCGGCGCTCGGCTGGCAGCAACTTTGAGTCGCGCAGTCCGCGAATGCGATACGCCGGATCAAGAATGACGGCAGCTGCCACGACGGGGCCGAAGAGCGATCCACGGCCAACTTCGTCGGCGCCGGCAACGAGCCGCGCACCCGTGGCCCACGCTCGCTTCTCAAATTTGAGGGTACAACGCAAGCGCTTCAGCAAGCGCAATTTCGCTGCCGCAGGCGAGAGGCCGGGAGTTTTCGTTTTGGATCTGGAACGCACAGGACTTCCAGCATCTTCGCCGACGATGCCGATGCATGCAAGCCCCGCAAGAAAATTTACTGTAGAGACGCGGCAGTCCTACGTTGATCCGCGTCTCTACACTCTGCACAATGAGTGTGGGTGAGCCGTTTTATGCGCGGGTGTCGACTTCTTTCAAGCGCGCCGCCTTGCCCTTCAACTCGCGAAGATAATAGAGCTTCGCGCGCCGGACTTTGGAGGAACGGAGGACGTCGATTTTGTCGACGACTTTGGATTGCAGCGGGAAAATACGCTCCACGCCCTGTCCAAAGCTGATCTTGCGGACGGTGAAGCTGGCTTGTGGCCCGCGCGACCGCGCGATGACGACGCCTTCGAATGCCTGAATGCGCTCCTTGTCGCCCTCCTTGATCTTGACCTGAACTTTGACGGTGTCTCCCGGGCCAAAGTCTGGGATGTCGGTGCGGCGGGTTTTCGCCAGCAGTTTTTCGATGATTAGGTTTGTCATGATGCTTCCTTCCTGAATCGCTCCTGAATCTTGGGGCTGAAGCCCCGAAACTTATTGGGCCTTGACCGGCACGTCCGATGCCGTGCCCTCCCGGCGCGTGAGATCGCTACTCCTGATCTCGTTCAATAATTCCTTGTCCTCGGTCGTCAGTATTACGCGTTCCAACAAGTCGGGACGGTTGCGCACTGTTTTCGCTAACGCTGTCTTGCGGCGCCAGCGGCGGATGTCGTCGTGATTCCCGTTCATCAGCACTTCCGGCACCGGCATCCCGCGAAAATCCGCGGGCCGGGTGTAGTGCGGATAGTCGAGCAATCCGCCCGAAGCACAAGTGGAACTCGGCCCGTGTTCCTGTGTGGCGCGGGCGCCCTCGCCCGCGAACTCTTCCGCTGTAAACGACTCCTGCCGGGTCGAAGCCTCGTTGCCAACAGCTCCCGGAATTAAGCGGACCACACTTTCCAAAATGACTGCCGCTCCCAGTTCACCGCCACTTAGCACATAGTCGCCAATTGAAACTTCGCGATCGGCGAGATGTTCACTGACCCGGTCATCGACGCCCTCGTAACGCCCGCAGATCAACGCGATCCAATCGAGAGTCGACAGTTTCGCCGCCAGCGCCTGATCCAGTTGCTCGCCCTGCGGCGAAAGCACGATCACCGATTGCTTCGCACTTTCACTCACGCGTTCGGCACGTGGCGCCCAGTCTCCAAGCGACTCCATACATTCAAAGATCGGTTCCGGCTTCAGGACCATGCCCTCGCCGCCGCCGAACGGGCGGTCATCCACAGTGCGGTGTTTGTCTTTCGTAAAATTCCGCAGATCGTGAATGTTCACTTCCACCAGTCCCGTTTCACGAGCCCGGCGGATGATGCCGTAATCCAGTGGTCCGCGAAAGAAGTCGGGAAAGATCGTGAGAATATCGACTCGCATCGCAAAACCCAGTTTTCAGTTGCCAGTTGCCAGTCTTTGTGAAAGAGCGGGCCTTCAGGCCCGCGTTCATTTCCTCTTGTTAATGAGCTCTAGCTTCCGCGCTTTTCTTTGTCGCTGAGCGGCGCGTTTACTTCCAAAAGCCCTTCCGGAAGCCTCATCCGGATCTGCTTTCGCTCCAGATCCACTTTCTTGAGGAAAACCTCAGCAAAAGGAATCTCGTACGGAAGCTTCGCACCGCTCGTTACAACCAGCAGCGGCGCTTCACCCGCTCCGAAAGTCACATCTACAATCGGACCAATCTCGCGGTCGCCGTCGAATACCTGGCAACCGATCAGATCGCTCAAATAGGTCCAGCCCGGTTCCAGTTGGGCACGTTCGCTGAGCGGCAGTTGAAGTTCCGCGCCTAGGAACTGCTCAGCGTCGGAAATCGTCTCGACGCCTTGAAACTTCAGGACCAGCCATTCTTTGTGGGGCCACAGGCTCTCCACTTGAATTTCGCGGCGCTCATTAGTCTTGAGCATCGCCCACAGCCGCATGCTTTCGCGGAAGCGGTCCGGAATATCGGTGTGCAGTTCGACTGCGACTTCGCCACGGCGTCCCTGGGTCTTGACGACTCGGGCAAGAGTAATAAACTCGCCGCTCGGTTCCGGTGCCGCTATTCGATGATCTCCAGCGCGTAGCGCTTGTCCTGCTTCGATCCTGCCGCGCTCAGCACGCCGCGCAAAGCGCGGGCCACGCGGCCGGACCGTCCAATCACCTTGCCGAGGTCAGCTTCGGCTACCTCGAGTTCCACGACGGTTTCGTCGCCGTCCTCGTACTCGTCGATGAAAACCTCTGCCGGAGTGTCGACCAGTGCCTTGGCAATGTACTCAATCAGCGCTCGCGGACTGGCCGATGGTTCGATCATAAGTTTTTTGTGGTCAACCTTTACCAAATTTCGGGTGCGTCGCTGGTTCGGGAGGGCACTGCTTCAGCCCTGCCGTAAGGATTCTCCTAAGAACTGGGCTTCCGCCCCGGAGGACTGAGGCGATGGCTGAAAACTACGCGACCGATGCGGCCGGAGCGGGGGCCTTCAGCAACTTGCCGACGCGATCGGACAACTGCGCACCCTTCGAAACCCAATACGTAATGCGCTCGCGTTTCAGGTCGAACGTGGCCGGATTGGTACGCGGATTGTACGTTCCCACGACCTCGACCGGACGTCCATTGCGAGCCCGTTCCTTCTCGATCACCACCACTCGATAATACGGCTGCTTCGGTTTACCAATGCGCGCCAAGCGAATCATTAACACAGACTTCGATCCTTATGCCCGGAAGTGTCCGGAGAGGTTGAGACAAACCATTATTATGCCGGAGGTTAGGGGGATTTGCAATGGGCGCTCGATTCCCGCGCAGGGCCGAACCAGTCAAGCCCATTCCACCGACTTTTCCGCCTGAGATGGTGAATCGCAGTCCAGCCACGTGCAATCTACTGTAAGTATCCTAAGCAGGAAAGGAATGACCCTCCCCATGAGCACAACGACTTCAACTCTCGCTACTCCATCGAGTTCCTCCAAGGGCAACACCTTCACCGCAAAGGCTTTCGCCGCACAGAGCGCGAAGTCGGGCCTGTCCGCGGGTTCAATCCCTCGACGCAATCCCGGGCCGCAGGATGTGCAAATCGAAATCCTATACTGCGGCGTGTGCCATTCCGACCTCCATACGGTTCGTAACGAATGGGAATCCATGATGCCGACCGTTTACCCGTGCGTGCCGGGACACGAAATTGTAGGCCGCGTGGTCAAGGCTGGCAGCGCTGTTAAGAAATTCAAAGAAGGCGACATCGCGGCGGTCGGCTGCATGGTCGATTCCGACCGCATCTGCCCGAATTGCCGGGCCGGCAATGAGCAGTTCTGCGACAGCTTTCCCATCCTCACCTACAACTCCGAAGACAAGCACTTGGGCGGCGTAACCTACGGCGGCTATTCGGACAGCATTGTGGTCGATGAAGCGTTCGTCCTGCGTGTTTCTGACAAACTGAACCTCGCAGCCGCGGCCCCGTTGCTCTGCGCGGGCATCACCACCTATTCTCCGCTGCGGCACTGGAACGTTCGCAAGGGCCAGAAGGTTGGCATTGTCGGACTTGGTGGCCTCGGCCATATGGGCCTCAAGTTCGCGCACGCCTTTGGCGCTCATGTCGTGCTGTTCACAACGTCGGCAGGCAAGACCGCCGATGCGCTTCGCCTGGGTGCAAGCGAAGTGGTGATCTCGAAGAACGAGGCAGAAATGCAGAAGCATCTCAACAGCTTCGACTTCATCCTCGACACAGTTTCGGCGGATCACAACGTCGCCGCCTACCTCGACCTGATCAAACTCGACGGGACCATGGTGATGGTGGGCGCGCCTCCGAATCCGATGGCCCTGCCGGTCGGACCTCTGTTGTTCCGACGCCGAAGTCTGGCCGGATCCATCATCGGCGGCATTCGCGAAACCCAGGAGATGCTGGATTTCTGCGCCGAGCACGGCATCACCTCCGATGTCGAGATGATCGGGATTCAGCAGGTCAACGAAGCCTACGAGCGGTTGCTGAAGAGCGACGTGAAGTATCGCTTCGTTATCGATATGGCTTCGCTGAAGTAAGGTGAGTGCGACGGAAACTTGCATAGAAGAGAAATGAACCAGGGCGCCGGGTTTTTTCCGGCGCCCTTTTTTTGCGGCGTGGATTCCTGGGGTTTTCCAAACGGCGCTGTGAGCGATAAAATCCGCGCTTGGCGCGATAGGGGGCCCTGCGCGGGCGCCCGCACCTCGCGAAAGGAGCGCATCGTACGGCCAAGCCAACACTGCAAACAACCTGCTGCATCGTAGGCGGCGGCCCGGCTGGAATCATGCTGGGCTACCTGTTGGCCCGCAAGGGAGTAGCCGTCACGGTGCTCGAAAAGCATCAAGACTTCTTCCGCGACTTTCGCGGTGACACCGTTCATCCTTCCACTCTCGACGTGATGTACGAACTCGGACTGTTACCCGATTTTCTCCGGCTCCCACACCAGGAGCTGACCAAAGTCGGCGGCATGTTCGGAAGGTTTGCCTTCACACTCGCGGATTTTGATCATGTGCCGACGCATTGCAAATTTGTAGCGCTGATGCCGCAGTGGGACTTCCTTGATTTTCTCTCGTCTCAGGCCGCGAAATTCCCGAACTTTGATATGCGGATGCAATATGAAGCGGTAGGTTTGCTGCGCGAGGGCGGCCGCATTGCCGGAGTCGAAGCGCAAACGCCGGACGGACTCGTCGAGATTCGGGCTGACTTGGTTGTTGGTTGTGATGGCCGACATTCTGTGATCCGCAAAGCGGCGCAATTGGAATTAATCGAATTCGGTGTGCCGATCGATGTGCTGTGGTTTCATATCAGCCGTCGCGGGAACGATCCCGAACAATTGCTGGGTAATTTCAATTATGGCCGGGCCTTGGTCCTGATCAACCGCGACCAGTATTTTCAGGCGGGACTGTTGATTCGGAAGGGTTCGTTCGACGAACTGAAAGCTGCAGGGCTGGATTCCTTCCGCCAAACGCTTCTTCAGATTGCGCCCTACCTCGGAGATCGCGTCGCCGACCTGAAAGACTGGGACCAGATCAAGCTTCTCTCGGTACAACTAAATCGTCTGCGGCGATGGCATTTGCCGGGCTTACTGTGCATTGGTGACGCCGCCCACGCCATGTCGCCCGCCGGGGGAGTTGGGATTAATCTGGCGATCCAGGACGCTGTCGCCGCGGCGAATCTCCTCTCCGATGCTCTCCGTGAACGGCGCGTGACCGAAGACGTTCTCGTCCAGGTACAACGCCGTCGCGAATTCCCTACCCGAGTGACGCAACGCGTTCAGGCAACCGCGCATAAGGCATTCAATCGGCTGTTTAAGAATCCGGGCCCGGCTAAACCTCCGTGGCAGCTGCGGATTGCTGTGCGTATTCCCGGAGTGCGAACTTTCATGGCCCGCGCGGTCGGTATGGGAGTGCGGCCGGAACACGTCCACGATGCGGGGAAGGAGACTCTGGGCAAAGCCGCGTGAGAAATTTTGTTATTTCAAAGACGCGAGGATTTCCAAGGGCTCAGGACGTTCCGTATAGTCCTCATTTGCCGAGGCGAAAACGATTGTGGCATCGCGGTCGATCACATACGTCGCAGGAATTGGCAGTTCCCAACTGTCGTCTCCATTCACAAACGGCAAGTTGACGAATGTCCTCCGATAGATGGCCTGCTGTTCCTCTGGGACGCGATATACCAACCCAAACTGTCGGACCAACGAGTTGTGTGCATCGACCAGTAGCGGGAAGCGGAGTTTGTGCTGATCGTGCATGAAGTAAGCCTGCTTCTCGATCTGTGGAGAGATCGCGACTAGCGAGGCTCCCGCAACTGCAATCTGATCCGCGATCGCGCTCACCGCCTCCATCTGTCCGACGCAGAATGGGCACCAGCGGCCGCGAATGAAACAGATGACCAGGTTTCCTTTCGCCAGCAGTTCAGCGGAGGATAGAGACTTTCCGTTATGGTCGGGGAGTTCGAACGATGGAGCCTTTGCGCCGAGGCCGAGGGCTTTCGCGGCGAGTCCTTGTTGTTGTAACGCAGCGATCGTACGGGAGTGAACAGCCTGCACGTCAGGAGGAACGTATTTGGCGATCAGTTCTTTGCGTTCTGCGAAAACTTGCGACAGCGGACGTTGGTCTGCCCGCGACTCCGGCTCCGCTAACGAGCGCCATTTCATGCTGAGCAGCTCAATTCTCAGTTTGTTTTGGGCTAACCACTGTCTACTAATCACTATCCACTGTTCCTACATCCCCGGCATCTTCATCCCCGCCAGCCGTCGCGCAAAACTCGGCTTGCCCATCTGCTTGAACATTTTTTTCATCTGGGCGTACTGGCGAAGCAGGTTGTTTACTTCCTGCACGCTGGTGCCGGAGCCGCGGGCGATGCGTTTGCGGCGACTGCCGTTGATTACTTCGTGGTGATCGCGTTCATATCCGGTCATCGAATTGATGATGGCTTCGACGCGATTGATCTGTTTTTCGTCGACGTTGTCGGCGGCTTTTTGCATCCCGGCAAAGGCGCCGACCGAGGGCAGCATCCCCATAATGCTTTTCAGGGAGCCCATCTTTTTCACCTGCCGCAACTGGTCGCGGAAATCTTCGAGCGAGAAGCCGTCGCCAGTCAGCGCTTTGGTCGCCAGGTCCTGTGCTTTTTTCTTGTCGATCTGCGATTCGGCTTTTTCGATGAGCGACAGGATGTCGCCCATGCCGAGAATGCGCGACACGATACGGTCGGGATGGAACGGTTCCAGCGCGTCGTATTTTTCGCCGACGCCGATGAACTTGATGGGTTGTCCGGTGACCTGGCGGATGGAAAGGGCCGCGCCGCCGCGCGCGTCGCCGTCCATTTTGGTGAGGACAACGCCGGTGAGTGTGAGCTTTTTGTGGAACTCATCTGCGGAGTTGACTGCGTCCTGGCCGGTCATCGCGTCAGCGACGAACAGAATCTCCTGCGGATTGAGCATCCGCTTGAGCGACTGCATCTCGTCCATGAGCTGGTCGTCGATGTGCAGGCGGCCGGCGGTGTCGACGATCAGCACGTCGCAGCCGGAGATGAGCGCTTCTTTGCGCGCTTCTTTGGCTAAACGCTCGACGGTCGCGGTGTTCGCTTCGCCGACCTGGCCTTCGTAGATATTAGCCTTGATTGCCGCAGCGACCACTTTCAACTGTTCGCGCGCCGCCGGACGATATACGTCGACCGAGACGAGCAGCGGACGGTGCCCACCATTCTTGAGCCAGTTGGCTAGTTTGCCGGAAGTTGTCGTCTTGCCGGAACCTTGCAGTCCGGCCATCAGAATGACGGAGGGTGGCTGCGACGCGAACTTCACCTTGGCTGTGTCTTTGCCGAGTGTTTCGACCAGTTCGTCACGCAGAATTTTGATGACCTGTTCGCCGGGTGAAAGCGCCGTCATCACCTGCTGCCCGATGGCTTTGGCGCGGATGCGGTCGATGAGGTCTTTGACAACCTTGAAGTTGACGTCGGCTTCGAGCAGCGCCAGCCGAATCTGCTTCAGCGCCTCATCGATATTTTCTTCGGTGAGGACTGCCTGTCCGCGCAGGGCTTTGAACGCGCGCTGGAGTTTTTCCTGGAGATTCTCGAACATCGTAATGTATTTGAGAAATACGAAGTAATTAGGGAGTTTTGGTCAAAATGTCTCACTAAGAATATCATGTCCACGTGGAAACGATACTGACACCAAGTCGTCACGAACTCGTAGTTGCTTTGAGGTTTCCTCTCCTGTTAGCCCTCACCTTGCCGTTCCTTTTGCGTTACAGAATTTTCTCCAGCGAGAAGATCTCTGCGAGTATCAGAGATCGAGTCGATTACGGGCCGGAAGCCTGGCGGTTGAGCGTCTATATTGCTTTTCTGATCGTCATGGCAGCCTATCCGCTGAGCCTTGCACGATATGGCAGCTGGCTTTTGGCCGAACACAGAAGTCTAACGACTTGCGCCCTCGTGGGGTGGTTTTCACTCGGTGCCTGGATCGTTATACGCCATTTCTCGGCGGAGGAGCGAGCGGGAGATCAATTGCGCCGCGAACTCGAAAGCATTTCCCGCGGTGTGCGACCCACACCGGCAGCCGACCGTCCCAAATGGCTTGCGGCGTGGGGATGGTTGAACGTGGCCGCGCTTGCCCTTATCACAGTTGCCATGATGCGGGTTGTCGTGTCGTTGCGTTAGCTTCGCTCAGGCCGATTGACGTTTGTCACCTCACCCCACCTTCGGCCTAGCCATCTCAAACCGCTGCGTAGTCCGCGTGTACTGCATACCTCCCATGCGGCCGATCAGGTCGAGAGAGTTTCGATCCAGGTGGCCTCCTTTGAGATATTGATCGCCGATGTGAATGGAGACGATCTCCCCAATCACCAGGCTTCCGCCGTCGGGGCTGGGATTGAAGTCGAGTATCTGGTGCAGCTTGCACTCGAAGCTGACAGGGGAATCCGCGACCCGATGAGGACGGACAAACCGTGACGGCGCTGCGGCAAGTTGCGCGATCTTGAATTCGTCGGTCGCGGCGTCGTAGTCGCCGCTGGTCAGGTTCATGGCTTCGGCCAGATCGTAGGTGACGATGCTGACCACAAACTCCCTGGACTCGCGGATATTTCGCAGGGTATCTTTGGGCACTCCGGCGGATTGATCTGTCGCCGATTGTGCCGGGGCGCGCATGCCCGGCGCAAAACCCAGCAGAGGAGGCTCGGCACATACAACGTTAAAAAACGAAAAGGGAGCGAGGTTCGATAGTCCGGCGGAATTGATGGTCGAAACCCAGGCGATCGGTCGAGGGGCTACGGAGTTGAGGAGAACGCTATAAAGTTCGCGGTCTCCGAGTTCAGCGGGAGTGGCGTCCATCGGATGAGTATAACTTTTGCATTCATGGCTTTGTGGCGGCCGCAAACACTTCCTTGGCGGCGATCACGGTGTTGGAGTGGATGGTCACAGTGTCCTCAACCCTGCGCGCGTAGCCGCCCGCGTATGTGACCATGACGGGAATATTGCGCGCCCTGGCGACGCGGAACACGAGTTCGTCGCGCTTCTTCAATCCTTCGATCGTAAGGTTCAAGCCGCCAAGCTGGTCTTCGCGGTAGGGATCGGCGCCGGCGATGTAGCAAAGCAAGTCGGGCTGGAACCGGCGCAGTCCGGAACTCAATGCGTTGTCGAGCCAGCCGAGATATTCGTCGTCGCCGATACCGTCGGGCAAGTCCACGTCAATCGAAGAGGGGGGCTTTACCGGCGGATAGTTATTTTCCTGGTGAAGCGAGATCGTGAATACGTCGGCGGGGACGCGGGGTCCGGCGAAAATCGCCGCTGTGCCATTGCCGTGATGCACGTCGCAATCCACGGTCATGGCGGTGCGAATTTTTCCATCGCGCTGCATTTTGCGGATTGCAATGGCGACATCGTGAATCATGCAGAAGCCTTCTCCGTGATCGGGAAATGCATGGTGAAATCCGCCGCCGATGCTGATGGCGATGCCGTCCTGAAGCGCGTGGTGCGCCGCAAGAATCGATCCGCCCGCCGCTAACCAGAACGCGCGCACCAGTTCAGGGGAATAGGGGACTTCCAGTTGCATCTCCTCGCGCGGGCTCAGCGTGCCGGTCTTGAGTTTTTCGACATACCCGGAGGTGTGAACGAGCAGGACGTCCTGGTCGTTGGCGGATTCTGGAACAAGAAAATCTTCGGACTGAGCGACGCCCGTTTCCAGCAAGCGGTCCCGCACCCGGCGGTACTTTTCCGCGGGAAACACGTGTGCGCCGATCGGAAGAAAGTAGTCGTCGCTGTAGATGAGTTTGAAGGGCAGCATGGAGCAGCAAAGCATTCAGCCATCGGAAGTTCGTACTTGGCGATATCAAGTCATACGCACAGGTTCGTCCTTAATCTCTGCAATACAGGGCTTACTGTAGAGCTTCGAACCTCTTCCCTGATTGTACGCACTCCTCCTCCAGCTTTAACCGCTCGAAAATACAGTAAGTCTGTCGGGCTTGCGACATCCCACGGTGGGTAGTTGCCATCTTAAACCGGTAACAGGGACCTGAATCACCTGCGATGCAGTTGCAAATCGCACCGCAAAGCCGATGGAGGCACTATGAAAATATTAGGGGCAGTATTCGCTGGTTGTCTGCTTCTCTTGAGTACTGCGGTTTTTTCTAACGCGCAAGAAGAGAAAGATGAAGGAAAGCCCGCGGCACAAGAAGAAGCGAAGCCGGCGGTTGTAAAGCCAGAGGAAGCGAAACCCCACGACGCAAAGCCGGAGAAGCCTGCGAAGGAAGATCGCCGTGCGCAGGAGCAGTCCAAAGACGAAAAGCAGACTCAAAATAACGAGCGCACCCAGCAACGCAATGACCAGAAGACGGGAGAGAACCGCGCCTCGGGAAATGGAAACAATGGCGGCAATGAGCGCGCCCACAAGCAGAATGCGCAGCGTATTCCGGACGACAAGTTCCGGGCACATTTTGGCCGTGAGCATCATTTCCATGTTTCGCAGCCTGTAGTGGTCGAGGGCCATCCGCGGGTCCAGTACAGCGGATACTGGTTTGAGTTTGTCGATCAGTGGCCGGTGGGATGGTCGTATTCGGATGATTGCTACATCGACTACATCGATGGTGAATATTTCTTGTTCGATTTGTTGCATCCGGAAACACGAATTGCGGTCGTAGTCATTTTGTAAATTGTTTTTCGCAACCGGGCACTCTTCCTCTGTCGCGTGGCGGGGAGGCAAACCAGCCTTCCGAGTCACGCGGCGTTGTGCCTGATAAACTTGGCTCGTTGCCCACACGAAAAGAAAACAAACGCAAGCCAGACGGCCCTTCGTCGAGTGAACCGGTGGGCACGTCCGCGCCGGTCGCCAGGCAAGCCTCCTCCAAGGGACGCATCTATCTGATCGACAGCATGTCGTTCATCTTCCGGGCGTATCACGCGATGGCCCGGCAGCGGCCGATGTCGACCAGGACCGGCGTACCAACCGCCGCGACGTTTGTGTTCGTGAATATGTTACGCAAACTGCGCGATGACTTCTCTCCTCAATATCTCGCAGCCGTGTTCGACATTGGACGGCCGACGGTCCGCCATGAGCAGGCCGAGGCGATCACTTCTATTCGCAAGTTCGATATCAAAACGCAGACGTTTAAGGAAGTCGAATACGGCGGCTATAAGGCAAATCGCAAGGAGATGCCAGCCGATTTGGTGCAGCAGGTGCCGTACATCCGGCGTGCGCTCGAAGGCTACCGCATTCCGATTCTGCAACTCGCAGGCTACGAAGCCGATGATGTGATCGGAACACTGGCGCGCAAAGCTGCGGCAGAATCGTACGAAGTTTTTGTCGTTTCCAGCGACAAGGACATGCTGCAGCTGGTCGACGACAAGGTCTGTGTGCTCAATCCGCCGAAAGAGAACCTGATCTGTGACGCAGCCAAGGTGGAAGAAATTCTTGGCGTGCCCCCTGATCGCGTGGTGGACGTGATGGCCTTGCGTGGCGATTCAGTCGACAACGTACCCGGCGCGCCGGGAATTGGCGACAAGGGGTCGGTCGAAATTATCCGGCGTTTTGGCAGCGTGGAGCAGGCGCTGGAACGCGCCGCCGAAGTGGAGAAGAAGTCGTATCGCGAATCCTTGCAGAATAATAGGGACAACATCCTTACCAGCAAGAAGCTGGTGACGATCGATACCAATGTCGGCGTCGAACTGGATGTCCCGTCGATGAAGATGGGCGAACCAGACGTCGAGGCACTACGCGGTTTGTTTGCGGAGTTGGAATTCACGTCACTGCTCAAAGAGTTGCTTCCCGTCGCTGAGGTGGGGGAAGGCGATTACCGGGAGATTCGGACGATCGCCGAACTTGACGGATATCTCGCCGGCCTGCCTGACGAAATGCCGCTCGCCATTGCCATCCCGACTGAACAACCCGATGCCGCCGAGCTGGAGGAGGAAGAGGAGCGGGAAAAAGCTCCGGTGCAATCCGAGTTCTTGCTGCTCCAGCCGGAGCAGACGGAGGCCCCCGCTGCCGTCGAGAAGATTGCTTTTTCTGTGGGGCCGGGATCGGGGGCCATCGCAACTCTTTCCGACAAGCCGTTGGCTACGCGCGTCAAGAATTTGCTGGAGGGCGAAGCGACGGCCAAGACAGTCCATGATCTCAAGTCGGCGTTGCATCATTTTTCCGCCCAGGGAATCTCGCTTGCCGAAGTGCGACACGATCCGATGCTGTATTCCTACCTGGTCAATCCGACGCACTCTTCGCATGCACTGCCGGAAATTGCGTTGCGCAGATTCAATCTGAAGATGAGTGGCGGCCTGGCAGAGGCCGCCGATCTTACCGGCAGAGTCGCCGTGGCGTTGCGCAAGGATGTTGAAGACCTGGGGCTGCTTCCCGTTTATGACCACATCGATGCGCCGCTGGTGCCGGTGCTCGCGCGCATGGAAGAGGCAGGCGTCAAGATCGACACCGCTGCGCTCTCGCAAATGTCGAACAAACTGGAGCGCGAGATCGAGGCGAAGGCGCAGGATATTTATCAGCGCTGCGGCCAGGAGTTCAACATCAGTTCGCCGAAGCAACTGGGAGACGTTCTGTTCAACAAGCTCGGACTGCCCGTACCGGTGAAATATGGCAAGGGTAAGAAGATTTCGACGGCGGTGGACGTGCTGGAGGGCCTGGCGGAAGAGCACGAGGTCCCGCGGTTGGTGTTGGATTATCGTCAGCTCACAAAGCTCAAATCCACGTACGTGGACACACTGCCTCTCCTGATTCGCAGCACGAGCGGCCGTGTACACACGACCTTCGGGCAGACCGGAACCGCAACCGGCCGGCTGTCTTCGGCGAATCCGAACCTGCAGAACATTCCCATCCGGACGGAATTAGGTCGTGAGATTCGCGCGGCATTTACGGCTGAGCTGGGACACGTGCTGCTGGCTGCCGACTACTCGCAGATTGAACTGCGCCTCCTGGCGCATTTTGCGCAAGATAAATTGCTCGTCGAAGCATTCCGGCGCGGCGACGACATTCACACGCTTACCGCATCGCAAGTCTTCGGAGTGCCTCCGCTCATGATTACACCGGAGCATAGACGCGCGGCGAAGGTCGTCAATTTCGGAATCGTCTATGGGCTCTCGCCGTTCGGTTTGTCGCAGAACCTGGGGATCGACACCGGCGAGGCCAGGAAGTTCATTGATGCTTACTTCGAAAAATATTTCGGAGTGCGTACTTTCATTGATGCCACGCTTGAACAGGCGCGGCGCGATGGGAAGGTGAAGACCCTCCACGGGCGTGTCCGTCCCATTCCCGACATCAACAGCAAGAATCCCAACCAGCGTGGCTTCGCCGAGCGTACGGCGGTGAATACTCCTCTGCAGGGCACGGCGGCAGACCTGATCAAGCTGGCGATGATCCGGATTGACGACGACATTCGAGAACGCGGGCTCAAGTCGCGCATGACGCTGCAGGTGCATGATGAACTCGTGTTCGAAGTTCCCGAGGGTGAGGTCGATGCCATGAAGCGGTTGGTGCGCGAACGGATGGAAAACGCACATGCGCTCGAAGTACCGTTGGTAGTGGAATTGGGCGTCGGGCCAAATTGGCGCGATCTGGAGTAGCGGGAATCAGGGCGCCTGTCCCAACTTAGGAAGTCTGCTGCGCGCAAAATCTTGTTCCGTTTTTTCGATATAATGCCTTCACTCTTTTGCGCCACTTTGTATTGTTGAACTCAGCCCGAAAACGGGCTGGCACGCTCCTGCAGAGGCGATGACATGGCAGCTCCCTCGTTGATGCCTTGGAACCAGGCGTCGCGCCGCAGTCTTCCTCGGTACCTGATCGACGTGTCGCTGGACGTGATCGCGCTGCAATCGGGAATCCCTTACAACATGCCAGGCCGCTGTTGTGATTTGAGCGAGTCGGGACTGGGAGCGGTGGTGGCCGGAGAGTTGCTCGCCGGACAGTCGGTCGCGCTTGAACTGAGGCTTCCCAATGTCGGCCTACCAGTGCGCGCTCGCGCCCTGGTTCGTTATCAGGAGCGCATGCGTTGCGGATTGCAGTTCGTTGGCCTGTCGGTTGAACAGCGGGAGAAAATTCGCTACTGGACTTCGCAGAATGCCACGCGGATAGTTCCTACGGCAGCTGCGACGGAAGCCACTGCCGACGCGACGAAAACAAAGTCCCTTGAGATCGAGACAGTAACGCCTCCCCAGGCGGAGTTGGTGTCACCTTCCGACGAAAAACACCCTCGCAGATTTCGGGTTCGGCGGCGACGGTTTCTGGTGCTGGTTGCGTTCATGATGGGACTCGCTGCGCTGGGTTGGTGGCAGTGGCAAAATTCGTGGAATGAACTGGAAGTCGCTGCACCCCTCGACGCAGAGGCCCAGCCGGGAATGCCATTGCGTGTTCCTCCCGAGGCGATGGATCACCAGATCTTGTACAAGGTCGATCCGGTTTACCCGGATGCCGCGCGGGAGGCGGGAACGCAGGGGTTGGTTGTTCTGGATGCCGTCATCGCTACCGACGGCACAGTGAAGGGTTTGCGAGCGGTGGCAGGACCTGCAATGCTGTCACAGGCCGCGCTGGATGCGGTTCAGTCCTGGAAATATGCGCCGTATCGCGTGCAGGGAAGCCCGGTAGAGGTTGAAACTACCGTCAGCGTTGACTTCCGGCTTCCGTAGCTGCCAATCATTAGCTGTCAATCAATCGAACTTCTCACACTCCTCAAACGACGTTCCGCTCTGGTCTTTGGCGGAGATGATCGCCTCACCGTCGAGCTGCCAGTCGATTTTCAGTTTTGGATCATTCCAGGCCACTGTGCGCTCCTGTTCGGGGGCGTAGAAATCCGTAGCCTTATAGAGAACGTCGGCAGCTTTCGAAACCACGCGAAATCCATGTGCGAAACCCGGTGGAATCCACAACATTTTCTTGTTCTCGGCCGAAAGAACAAAACTCTCCCACCTGCCAAATGTTGCGGAACTGCGGCGGAGGTCCAGTGCAATGTCGAGAATCTCACCGGTGACGACCCGCACCAATTTTCCCTGAGGCACGCCTACCTGATAGTGCAGGCCGCGGATCACATTTCTGGCGGAATAGGAATGATTGTCCTGTACAAAGTGAGCGCGGATGCCCATGTCTGCAAACGTGCGTTCGTTGTAACTCTCGAGGAAAAAGCCACGGTCGTCGCCGAATACACTCGGCTCGAGTAGCAGGACATCGTTTAGTTTGGTGCCAGTTTTCTTCATGGAGAATGAACAGGGTTTGTTTTTAGAAAACCCGCTCTTTAAGCATCTGCAAGAGGTACGCGCCGTATCCATTGTTGCGCATAGGCAAAGCCAGCGCTTCCACCTGTTCCTTTGTAATGTAACCGGAACGGTAGGCAATTTCCTCCAGACAGGCCACCATCAAGCCCTGGCGTTTTTCGAGTGTTTGAATGAAGAGGGCGGCTTCGGTCAGTGCATCGTGCGTGCCGGTATCGAGCCACGCCATGCCCCGGCCCATGACACATACGTTCAGCTGGCCGCGCTTGAGATACTCGCGATTTACGTCGGTGATCTCCAGTTCCCCGCGCGCGGAAGGTTTCAGGTTCGCCGCGATGTTCACGACATGGTTGTCGTAGAAGTAGAGTCCGGTGACGGCGTAGCGTGACTTCGGCTGCTGCGGCTTTTCTTCCACGCTGAGTGCCTTGCCATGCTCGTTGAACTCGACGACTCCGTAGCGCTCGGGATCGTGCACCGGATAGGCAAACACGCGCGCCCCGGTCGTGTTATTGACAGCGGCCCGCAGTTCTTTGACGAGGTCGTGCCCGTGAAAAATATTGTCGCCGAGGACGAGTGCGCAGCCACTTGTGCCGATAAAATCGCGGCCAATCAGAAACGCCTGCGCAATCCCTTCGGGCTTCGCCTGCGCGGCGTATTGCAGTCGAATTCCGTAACGCGAGCCATCCCCTAAAAGATGCTCGAAGCGTGGAACGTCCTCGGGTGTTGCAATCACCAGAATGTCCCGGATGCCAGCGAGCATCAGCGTCGAGAGCGGGTAGTACACCATCGGTTTGTCATACACCGGAAGCAGGCTCTTCGCGACCGCGTGGGTTACGGGGTAGAGGCGCGTGCCCGATCCTCCTGCGAGGATGATGCCTTTATAGCCGGGCTGATCGTGTGTACTCATATTGTCAACGCTCTGTCGCGTAGTGTTTCGCGACCCATTGACGATAACTGCCACTGGTTACTTCCTGCACCCAGTCCTCGTGTTCAAGATACCAGCGCACGGTTTTTTGGATGCCGCTCTCGAAGGTCTCCACGGGATGCCAATTCAATTCCCGCTGGATTTTGCGCGAGTCCATGGCATAGCGACGGTCGTGGCCGGGGCGGTCCTCGACGAACGTTACGAGTTGACTATGGGGAACGACTGGGTCGTTGGGCCGCAGTTCGTCCAATAATTTACAGAGCGTTTCCACGACATACAGATTTTTTTGTTCGTTCGCGCCGCCGACGCAGTAGGTCTCGCCCACGCGTCCGGTGGCGAGCACCGTGCGAATGGCGCGGCAGTGGTCTTCCACGTACAGCCAGTCGCGGACGTTTTGGCCATCGCCGTATACGGGAAGCGGTTTCCCCTGGCAGGCGTTCAGGATCATCAGCGGAATAAGCTTCTCGGGAAATTGGTACGGTCCGTAGTTATTGGAGCAGTTCGTTGTCAGCACCGGCAATTTGTAAGTGTGATGGTAGGCACGCACCAAATGGTCGGCACCGGCTTTGGACGCCGAGTATGGGCTGTTGGGCGCATAGACTGTCGTTTCGCAAAAGGCCGCATCGCCGGGGCCGAGCGATCCGTACACTTCGTCAGTCGAAACGTAAAGAAAACGGAACGCGGAACGATCGTTCTCGTCTAATGAAGACCAATAGGCTCTTGCTTCTTCGAGCAGGCTGAAGGTTCCGTTGATGTTGGTGCGGATGAAATCGTCAGGACCGTGAATGGAGCGATCGACGTGGCTCTCGGCGGCGAAGTGGACGACGGCGCGTGGCCGCTGCTGCGCAAATAATTTGCGCAATTCATCTCGATCCAGAATGTCGCCTTGCTCAAAGCGATAGCGTGGATGGTCCTCAACTGACTGGAGATTGCGGAGATTGCCGGCGTAGGTGAGTTTATCGAGACTCAGAACGCGGGAAGTCTCCTCTGCGATCCACTGCAAAACGAAATTCGAGCCAATAAATCCGGCGCCGCCGGTGACGAGAATCAGATCTTCCATGCCGGAGGCCGCTACTCAGAAAGCGGCAGCCCCGATTCTAATCAAACGCGGCGACAAAGTCGTGCCTGTCGTACGGAGTTATCGTTCTGAGTGAACCGAGGACGCTAAGCCACGGAGGAGCGTCGCTCGACGGCCGTTGCGACCGCTTCCGCGGGATGCCTCCGGTCGAGGATCTTGTAGTACGCCTTTTCAATCGAACTCGCGATGTCAGACCATAGGTAGTGCTGCCTTGCATGCTGCTCGCATTTAGTTGCGCTCTCCCGCCGCAAGTCAGGATTGCGAATCAATAGGTCCAGCACGCGGCTGAGGTCGGATCGATCGCCATGCCTGAATGTGAAACCGATTCCGCCAACGACTTCCTGATTTTCCGGAATGTCGCTGGCCAGAACGCAGACCCCTGCGGCCATGGCGTCCAGTAAAGCCAGCGAAAGGCCCTCGAGGTCAGATGGCAATACGAATACGGCCGCGTTCGTCAGCAGTTCGTCCAGGTCTTCGCCCGCAACCCAGGGCAGGAATCGAACCTGCTCCGATTCATGTTGCCGGAGCCGATTCATGTACTCGTCGGAGTGACTCGATCCGCCGGCCAATACCAGGTGCATGTCGGAGGAGAGATCCTCGAACGCGTCGATCAAGAGATCGCAGTTCTTCTCGGGTGAAAGTCGTCCGAGAAAAAGAATGTAGTTGTTCGGTTTCAGGCCCCATGCGGAAATCCGCTTCGCAGGACGCCTCGGCCGCAGGCAGGCGCCGTTGGGGATGTAAAGCGTAGCGCGACGGTAATGTGTCGCGTAGTAGCGTTGCAGAGTTTTCGACACCACCATGGTTTCGCTCGGCAAAAATATGGCCGCAGCTTCACCAATGCGTAACACCAGCGAGGCGATCCGGTCCCATTTGCGGCGTTGCCAATCGAGTCCCTGTACCGTGACCACCGTCTTGGCGCCCGTGAGTCGCGGAAAAAAAGAAAACAAAGCGGGGCCCAGGCAGTGATAGTGGACCACATCGTAGCCGGAGAACATGGCGTGCACGGTGCTGAGAAAAGTATGCGTCAGCGTCTCCAGGTGTTTCGAGCGGATGGCCGGCAGCCTTAATACGCGCATGCCGAGGAATCTTTTGAGGGGAGGTGTGAAGTAATTGCGGCAATAGACCGTGACCTCATGTCCCCTGCGGGCAAGTTCCGAGCCGACTTCTTCGTAGTAGGACTCGATCCCACTGTACTTGGACACCATGCCGCGACCTCCGATAAATGCGACCCGCAAGGGCTTAGGCGCCGGCTCCGGCATGGGGGTTACGGCCGAGGGAGCCGTTGTCCGCCGTTTTCTTGAGGCCATCCGCGAGTAGATTTCCAGGAGAGCGTCCAGATGGCGGTCGGGATTGTGCCCGTTTTGCAGGCGGCGGCGGCCTTCTACTCCCATCTTTGCCGCGAGTTTGGATCGATTGAAGAGAAACTCGATCGCCTCGGTGAGTTGTTCGAGATCTCCGGCGGGATAGAGAAGCCCCGTGACGCCCGGTTCCACCATCTCCCGGCGCGATCCGAGGTCGGAGGCAACCACCGGGCGTCCCCAGGCGTAGGACTCCAGAATGGACTTTCCGAGCGTCTCGTAGGCGTGCGATGGGAAAACAGAGAAGGAGCAGCCGGCGACGAGCTGCTCGAGTTTCGCGCCTCCGACCATTCCAGCGAAGAGAACATGCCGCAGCTTCAGGTCGCGGGCAAGCGCTTCTAACCGTTCCCGCTCCGGACCCTCGCCGGCAATGACGAGCGGGATATGAGGCAAGCGCGCCATGGCATGGAGCAGCTCGTCGATGCCCTTCTCGGCAGAAAGCCGTCCGAAGTAAAGAATGTAGCCTTTTTCCGGGACAAGATTCTCCGGCGCAGGAAGCGCCTGAAAGTGCGGCAGGACTTCGATTTGGCGAGCGGGAAACCCGGCACTGACCAGTTTGTCGCGCACAAACCCGGTCGGCGCCAGGAACAGATCGACGCAACGCTGATAAGTCTGAAGCCATTTATGCAGATAGGCTTCCGCAGCCAGCACTACTCCGGCGGATCGCGATCCGGCATGACATTTTTCTGTTACCACATGAAAATAGTTGCCTCCGAGGCACAGTTCGCAGGTCCGCCCATGCGCGACGAAATTGTAGTTCGGACACAGAATCTTGAAATCGTTCAGGTGATACAGAACCGGGACGCCCTGCTTTTTCAGTTCCCACAAAATCGACGGCGACAAGTGATGGTAAATTCCGCGCACGTGCGCAAGATCGGGCGCGTAGTCCTTGAGGCACGAGCGCATGCGACGCCGCGCCGAGGGAGAATAGAGCGCGTGCGCGGCCATCCGTGTTTTCTTCACGAAACTTGCCCCCGGATCTTTGAAATTGCGATAGGGAATCAGATAACTGCGGCCCGCGAAGGCCGAGGCGTGTCCGTGATCCATGCTGAACAGGGCGGTTTCGTGATGGCGCGTGTCCATGCGGCGGATCAATTCGAACAGGTACGCTTCCGTGCCGCTAAACGGGTAGTTGTACTTGTTGCAATAAAGAATTCGCATAGGAGGACTCCGGGTGGGCAACGCGCTCCAGGAATTGATCGGCAAACTGCCGAAGATTCCGCTGGCGATCGTAGTGAAGTGCAACACACTGGGCGGCCGCACGCTGTATTTCACCCAGCGAATCCCTGTGATCGAAAATCCATCGCACTGTGCTGACGAAGTCACTCAGGGAACCTGGCTGGTA
Source organism: Terriglobales bacterium (assembly GCA_035569025.1). Classification (GTDB taxonomy): domain Bacteria; phylum Acidobacteriota; class Terriglobia; order Terriglobales; family Acidobacteriaceae; genus Acidiflorens. Next base: position 75,911 of record DATMNN010000078.1, read on the forward strand.
CAGAAAACCGGTGCGTCGGTCTTGTACGAGTTCCGGAATCCCGGTTATGTCCGGGGCAATGACCAATTTTTCGTGCGCCATCGCTTCCATCAGGACCACCGGCACACCTTCGCTCAAACTCGTCATCACGACAAGGTCGGAGTAGCGGTAGTAACTGGAGAGTTCGGAGCGAGCGACATGTCCCGGAAGCAGCACCTGGTCGCCGAGCTGGAGTTCGCTGATTTGTCGTTCCAGAGCAGGCCGTTCCGGTCCTTCGCCGACGATCCAGCACAGAAAATCCATCCCCCCATCACGGAGAGTTGCGCAGGCCCGAAGGAGGAATGCGTAATTCTTGACGGTATGCAGACGTCCGACCGACAGAAGACAGAACCGGCGTCGCGGCTCAGGCTGGGGGAGGTCCAGACTCGCTGGGGGAACGGGATCGACTCCCAGGCGCTGTACCACAATCTTCGACGGCGCGACAGTTGGATAGTTGCGGAGGATGTATTCGCGATTGTAGTTCGACACCGTGAAGCAGAACTTGCACGCGCTCAGTTTGGCGGCGAGCAGGTCCGCACGCACCAGCAGATCGGAACCGTGCAGGGTGATGCTGAAGTCGATGCCCAGCAGGCGAGCTGCGACCAATGCCATCCAGGACGCAAAGTATCCGTGATGAGCATGGATATGCTCGACCCCAAGGGGAGCCAAGTCCTCGGCGAGCGCGCCTCCGAGAAGGGTATGGCCGAAGGAGCGCAGGTGCCGGCCGGGAGAAGAGCGCATTTCCCGCAGCACCGGCAGCATCAAGTCGAAGTAGTTGCGCGCTCCGAGTCGGCGGACCGCCTGCACGAGTTGGGTATCGGAGAGCGGGTGAAAGGAGAGCGCTTCATCGAGGAATTCGCTTTCGTTTCTTGCCAGTCCCTGGGCCGACACTCGCTTCCCGCTGCAACAGATCACCCGCACTTGGCGCTTGCGCAGTTCGCGGATTTCGTCCATCACATAGGGCTCGATGGAACATGGGAATTGATTGGCGATGTAGGCGACGGTGGTCATGTGGCGGACTCGCTTGATGCCTGCAAAATACCCGCCACCGTGAACAAGAGTCCGATGACGAACTGGTAGGCCATGTCCACGAAGAAGGCATTGAACAGATACACGCAGAGCAAAATGGGCCAGGCTCTCCGCAATTTGGCGAGCGTCGGGCCTTCCTTCACCGCCGAAAGTGTTCGCCCCAGTCGAAGAAGGTTGAAGAACAGAATCGCGTAGAACAGAAGTCCCGGTATGCCGAACTCAATCAGCAATGACAAATAAGTGTTGTGCACGAAGAAAACTCGCAAGTGATAACCGGACATGCGGCGGGCCAGTTCCTCATACATCCCGCCTGCGGTCCATCCGGTGAGGGGACGCTCCTGGAACATGCTCCAGCCGGCTTCGTATACGGCAATGCGCGCGTCCACGGGGCCTTGCTCCGCGGTGCGTTCGCGAAGCGCGCTGGCGAGCGAGTTGTCTGTGAAATACAACGCCGCACCGGACAACGCCCCCACGACTACGAGGGCTAGGCAGGCGCGCCGAATGCGCGGAACGCCGAGGCGAAAACCTAGGGCGATAGCCGATACCGCGAAGGCGATCCACACCGCCCGGGTCATGGTAGCTAACACCGCGAACGGCAGCGCCATCCACAGCAGGAGCACGATGCGCCGTTGCGGCGCGAGAACGATGGCAAGAATTCCCAGAATGTTCAGCGACATTCCGTTTGCCACCGCTTGCAGGAAGGGCCCACGAGCGCGGTCGGCGTGGATTCCCACGCTCTCGTCGAGTATGAACCGGGGAAAGATCAGGGACGGAGCATCCGCGAGAAATGCGATTGCAATGAACGTGAGGTAGGCCAGGGCCAGAATCACGAACATTTCGAAAGATCGAAGGGGCGAGGCCCCACGAAAGGTCAGACTGGCGAGGTGAAAGAGCACGAGCGGCACGACAAACTTACTCGCGACCAGGCTCCACGTCTGCGCATCGAAGGGCTCGCGAAGAGCCCGGACCACGGCCAGTGTGACCAGCCCCAGCATGGGCAGTGACACTCCTGCTACGAACGGCAGTTTCTCGCGCAACGCCAACGATCGAAGGATCGCAAAAAAGACCAGGATGCCCAGAGCGATTCGGTCGGCGTGATAAAGATCGAGGTCAGGAGGGCGAAACAGGAAAATTGTCATCGCCGTGAGGTAGAGCACACTGGGGAACGCAAGCCCCCATTGCAGAGGGCGCAGTAGAAGACCGAAGGCAAACCATGCCCGACTGGGGGCGACGGGTTGCCAGGTGGCCGCGCGGCTGATCATGGACGGCCCATCAGGCGCCCTCGGGAGCAAACAACACTCGGACCGTGGATATCAGGATGCGGAGGTCGAGCACCAGGCTCCAATTCTCGATGTAGGTGAGGTCGAGATGCATGTTGAGATCGAACGAAGGACTGTTGCGTGCCGTGATCTGCCAAAGCCCGGTGATTCCGGGCTTCATGTCCAGCCGCCGGTAGTGGGGGAGTTGGTATTGGTTGACTTCTTCGACGGGGTGCGGACGCGGTCCCACCAGGCTCATGTTGCCGAGCAGAACATTCCAAAGCTGCGGAAGTTCGTCGAGACTGTAACGGCGAAGGAAACGGCCGAGGCGCGTGATCCGGGGATCGTTCGCAAGTTTGAAGATGGGGCCTTCTCGCTCATTGCGGCTGCGGAGACTCTGTTTCAGCCGATCCGCCCCTGAAATCATGGAGCGAAACTTGTAACAACGGAAGGGGCGCCCCTTCGCTCCCGTTCGTTCCGCGGCATAAAAGACGGGCCCGCGCGAATCCAGCCGAATCAGCAGCGCCAGCAGGCCCATCACCGGACCGAGCAGCGCGAGTCCCACAACGGCACCGATAAAATCCAGCGCGCGTTTCAAGAGAAGGGCGCGCGGCATCGATTCGCGATGCAGAACGATCACGGGAATGCCGCCGATGTGCTCCACGCCCGCCTCGGGCCAGAAACCGGAAGGCAGCTCGGGAACGGCCCGGATATCCAAGTGATTCCTAAGGGCAACAGCGGCCGCCTCTCGAACCAGTGCGGGTTCGTTGGGGACGGCCAGGATCACCTCCTCGATGAACTGGGCGCGGGCCAACCACTCTAGGTCCTCGACCCTGCCTAATACTTGAGGCGTGAGCGGAAGTTGATCGTCCAGGAAGCCGACCACGTTGGAGCCGTGAGATGGATCGTCGCGCAGAGCCTGGGCTATGGTGCGGGCGGTCGGGCCCGCGCCGATCATCAGCACATTGCGCTGCTCAGACAAATGGAAATGCCCACTCCATCCCTTTCGTGGGACGCGCGTTCTGGCAACCGTCGGAGCCTCCGGCGTTGTGCCGCGAGTTCCTGGAATCATCCGTGCGAAGCGCAAGTCCCAGCCTTCATTTGCCGTGTTAGGTAGTCGGTGTGATAGGTCAGCCATAAGATTCACAAATTGCGGTATAAGCCTGCGGGAACGGGAAAACGTCTTTCAGTGAGAACTGTGCCCAGGACTGGAATTCGTGCTCGACGCAACTGCTCGTACATTCGGGTGGCCACCAGGCGACGTGTCTTATTGGCTGTCAGCACCATGACCACGCCGTTGCAGGTCTGGCTGAGCCGGGTGGTGAGCCAACTGAATGGGTCGAGGCACAGAATAGAAAAATCGAATTCCAGAGTGACGGCGCGCAGTCGAGAGAGACTGGGATCCCATACCCGTTGCGAGCTTTCGTCCAGCCATTTCCGCCGGGGCGCGAGCCAGAGGCGCGGTGCGAGGAGCCACGAAGCGTCGAGGCGATTCGCGGTCGAGAGCTGCAGGCTGGTCTGCAGGGGTTCGGATTGCAGGCGGGCGTCGATCAGCCCGACATCATTCGGACCGCTCTCCGAGAGTACGGTCGCGACGTCCAGGCATAGCTGGGCGGTTTCGGTCCCGGCATCGACGGCTGCGAATCCCACATGACGCACCAGGCCGGGAGACTGACGAAAGAAAAGCTGCTGCACCAGGCCACGAATCTGCTCGTCATGAAGGGAGTTGCCGCGCAACACAGTGGGTCCTGTGAGCGGTTCTCGAGGCGAGGATGCGCGTCGCGGCTCCGCCATGGCAGCGATTTCAGGCGTCAATCCGAGCGTGGTCATGGAAGCACATCCTTCGGACGGCTAAAGCGCAAGACCACCGATCCCGCAATCGTTTGGCGGGCCTCCGGCAACCACGCGAGGACGGGTGCCTCCAGGAGTTGGTCGGCTTCATGCGGAGTGCGGATCGTGGGATCGAAATATTCGGCGGCAAAGCCCGCGCCGATGCCGGCCGGCACGGCCAGCCCGAGCGAAAGCGCGAACCAGAACAGCATCGAATGTACTGGCAGTGCCGGCGCTACTGGAGGCCCGACCAATGCCACATTCAGGATGCGTCGATCGTCGAGCGCGTCACCGATGCGCGCTTCTTCGAGTTTGCGCTGATCCAGAAGAAAATTTTCTTCATCTGCTTTGACGGCACGGACCAGTTGCTGCTGCGCGACGGCATCGGCCTGCAATTGCTCCGATTCTTCCCGCAGGGCCGCAATCTGCTTCGAGGCCTTCGCCTGCCGCTCGCGGAGACTCTCGTGCTGCACCTGAGTCTTCTCGAGTTCCATGCGAGCCCATTCGTAGTTGGGATCCTTGTCGGTGGTTTCGTCGCGCACGGGAGTCAGCGATTCCCCGGCGATCGATTGATTCGTCTCCGCAATCTCGCGATCGACTTCCTGCACGAGGCGGTAGGAAGGTTCGTACCGGATAAGCAAATCGCTGCGCTTGAGCTGGAGTTCCAGAAGATGAGTTTTCAGCTTCTCCAGGAGCTGAGGGTTGTCGGCCCATCGCTTCAGGGTGACCGAGCGGGCTGGGAAAGCCTTCAGTTGTGTATTCAATGACGTGGCGCGACGCTGGTTCTCCACCTGGTCCTGATCGACCTGCCGGTAGGCCGCCTCTGCTTCGCCCAGTTTTTGCAGTGCGATGTCGCGTTCCAGGGCTGGTTCAGCCACGCCTCGATCGCGCGTGAATCGGACCAGCTCCGCTTCGGACTGATTGAGCCTGCTCTCGTATTCGGCGGTCTGCTTCTCGAAAAATTGCACTTCGCCGGATGGGCGCTGCAATTCCATGTGCTTGCGCAGATAGAAGGCAGAGAGCGTGGAGAGAACGTTGGCGGCCTCCTGCGGACCGCCTGCCGTGTATCGGACCTGAATCAGGTTCGACTTCTTAAGCGGCTCCACGGTCAAAGAGCGCGCCAGTTTTCGGGCCGCGCGTTCCACCTGCTCTGACCGGCCGGCTACAATATCGCGCGGCGCCACTAAACCCGATTGCACCACGACCTGTTTCAGCAGGCCTTCGTCGCGCAGGAGTTCGACTTCGGAGTTCAACTCCTCTTCACTGATGGTGGGGCGGGTGAAATCAGGAGCGGCAGGCTGGGCGGAGACCACAGGATCGGAACGCCCTCGCCGCAACATCACTTTGAAATGCGCTTCGTAGTTCGGCGCAAGCAGCGCATAGAGCAGACTCGCGAGAAAAACCACGGCGAACGATAACACCGCATAGCGGGATTGGCGGAATAGGAGGGCGGCCAACTCACGCAAGGTCGGCGAGGGTGTGATGCGCGAATTTCCTAGCCGTCCTACTTCAGCCATGGCGGGTCACGTCGGCAATACCTCTCAACAGTGGCGGACCTGCCGAGTTTTCAACGATCTGTAAGCGCGCTTGCGACTCCCTCATTAGAACTGCAAAGGATTCAAGTACCAGTTCATCGAATTTGTCGGGACAAACTTCCTGATCTTCGAGATACGGCTCTGCGGCACGAAAATGAAGTCGCCGGGCTGAAGGTGCCAGTCTTCCCGAAGGTTGCGGGAGTTCAACATTTTCTTCACATCGATCAGATGAGCCTCGGCCACGTCGAGCGAGACCCGCCGGAACAGAACCACTTGCGAGTGGCGCGCCTGCTGCGTGAAGCCGCCGGCGATTGCCACCGCCTCGTTGACGGTCAAATCCCCGCGAAGCTCATATTTCCCCGGACGTGAGACCTCTCCTGACGCGAGGAAATAGGGTTTTTCAAAATCCTTGAGCGTTACCGTGACTTCCGGATCATGCAGGAATCCGCTGTAGGCCTTCGCGATTGCCTGCTGCAGATTCGCGACGGTGGAGCCTTCGGCCAGTAGCTGGCCGGCGCCCCGCAACGCGACGAATCCGTCCGGCTGGATGGTCACGGCCTGATTAAAATCTGGTGAAAACGTGAAATTGATGTCGAGGACATCGGATTTGGTAAGCCGGTAGGGCGGATGACGTTCCCCTCCGAGTGCAGGATCTCCCTTGCCATCCGCCGGACCGGAGTTGCTGGCCTCTCCCTTTGCCGAGATGCGTGCCACAGTCTGTCCCGATCCCTCTGCTGTCCCGGGCGCGTCGAGGCGATCCGAGGCTGAAGCAGTTGGCTGGGGAGCATGGTCCTGTGATCGCGCGATCGGCGCGGAAGCGACCAAAAATAGCTGACAGTTGAGCAGTCCGCCAGCCACAAACGCCACGGATTGTACGAATGTTCGCATCTCCAGGCTTACCGCCGCTCCTGCGGTGCAATTCAGTTCAAGTTCTGAACTGAGCAATGAAAATACGGCTGCCGGCTGCCGGTGGCAAGACTTGAGAAGGCTGGTCCTCTTCGGTAGACACCACTTGTGGGCCAAACCAAAGCAGGCGGAATCGGCCAATTCGCGCCGCGGACGCCCTCGTCGGCGATTGTCAAAGGAGTTCGGGCGGCCCCCGAAGGGATGCACCCATGTATATCTACGAAAGTAGACAGCGCGGTGAGGATTCATCACAAAATTCTGTGATGCAGCCTACATTCGGCGGATACCCATTTGTGGGTATGATGCGCCATGAAACGTGTGAGCACCGCGCGGCCGCGGCCGAAGTTACCGCCAGTCGAAATCCCTCAAGTCCGCATTCTGGTCGCCGGTTCGGGTGTGATTCAGTCCCAATTACTGGCGCGGGCATTGCGCGGGCGAAACAATTTCAAGATCGCAACCATCCCCTTTGATCTCGCAGCCCTCCACGAGTACTTCCATTCCAACCCGGTTGACGTCGTATTGCTGACGGGGCACCAGGCATTCGATTTCGGGTTGTTGCGCTGGCTCCACGTTTCGCATCCCAATGTGGCTCCCTTACTCCTGATTGACAGCGATGACCGCGAGCTCATCGTGAGCGCCTTTCGTGCCGGCGTGCGCGGAATTTTCCCCTTCACACAGGCGCCCTTCCGCATGCTTTGCAAATGCATCACCCGTGTCGCCGGCGGAGAGATCTGGATTAACAATCAGCAGATGCAGTACGTACTGGCCGCATTGTCGGAGGTGAACACGTTGCGGGTGGTGAACTCCAACGGTAAGTCGATGCTGACGGCGCGGGAAGAGCAGGTCGTGGCGCTCGTAGTGGATGGGCTGAGCAATCGCGAAGTGGCGAACGAGTTGGGGCTTAGCGAACACACGATCAAGACATACCTCATGCGCATTTTCGATAAGCTCGGGACTTCGACTCGCGTGGAACTGGTGCTCTACGCGGTTTCACACGGAGAGAACCGCCAGGCGGAGTGGATGCCGGGCGGGGTGTAAAGACGAGAACGGGCTGTTCCCGCGATACAATTGTGGCCACGCCGCAAGGCAGGGAGATTGCTCGTTGACACCTTCGGGGCCCGCAGCGCGCAGATGGACGGTCATCGCTTCCGGTTTACTGATCCTGGCCCTGGCACTCGTAGTGATCTACACGCGTCCTAACGCTTTTCTAAGTCCGATCGCGCTGGTGGTGGTGGCGGCAATCGGGTTGGCGGCATTGCTGCTCCAGGTGCGGTTTCGCCAGGACCTTCCGCAGGTTCGTTCTCCGCTCTGGCTCAATGTTCTCGGTCTTTTGTGCGCCGTTTTCGCGCTGACGGCCGACGTTCTCAGGATGCCGCGCCGCACGCTCGATCTAGTCTCCTTCGCCGCCGTTGTTTGTTTCGGCATCAGCGGATCGCTGATCCTGCGTGCCCTGCGTGGCAAGCGAAGTCATTGACGATTGGCTGATTGCCGATCGTCGAACGAAACTCGGCAAGCTTGAGTTCTCCAATCCACAATCAGAGTCCCTCAATCCTCTTACAATGCTGTCATGCGGTTCACCGTATTTGGAGCGTCCGGCCTTCTGGGACAGGAACTTGTTCGCGAGTTAAAAAACGAGCACCTCACCGCGCTCGCCTCGGCCGATGCTGACCTGCGCGATCCCGCGCGCATTCGGGAAGTAGTTCGAGCCTCTCGCCCCGACTGGATCATCCTCACCGCCGCCTATACCGACGTCGATGGATGCGAATCGAATCGCGATCAGGCTTTTGCGGTGAATTGTGAAGGCGCACTCAACGTGGCGCGCGCCGCTCGTGACAACGGGTCGCGACTCATGTTTCTGAGCACCGACTATGTTTTCGACGGAACCAAACGAACGCCATATCTACCAGGCGACGCGCGCAATCCGATCAATGTTTATGGGGAGAGCAAAGCGCGGGCCGAGGAACGGCTCACTGAGATTCTGCCCGAGGTCTGCATCGTCCGGACGTCGTGGTTGTTTGGGCCAGGAGGAAAATCGTTTCCGGCCACGATCATGCAACTGGCGGCCACGCGGCCGGAGATTTCTGCCGTCAATGACCAGCGCGGCAGTCCGACGCTCACGTCCGATCTGGCATCTACTATCGTCCAACTTTGCCGTGCCGGCGCTCGCGGAATCGTTCACGCCACCAATTCCGGGAACTGTACATGGTACGAATTTGCGAGGGAAATCATGCGGGCGACCGGATCGGCGACCAGCGTCAAGCCAGTGACGACGGCCGAGTTCCCACGTCCGGCGCGGAGGCCCAGTTACTCGGTGATGTCACCTGATAGCCTGCATGCGTACGATATCCATATGCCGTCATGGCAGGATGCGTTGCAGCGATACCTTAAGCCATCCTAGGTGCTCGACGCAGACTCCTCTCGCGCTGTGCAATCGCACACGCGCTGATTTATCCTTGCGTCATTTCGAGGACCACTGTGAACAGACTGCTATCCCGGATTTCGGTCGCGTGTCTCACTCTTGCGCTTTTTTCAGTTACTCTTTCCGCCCAACCCTTCGATCCCTCTCTCTTTCAGGAACTCAGTTGGCGCAATATCGGCCCGTTCCGTGGTGGACGCACGGTTGCGATCTCTGGAATCGCGAGCCAGCCCAACGTTTTCTATATGGCGCCCAGCAATGGCGGCGTCTGGAAGACGACCGACTACGGCCGCACGTGGAATCCCATCTTCGACGACCAACCGACAGGCTCAATCGGTGCGCTCGCGATTGCGCCGTCGAATCCCGACATCATCTATGTCGGCAGTGGCGAAGGGCTGCGGCGGCCGGACCTCTCCGTCGGCGACGGCATTTACAAATCCACCGACGCGGGCCGCACCTGGGAGCACCTCGGCCTGGGCGATGCGCTGCAGATCGGGTCCATCATCGTGGATCCGAAGGACCCGAGCCGGCTTTTCGTCGCGGCTCTTGGGCACCCTTATGGCCCCAACGCTGAGCGAGGTGTGTATCGTTCGCTCGATGGCGGCCGGAGTTTTCAAAGGGTCTTGTCGAAAGATGAGGACACCGGCGCTATCGATCTCGTATTCGATCCGCGGAACTCTCACGTGATCTTCACCAGCATGTGGGCCTCGCGCCGCCCCGTGTGGACGACTGGCGGTTCGTACAACGGCAAGGGCAGTGGTCTTTACAAGTCGACCGACGGCGGCAACACCTGGCGCCAACTCACCAAGGGACTACCGGGAGAGTCGGAGGGCATCGGTCGCATTGGTCCTGCCGTCGCGCCCAGCGATCCCAGGCGCATGTATGCCTGGGTGAACGCGCAGAAAAACAGCGGCATCTACCGCTCCGACGATGCCGGCGAAAGCTGGCAGCAGATGAACTCCGAAGAGCGCGTGTGGGGACGAGGCGACGACTTTGGGTGCGTCCGCGTCGACCCGAAAAACAAAGACACGATCTATGTGGCGAATACGTCTACGTACAAATCGACCGATGCCGGCAAGAATTTCACGGCCATCAAGGGCGCGCCGGGCGGCGACGACTATCACACCATCTGGATCAATCCCGAAATTCCCGACATCATCGCGCTGGCTGTTGATCAGGGCGCGACCATCAGCGTGAACGGCGGCAAGACCTGGAGTTCCTGGTACAACCAGCCGACCGCGCAGTTCTATCACGTGATCACCGACAACCAGTTTCCCTATTGGGTCTATGGCGGACAGCAGGAGAGCGGATCGATCGGCACCGCCAGTCGCAGCGACTTCGGCGAGATTACTTTCCGCGACTGGACGACGGTCGGCGTGGAAGAATACGGCTATGTTGCGCCCGACCCGTTGCATCCCAATCTGATTTATGGCGGCAAGGCCACTGTCTTCGACCGCACAACCGGGCAGACGCGCGATATTTCGCCGGTAGTGCTGCGAACGGGGAAATACCGTTTCAACCGCACCGCGCCGTTGCTGTTTTCTCCGGCCGATCCGCACATCCTCTACCTCGGGTCGAATGTTTTATTCGCAACGCGCGACGGTGGAAATAGTTGGGACGAGATCAGTCCGGACTTGACCCGTGAAGATCCGGGCGTGCCGCCGACTCTCGGCCAGTTTGTGGATGCCGACCCGGCGAAGGGCAAACACCGCGGAGTGATTTATTCGATCGCTCCGTCGCCGAAAGATGTCAACGTGATCTGGGCCGGCACCGACGACGGCTTGATTCACGTAACCCGCGACGGCGGCAAGAGTTGGGAGAACGTCACTCCGCCCGATCTGACCCCATGGACCAAAGTCGCGCAGTTGGATGCCTCGCACTTCGACTCCGCGAGCGCGTATGCCGCAGTCAACCGCTTCCGGCTCGACGATTTGCGGCCCTACATCTTTCGAACGCACGATGGTGGAGCAACGTGGCAGAAAGTTGTTACTGGACTGCCCGATAACGAACCAGTAAACACTGTTCGTGAAGACCCAGAGCGAAAAGGACTTCTCTTCGCCGGAACCGAGCGCAGCGTCTACGTTTCATTTGATGACGGCGACCACTGGCAATCACTAAAACAGAACCTGCCGCCCACTTCGATCCGCGACCTGGTCGTGCACAATGACGACATCGTCGTGGGCACGCACGGGCGCTCGTTCTGGATTCTCGACAACATCACGCCGCTGCGGCAGTTGACTCCGCAAGTGTCCAACGCCGCCGCTTACTTGTTCGCGCCGCAGTTGACTTATCGTGTCCGGCGCAACAACAATACCGACACGCCTCTCCCTCCGGAAGAACCCGCTGGAAGGAATCCGCCCGATGGCGCGATGATCGATTACCAATTGGACGGAAAGGTTTCGGCCTCGGGCCGCGTCACCCTGGAAATCGTCGATCCCACGTGGGGCGCTGTGGTCCGCCGCTTGTCCAGCACCGAATGGAGTGGGATTCGCCGCTTTTCCAGTGCCGACCCACCCGACCCGGTCAATGCCAAGGAACTCAATGTTCCGACCTACTGGGTGCGGCCCTGGCGTACGCTGTCGGCCTCGCCGGGAATGCACCGTTTTGTCTGGGATCTCACTTATTCTGCGCCCGACGCGCTCTCCCGCGACTATCCGATTTCGGCAATCGACCACGACACACCTCGCTACCCGCTGGGAGCAACCGTGTTGCCGGGCCAGTACAACGTCATACTCTCGCTGCCCGGCGGCGAGAGGTACACGCAGTCTCTCACGATTCGTATGGATCCACGCGTCAAGGCCTCGGCGGACGATCTGCGCCAACAATTCGAGCTCGACCGGAAGATTGCCGATGCCCTCCATCGCGACCACCAGGCCGTGCAGCAAGTGCGCAGCCTGCGCGCGCAATTGAAATCGCTCACCGATCGCAAGCCCAGCGCAGAGATTGCCACCAAAATCGCCGAACTTGAAACCAAAGCCGCAGCTCTGGAAGGCGAAGACGGCCCGCGCTACCTGAGCAGTCCTGAAGGCCGTAGCCTCGTGCGTTTGAATGGCGGCCTGGGAACACTCCTCAGCGCCCTCGACAGTGCCGACGTCGCCCCCACCACACAACAATCAGCGATGGTCGCTGAGTTAGAAAAAGCCTTGCAAGAGCAACTCGACGCCTGGGTTCAGATAAAGGCCAAGGATATTTCGTCTTTGAACGACCAACTGAAGAATGCAGGCCTGCCTATGGTCGACGCCCGGCCAGTTGCGAGCGGAAGTTCGGCACAGATCAGCTCCCAGGACCGCGATCGCGACGCTCCGTAAGATTGCAGGACTTGATCTGGATATAACGTGGAAGAGAGAGGTTTCTTATGGGCGCGATGATGAGACGCCCGAACTACCGCTGCTTCTCGTTCTGCGCCACTCGTAACTTCACGATCTTCGTCACAAGTGCGGCCGGCATGGGCTTGTCAATCGGGAAGTGGAGGGTGCCCTTCGACACCTGATAGGGCTTGATTTCTTCCGCGATGTCAGTCAACACGCTACTGCCCATCGGGAACAAACTGCAATGGTCTTTAAATGCGCCAAGCGCCACCAGCGACCGCTTGTAGTGAAACGTCGGCATGCCATAACTGATCTTCTCCGTCGTCTCTTTTGGAGCCGCCGCACGGATGATGGCCCGCACCTTCTCCAGCGTGCTGCGCGCAGGCTCCGGCACGTGCGCAAGATATTGGTCCACGGTCTTTGGAGCATCAGGGCCGCTCATACGAGCGTGCCGCGAGCTCTTCTTCTTCGCCGCTTTTTTCATGCGCAACATTATAAGGCTGGCTGGGGAAACTCGCTCTGCACCAACTCCATCGCGGCTTCCCGCGACGCAATCCGCCCCTCCAACTGCGCATCTTCCACTGCTCCAAGAATCTCCTTAAAGCGCGGCCCCGGCTCATACCCCGCGTCAATCAAATCCCGGCCCGTGATCAGCGGTTGCGGACGAATCGCTTCCGGCGGTAGTGTCTGCAATTTCTCCCGCGCAAATTCATACGACTCGGTGATCCCGTTGCTCGACAGACAATCGATGCGATGCAATTCCAAATGTTCATCGAAAGAGGGCAGGCGCAAGAACTTCTTCAGCGTGGATTCTTTCATCTTCTGCACGTCACCGAAGCGCATGTGGTTGTCGACCAGGGCAAGAACTTGCCCTGTGTCATCACTGGAGAAGCGCAACCGCCGGCAGATCTCCGCAGCCATCTTGACTCCGACTTCAACATGCCCATCGAAACGAATGCGGTCAGGAGCCACACGAAATGTCGGCGGCTTGCCGACATCGTGCAGCAGCGCTCCCCAAGCCAGAGTGGGCGAGCATTGCGCGGGCAGTTTCTCGAGCAACAGCATCGTATGGACGAAAACGTCGCCCTCGGGATGGAACTGCGGTGGCTGCTCGACTCCCTTCATCGCAGAAATTTCTGGCAGCACTTCTTTGAGCAAGCCGCTCTGGGCGAGCAATTCGAACGCGCGCCGGGCGTGGCCTTCGGTGAGCATTTTGGTGAGTTCGTCGCGCACGCGCTCACGGGACACTTGATCAATCTGGGCCGCGAGTCGTTGAACCGCCGACAGGGTGGCAGGATCGATCCGGTATTCGAAACGTGCCCCAAAGCGCACCGCCCGAAGCATGCGTAACTTGTCTTCAGCGAAGCGGTGCTCGGGATCGCCGATGGTGCGAATGATCCCGGCCTTCAAATCGTCGCGTCCGCCGACGTAGTCCAGAACTTCACTTGTGATCGGGTCGAGGAGCAACCCATTGATGGTGAAGTCCCGCCGCTGCACGTCCTCTCGCGGGTCCTTCGTAAAACGAACTTCGTCCGGATGCCGCCCGTCGGAGTAACCAACATCGGAGCGGAAGGTCGCGACTTCTACCACAGGGATTTTTTCGTCCGGACTCACAGCCGACGCGCCCGATTCGTTCTTCGGCAGAGGTACCAGCACCACGCCAAACTGCGCGCCTACGGCGAACGTCTGCGGGAAGATTTCCATCACTTGTTGCGGAGTGGCGCTTGTCGCGACGTCATAGTCAGCCGGGCTGCGCCCCAGGATCTGGTCGCGCACACATCCGCCGGCGAGGTAGGCCTGGTGCCCGCGCTCCCGGAGCGTGCGGACGATGTTGGTGGCGTGTTGTCGGGCAGGCAGCATTTAGCGCTTAGCAATCAGCAAAACCACTCCGGCGGAAACGATCGTTTAAACTCAATTTGAACGGCCGATGCTTCGAATTCATTATGCCTGACGCCACCATCCTCGGTATCGAGACGTCGTGCGACGAGACGGGAGTGGCTGTGGTGCGCGCAGGCGAGCAGATCCTGTCGAATGTGGTGGCCTCGCAGATTGCCACGCACCAACCTTATGGCGGAGTGGTCCCAGAGCTGGCTTCGCGCGAACACCTGCGCGCCATTGTGCCGGTGATGCGGCAAGCTCTAGCCGAGGCCGCACTGGCATACGAAGACCTCGATGCGATCGCTGTCACGCAGGGCCCCGGCCTGGTCGGAGCGCTGCTGGTCGGAATCAGTTTCGCAAAAGCGCTCGCATTTGCGCTGGACATGCCGCTCATCGCCGTCAATCACCTCGAGGGGCACATTCATGCAGCGCTGCTGGAGCGCAAACAGCAGGAGAATTCCGATCTACAGTTTCCAGTGCTGGCGCTGGTTGTCTCCGGCGGGCACACGCATCTTTACCTCACCCAGCAAGACGGCAACAGTTGGACCTATCGCAATGTCGGTCACACGCGTGACGACGCGGCCGGCGAAGCCTTCGACAAAGTCGCGAAACTGCTGGGGCTGGGATATCCAGGAGGGCCGATCATCGATGGGCTGGCGCAGCGTGGAAATCCCACAGCAATCCATTTCCCTGCGTCACAGCTTAAGAACCGCGATCGCAACCGTCCGCAAGAAGAAGTAGAGGATCAGCCGCGTTTCGATTTTTCGTACAGTGGGATCAAAACAGCGGTGTTGCGCCATGTTGAAACGCACAGTATGGCCTCGGAAATTGAGGCTCGTCGCCGCGCTCTCGCGGAAATCGCGCTGCCGAAAAGCGAAGACTACCTTCGCCTGTGTGACCGGGCGACGCTCGACCTAATCGCCTCGTTCCAGCGTTCGATCGTAGAAGACCTGATCGCGAAAACGCTGGCCGCCGCCCGCGAGTACGACGTCCGCACTCTTCTCGTCAGCGGAGGCGTCGCGGCGAATCGGGAACTGCGCGCGGCCTTTGAGAGAAAGGCAGGAGAAGAAGGGATCCCCGTGTTCTTTCCATCGCGCTTGCTCTCCACGGACAACGCCGCCATGATCGCTGCGGCGGCGTATCCGAAATTTCTGGCCCGCGAATTCCTGCCCATGGATTTCAACGTCGAACCAGGCTTGAAACTGGGTGCCGCGTAGTTCGAAGGTTAAGCCAGCGATTATTACGTCACTGTTACAGGATGGCATCCACTGGGCGACGATATCCTCCCGATCGTTACGAATCCACCCTCCCAACAGCTACAATGGACGCCGTGAAGCCTACGATCTTTGTGGTGGAAGACGACCCCGATATTTCCCGTCTGGTGCGGCATCATCTGGAGGGAGCGGGCTTTAACGCACGACTCTATGCCACGGGCAATCTGGTCGTCATGGACGCAGAACGCCAGCGGCCAGCCCTGTTTCTGCTGGACATCATGGTCCCCGGCAAGGACGGCCTGGAACTCTGCCGGCAGATACGGCAGTCAGTCTCGCTGGCGTCGGTGCCGGTAATTTTCCTGACCGCCAAGAGCGGCGAGGCCGATCGTGTCCTCGGTCTGGAACTGGGCGCCGACGACTATATTCCGAAGCCCTTCAGTCCACGCGAATTGGTTGCCCGGGTGAAGGCTGTCTTGCGGCGGTTCGAGCGTCCGCTGCCGCCTCTACCCACCAAGATTGATGAAATCCAGATCGATCCCTCCGCCATGATTCTGACCGTCCGCGGAAAAGCGGTGCCGACTACGGCCACGGAATTTCGGCTGCTGGATTACTTCATGCGGCACGCGGGACGTGTATTCACGCGCGATCAGCTACTCGACTCCGTCTGGCGCGACACAGCCTATGTCACGCCGCGTTCAGTGGATGTCTACGTGCGCCGAATTCGCGAGAAGATTGAGCCCGATCCCGAGGACCCGCGCTATTTGAAAACGGTCCGCGGCGCGGGTTACCGATTTGAGGTTCCGCGTTGAGAAGTCGCATCTTCCTCAAGTTGATGCTGGTCTTTCTGGTGGTGATTGGCGTCACTACCGTCACTCTGCAAATCACGATCCGCAAGATGTGGGAGCAGACCCTGCGCGCGGAGATCGAACGCAACCTCCAGCAAAAGACTTTGATGTTTGCGGAGCGTGTGGAGACAGATCGCCAGCATGCCTTGACGGATATCGCCTCGCAGGAAGCCCAGGCGGCAGGCGCGCGGGCGACGGTGATCGATTCTGCCGGCAAGGTGTTAGCCGATTCAGAAACCGATCCCGCCAAAATGGAGAATCAGGCGCAGCGCCCTGAATTCGTCGCCGCCTTGGGCGGACACCTTGGGATCGACCAGCGGAGCATTCACTCCATTGAGGTGCCGTTTCTATATGTCGCGGCTCCCGTTGCCGGAGGCGCGGTCCGTATGGCCTATACGCTGGCGGAGATCGATGCCACGACCCAGCAACTGAATAAATCTTTGCTCTGGGGATCGCTGATCGCGTTCGCCGCCGCCATGTTGGTCGCGGGAATTGCGTCGCAGTACGTGGCTCGGCGGCTGATCAGGATCGTTAATTTCGCAGAGCGCGTGGCCGCCGGAGACCTGACAGCGAGAATTGCCTCGACTGCACGCGACGAAATCGGGCAAGTCGCGGCGGCGCTCGATAAAACGACGCGTCGCGTGGAAGAAAGTTTCTCGCGCGTGCAGACCAGCCAGCACGAACTGGAAACCCTGCTGAACAGCATGCAGGACGCCGTCATTGCCGTCGATGCCGATACTCGTGTGCAGTGGGCGAATCAAGAAATGAACCGGCTGTTGCCATGGGTGCCGCGCTTGAACGCGCCGCTGGTTGACAGTGTTAGAGATCCAGATTTTCTAGCTGCCATTCGGGCGGCGGTGCGGGACCACGTAGTCAGTTCCGCGCGCTCCAATACGATTGTTGCGGGTCGTACTTTCGATGTGACCGCTGCGCCCATGCCGGGAGGCGGCGCCGTCGCCGTGCTGCGCGACCTCACCGAGACGGAGCGCATGGAAAAAACGCGTCGCGACTTCATCGCCAACGTATCTCATGAACTGCGTACGCCGTTGACTTCAATTCAGGGATATGCCGAGACGCTGCTAGACGGAGCTGCGGAGAACAACCACAGTCGCGACTTCATCGAAATCATCCGCAAGAACGCCGCCCGCATGTCACGCTTGACGGAAGACCTGCTTACTCTGGCGCGCGTCGAGTCCGGCGAGCAGCGGTTTGATATTCAGGAAGTCGCGGCCGAGGAACTCTTACAGGATGCGCTGGAAAGTTTTCGGGAAGTGGCGCGATCCTACGGGGTGGATCTGGCGGAGGAGAACGCGGCCCTCAACCGTGTCGTGGATGCCGACCGGGAAGCCGTCCATCAGGTATTTTCCAACTTGATTGAAAATGCCTTCAAGTACGGAGCAGCCGGCAAGAAAGTAGTCCTGGGCGCAAGGGAAACGGGAAAAAGCATTGAATTCTTCGTCCGCGACTTTGGGCCGGGTATTTCTTCCGAGCACCTTCCCCGGCTGTTCGAGCGGTTTTACCGCGTGGACAAAGCCCGGTCCCGGGAATCGGGCGGCACCGGGCTGGGTCTGGCGATTGCGAAACACATCGTGCTGGCGCATGGCGGAACGATTCGCGCCGAAAGCGAACTCAACCATGGTTCCACCTTTCTCTTTACCTTGCCAGCCGCTTCCAACCGCGAGTCCACGCCCAATTAGCCCGTTTTGGGGCCTTAATTCACAGTTTCGTAACCACTTCGACGGACAAAAAGATTATTCTTGACTCGAAGCGGCGTGCCGATTTAGCGATTCGGATTGGCCGCCGGAGCGGAAAGTGTCATCCAAATCTTAATGGTGTCGAGCCTATGAGCACTGCGAGTCTGAAAGTGCCCGCTCCTGAACCCGAGTGTGTTCGCCTGATCCGGCGGACCGTCGAGGCGTGCGAGATCGCGCGCGGGGCCGCCGCGATCGCGGCCGAAGGCATCGCCACCGGTTCCATGCCTCGCCTGAATAACATTCGCCAGTGCGAGCGCGACCTGGATGCCATCGACACCGAAATTGACTCCGGCGTCACATTGGCGATCGCGCAGGTTCCGGAAGAAGAAGCGCGACAGTTGCTGGCGTGCATGAAGGTCGTCATCGGGCTGGAGCGAATCGGCGATCTGCTGTTGAGCTTCGCCAACAGCGCGCAAGCGGCCGGCAGCCGCCTGGATTCCCAGGATGCCCGCGAGCTTACCCAGATGGCCACGCTGCTGGAAAAAATGCTGGCCGATGTCGGCCAGTCTTTCTCCCACCGGGATGTAAAGAAAGCGATTGAAGTTCTGCGCGCCGATGCCGAAATGGATCGCCTGCGCAACCTGATCTTCATGCGCCACATC
>DATMNN010000079.1:0-2344 GCA_035569025.1 Terriglobales bacterium
GTATCTTGTTGGTAAAAGGGGCGCGTGCCACGCGGTTCCGCTTGGGTGCCGCGTTTGGTCCTACGATACGTAAATTTCACAGGCGCGGGAGTCGATGGTTAAAGATTCAAGATAGAAATCCGCCGTACGCGGTCCGGCACGCAGTTAGTGAGCTGCGGCGATAGCCGAATTGGTGAGTGAATGGAATCGAGTTCTAATAGAAACTGCGTAACCCACTGGAGAAAGAAAACGATGATTCGCCGCATCTCGATCGCGATCCTCGTCACAGCTTGCTTCATGTTGGCTGGCTTGTTGCTCTTGGCGTGGCGGCCTTCAATAGCTCCGATCAAGCCCCCGAGCCCATCAAGTTTTTCTGCCGAGCAGGTTGCCAAGGGCGAAGCTCTCTCAGCGGTTGGACATTGCGCGGCATGCCATACCCAGCCAGGAGGACAACAGTTTGCTGGCGGATATCGAATAAACACGCCGTTCGGGGCCATTTTTGGCACCAATATTACTCCCGACCCGAAAACCGGTATAGGAGTTTGGTCGCTGGAAGCTTTCACCCGCGCCATGCGAGAGGGAGTAGCTCGTGATGGTTCTCATCTCATGCCCGCGTTCCCCTACTACGCATTCACCAAGTTATCGGATGATGACGTCAAGGGGTTGTACGCCTATTTGATGACTCGGCCGGCAGTTAACAGCACCGTGCCAGCCAATACGCTTCCGTTCCCGCTCAACATAAGGGCTTTCCAGGAGGGATGGAAGATTCTGTTTTTCAGGAGCGCGCGGTACCAAGCCGATCGCTCCAAGAGCGCCGAGTGGAATCGCGGAGCCTATCTGGCTGAGGGGCCCGCAGATTGTACAGGCTGTCATACTCCGCGCAATGCCCTCGGCGCCGAGGAGACCCGACACGCCTATGCAGGCGCGGTGATCGAGGGCTGGATCGCGCCTGCGCTCACCGACGCCAACCCCTCGGCCGTTCCGTGGACGCAAGAAGAGTTGTTCGCCTACCTGCGCACCGGCGTCACCTCACTGCACGGGGCGACCGGCGCCACCATGACTCCAGTCATTCGCGGGGCCCTCGCCCTTCCGGTCGTGCCGGACTCCGATATCCGCGCGATCGCTCTCTACTTCAGCGGGATAGACCGCGCAAGCGCCCGTGCAAACGACGTCGACGCGACCACACGCGCGGCCGTCGCGAGTTCCTATGTCAGCAGTGATCAAGCAGAGAATGACCCCGATGCTAGCCTATATACCTCCGCCTGCATGTCGTGCCACTACAATGCGGGACCAACTCCACTTGCGTCGCGTCCGGAACTGGCGCTCAACAGTTCGCTGATGCTGGCCGAACCGACCAATTTCATTCAGGTGGTGCTGAACGGCGTCACCAACACGGAAACTGTGAACAACACGCAAGGTGCGCCGGGACTGGTAATGCCTCAATACTCGTCACTCACCGACGGCGAGATCGCCGGGCTCGCAGCTTATCTGCGTCGCACCCGCGCGAAATGTCCGCCCTGGAACGATCTTGAGAAAAAGGTGACCGCCATCCGCCGAGAGTCGATGGCATCGCGTTGACCAAAAGCGGGAAGAAGAGGAGTGAGTCGATCATGACGACATTCGATCTCAACGGCAAGACGGTCTCGGTACAGAGTCCCGATGACGCGGCGTTGCTCTGGGTGATCCGCGACGAACTGGGGCTCACGGGGACGAAATTCGGTTGCGGAATTGGTTTTTGTGGCGCCTGTACCGTGCACGTGGAGGGGCGCGCCACGCGTTCCTGCATCACGCCCGTCGCAGCAGTTTCCGGAGCCAAGGTTACAACCATCGAGGGGCTCGATCCGACCGGTAACCATCCATTACAAACTGCGTGGCTCGAACTGCAGGTTCCACAATGCGGCTACTGCCAACCGGGACAGATCATGCAAGCGGCGACGCTGCTCAAGGATTTTCCGAATCCTACGGACCAGGACATTAACGCAGTAATGGCCGGCAGTCTCTGCCGCTGCATGACGTACATTCGCATACGCAAGGCTATTAAGCTCGCTGCGGCACGAATGCGAGGAGACACGGGCCATGATTAGTCTGTCATCTCACGGACTTCGGTCGAGCAGCGATCCGTCGCGCCGCAGCTTCCTGATCACGATGTTGGGAGCGGGCGTGATGCTGGGATACGCCAAGTCGACCCTCGGCGCGGCGGACGTGATGCTGGAGGCGTTAAGCACGCACACTGCTCGCAGCGTGGGCGTCCTCTTCGAACCCACCATCTGGTATGGAATCGATCCCAGCGGCACGGTAACGGTCAACATCATTCGCGCGGAGATGGGCCAGCACGTCGGCACCGCGCTTGCCCGCATCGTGGCAG
>DATMNN010000080.1:0-5323 GCA_035569025.1 Terriglobales bacterium
TGCTCATCTGTCGCTCCGGAGCAAGCACAGTGGCAGAAGTCACGGCGGCAGGCAAGCCGGCGGTTTTTGTGCCCTTTCCGCGCGCAGCCGACGACCATCAAAAGCGCAACGCGGAGGCCTTGGAGCGGGCGGGAGCAGCGATAATGCTGGAAGAATCGAAGCTGAACCGTGAGAGCCTTGTAGAAGTTATCGGCAAGCTGTTCAGTGATCCGTCGCAGCTGGAAAAAATGGGAGAGGCTGCCCGCAAGCTATCGCATCCAAATGCCGCGCGCGACATAGCGGCAATGGCTGCCCGGCTCGCCGGAAGAAAGAATTAGCCAGGTATCTACTTGAATAAACATGCTCTGTAAATTGTTATTCCGAGCCGCTCGTAGCCGCGCATCGCGCGGCGAGGGCGTGCGAGGAAACTGCTTTTCCTTTTGCAGATCCGCGTTTATCCGCGTAAATCCCTGGCCAGCACTTGACCTAAATGTTCGCTAAGATTCAACGCATTCATTTCGTTGGGATCGGGGGCATCGGCATGAGCGGCATCGCCGAGGTGCTGCTGAACCTCGGCTACAAAGTCTCTGGTTCCGACCTCAAGAGTTCCCCGCTGACGCTACGTTTATCCAGCCTCGGTGCCGCAATCTTTGAAGGACACCGCGCTGAAAACATCGCCGGCGCCGAGGTCGTTGTCGCCAGCTCCGCGATCGCATCGGACAACCCGGAAATCTCCCACGCGCACGCCCTGCACATTCCCGTCATTCAACGCGCCGAAATGCTGGCGGAGCTGATGCGCCTGAAGTACGGCATCGCCATTGCCGGAATGCATGGCAAGACCACAACCACGTCCATGGTCGCGGCCGTGCTGGCCGCCGGCGAACTCGATCCCACCGTGGTCGTAGGCGGTCGCGTCGACGCTATGGGATCGAACGCGCGCCTCGGCAAATCGCATTATCTCGTTGCCGAGGCCGATGAGAGCGACCGCTCCTTCCTCAAGCTCTCGCCGATTCTCGCCGTCGTCACCAACATCGATCGCGAGCACATGGACTGCTATCGCAACATGCGCGACGTCAAGCGCGCATTTCTGGACTTCATGGATCGCGTCCCCTTCTACGGAATGGTGGTGCTCTGCAACGATGACCTAATGCTGCGCCGGATGCTTCCCCAGATTCAGCGCCGGACAGTCACCTACGGCACGCGCCGTGGTTCTGATTTCCACATCAAGCCAGGAGAGTCCGTGCGCAACCCCGGCGAATTTCGTCCCATCAGCCGCTTCCACGTCACATTTAAGCAAAAAGCTTTAGGCGAGTTCCGCCTGCGCGTTCCCGGCCTGCACAACGTGCTGAACGCCACCGCGGCAATTGCCGTAGGCATCGGCCTTGACATCAACGTGGAACACATCCGCTCGGCGCTCGAAGATTTCCGCGGCGTGGATCGGCGCTTTCAGTTGCGAGGCACCGCGGCCGGAGTAAGCGTGATCGACGATTACGGCCACCACCCGACTGAAGTCCGAGCCACCCTGGCGGCAGCCCGCCAGTGCGGGTTTCGCAAGATTCACGTTGTTTTCCAGCCGCACCGTTACACCCGCACCCAGTTGCTGATGGACGAGTTCTCCAACGCATTTCACGACGCCGACACTCTGCTCATCCTCGACATCTACGCCGCCAGCGAACCGCCGATCGAAGGCGTAACCGGAGAAGCCTTAGCCCGGCGCATCCAGGAGAAAGCCGAACAAGACGCCCGCTACGCCGCCTCGTTCGCCGAAGCCGCGGAAGCGGTCGCCGCCGGAGCGCAAGACGGAGACATGATCCTGACCCTCGGCGCCGGCAGCGTCTCGCAACTAGGCCCCATGATTCTGGAAAAGCTTCACGCCCGGCAAGAGCCGACAGCCGCCACACCAAACTTGGTCGCAACAACGTCCCCGGAATGACCTCCGACAACCGACAAAGGAGCCGCGAAGCGGCGGAAAGAATGGAGCCCACGGCGTAAGCCGTGGGTAAAATTGCCAAACGGACAAACCCCAGCGGGGCGAAAGACAGACCCTCACACCCAGCCGCGTCGCAGCGGCATGTGAGAGTCCGGCACGGCAGTTCCGGCTAAAAGCGGAACCCAGAGCGAGTCCCGCAGTTGAATCAAAGCCTACGTCCCTTCGTGCTGTTCCAATTTCCGAACAATTCAATGAAATCTGCCGATGATCCCTGCGAAGTGTGAAAATAACTCTTATCCCGATGAATTACCCTCACCAACCCGCGCTGAACGGCCGCCGTTATCAACGATACGAACTCGAAACCGAACTCAGGGTAGCTATTCTCACTCTGGAACACCGCGAAGTACGCGGGCGCTCCCTCAACATCAACGAGGGCGGCATGGCCGGGATCTTTGTCGACGGATGGGACGTCGGCACCTCCGTCGCCTTGCAATTCTCAGTCCCAATCGCCGCCAAACCGGTCAAGGTAACTGGCGTTGTACGCAACCGCACCGGCTACCGCTACGGATTCGAATTCGCCGGCCTGACCCCCGAAGAACGCGAAACCATAACCCGAACCTGCCGAACCCTCGACCTCCTGCAATAGCCCAGTCAATAACCCAGTCCACTTTCGCCGTCATCCCGAGGCAGCGGAGTCCTCGGCAAAGCCCAGGACTCCCGACGAAGGATCTCCGCATTGCAAGCGCTACCCCCGCCCGAAAAAGCTGAGGGCTGACAGCTAATTCTCCACCAGAATAATCGAACTCTGCTGGCCGCTGCAGTTCTTCGCCGGATCGTAGGTCGCCGACCCATCCCGTTTTCCCTGCGAAGCGCGGAACATCAGTATCCCACCTTTGACTTTTTCCGGAAGTCCCTTGAACTGCGTCTTGCCATCGACATTGGTGGCTGCTTCAAGGTCAAGCCGTCGAACCCCTGCGAATCCGTAAACAATGTGTACTTGAACACGCGCGTCGTAAACCGGCGTGCCCTTCGCATCGGTGACGGTGAAGGCAACCGAACAGGGGCCGGCCTCCCCATCCATCACTGGCACCTGATGCGGATCGGGAGCCTGCTGGGAGGCAGCGGTCGCCGCGAAGAGAACAGAGATAAGAAAGTATTTCCCGAACCTAGATATTCCGGTCATGCGTCATCCTCTCCACAATTACACCATAAACACCGGGTGCCCAAGGTCTCGCGGTTTTTCGGGATCTAAAAGACAAGCACATCAGATTGTCATTCCGAGCGAAGCGAGGAATCTGCTGTCGCCGGGGGCCGTGAAAATGCAGACTCCGGCGGACAAACAGAGTTGCAGCGAAGTCCAACAACCCGCAAAATGAGCTATGTTCAGAACCAGATTCAAGAGAGAAATTCTGGCCGAATTCCTGCCCCCAGCGCGTTCGAGAAAAAAGCAGAAAGCCATCATTCTCTGCGATGGAATGCCGTCCATCCCGCGTAAGCAAAACCTGATGACATTCCTTTCCACCAAAGGATATTGGGTTTTCTATCCCAGATATCGCGGCGCCTGGGAAAGCGAGGGACAATTCCTCGACCGCTCTCCGCATGAAGACATTCGCGATGTCATCGACGAATTGCCGAAAGGCGTGCGCGACATCGCATTCGGCGAGCGCTCCAAGCCGGCCTTGGATGAGATCTTTGTAATTGGCGGAAGCTTCGGCGGAGCAGCTGCCATCCTCTCATCACTCGATTCCCGCGTGAAGAAGGTGATCGCCAATTGTCCAGTCGTGGACTGGGCAATTCTGGGCAAGGCGGAAAAAGCCGAAACCTCCAATCCCAACTACGCTGCCTACATTCGAGAAGCATTTGGCCACGGATACCGCCTCTCCGACAAGAATTGGGCAAAGCTCTACACCTGCAAGTTCTACAATCCCGCGCATCACATTGACGAAATCACCTCGTCCAAGGTCATGATGTTCCACGCCAAAGACGACCCCTCCATCCCATACCGGGTTGTCAAGGACTTCGCCGATCTCACGGGAGTGAAGTTGAACTCCTTGAACCGCGGCGGCCACGTGAGCACGGAATACATCGTCCAGAAATACTGGCCGCGAATAAAAAAATTCTTCGACGCCGGATAGGCGCCGCAAACCAAAAATAAAAGCCGCCAGCTCGTGCCTGGCGGCTGTAGAAACATAGCTAGCTTTGTTTCTACGAGTTCTCGTACAACAACACGCCTTCGGTTTCCTTCGAATCCACGGGACGGTAGAACAGCTTGTTGTCCCCGAGGAAAACCTCGATGAACGCCGGCCGGGTCGCGATCGTGCCTTGAATCAAGGCCTCCGACAGCGGGTCTTCGATGTACTTCTGCAGAGCCCGACGCAGCGGACGCGCGCCATAGCTCCGGTCGACCAGCGTCTGACTGAGAATCCATTTCTTGGCCTCGTCGGTTACTGTGACGGTAATCGCCTTCTGCGCCAGGTTCTGGTTCAATTGGCTGACCATGAGCTCCAGAATCTGGATCAGATCGCCTTCACCCAACGCGCTGAACAGGATGATCTCATCCAGTCGGTTAAGGAACTCGGGGTTAAACGTGCGCTTGACTTCGTTCTTCACCAGATCCTCGACCTTTTCCGAGATCATGTCTTCCTTGCTCGATTGGAAGCCCAGACCCTCGCGGCGCTGCAAATGCCGCGCCCCGATGTTCGATGTCATGATGAGAATGGTGTTCTTGAAGTCCACGGTGTTGCCCAAGCCGTCGGTGAGTTGTCCGTCCTCAAACACCTGCAACAGAATGTTGAAGACATCCGGATGAGCCTTCTCGATTTCGTCGAGGAGCACAACCGAATAAGGCGCCCGCTTCACGCGCTCCGTAAGTTGACCACCCTCTTCGTATCCGACGTATCCCGGAGGCGAGCCGATCAGCTTCGACACCGAATGCTTCTCCATGAATTCCGACATATCGAAGCGAACCAGGGCTTTCTCCGTGCCGAACATGAACTGTGCCAGGGTTCGCGCGACTTCGGTTTTGCCGACGCCGGTGGGGCCAAGGAACAGGAACGATCCGATGGGACGGTTCGGGTTCTTCAACCCTGCCCGGCTACGGCGAATCGCACGCGCTAGAGCGCTGATCGCCTTGTCCTGGGAAATAATCCGTTTGTGCAGCTCCTCCTCGATGCGGAGGAGCTTTTGGGTCTCTTCTTCTTTGATAGAAGTAACCGGAACTCCGGTCCAGCGCGAAACCACGTCTTCGATGTCTTCGCGGCCGACTACGCCGGTGGAAGACTCGTCCAAATGATATTTTTCGCGAAGAGCGCGCAGGTTCTCGCGCTCTTTGCGTTCCTCATCACTGTAGAAACGCGCCTTCTCGAACTCGTGGTTCGCGATGGCGTTTTCCATGCGGTGAACGATGAACTTGAT
>DATMNN010000081.1:0-32880 GCA_035569025.1 Terriglobales bacterium
GTATACGGTGAAGAGCGAATCGAGAGACATGGCGGCCTGTCCGGCAGCTCGCTGGCCCTGCTGAGAAATTGCCTTGGAATCGGCTGCGATTTTGCGCATCACTCGAAGCGTGAAGGCCTGATCGTAGCTTCGGTCGTTCAACGCTCCCGCCAGTGTATGAGCAAGCTCGGCGGCGCGATCCGCCGAGGCTCCGATCTGGGACTTGTCGGCGCTGATCTGCCCCATCAAACCGCTGAGCGTCGCCAATTCCGATTCAAGTTTCCCTGCAGTCGCCGCATCCGTCTCAGCCGCAGCGTAGCGGAATACCGCGAAGCGCGACGCATTCCAGGCCGGAACGCCCGGAGTACGCCCCATGTACCCAACTTCCTGACGCCAGCTGTCTCTCGGCGATGTCAGACTATGATGACAGGCGAAGCAATCCAACTCCGCATATTCCGGCCACGCTGAACTGCGGGCTCGCCTTGCAAGACGTTGCAAGCTGTCCCGTAATTGCATGCCCTGGCCGACGGCCCACTCCTTGGTGCCGATCCACGGCGTTTCCGTCGAGTCTTTCCAATGCTTCGGCATCACCGCGCTGAAGAGATTCAGTTCGAACGTAAGGTCAGGATGACCTGCCGCGATCATCTGGTGATCGACTGATTGCTGCTCGGTTCCAACGTGACAATGCAGGCAGGTATGACTGCGGACCGCCAAGTCGCGCAGATCGCGCATCCCAAGTTTAGCCTTCTGATCGCCGGTGCGCGTCTCCCACTCTTTTACCGTGTGTGGCCCGAGCCAGCCGGCCGCGGGTCCGTGGCAATGTTCGCAACTTACGCCATCGCTGATATCGAAACTCTGGGCACGCATCTCGGGCGCAACGGAGAGCGCGTGACATGCCAGGCATTTCTGACTCTGGTTGGGAGGCGAACTCAGATTGAGAATTTTACCGATGCGAACGGAAACATCGTTCGAAAGCACCTGATAGGCGCGCGCGTGTTTATCCTGGCCGGCCCAGATGCTGTATTCGTTCTGCGCAACGTGCGTGATTTGCTTCGGTTGGATGCTGCCGTGGCAACTGCTGGAAGCGCATCCCCCCGGGCCGTTGTATTTGCCCACCACGGAGTTCTGCGCGGAGGCCGCAGCGCAGACGCCGAGCATCACAGACACCATCCATTGCCACGCCGCTGGTCTCTGGTCGCGTATCCACATTTTTGTAGCGATGGCTTTGCTTATACCGACTCTGCCGCGCGAAATCAATTGACGGCATGGTTCGTCCCAAAACCGATGTACAGGTCCAGATGTAAGCGTTTGTGCCCCAACTTCGCCAATCCCCAGAGGGATCGGCGGACGTTAAGATTTCAGACAAGTTTTTTCTTTGTCACCTGTCGTTGTCACTATGCGGGACGTCACCAAGGCGGGCTAAGGGGACTCAGTCGCGTGATCGAAGAACTCAGGTCCATTCAGCATCAGTTCGGCTACCTGCCGGCCGACCAGTTGCAGAAACTTGCCTCCCGGATTCGCGTGCCGCTCAGCCAGATTCACGCGGTGGCCAGTTTTTATCCTCACTTTCATCTCACGCCGCCGGCGCAGGCGGAAGTCCGCGTCTGCTCCGATATGTCGTGCCATCTGCGAGGCGCCATTGATCTGAAACGCGGATTGGAACGGGCGTTTCAGGCAGGCGGACCGGAAAAAGTGGCGGTGCGCAACGTATCCTGCCTTGGCCGCTGCGATCAAGCACCGGCGATGTCGATCAACGACCAGATTTTCTGCGCGGTTGACGAGCAACGCGCCTTGACCCTGGTACGCGACGTTCTCTCAGGCCGTGAACTTCGCTCTGAGAAGTACGATCATCGCCGGTCGCCGGTCGCGTCCGATCCGTACAAAGGAGCTCCTCAGTACTCTGTTGTCCGCCAGTTTGTGGAGAATCCCGACTGGGCTGGGGTGATCGCCACCCTGAAAGCTGCCGGACTCCGCGGCATGGGCGGAGCAGGGTTCCCTACCGGCAGCAAATGGGAAATCGTACGCAACGCCGCGGGCAAAGATAAATACATCGTCTGCAACGCCGATGAAAGCGAACCAGGCACAATCAAAGATCGCTTCATCATGGAGAATGTGCCGTACCTGCTGATCGAGGGCATGATCATCGCCGGGTTGGTTACGGGCGCGCGCCGCGGAATTCTCTACATCCGCCACGAGTACGAGCAGCCGAAAGAGATATTGCAGGAAGAAATTGATCGCTGCTATCGCGACGGTCTTCTCGGCGCTAACATTCTGGGAAGCGCGTTGGCCTTCGACCTAGAAATTTTCGTCAGCCCTGGAGGTTACATATGCGGCGAGGAGAGTGCGCTACTGGAAGCAATTGAAGGCAAACGCGCCGAACCGCGCAACAAGCCGCCTTTCCCCGGCACGAACGGGCTCTGGAATCAGCCGACAGCCATCAATAACGTCGAAACTTTCACGTTCGCGACCGTGATCCTCGCGCGCGGCGCGGATTGGTTCAAGGCTCAGGGCACCAACGGCGCAACGGGAATGAAGTTCGTCGGGATCAGCGGCGATGTCAATCGTCCGGGAATCTACGAAGTGCCGATGGGGACGAAATATTCTCAGCTCATCTACGAATACGCTGGCGGAATCGTTGGAGATCGCAGCCTGCTGGGCTACGCGCCATCCGGACCATCATCGGGATATTTGCCCGCCTCCATGGCTGACTTGCCGCTCGACTGGAACGCCGTCGCGGCCGCGGGTTCAATGGTTGGTTCAGGCGCCATCGTGGTCTGCGCAGAAGGCCGCTGCATGCTCGACATGGCTCTCAACGCGGTACGTTTCTATCGCAACGAATCCTGCGGCAAGTGTGTTCCCTGCCGCGTGGGTTCGCAGAAACTCGTGGAGATGCTCACGGGATGGACCGAGGGACGCGCATCCGCAGGCGATCTCCCATTGCTCGATGAACTCACTCATGCGCTCAAGCTCACATCGATTTGCGGACTCGGCCAGGTCGTGCCTGTTCCGATCCAGTCTGTGCTCAAACATTTTCGCGAAGTAGTCGACGAACACATCAACCATCGCCGCTGCTCTGCGGGCGTCTGCTTTCCATCGCGAGGAACCGCATGAGTTCCTGGCCCACTGCTGAAATTAAACTCACGATTGATGGTCAGCCGATCTCCGTCCCGTCGGGCACAACGATTTTCGACGCCGCGCGCGTCAATGGGATTCCAATTCCGACGCTCTGCCATCAGCAGAACGAAAATCCGGTCGGCGTTTGCCGCGTCTGCGTCGTGGACGTCGGCCAGCGCGTTTATGCCGCATCCTGCATCCGCCAGGTTGAGCAGGGAATGACGGTAAAGACGGCAACCGACCCCGTGCAAGCCGCGCGTAACATTCTCGTCGAACTGCTGATGTCGGATCATCCAGCGCCGTGTGCCCGGCAGCAGCAGTCCGGAGACTGTGAACTGGAGCGCTTGGCTAACGCTGCGGGAATCAAAGAACCGCGCTTTCTGCGCCGCGCCACGCCACGCGGCAAAGACGATTCTTCCGCCGTAATTGCGGTCGACCACGATTCCTGCATCCTGTGCGACCGCTGCATTCGTGGATGCGACGATATCCGCAACAACTGGGTTCTCGCTCGGCGTGGCAAGGGGTACCAAGCTGGTATCGCGTTCGATAACAACTTGCCGATGAGCGAGTCCTCATGCGTTTCGTGCGGCGAGTGCATGGTTTCGTGCCCGACGGGCGCGCTCACCAACAAGCGCGTGGTCGGAACGCAGCTCGGCGAAGGCGACGTGCTCGATCCGGCCGAATTGCTGCAGTTACCCATCTTTCAGAATGTTTCCGGCACGTTTCTCGAACTGAACCAGAAGGCCGTCGTAAAGCGACATTACAAGGCCGGAGAAATTGTCTGCCGCGAAGGCGAGTTCGGATCGACGGCTTTTTATATTCTCGAAGGCAAAGCCGAAGTGTTTCTCGACAGCCCCATTGCTCACGTGCGGACCGAAGGCAGCAGCCGAGGTTTTTTCAGTAAGCTGCAGAGTTTGCTCGCGCCACGTGAAGGCGACCGCCGCAGCGAGGAATCCGACCGGCCATTTATCCCCATCGATGCATCCGTTGACCTGCCCTATGACAGTCCGATCGCGGAACTGAATCCCGGCGACATGTTTGGCGAGATGACGTGTATGAGTTACTACCCTCGCTCGGCCACTGTCCGCGCAAAGACCGACTGCGTGATGCTGGAAATGTTGCGTAACGTGCTCGACATCTTGCAGCGCAACAAATCCTTCCGCGCGCAACTCGAGCGCAATTATCGCGCTCGAGCTCTCGATTCGCATCTGCGCAGCGTTCCAGTTTTTGCGTCGCTCACTCAGGATTTTATCGACCACCTGCGTGACCGCGTGGAACTCGTGCGTTTCAATCCTGGACAAGTGATTTGCCGGCAAGGCGATCTGGCGGACAGCTTCTACCTTGTCCGCATCGGCTTCGTAAAAGTCTCGGAACAGCGTCCCGGCGGCGAACTGGTCCTGGCCTACCTCGCCCGTGGCGGCTATTTCGGTGAGATCGCACTTTTGAGCGGAAGCCCGCGCTCTGCTACCTGTACGGCGCTCGATCACGTTGAGGTCGTTCGCATCTCCGGAGAAGATTTCCAATTGATGCTCGACCGTTTCCCCGATGTTCGCCAAAAACTCGAGGCCATCGCGCGCGAACGCATCGAAGAAAATCTGCGACACACCGTGCAGGCGCAGAACGTACCTGTAGATCAATTCCTCGCCCAGGGCCTGATGGAAGCGCAAAGCCTTCTTGTTCTTGACCTGGAAAAATGCACGCGCTGCGACCAGTGCGTGCGCGCCTGTGCCGACGCGCATGAAGGCGTGAGCCGCTTGGTGCGGGAAGGCCTACGCTTCGATAAATATCTCGTCGCAACGTCGTGCCGGCAGTGTCGCGATCCGCTTTGCATGGTCGGATGCCCCGTAGGCTCGATTCGCCGGCGCAATACGCTTGAGGTCATCATCGAAGACTGGTGCATCGGCTGCGGCCTGTGCGCGACCAATTGTCCGTACGGAAATATCAATCTGCATCCCTTCCCGGCGGAATTGGATGACCCGGCTCGTCCAGGACACAAGATCGCTGGCGTGCGAGTGAAAGCCACGTCTTGCGATTTATGTCACGACCACGCCGAGCCCAGTTGTGTGTATGCCTGTCCGCATGACGCGGCACACCGCGTGAATCCGCCCGAGTTCTTTGCCGGACTGCTGGCACAACCCGCGCCCAGCAAGGTCAGGAGTTAAACGCAGTGCTGATCGATCATACGCACCGGAAATGGTTTGTCGGCAGCACAGTGGGACTTGCGGTCGCGACTGCGGTGTACATCCCGTACGCGCTACACGCGCCGCAAGGACCGCGCGGGGGCAGCGCGCTGGGCTTGGCCTTTGGCGTGGTGGGCTTCCTCTTCATGGTGTTCGCAGGGCTGCTCGGCCTGCGCAAGAAGTTTCCTGTTTGGCGAGTGGGCCGGGCGCAATCCTGGATGAGAGGCCATCTGTGGCTCGGCCTTCTCAGCTTCCCACTGATTCTGTTCCATGGCGGATTTCATTTTAGCGGAACGCTCACCGGGATGCTGATGTGGATGTTCCTCTTGGTATGGGTCAGCGGCATACTCGGTGCGGCTCTGCAACATTTCATGCCGCGCTTTCAGACCGCGCAGCTTCCCATGGAAACGATTTACGAGCAGATCGATCGCGTCCGCGGACAGCTTGCGCAAGAAGCCGGACAGATCGTGGAGGAAACACGATCCGCACTGGACGGAGAAGTTTCCCATGCCAGTGAACGGCAGCGCGCCCTGTCCGCGAGCGCCGGCACGCAGGGTGGACTGACGGTCGCCTCCGGACTGCAAGCCAACCAGCAGGCCGGCGCTCAATTGCAGCGGTTCCTCGATGAGGAGATACTCCCCTATCTGGATCGCGCCGGGTCTCATGCAATGAACCTGAGCCAGTCTGCAAAGGCGCAGAAAATGTTTCAGCAGTTTCGCGTTCTGCTCGCTCCAGAACTACATTCGAATCTGGACGACCTGGAAAATATCTGCGAAGAGAAACGTCAACTCGACAGACAAAGCCGCCTGCACAAGATTCTCCATGGATGGCTGCTGGTGCACATTCCGCTCTCGTACGCGCTCTTGTTGCTGGGAGCGGTGCATGCGGTGGTAGCGCTGAAGTTTTGACCTGTTGTTGGACTGATCGATGCTGCGACGGACACGCACAACCAAGAAGCTCGCGAAGCGGATCGACATGCAATACTTCGCGCGCCCGCATGCGTTTCGGCGATGGCGTTTCTGGTTGTCGGTGACGATTCCCATTATCGCCTTGGGCTGGTTCGTCACTCAGCGCGTGCAAGGCGGACAAAAAGTCTATTCCAGCGGCCAGCTTTCGAATGCTCACGCTGTCTTTACGCAACAATGCGCGCTCTGTCATACGACGCAGGCGGGAGGCTTTTCCGCACAAGTGACCGATAAGGCTTGCCTGACTTGCCACGACGCACCTGCTCATCATGCGAATCAAACTTTCACGCCCCAATGCTCGGCGTGCCACGTTGAGCACAAGGGATCGATGCCTTTGCACGCCACGTCGGAAGCGGCATGCACGCAGTGTCACGCCAACCTTCAAACGCGTGACGGGCAGCCGCATTACGCGGCCTCAATCACAAGCCTCGATCACAAACATCCCGAAGTTTCGGCACTGCGTCCTGGCGTAACGGATCCCGGAGGAGTCCGCCTCAACCATTACCTCCACCTGCAGCCGAACTTGATGGGGCCGGACAACAAGCGCGTGCAGATGACATGCGACGACTGCCATCGCGCGCGCGACCGAGCCGAAGGTGCGGATGTTCGTCCCGCAGCGCTGCCCGACGAACTGCGTATGGGTATTCATGAAAATGACCGCGCCTACATGGCGACGCCCAAATTCGCGACGAACTGCGCAAGCTGTCACTCGCTGCAATTCGACAAGCGCTTCCGCGAGAATCAGGTACCGCACGACAAGCCTGAAGTCGTACACGCGTTTCTGCTGAAGAGATTCGGCGAGTACATTGCAGCTCACCCCAACGCGGTTCATGAAGTCTCGCCACCAGTCCGTGAAATTCCGGAAAGAGCCCGTATCCCGCGCGTAGCGCGCAATGCGGCCGAGTGGGTCCAGTTCCGTGTGGATGACGCCGAGTGGCTGCTCTACGCAAAGACTTGCAAGCAATGCCACACGCTTAAAGCGACCAGCGGCCCACTGCCGGAGATCGCAAAGTCGAATCTCACGACTCGATGGCTAGATCACGCTGAGTTTGATCATCACGCGCACCGCATGATGACCTGCGAGGCTTGCCACACCCGCCCGGCCAGCAGCCGCGAAACAACCGACATCTTGTTACCAGGCATTGAAACTTGCCAACAGTGTCACCGCTCTCAGGGACCAACGAAAGAAGCCGCTGAAGGCCGGTGCTTCGAGTGTCACCAGTATCACGACTGGACGAAAGCCAAGCCGACTAAAGGCAGGTTCACGATTCAGCAAATACGCGGCAGCGCCAAGACGGTAGTCCCTGAAGGCTGATCATTATTGAGGAGCTCAAGGTGGGCTGATCAGCGTTGCGCTGATGAATCTTTTGGCGGTTCATTGGTCACGGTGAACACGTTTCCGTCACGCAGATACATCTTCTCCATCTCCTTTTGATTAAACGGCCGTGCCCCACGCCGGCCAAATACGGCCAGTTGATTTCCACTTTCGTCCACCGCACGATCGCGATCGATTCCCTTCGACACTGCCAACGCAGGACCACGCGTGGGATACGTCGCGATCAACTTCGGCGTTGGCCGAGGACTGAATCCCCCGAACGCCGGGTTGTCGGGCGGAGAGAATAGCTGCACGACGCGCAAGCCGTTGCGACCGTCGGCGACATAAGCGAACAGGCTCGAACTCACCATGCCAAGCTTCACGTCATAGGCGTCGTTGATCTCGCTGGCGGCGTTGAACATCTGATCGAGGTGCGGCTGGTCTGAATGTTCTACGTCGATGATGGCGACGCCGTGTTTTCCATTTGCGACATAGGCATACGTACGAGCCACATAGATATTGCGAGCATCGTCGAGCGCAATTGTCGCGCCCGGCAAGGGCTTCGGCTGATCGAGATGAGTTACATCGAGAACTTTCAGGCCGTCACGATCGACCACGAACGCATAGCGAAACTGGACCGCGACCCCGCGCGGATCATTCAGGAACGACGTCCCAATCTCCGCGGTGACCCTGGGCTGAAGCGGATTGCCAAGATCGACGACCACCAGTCCTCGATCGCAAAGCACGTACGCGTAGGTGCCAGCGATCGTAATGCGCCGCGCCCCGTTCAGAATCCCGTTGGGATTGAACGCCAACGCCCGCTTCAGGAAGTTATTCGCCGGGTTGCCATCAAGCAGAGTCCCCACGCCGGGGCTCTTGCTCTTGAGATCCGGGTTGCCGACGATGACCAACCCCTCATACTTGTCGGCAATATAGAGAAAGCCATACATAAGGTGGATGGGCTGCTCTTCGTTTTCCTTATCGTGCGATCGCAATGGGTCGACGCCGAGCGTCGTCGGAGTAGCCACTGCCGTCGCATATTTCGTCGGTAGGTAGAACCGTTGCCCAAGCGGGGATACGGGTGCCGTGACCATGCGCTCGGAAATATCTTTGTTGTCGATATTCGCTATGTCGAAGATACGCATGCCGCCCTTGCCCATCGCCGCGTAGAGGTATTCTCCTCGGGCCTGCACGTCAAGTACTTCCGAGCCGGGATGATGGTGAGCTTCACCCAATACTCGCCGGCGATTGACATGCTTTTTGTAGTTATCGGGATACGCGATCTTCTGAAAATCGCTGCCGATCACGGCCGGCGGTTCATCATGTTCTGTGACCGCCACAGCGTCGTATCCCTTGCTGCCAGTGGCCACGTAGACGTAGCGTCCCATGAAGTTCATAAAGTTGGTGCCCTGAAGGAGCAGTTGCGCCATCCAGGCATTGTTGTCGTTGCTGCGCGAGACGTGGCAGTCCGTGCATCCTTTCGTCTCTTTAGACCGCACCGTGTGCGGAACGAACGTGCTGAACGCCTGTCCACTGAAGCCTTCCGCGGAAACAGTCTGCTGCTGATAGTAGAGCCAGTCGCGATCGTTATTCTGCGAACTAACCAACACAGCACAGGCGGAGCGGACAGGCGCCACGCGATTTCCTGTTACTGTGCCGTCGATGCCGAGTGTGAAGATGTCGTCGCGCAGGACCTGGAAGTTATAGGAAGTCCAATTGCGCGTGGTCAGGCCTTCGTTGTGCAGCATGGGCGTGCGCTGGTTGGCGGTCATCGAAAGATGACAGCCATAGCAGGTTGGCGCCCACGAGGAATGGCAGGCGTAGCAGGTCATGCGACTGTTCTGATGCGCGAGTTTGGATTCATCTTGCGTCGCCTCTCCCCAGGTTTGTCCGTCCTGCTGAATTGTTTTGGCCAGCCGTGATTTTTCGCTATAGTGCGAATTGCCTGGGGTAATAGTGTCGCGTACCTGCACAACTTCCCACTCCTTGTCTTTCTCCAGCATGGACCGCTGAAACAGGCGCTCGTCTTTCCAGTAGAAGCGACGCTCCTGCCAGGGCGTGCGCAGTCCCGCAAGGTTCGTTCCGCCCGTCGGCGCCGCTGTGCCAGAGGTCGTCAGCGGGGCTTTTTGCTGAATCGTCCCGTGGCAATCGACACAATCAATCTCGATCGCGTTGCGCGTCTCGCCGTAAAGTTTGCCATTGCCGTGGCTGTCCTGTTCGAAGTGGCAGTCTACGCAGTGCATACCCTTTTCGAGATGGATGTCTTTCAGGTGCACAGCCTTCTTCAGTTTGTCGTGGTCGTCGAACGAGACGGTCTTGTCGTCTGCGTCGAGGAGGTTGCCTTTGCGGTCGTGTTTGAAGACGGCGCGGAAAATCCAGCCGTGGCTGTGAAAGTCGGCAAACTGAGTATGCTGAAGCGACTGATTAAATTTGAGTGTTCCGATCTTTTCGAGAAATGCAGTGTCTGACCAAAGGCCGCGAGCAGCCGACCCCTCCGGATTCCGTGCCTGGACTTCGCTCTGTTCTTTCGCGCTCGGATGGCGTTGCTCGGCCGGCCACATGTGTTCGCCGTCCATTTCGTTGTCCCACCACGTGTAACCAAAATACGTGGAGACCATATTTGTGCCAGGGTGAATGTGGCAGACAATGCATTGGCTCGACGGAATGGAACGTGTGAATTGATGGCGGATGGGATGTCCGGATTCATTGCGCGGAATAGTCGGATCCGAAGTTGCAGTCTGTCCTAAATTGCCGTGGACTGCGTAAGCGCCGGAATGTTCCGGCGAACGATCGTTGGCGTAGATGACGTGACAGGCGCTGCATCCGCTGGCACGGTAGTCGCCGGGTTGATCGTTGGTGCCGGGGAACGAGAGCAGTGGATCGAGCAGACGCGTCTTTTGCAGGCCGAGAAAAACTGGGTCGGTGCGCAGCTCGGTGCCGAAGCCGCGCGAACTCAGCTTGATTTCGGGCTTGCCGGGATCTTCTTCAAGGCTGGGATTGCCGACTTCGGGCTTCCCTCTTCCTCCGCGCTCGAACACGCGCAGCACGTTGCCGGGCGGAGAAACTTCCCAGCGTTCGATCGGGTCGAGATAGGTCAGGATTCCCTTCTTCGTGATTTCGTCAGGCGTAGGCGCAGGAAAGGTCATCAGGCGTTGCGGTGTGCCGTCGGACGCGTAGCTCTCGCCGAAATGCGGAGTCTTAAACGGAACCGCGCCGTTGTTGTAGAGCGCCGCGCCCCACAACATCGCGCCGTGGGTCATCATGCTGGTCTGAACTTTTCGGACTTCGGCGGTGTGACATCCGGAAGTGCCGCAGGTTTTTTCCGCGACTCCCAGGTCTCCGGGATTGACGAAGCGCACGTAGTCCCAGTCTTCGCGCAGCCAGTTGGTGTAGGCGCGCTCGGGGTTCGCGGAAGAGTGGGCGTCTTTGGCTTCGCGTGGCTGCGGATGCGCCTGACTCTTTACCTGCGAATACTCTGCGGAATTCTGCGCGAGGCCGCCAGCGATGCGGGCTTCGCTGTTTCCCCCGTGACAATCCGTGCAACCGAGGCGAACCGTGTCTGTAACATGCATGGTCGGACTATCGGTCGCGGTGTGGCAGGTGAGGCAACCAGCGGATTTTCTATCAGCGTCGGCTTGTGATTGGAGCAGGAGAACGTCGTCGTTACTTTGCGCAGAGGCGGAACCCTGCGTGCGAATGGCAATAGCCAGACACGACAATGCGGTCGCGGCGATCACGAACAACGTGTTGTGGCGAGCACCTCTCACATTCCCTCAGCACTATTCAAAACTGAAATTTGATTTTGGCGAATAGCGAGAACAGTACTCTGCCGTCATAGATGTCCTGCAATCCCTGCCCCGGCACCAGCGCCGACGCGCCTCCGCGAATGACAATGTTCTCGCTCAGCGGCGGACGGTATTCAACGCCCGCGCCAAAATCGGTTCCGATACTGTGACGGATCGGTTGCTGAAAAAGCAGCAACTGGAGCGGCTCGGTGCGATCAAAGCGGAGGTAGTTCGTGTTTGCGAAGGCGCGCAGTTTGGGCGTCAGGTCGAAGTCGGCGCCGAGATTGAAAACGTAGATGCCGGGATTCACAAAGTTCGCCTGGCCTTCTTCTTTGTTTGATCGCAGATCGGGCAGCAGGCTCATGGGAGTGATCAATGCCACGCCGGTGGAGGTCAGGCGGATGCCTTCGCTGTCCCAGAAACTGAAATCGCTGCCAGCGAAGTGCGTGCTGTCGACGATGGAATCGAAGCCGCGGGCGGTGCCGTCCGTGCGGGACGCTCCGGAGCGATTGCTGGAATCGCCGGAGGCGTAAAAGAAGGAAGCCCGGCAGCGCGCCCAGTCCTTGTCGATGGACAGTTCCAGCGCGCCCATCCGCGCGTTGATGTCGACGCGGCGGCCGGCGATGGTGTTGAAGTCGTCGTGGCCGAGCGCCTGATAAAAAGCGTTGCTGACGTTGATGCGCCCAATGTGGCCGTTTCCCGTCCATCCGAGATAGTAAGCGCGGATGTTATGCGGGCGGGGCGTGCCGTTCACCACTGCTCCGACCGGCGCTGGACGTACGAGGAATCCGTTGTCGTCATAATGAATACTGGCGTCGTCGCGGTTGTAATGGAAGCTGAATTCGGTGGTGTAGCCCTTGGTCAGAAAATCCTGCACGTACAGGTTGGCGACGTAGACTTGCTGTCCGCGTTTGTGGAAGGAGTTCAGTCCGCTGTTGGTATTTTTTTCGAGTAGGTCGAACCATGCCAGGTTGTAGGCGAGGCGGTTCGAGCGCAGGTTTCCAAAAACGCGAACCCCGGGCTGTTCTTCCGAAAAAATAAATCCGCGGAAGTCGCTGGTGAATTGCTGGATTCCGGCGCGCACGGAGACAAAATCGTAATTCGGGCTCAGATCGTGAATCTTGGCTTCGACAAAGGCCTCCTGCAATCCCACGTGCGAGTCGAAACGGTTCGTGCCTTTGCGCGTGTCGACGTTCACAATGCCGCGTTCGCGGGTTTGCAGGAAGTTGAGATTGATCTCCGGCGTGATGCGGACGCGAAAGTCTACAGGGCGAAAACTCGTATCGCCGCGGAAAAGATCGAACGACAGACGCAGATTCTCCGACATGAATGCCTGCTCGCCGCGTCCGAAAAAGCCGGTGTCGCCGGGATCGGAACTCAGGCCACTGGGAGTTGGCAGGCGGCGGCCGTCGAATCCGGTTTCGCTGGTACCGGTGAAATTGAAGAACCATTGCTGTCCGAAAATTGGGTAGTCGCCCTTGATCTTGTTGCGGTTGAACGGATCGTACCAGTGGCCTTTCACGTAGGGCGTGTCGGGCTGTGTGTCGTAGCGGCGCCATTCGGGCATGGCGATGTCCCAGCGGTCGGAGTTGGGAGAGAAATTTGCGGACGCGGGCGGAATTTGTTCGGGTGTCGCTGGCGTCGCCTCGGAAGCGGGGCTTCTCAGTCCGGGATAGGGATTCGCTGGGCCGGCGGGTGCCACAACGCAGGGTGTCCCGGGCACGCCGGACGGGCATTGGGCGGCGGGGATCGCTTCACTCGAGGCATTCAGTCCGAGTTCGAGGACATTGACGTGAGGGAGGACCAGGAAACTGGAAATCGTATCCGCGTCGAATCCTTGGCGTGTGATCTTAATTTCATAGAAGCCGAGGCGGACATCGCGCAGGCGAAAAATACCTTCGACGTTCGTGGTGATGGAGTAATGCTGACGGCTGGCCGTGCCGTCGTCCTTACCCTGTAAGTCAAGCTGGACGCCAGGAATGCCGCGTCCCTGCGAATCACGAATCACCCCCTGCACGGTCGCCGTGGTGGCGGGAGAACGTTCTGGAATGCGGCGATCCGATTGAGGCCGACGCGCTGACAGAGGCGTCGTTAAAGAAAGCAGCAGAAAAAGTCCGAAACACGGCAGACGCAAAACGGACCACCGGAGCGCGCCTCCGCCTGTCTGCACCCGTCAGCACCATCCCAAGGAGAGTCAGTTCCCTTGGTACCATAGCGACGCGGGGCATGCAAAGAAAACCGATGAGCGACGACTACCCTTTGTCACTAGCGTGACATAATTGCCAGAACCGTTGGTTAGCCGGCCTCACAACATTCGTCAGTACCTCTAGGTTTCCATCCAATTCAATTGGCAGGTCAATAAATGGCACACATCGTATTGCTCGGCGATTCGATTTTCGACAACGCACGCTACACCTTAGGTGAGCCGGACGTGATCTCGCAGGTACGACAAGTCCTGCCTCCCCACTGGCGCGCGACTCTTCTGGCAATCGATGGCTCGACTACGGAAAATATCTCTTCGCAGCTCAGCGGTCTACCTCGCGATGCGTCCCATTTCGTCCTGAGCGTTGGCGGAAATGATGCCATCATGAGTTCTGAAATTCTTCGAGCCCCCGCTGATTCTACGGCCCAGGCTCTGACGCAATTGGCTGACGTCTCGACAAGTTTTGAGGAGAGATACCGTCGTGTGGTTGGAGAGTGCCGAAAAATCGGACTGCCACTCACCATTTGCACCATTTACAACGGCTGCTTTCCGGACGCTGACTACCAGCGTTTGATCTCAACGGCTTTGATGGTCTTCAATGATGTGATCTTGCGCGTAGCAATCGAGTACGGCCTTTCTGTGATCGACCTTCGATTTGTCTGTTCTTCAGCTGCTGATTACGCGAACCCCATTGAACCGTCCTCCGTTGGGGGAGAAAAGATCGCTCGCGCAATTGTTAATCTAGCGTCAGCGACTCAAGACAAGGCGACATATGCTCGCATCGTCATTACCTAGGATAATGCTCGTTGGCGAATCACTCCAGGCACGGTCATTCTAGGTACTGAAGAGAAAGTCTCTCAAGCGCAACCCATCTCGCGTCAACTGGTCGCGGTCAATGTCGCGCTCAAACGGAATCGCACCGATCGCGATCAGGTGCTTACGCAAACGCTCCGCGTAGCGGTGAGCGAAACGCTCCTTTTCGACGTTCGGACGACTGTGGTATCGGTTGAGCAAACTTGCGTAAGCGTCATTTTCTAGATTCCCAACATCCCTCGTAAAGGGATGTTCGACCTTCTCGAGAAAATCGACCCAGTGTCCGAGTTCGTGGAGCACGGTGCGGTACAGTTGTGTCGCCCGACAGCTCTCCAAAGTCGTGTCGAGAGTGTGGTTTCTGTCACTTAGGCGCAGCTTGTGTCCATCCAACCTCAGGCGTTTCAACTCAGCCGTATCGTCGGGAGACAGGGATTTTCCTAACTTGATCGGCTCCGTCGGATTCAGCGCTTCGATGACTAGCGCCGGTCCGCTGTAGCGCACACCTCCTACCTCGTTCACCAAATCTGCGGCATATGCCAGTCTGCCCCATACTGACGCTAGAGTTTGCTCTTTCCGACGCGGCTGCCTTAGCACGACCGCGTCAAGCCCTTCCCAGTCGACTGGAGGCACATGGGACATTAATCGCGCTATGTCGTCGACCGTGCATGCGTGGATACAGTCAGATCGAGTAGGTTGAATAAAGAACTTCAGCGATCGATCCGAAACAACTCTGGTCACTTCCGTAGCGTTGTCGATTCTCTCCCAAAAAACATGGTGTCCATGAGCAATCGCGGGAATGGTCATCTTGTTATTCTGGCCGTAGCCGCTCTTCGCCGTGCCAATGCTCCGGTTGCGTCTTGTTGGATTGCGGGCCTGCATATCGTATTGACAAACATTACACGCGGCTGAGTTAACGAGCCAAGAATTCGAGTGTGGTTTTTGTCAGGCGCGAGAGGGTCCCTACTTCGTCTTCATAACATAAACCCCGTCCCAATCCGCCTCGGGCGCGTGTTGCATGAACTCCAGCACACGTTCCATGAAAATCTGCGTCGGACCATCATCCGGAAAGTGCGTCAGCATTTCTCCCAGACGGCTGGCGGCTTCCTGCCAGTTCTGCGCGCGATAGGCTCCCATGGCGTGGTTGTAGCGGGTTAGCAGGGGCTCGTATTTCTGCTTGTTTTCGGCGAAGTCCAGCAGTTCGTAGATTGTGACCGGCAGGTTCTTGCCCTTGACGCGAATTTTGTCGAGATCGCGGCACACGAATTTTTCGGCAACCTGGCGATACGTTCCTTCGCTGATCACGATGCGGCCGCGGTATTCCTTGGTGATGCCCTCCAGGCGGGACGCGAGGTTGACGTTGTCGCCCATCACGGTCCAGGCCAGGCGCTTGGCGGATCCCATATTGCCGACGTTGACAGGACCGGTGTTCAGGCCGACGCCGATCGCAATCTGCTTGCGGCCTTCGGCTTTCCACTTGGCATTAAGTTTGTCGAGGGCCTGGATCATCTCTAGAGAGCAAGCGCAGGCGCGGTAGGCGTGGTCGGTCTGCGGATAGGGAGATCCCCAGAAGGCCATGATGGCGTCGCCGATGTATTTGTCGAGCGTGCCGAGGTTGTGAAAAATCACTTCAGTCATTTCGCCGAGATATTCGTTCAGCAGTAGGACCAGTTCGTCGGCGGTCAGTCCCTCGGACATAGTCGTAAAGCCGCGGATGTCGCTGAACATCACTGTGAGGTCTTTGGTCTCTCCGCCCGGACGAATATATTTCTGCGGATCTTTCTCGATCAGCGCAATCACGCCCGGCGACAGATACTGCCCGAATGTCTTGCGTATCTTTCTCTTCTCGCCTTCTTCGAAGATCATGCGAAAGCTGGTGATGACGGCGTAGTTCGCGACCAGCGTGCCCGCTGGGATCACACAACTCAGCCACAATCCCCAGTGCGCAAAACTGTAGTAGATAAGCCAGGCGAACGCTGCGAGAGTCAGAAACAGCGAAATAGTCGAATAGAGCGGCTTGATCCGGCTGAACCAGAATCCGAAAACCAGACCGAAGACAACGATCACTCCGGTATCGATCATTTCTTCGTTCAGGCCGCGGGTGAGGAAGCTTCGTCCCTTTTCGTCACTGTGAAGAATGTTGTCGATAATGTTGGCGTGGACCTCAACGCCCATGTAGCCGGCATCCTGCTTTTGAAAGGGCGTGCTCCGCAAATCGCCGATGCCGAGCGCCGTCCCGCCTACGAGCACGATCTTGTCCTTGAAGGTGTCCGGCGGCACAGCGCCGCTTAGCACGTCCCACATCGAATAGTGCCGATAGGTGTGGAATGGTCCGGTGTAATTAATGAGAACGCTGCCGTCGTGCCAGGGGCGCAGGTTGTGACGCCCAAACTGGATGCGCTCCACACCGCTTTCCGAAATATAGGCGGCGATTTCCTGGTCGGGAATCTTTTCGTATTCGCGCAGCGTCTGCATGGCCAGCGAGGGAAAGAAATCCTGGTCCTGGTAACGCACGATCAACAACCCGCGCCGCAGAGTCCCGTCCGCATCGGGGGTGGTGTTAAAAAATCCGTAGGACGCAGCGGCTTCCGCGAGCAGCGTGAGGTTTGCTTCGGCGCCCGGGAACACGTTGCCGCCGTTCTCCGACCACGCGTGGTTCATGTCGAAATCGCGTCCCTTGGACTTGACCTTGAGGACCTGCGGGAAGGCCTTGGCCCAGACAATATTGAAATATTCTTCCGCGCGCTTCGGATCGGACGACTGCGCACGCTCCTTATCGAGAAACAGATGCCCCAGCACAACCCGGCCAGACTGCTGCAACGCGGCGGCAAACATCGCGTCGTGATCGCCGGCCGCTGCGAGTGCTTTGATCTTCGCCGTGACATTTGCGGAAGCAGAAGATCCCAATTCACGCTGGAGTTGAAGAAGCGCCGCCTGAGCGGAATTGTTTTCGGGAGTCGGGAACGTGGCGTCGAAGGCGATCACACCCGCGCCGCCCGCGGTCAGTTTCTGTACGAGAGAAGCGTATGCCGTACGTGGAAGCGGAAAGGCGCCAATATTCTGGAGGGTTTTTTCGTCGATGCCAACGATCACGATGCGATCGTCGTGCGGACGCTCTCCGCGCGCGGCAAAGCGCATATCGAGCGAATGTTGCTCGACGTTCTGGAGGAAGAGAAAGCCCGCGCGAGTGCTGTTGCCAATCCCGGCAAACGCGAACAAGGCAAGGCCCGCCAGG
The DNA here is from genome assembly GCA_035569025.1 of Terriglobales bacterium. GTDB lineage: Bacteria > Acidobacteriota > Terriglobia > Terriglobales > Acidobacteriaceae > Acidiflorens. The sequence continues at coordinate 17,587 of DATMNN010000081.1, forward strand.
GTGACCAGTACCGCAAGAGCGAGGTCAACCTGCCGGGCCGAAAATCTACCCAGCCATCGAGACCATCTCGACCACCTTTGTTCGCGCAGGGTCATATGCATCGCGATGCCAGGTGATGAAACAAATCATTCTCATCCGCACTTCGGGTTTTGCGGATTCGGACATCCTCGAGGCTTAGTCGTCGGCGTACCAGTGTTCAGTTGCGTAATCCCGACGGCAAACCCCGTTGCTGCCACTCCCACGCCGATCAGTACATCGCGCACAAAGTGCGCCCGGTGAATCGGAGGCAGCGCATCGGAGATCGAGGTGTCTTCCGCGCTCGCCCGCTGTACTTCGGCAGGCGTTGACTCCGGTTGAAAACCAACGGGCGGAATCACGGAACTGATCACGACCATCTGTCCGGCTGAGACGATAATCTGATTCTGGTCGGCTTGCCCGGAATTTTTTACGACCTTGGCATCGCCCATCGGCGTCACCCAGACCTTGCCGGTGTAGCAGATGACCGTGGTCTTGTTGGCCTCATAGCTCACGTAAAAATCGGTGCCGATCACGCCGATGACCGCGTTCGGCGTTTTCATTTCGAACTTGCCGTTCGGCTGCGTGACTTTGACAACCTTGCTTCGTACTTTACCGAAGTCCATTTCCAGCGCAGTCTGCTGCGACGCAGCATCGTGCTGCACGACGCGCAACTCGCTGTTTGAGCCCAGGCTGAGAATCGATCCGTCTGCCAGTCCTGCGCGCAGACGTCCTTTCTGCTCAGTCTTGAGCAGATCGTTCCACATCAGATCGTCCTTCACCTTGGCTGGAGTGGCATTGCGAGTGGCCGCAGGAATAAGTGCGGTAATCTGACCGGCGTTTTGCGAGCCGCCTGGGGCACCCAACCCCGGCAGAGGCGACAGCATGAGACACAGGAGTCCAGCGATAAGCCGCTTGAAAGAAGTCACACAAGTCCCCTTACCCTTATTCCCACTGTCTTTCCTGGAGGATAATCGAATTCTTTCACAGGCGAAAAGATTGTCAACGTTACTCCTGCAGGGAGTGACCACTGTGGTTACTCGAAAGTATCAGCCCCCTCGTTTCCCTGATGACGCCGTATTACCATCGCGGCTGGACAGGAATATTGGCATACTGTTGCGCCTCGTTCGTCTACAGGCGAGTCTCTGAGGTGGAATGAATCGCAGGTGCAGGAGTAGGACTCGAGTCGCGACGCGTATCGCCACTGTGTTGTCACTTGCCGTGCTCTCCGCTCTGTCGCTGTCATGCGGTAGTACCAGTGGCACATCGTTGCCACCGCCGCCTCCGCCGCCCTCGCCACTGACCGCTACTGACGTCCAACAAGTCGTCGAAAACGCCGCCCAGTCATTGAACGTACCGATGGTGATCGCGGTCGCCGACCGCGCCGGGAAGATTCTGGCCGTCTTTCAAAACGCCGGGGCGCCGCCCACTTCCTCCGGCAACTTCCGGGTGACGGTCGACAGCAAAGAGCTGGCGGTGGCCCTGGCACGCACCGCGGCGATGTTCAGCAACGATCAGGCCCCTCTTTCAAGCCGCACGGTGCGATTCATCAGCGGAGTTCATTTCCCGCCTGGCGTCGACAACGCCGCCAACGGCGATTTATACGGGATCGAAAACACGAACCGCGGCTGTCCTTTGAACACCACATTCCTTCCCGGACAAAACATCGATCCCGCTCGATCGATTGACGGCCTCAACCTTGGCCTCGGCATCATCACCGGCAAAGCCGACTTTACGGACGGCGATCCCGCCGCAGTCAATCCGGGTGGAGTTCCTCTCTTTAAGAACGGTCACGCAGTCGGAGGAGTTGGCGTGGTCAGCACGACGCTCGATGCAGCCGAGTTCGCGGCGTACACCGGAGCGCACCAATCCGGCCTGCTCCCCGACCCATCGCAACTGCCGCCACCCGGAGTCGTGATCATCGGGGGTATCGCGCTGCCCTTTGTGAACCAGACGACGCCACCGAACGGTATCGAACCTGGAACTCCCGCCGGAACCTATCTCGTTGGACCCGCGAACGGCAGTCTGCCTCCCGAGGGGGATCTGGTTGGTCCCTTAGCCGGAGCCTCGGGACTCACCATGTCGGATGTGACGACGATCATCAATCAGGCGGTCTCAACGGCTGAACTCACGCGCGCCGTGATTCGGCTGCCTCCGAGTTCGCGAACGAAAATGACCATCGCTGTTACGGATCTCGACGGCACCATTCTTGGCCTGCATCGCATGCCGGACGCGACCGTGTTCAGCATTGACGTAGCCGTAGCCAAAGCGCGCAACGTGATCTATCTCAGCGGTCCCGCTGGAACGCCCGACCTGCCTGGGATTCCAGCCGGCACCGCAGTTTCCAACCGCACCATCGGATTTGGAGCGCAGCCCTTCTTCCCTCCCGGGATCAACGATTCCAGTCCCGGGCCATTCTTCAATCTCTACACGTTTGATGTTGCAAATCCCTGCACCCAGGGTTCGCAGCCCGCGAACCCCCATCAGAACGGGATCGTCTTCTTCCCGGGCAGCGTACCTCTCTACAAGAACGGCGTGCTGGTGGGAGGCATGGGAGTGAGCGGAGACGGGGTCGATCAGGATGACTATGTGACGAACGCTGGAGCCAAAGGATTTGACGCCCCGGAAAATATCCGCGCCGACCAAGTGACGATCGACGGAGTTCGCATGCCGTACTTGAAGTTTCCCCGCAACCCAACCCAATAGAGAATACTGGTGCAGTTTGAAATCAACGGTTCGAATTAGGGCATCGCTTCACAGGATGCGAAAACACTTACGAATGTAGGCACGACTGTGGAAGAGCGGCCCTTTAGGGCCGCGTCAGTCGCGTAGATTGAGTAGGGGCTTTAGCCCCAGTGCCACACTCACCCTCACGCCGTAAGCCGCTTCAGGATTTCCCTGCCCAGCTTTTGCGTCTCCCCGAAAAATTTTTGATACTCGACGAACATACGGTTTAATTCGACGGACTGATCGGGCGTCAGCTTGTGGCGTAGAAGCATGTCACGGACATGGACGGGATTAGGCAGGATCGCCTCTTCGTTCAACTCTTCCAGCGCAGTGATGGGATTGTAGTGATACATCGCCACATTTTAACGCGGCAAGTCGAAGCACAACGACTAATCCGGACGAACGCCCGTTTCGTTGCATAGCGTTCCAGCAGTCATCAAAATGGTTCCGGGCGGGCTGCACTCTTCACTTCTGCAATCCGGCCTCTCACCACTACAATCGGTTCTGATGAAGGTTCCTCAGTGGGCGATCATCGCGCTCTTGCTGTTGCTGGTTCTGGCGACCGGCCTTAGCTACGTCGCTACGCGTGATTCTTCGCGTCCTGCGAACACGGCTGCCAGCAGCCAGACTCCACTCGTGGATCAGTCACCGCTAAAAACGGCGCGGCAGCTTGCGCCTTTGGCGGTCATGCCCGAGGAGCAGCGACTGGCACAGGAGGCGGCGCGCATCGCCGACCATGAAGTGGATCTCGACTTTGCCGGAGCGCTGCTCGAAGCCTCCGAACACACCGATGACAAGGATCCGAAGAATGAAGAACTGCATCTGCGTATTCAACTCGCGGAAGCCACGCTTACCGATGAGCGGTCGCGCCTCGATCAACTGAAAGCGAAAGTCGCGTCGGCCAAGCCGAACGAGAAAGAAGGACTCCAGGAGCAGATGGATCTTCTCGAAGCTCAGGAAGCGCTCGACGAAGACGAACTGGAGGATGCGCGCGGCGACCTGATCCGGGCAGGGGGCAATCCGGAAGGGACAATGCAGCGCCTGCGCGAGGAACATGAAGCTGGGCACACCGAATCGGCCGCTTCGCCCGCGGCTTCGCAGGGTCCAGGGGTCGATCTCCAGTCGAGCAACCTGGCGGGACAAGCGCAGGCGTGGCTGTGGCTCAAGAGCAAGCGGGAAAAGTTGGAGACTGCGCGCACCGACGCGAAAGCTCTCGGACAGCGCGTACTGGCCGAGCATAACGCGTTGGAAAGTCACGTTCAGGGAGAAGAATCGCAAAAACAGGTCGCGCGGCAACAGGCCTCAGGCCTGGGTAAAAGCGCAGCCTCGGGCGCAAGTTCCCGGCAGGCCACCGCCGATGCGGTTCAGTCTCTCAAACATTTTTCTAACGATCAAAAGCAGCTTTCCGATTTCGACAAACGTGTGCAAGACCAGCAGGAACTGGGCGACGTCTACGGCTTGTGGATCGATCTGGTTGGCGGCCAGCAGCGGGCCGTCCTCCACAACATGCTGCAATCCGTTCTGTGGATATTACTGATCCTCGTTCTCGGGTACGGCGCCAGCCGGGCCGCGGATGGCTTTCTGACCGGAGTCGAGGCGGAGAAAAAGCGGCTGTTCTCGCTGCGGGCGGTGGTTCGTTTCGCGCTCCAGGCGGTGGTGGTTCTGCTGATCGCGTTCGTGATTCTTGGAACCCCCAGCCAGACTCCGACCGTGCTTGGACTGGCGGGTGCCGGACTGACGGTGGCGCTGAAGGATTTCATCGTCGGCTTTTTTGGATGGTTTGTGCTCATGGGACGCAATGGAATTCGGGTTGGAGACTGGGTTGAAATTAACGGCGTGGTCGGCGAAGTAATCGAGATTGGACTGTTGCGTACGGTGCTGATGGAAACCGGCAACTGGACGGACACCGGCCATCCCACGGGCCGCAAGGTTGCGTTTGTAAACAGCTTTGCGATTGAAGGACATTTCTTTAATTTTTCGACTGCCGGGCAGTGGCTCTGGGACGAACTGCAAGTGCTCATTCCGGTGGGGCAGAATCCTTACCCGCTCGTGGAATCAATCCAGAAAATGGTGGAGGACGAGAGCAAAGCGGGCGCAACGTTGGCGGAGCAGGAATGGAAGGCTTCGACCAAGAATCGATTGCAGGCGCTGTCGGTGGTTCCGGCGATCCATTTGCGGCCCACGGCGGCGGGCGTGGAGATGCAGGTGCGCTACATCACTAGCGCTCACGAGCGCTATGCCATGCGATCGCGGATGTACGAGAAGATCGTCGGCCTGATGCACGCCGAGGCAAAACCGTAGGTGATTGGGCGATCCTTTGGTAGACTCAAGCGTCTTTTAAGGTCAGAGGTGAACGGTCAGATTATAGAGGTCAATCCAACGACCAACCGGTTTTACCTCTTTGATCTGACCTCTGACCTTACTTTCCATCCATGATCGGCCAGACGATCTCTCATTACCGCATAGTCGAAAAGCTGGGTGGCGGAGGCATGGGAGTTGTCTACAAGGCTGAAGACACTCGCCTGCACCGCTTCGTAGCGCTCAAGTTCCTCCCCGACGACGTCGCCCGCGATCCCCAGTCCCTCGGCCGCTTTCAACGGGAAGCGCAGGCAGCCTCGGCTCTGAACCATCCCAATATCTGCACGATCTACGACATCGGCGAAGAGGATGGCAAGGCGTACATCGTCATGGAGTATCTCGATGGAGCAACCCTCAAGCATTTGATCGGCAGCCGTCCGATGGAAATGGACGCGCTACTCGCGCTCGCAATCGAGATTGCAGATGCGCTGGATGCAGCGCACGTTGGGGGCATCGTCCATCGGGATATCAAGCCGGCGAATATTTTTGTGACGCGGCGCGGGCACGCCAAGATCCTCGACTTCGGCCTCGCGAAGTTAACGCCGGCTGCGGGGCGTGATGCGGAAGCAGCGGGCGTCACGGCGCAAATGACGGCGATGCCCGAGCAGCACCTGACCAGTCCGGGATCGACCATGGGCACCGTGGCTTACATGTCGCCGGAGCAGGCGAAGGGCAAGGAACTCGACGGCCGCACCGATCTGTTTTCGTTTGGAGCGGTGCTGTACGAGATGGCGACCGGGACTCTGCCATTTCGCGGGGATACTTCGGCGTTAATCTTCAAAGCCATCCTCGACGGGTCGCCCACTTCGCCAGTCCGTCTGAATCCGGATTTACCGCCCCAGCTGGAAACCATCATCACCAAGTCGCTGGAGAAAGACCGCAACCTGCGTTATCAGCATGCCGCGGACTTGCGGGCTGACCTGCAAAGACTGAAACGAGATACGGAGTCCGGACGCGCAGTGGCCGCCAGTTCAGGAAAAGTCGCAGTAGCGCAGGATCCCGCTCCTGTCGCTTCGCCATCCGGCGTGGAGGCGGCGATTCCAGTCTCGGCAGGTCCGGTGCCGCACGCCTCGTGGCCACCCACGCCCAGCGCGCCTCTTCCCGGCATCCCCGCGCGAACGAAGAAGTCGCCGTGGCGCATCATTGTTCCGGCTGCCATCGGAATCTTGCTGGCGGTGACCGCTGTCACGTTTTATTTCAAACCGAAGCCCGCCGCAAAACTGTCAGAGAAAGACACAATTGTCCTCGCCGATTTCGCCAATACAACCGGCGATCCCGTATTCGACGGAACTCTTAAGCAGGCGCTGGCGGTCGATCTGGAACAGTCCCCGTTCTTGCGTGTGATTCCTCCATCGAAAGTGCAGGAGACGCTCGGCTTCATGGGCCGCGCCGCCAACGAGCGTCTGACTTCCGACCTGGCACGCGACCTTTGTGTACGCGCCGGGAGCAAGGCCATGCTTTCGGGATCGGTGGCTAGTCTTGGATCGCAGTACGTCATTACCCTCAACGCGATCAACTGCCAGACTGGAGACTCGCTGGCGCAAGAGCAGGCACAAGCTCCGAGCAAAGAGCAGGTGTTAACCGCTCTCGGCTCTGCCGCATCCGTACTGCGTGGAAAATTGGGTGAGTCACTGGCGTCGGTAAAGAAGTTCGATGTTCCGATTGATCAGGTGACCACTTCTTCCCTCGATGCTCTCAAGGCCTTTGCATTGGCCAACGCCGAGTTCGAGGGTGGCCGTGAGTTGGAGTCGCTGCCGTTCTACAAGCACGCGGTGGAACTCGACCCTAACTTTGCGTACGTGTACGCGCGGATGGGGACCATCTACTCCAACGCCGGCCAACTGGAGCCCGCGATCGAGGCCACCAGGAAAGCGTACGAATTGCGCGACCGCGTCAGCGAGCGGGAAAAATTTTATATCTCCGGGCATTATTACCAGACGGTCACCGGCGAACTCGAAAAAGAAATGGAGACGCTTCAGTTGTATGGGCGAACTTATCCCAACGATTCCGTCCCCAGCAATAATCTGTCGGTGAGTTATCAGCAGATCGGGGAGTACGAAAAGGCTGTGGGGTCCGCTCGCGAGACTCTTCGCCTCGAACCGAATTCGTCTAATGGTTACTTTAATCTGGCCTATGCGTACGCCGCTTCGGGGCGCCCCGACGAGGCCCTGCAAACCATGGATCAGGGATTGAAACTGTTCCCGGACGCCGAGTCCGACCACTTTAGCGCCTTGTTTGTGGCGCTCACGATAGGGAAGGTGGATCTGGCGGCACGCGAACTGGACTGGTCAAAAGGCAAGTCCCAGGAGTACCGCTTTCTCAAGGTCCAGGCGCAAGCCCTCCTGGGTGAGGGGAAGCTGCGGCAGGCACGGGAAGTGATTGCGCGCGCCGCCGAGTTGGAACGTGCCCAGAGTCTGGCCGAGCTTGAGGCGTCCGATGAGGGATACCTCGCCTCGCTCGAAGCCGATTTCGGTGTCTGCGATCAGGTGAAGAAAAATACCGCTTCGGTTCTTGCGGGGCCGAGTCGAGATGGATTAGTTCAGGCGGCGTTTGCATTGGCGACGTGCGGGGAGACCGGCAAAGCTGAGAACGTTGCTGCGGACTTGAACAAGAAGTATCCGCTGAACACCTTCACTCAAAAATCGGATATTCCTCAAATCCGGGCTCGCGTCGAATTGCATAAAGGAAATGGCAGCAAGGCTATCGAATTGCTCGCTCCGGCCGAAGCTTACCAGTTTGGCTATATCGAAGGGGGCGTTCCCGCTTATTTGCGCGGGTGGGCCTACATACAGATGAAGCAGGGACCAAAGGCCGTGGCCGAGTTCCAGAAGATTCTCGATCATCGAGCCGCTATGGGGTTCAGTCCTTACCTGAACCTGGCCAGGCTCGGTTTGGCCCGTGCTTTGGCATTGTCGGGTGACACAGCCAAGGCGCGCACGGCTTATCAGGATTTCTTTACCGCCTGGAGAGATGGCGATTCCGACATCCCCATTCTCAAACAAGCCACCATGGAGTACGCCCGGCTGAAGTAATCCTCCGGATTCCATCCCATGCCGGGAAGGCGCGGCAACCCGCGTCTCTACAGTCGATTTCGTCCGGGATGGTGGAATTTTCAGCTGCAACGTCGTACTATCTCGCATCCGTAGTTTCGGGAGGAAACATCATGATCCTCGGTATGACGACCGCAAACTTTACGGTCTTTCACACGGCTCTCAGTCTGATCGGCATCGTATCTGGCCTCGTCGTTGTGTACGGAATGTTGGGCGGAAAACTGGTCGAAAAATGGACTGCGCTTTTCGTGTTGACTACCCTGCTGACTTGTCTCACTGGCTATTTTTTCCCCGTTGAACATCTGCTGCCTTCGCACATCGTGGGAGCGATCACTCTAGCGGCGCTGGCAGGCGCTGTGCTGGCACGCCATGCATTTCATCTCGAGGGCGGATGGCGACGCACTTACGTACTGACGGCGTTACTGGCTCTGTATCTGAACTGCTTTGTGCTGGTGGTACAGCTCTTCCTGAAAGTGCCATCGCTGCATGCGATGGCTCCGAAGGGGCAGGAGCCGCCTTTCCTGGTCGCCCAGCTGGTTCTGTTAGGAGTGTTCATCTGGCTGTCAATCGCCGCGGTGAAGGGATTCCGTACAGCGGGCGGACAGACGCTGCAGCGGGCTGCGTAGCACTCGATCGCGCGGTCGCACGTGTTTAAAACGCAGAACGCGACTGATTTTCCCGCAGCACCTGTTCCTTGATCCTTGCCGTCAAACGTGAACTGTTTAGGACTTCGCGCAAGAGCGGCCCGGGCAAGCCATGACTGAATTCGAGAGCGCGCGCCAGGGATAAATACTCGGTCCGCAACAACGCGATGCGGACTTCGCGCCGGTACGACCATTTCGCATGATGCGCGACCGACTGCACCAGCACGGATTTCGCTTCCAGCCTTAACACAGCCTGAACCACGTACGTTTCGGTGAGGCGCGCATTTTCCAGCGCGATCTGCATCACCCGGGCGTCGCCATCCAGCAACATTGCGCCTGCGATTGGTCCGGACCCGCGGCGTGCGAGTGCCAGACGCTCCCCGAGGGTGACCGTCTTCAAACGCGAAACCATGATGTCATCGGCGGCGACCTTCACATCCGCCGGGACACTCGGCGTGAGCGCGATATTCATCAAGTCAAAGGTGTAGAACTGCCGGATCAACGGCACCGAAACTTGCCGCGGCGTGTGGGGATGCACGGCCAGCGCGAGCTTCACTTTCCGCAGCTTGAGAACGTGACCGTTCTTCGAAAGGGTTTGCAGAACTTCCGCGGACAAATCGGGACGGCTGAGGAGCGAGAGGGCCAGGTCTTCAGTGAGTGCTGGATTGGCGGCCGCGCGGAGCAGTTCGTCGGACGAAATGTTGTGAACAAAAGTGTCGATAGAAGCCGGGGGAGTTGGGGCGGCTTTCGAGTTTTCGTTTTCCCGAAGCATTGAGTTCAACCAGCCTTGGACTTCCCCGCCCTGCGCGCCAGAGCCAGCGCCCCGTCAACCGGCTCCACTAACTCGTTCCGAACCACGATGCCGGGAAACCTTGCATGGAGACAATTGTAGAAAACCTGGCGCACTTCCGCAGACTGACGAAAGACACTCCCCGTCATGGCTACTGGGGCATGGGGCGAGTTGGGCATTAGCCCGGTGACGACCTTGGCCGTTAGGCCAGCCAGTTGAGAGCCGGCGTCCGCCAACAGGCCGCGGGCCATGGAATCGCGTTCGGCAGCCGCTTTCATGACCACCGGAAAAAGCCGCGGAAAGTCAGGAGGAGGCGTCGCGTTCGCGGCTTCCACCAGGTCCACGAGGTCATGCAGACTCCATGCCTGAAGGATCAGGGATGCGAGAGCGGTTTCCTGACCCGAGTCCCGCGCTCGCAAGATCGCTGAGACAGCCTGTTTTCCGATCCAGTGTCCGGAACCCTCGTCGGAAATGGCGAAACCCCATCCGCCGGCGCGAGCGGTGCGCCCACTGGCGTCGCGCCCATAGACGATGGACCCGGTACCGGCAACGACAATCACTCCGGGACCGGTGCCGAATGCGGCTTCCAATGCAATCACCATGTCGCCGACCACTTCGATTGCGGCGGGCGTGACTTCAGCCAGAATGTTCTTGATCTTGCTCGCGATCTCTGGCCGCGCGGCTCCGGCGGCTCCAATGCAGACACGATGGATCTGGTCCGGCCTGACCTTGGCGGTTGCGCATGCTTCCAGCACCGAAGCGTGCAGTGATTCGCGGGCCGTGGCTTCTCCCAGACGAATGACATTGCTGCCCCCGGTGACCGCGGTCGCCAGCGTTTTCGTTTCGTCGCCGAGAGCGCAGCGCGTCTTGGTCCCACCGCCATCAATGCCGAGGTAATAAGCCACGCGCTAGTTCTATCACAGGCAGACAAGCGAAGATCGATTTCCGGACAGAGGTTCATTCCGACATCACCTGTACAATGCTGCGAACAGAGAGATGCGGCAAGCTGCGTCTCTACGCAGTAGCACCGGTTGGCGGAAGGGACTGTCTTTGCGATTGAGTTCGCTTGATCTCGCGATCATCGCTGTCTATCTGGCGGGGATCACATTGTTTGGCCTGCGCTTTCGCAAGCGCCAGAGGTCGATGCGAGATTACTTTCTTGCAGACCGCAATATTCCGTGGTGGGCGATTTCACTTTCCATCGTTGCGGCGGAGACCAGTACGCTCACGATCATTGGTGTTCCTGGCATTGCTTACGATTCCAATCTGACGTTTCTGCAGTTGGCGATGGGGTATATAGTGGGCCGCATCATCATTAGTTATGTCCTCTTGCCGCATTACTTTCGGGGCGACCTCTACACCGCGTATCAACTGATCGAACGCCGCTTTGGACCACGCCTGCGGACAGTGACATCAGTTCTGTTTCTGCTCACGCGGGCGGCGGCCGAAGGCGTGCGTGTCTATGCGGTGTCGATCGTGGTTTCGATTGCGCTGGGCACCGGCGAACTGGCTTCCATTGCAATCATCACTCTTCTCACACTGATCTATACATTCGAAGGCGGACTGGCGGCTGTAATCTGGACCGACGTCATCCAGACCTTTATTTATGTCGGCGGAACGCTGGTTGGGCTCGTCACCATCCTTCATCTGGTTCCGGGAGGCTGGAGCTCTGTACAGGAAATCGCGGGCCAGCTTCACAAATTTCAAGTTGTCGACACACCGATGGTCCAGCAATTTCCTTACTTCAATCTGGCAAAGCCCTACACGTTGTGGGCAGGGATTATCGGTGGTGCGTTTCTAACGACTGCCAGTCATGGAACGGATCAACTGATCGTGCAGCGACTGCTGGCAGCGCGAAATCAAAAGCAATCGACTCTGGCGCTTCTGTCGAGCGGCATTGCGGTGTTTTTTCAGTTTGCATTGTTTCTGCTGGTCGGTGTGATGCTGTTTGTTTACTACCAGGCGCCATCGGCTATTTTCGGCAAAGCCGACCGGATTTATCCGACTTTTATCGTCAGCCACATGCCCCGCGGGATTGCAGGGCTATTGATCGCGGCTATTCTGGCGGCTGCAATGTCGAACTTGAGCGCAGCTCTCAATTCCCTTTCGTCGAGTTCGACGATGGATTTGTACCTGCGATTTCGTCCGGAGTTGGAGGAACAAAAGAGGCTGCGGTTGTCGCGCATCAGTACAGTCGCATGGGCTCTGGTGTTGTTTGGGCTGGCGGTGATTGCTCTGCACCGCGTGGGACGCGTGGTCGAAGTAGGATTGCAGATCGCATCGATTGCATACGGGGCGATGCTGGGAGTGTTCCTGCTGGGAGTCCTCACGAAACGCGCCAACCAGAATGGCGCGATATTTGGGATGATCTGCGGATTCTTCACAGAGATCTATCTCTGGCGTTGGTCCCATGTTCCATTTACGTGGTGGGTGGCTGTGGGGACGATCGTAACGTTCGCGGTAGGATACACGGCCAGTTTGGTCTGGAAAGTTGCATCAAGAGCTTGAACCCCAGAGAACGGGGAGTACGCAGAGGAAGTAAAGAGACCTCTTCTCGCATTTCTCGGCGACCTCAGCGCGCTCTGCGGTTAGAATCTTTTCGCCAGCACCCATCATGCCCTCAACTCAACGCCCCGAACTCGCCCGCGACCTCGGACTCTCCCATGCCGGAGCTGTCGTCGTTGGCACAATCATCGGCAGCGGCATCTTTCTTGTACCGGCGGAGATGATGCAGGCGGTGGGTTCGGCGCGACTGGTCTATCTGGCGTGGATGGTCGGAGGCGTACTGTCGTTTTTTGGGGCGCTCACCTATGCCGAACTAGGCGCCATGAAGCCGCAGGCGGGCGGAGAGTATGTTTACGTTCGCGACGCGTATGGTCCAATGCTGGGATTTCTCTACGCCTGGACCTGGTTTCTGATTGCAAAGCCGGCATCGATCGCTACTATCACCACCGGGCTCGTCCGGATTCTTGGATCGTTTCCAGTGTTTGCATTTTTCTCCCATCCGTTCGTGACGCATCCATTAGCGATCACCTACGGACAGCTAGTCGCTATTGCGGCAACGATCCTGATTTCCTGGCTGAACTATATCGGCGTGCGCAAAGCAGGAGAGTTTCAGTTCATTTTCACGCTGCTCAAAGTAGCGACCATTCTCGGGATTGTGGCCATCGGGTTCTCGTACAGCGGCGGTTCCTGGTCGAATTTTGCGACTGAGTTCATCGGTGCCAAAGGCGGCGTTGCAGGATTCTTCACTGCGCTGGTGGCCGCTTTGTGGGCCTATGACGGATGGAACGATCTGAATATGGTTGCGGGAGAAATTCGCGATCCGCAGCGCAATGTTCCGCTGGCTCTGATCTGGGGCGTGGCGACAGTCGGATTGCTCTATGTGCTCGTCAATGCCGCAGTGCAGTATGTGTTGCCCGGGGCGGCAGTGGCGGGATCAGAGCGACCGGCTTCGGACGCGGTCGCGCTCGTCCTGGGACGCACGGGCGCGGGCCTGGTGTCCGCTGCGATGGCCGTGTCGATGCTGGTCACCCTCAACGGCACCATCATGAGCGGTGCCCGCGTGCCATTTGCCATGGCGCGCGACGGTTATTTCTTTAGATCGATGGCGGATGTCCATCCTCGTTTTCGAACACCGTCGGTCGCGATCATTGTTCAGGGCGTGTTGGCGATCGTTCTCCTCCTTTTGGTCGGGACAAGCTTTCGGAAGTTTTTCTCGCTCGCGATCTTTGCGGAGTGGCTCTTTTATATGATCGCGGGGAGTACGGTCTTCGTCTTCCGCCATCGTGACCCGAACGCGGATCGGCCCTACCATGTGTGGGGATATCCCGTGGTCTCGCTGCTGTTTGTGTGCGCCTCAGCCCTGCTGCTTTACTTCACTTTCCGCGACAACCTGCCCATTTCCGCCTACGGATTGGTCGCGATTCTGGCGGGAATTCCAGTCTTTCTCTTCTTCGCCCGCCAGAAGCAAGTTACCAACAAGTAAAAATCCGCCCACCAGTCGGTTACCAAAGGACAGGCGCATGCGACACGTTTACCCATGGCCGATTATTCCCTACTGTTGAGACTCCAACCCCAAGCGCTCTCCCCAGCCTGGGCCCCCAATTTTGGAGTTAAGGCATGCCTACGCAGAACGGTGGATTTCAGCTCGGCCTTTTGCCCGAGAAAAAATGGAACTGGCGGACCTTCGCCACCAGCTATGGCATGTTGTGTGCCTTCATTTTGCTGTTGCTGCTGGTCAATGTGCTGATGCCGGAAGAGCTGAAGTCCAATTTGAATTTTCATGTAACGGAATTGATTCCGCGTCCTTCGCTGCGGCCTGAGCCCCCACCGCCGCCGAAACCGCTGCCTGTCCACGCGAAGCTGCTGCCCAAACCGGAACCCGTATTTGAAACTCCGAAGCTGATTGTGCCAAAGGAAATCCGCGCACCGAAACCTCATGTGCAGGAAGTGGAAGTTCCCAAAGTGGCACTAAACAATTTCGCACCGGCTGTGCTCAAGCCGATTCCGGGTGGAGCGCGCCCTGTCCTGATTCATACCGGTGACTTTTCCGGAAGCTCGCAGGTGCCTACGGTCAATGCTCCGATTCAGAAAGTGCAGACCGGTGGATTCGGCGATCCGAATGGATTGAAGCCGAGTGATAACAGCAAGGCCAACGCCCGACTGGTCGCGGCTGCGGCTGGTGGGTTCGATATGCCGGTTGGAGCTGGAAACGGGAACGGCACGGGCGGCGCAAAAGGAATCAAGGGAACGGTGGCGAGTGCCGATTTCGGGAATGGGATTGCCACTCCGGGAAAAGGGGATGGCCGTAGCAGTGGCAAGGGCGTGCAGACATCAGGATTTGGCGCGCAGGAAGTCGCGCAGATCAAGCCTGGCAGCCAACGCACCCTCGACACCGGTCCTGCGACCACTTCGGTGGAGATTTTGTTCAAGCCGAATCCTGTTTATACGGAAGAGGCTCGTGCTCTGAAGCTGGAAGGTGAAGTGCTGCTCGAAGTGATGTTTGGTGCTAATGGACAGTTGCATGTGAACCGGGTGGTCCGGGGTCTGGGCCACGGGCTCGATGAGAACGCCATCGCAGCCGCAAACAAAATGCGTTTTAAGCCGGCGATGCGAACCGGACAACCCGTGGACTCCACGGCCGTTGTACACGTCGTGTTTGCGTTAGCGTACTGAGACTTTTTGGAGATGAGAGTCATGCGTAACTCGAAATGGATGGTTCTTGCCCTGCTGGTCGTAGCAATGACAGCAACGATGACGGCAGCGGCACAACAATCGGCCCCCGCACCCGACGCCCAGCAGCCCGCTTCCGTGGCACCGCAATCGGGACCGGCATCGCAACAGCCCGCCTCGGCCGGCCCGGTGGTCACTTCCACTCCCACGCCGCCGCCGGCGGTGGCTGCGCCGACCACCATGGACCAGGTGGTCGATCGCTTCATTGAGCGCGAGAAGGGCCTCATCAAAATGATGGCGCCGCGCACGCCCGTGGTCGAGACCTACGTGCAGAACCTCACGCAGGACTCGGCGCTCGGCCCCGTGCCCAGCGACGACCGCTATTTCCTGGGGCGAATGGATCTAAGCGACTCCATCGACCGCAACGACTATCTCAAAGAGAAAGACGACGGCATGGAGAAGCGCCTGCTCGGCGGCTTCACCAAGATGTTCAAGTTCCAATACACGCCGCTCGGCTTCTCGTGGATGATCTACG
>DATMNN010000082.1:0-2208 GCA_035569025.1 Terriglobales bacterium
GGTTGTCGTGAGATCGGAAACGCTCCCCTCAACGTTCCGGATTTTCTGTTGGACGTCCAAAGTTGCATCGCGCAGGATGCCACGATAGGTTGGCCAACTTTGCGCGAAGTCCGAGGTGCGCGTCCATAGCCCGTAGATGACTGCGATCAGCACCATAATCAGGATCAGCACCATGACCAGCGCCCCGATTGGTCGCGGCACGCGGAAGCGCTCCAGAAACTCCACCGCCGGATCCAGAAAATAGGCCAGCAGCACCGACGTAAGCAGGGTAACCACCACGCCCTGGGCGTAGTAAAGGAACAGCAGAATGATGGCCGCCGCCAGAATTCGCAGGCTGAACGTCGGGCCATAAATCCGAAAGATCGTTGGCGTTTCCGTCGAGGACACCGTACACCTCTTGTTCCTTCACGGTAGCATACTCCTCGGAAATCGCGTCGCTCGTCTCGTGGCCAATGCCACGCAAGATTAATACCTCGCGTGTTTCGGCAGTGGGAAATCGCTTTTCTGTCATCCCCTTCCTGAATTGACAAAGTACTCTGCGACCCTTGTGCTAGACTTTGACCAGGTCAGTTCCCCGCCGCGACCTGGTCTAATTATGGCTAAAGAACTTTTTGGCACCGACGGTGTTCGTGGCGTTCCCGGCACGCCGCCTCTCGACGATTCGACACTCTACGCCATTGGGCGCGCTCTGGGCGCTTATCTGCAACACGACCTCGGCTCCGCCCACGCCCTCATCGGCATGGATACGCGCGAATCTGGCCCGCATATCGCCGCGCTGCTTGCCGCGGGTCTCGAGAAGTCCGGAGCCAGCTCTGAATTTGCCGGTATCATCACCACGCCGGGAATTGCCTGCCTGGTCCGCGAGAATGACTTTCAAGCCGGGGTAGTCATCTCTGCTTCCCATAATCCCTATCACGACAATGGGGTAAAGCTTTTTTCCCATGCCGGAATGAAATTCCCGGATGCGGTCGAAGAGAGGCTCGAAGCGGAAATTCTGCGCTTGCGCGGTGAGCCGACGCCCACTTCCTTGCCCACTCTAGTTGCCAATCACGCGCTGCATGTCGAGTATCTGCAATTCCTGCAAAGCCGCGTCATTCCTGACGCCAGATTCGAAGGCTTTCGCATGGTTCTTGATTGCGCCAACGGCGCCGCCTACCAGCTGGGCCCAGAACTGTTTCAAAGTTTGGGTGCGGACGTCATTCCCATGGGGGTGAATCCCGACGGACGCAACATCAACGCCGGTTGCGGTTCCCTTTATCTTGACGGTTTGCTGAAACGCGTGCTGGCCGAAAAGGCTTTGCTCGGCGTGGCGTTCGATGGCGACGCTGACCGCGCGCTGTTCGTCTGCGGCAGCGGACGCATCGTCAATGGTGATGGCGTTCTTCTGGCCGTGGCGCGTCACCTGAAATCGCGAAATGCGCTGAAGAGCCAGCGCGTTGTGGCCACTTCCATGTCCAATCTTGGCCTGGAACGCGTACTGGATCGCGAAGGGATTGCGCTCGCTCGCGCTGCCGTCGGCGATCGCTATGTCCTCGAGGAAATGCTCAAGTCGGGCGACAATCTCGGTGGCGAGCAGTCTGGCCACATCATTTTCCTCGACGATAGCCCAGCCGGCGATGGCCTCCTCACCGCGGTCAAAATGGCTTCCCTGGTTTCCGCGCACGGCTCGCTGGAAGCGCTCGTTCAGGGTCTGAAAGACTACCCGCAGGTCATCGTCAACGTGAGAGTTAAATCCAAGCCACCCCTCGAGTCGCTCCCGGAAGTTGCCCGCGCCTTGGCGGAAGCGCAATCCACGCTCGGGGAGAATGGGCGCGTCGTTCTTCGCTACTCCGGCACCGAGCCGCTCGCCCGCGTTATGGTCGAGGCGGAACACGACGCCGACGTCCAACGTTTTTCGCAATCCATCGCCAGTGCCCTGCGATCGTCCATCGGCGCCTGAACTCCGCATCGATACCGGCGAAACATCGCAAGTTGCCATGCAAGAATCGCTACATTGGGCGCCGTTCGCGTTTGCTCCGCGCGCACGAGTTAGTTCAATTGCGGAAGCTTGACATTAGTGTGTTCACACGCAATAACGTTGTTGTCCTTCGCGACCATGTTCGCGACGCTGAGAAGTAGGGTTGTGAGTTCCTAAAGACTGTAGGACTTTGCGAGGAGTCTGTGAGATTTTGTAGATTCATTTCGGTCGAAGAGGTCCGATTCCGTCCA
>DATMNN010000083.1:0-62268 GCA_035569025.1 Terriglobales bacterium
CGCAGATATCCACCGAGACGGGGACGATTGCCTCGATCACTCCACCGCCCGCTGCGGGAGACATACCAACCGCGCGACAGTAGGCTGACAGCTACTTCAACCGGGCAGCGCTGGCGTTGCTCGGTTTTTCTTTGTTTCCCACCTCGCGTTAAAATATCTCTATGGTTATCCGGCTCAAAGGGACGACCGGCCTCCTCGTGGCAGTCGCGGTCGTGGTTCTCCTGCTGATCGAATTTCCAGCCTATCGCCTGTTCTTCGGAATCAGCGTTCTCATCGGGCTGGCGATCGCGGGCGGACTCACGCTGTGGTATCGGACGCATCCGATCAAGGACGTGGAAGTCGAGAATAAAAGGCCTCTCGGCCTCTAGGGTCTGCTGAAAACTTGCCTTTGGGTGGCGCAACGGTTCACCGCTGCGGTCAAGCCTTGGTTTTGATTTGGGCTTCAGGCCCCGAGGTACGAGCCGCGGACGTTTTCAGCAGACTGTTTAGAGGATGCGCAGCTTCACCGATTTTTCCGCATTCCCTCGCGCAACCACTCACCTGTTGAAGGAAAACTTCAAACTCCCTGCGATGAGCCGCGGATATCCAAAATGGGTGCCTGAAAATGGATTCCCCCAGTTGAATGCGAAGGCGCGGTCCGCCAGGTTCTGGACATCGACCTGAGCCGCAAGGGCCACCCGATCTTTTCGGACCAGGTCCATCCCGCCCGACCATCCGAAAACGAACCATGGTTTCACCCGCCCGGTATCGAAGTTAACCAACTCCGCTCCAGGAAGACCACGCAACTGCTCGGGATCGAGATTGGGAAGCTGGAGAGGAACTCCACTCTCAAACCTGCCCGAGAACGAAGACCACATTCCATGCCGGCGTGCCATGTAGGTCAGCGCGAACGACGCGACGTTGCGCTGGTCGTGGTCAGGCGTGAAGCGGGTGCCAGGCCCTATCGCGACAAAGTCATCGGTCAGGAACAGGCCACCGTTGAGAGGACCGATTTCTACGATCTTGTTGTTGGAATACGAAAAGTAAGCGGAAAAGCCTTTTCGCAAGGCAACGTCGAGACGAATATCAAGGCCGTCGGCCTCAGCACGGGCCACGCTATTGGGAAAGATGATCGTTGTCGCCAGCAGAACATTTGGATCGTCGATATTCCGGAATTGACGCCACCAGTACGCGACATTCAGTCGCAGGGATTTCGGCAGTTCCTGCGAGAAACCGACTTCCCACGAAGAAAGCGTCTCCGGATGGATATCAGCGCCCCCGCCGGAATCCGTAAAAGGTGAAAGCGCGCGGGCTTGTTCGGAACTGGCAATCAACAGGTTCTCTACCTGCGGCGGCATGTAAAGACGATTGAACGAAACTCGCAAAGCCGTCTTCGTTTTGGGCACATAGTAAACCGCGCCGATTCGTGGGCTCACCTGTTGTCCTGAAACCAGCAGATCGGAATGGTCGTAGCGCACGCCCGCGCTGATGGTGAGGTTGCTGCAAGGCGAGAAATCGTCCTGCGCGTAGATCCCCTGCGTTCCGCGGGTCACGTGGTTGGAGAAGCGAAAGGGATTCTCTGGAGTAAATGCCAATGCCTTTTCGCTGATCCCAGCCGCGGCGGCGGCAACCGGGTCGGTGATGGCAAATCCAAAGAACTCCCCAATGGAGACGCTGGAAGCCGATACTCCAGCCTTAAGATTGTGACCGTGGGTGGTGTGCGTGATGCTGGCCAGCACGCCCTGTCGCGTGTGGTGCCGGTTTTGTCCCGCAGTCAGGGGCGTATCGAACGGGCTGCCGAAAAGCTCGGACCGGAAGAAATTACGGAAATAAGAGATGTCTGTGAGAGTGTTCGCAGACCACGTGTGCTGCCAGGAAATCGATTCATGATCGTGCCGAAACTGCTGACGTTGACGCTGGCCGGCATCTTGCTGCTCCACATTGTTCGGTACGCGAAAATCTGCACCCTGCACTGATCCCACCAGGCGAATGATGTCCTTCTCGGTGACGTGCCAGTCGAAGCTCAGATCCACGGACACATCCCCTCCGCCATTGTTGAAGTTTCGCGGATCGACCGGATCCAGAAACCGGTCAGATTCGTGCCCCGACCCGGCGAAAAAGAAGCCCCATGTTCGAGTGCCGCCACCAAGGGTGGAAGACAAGTCCCGTGAATCAAAACTGCCCTCGCCCAGCGAGAGCGTTCCACCGAGCGGCGTGTCGATGCCGGACTTGGGCTGCACGATGACGACGGCTCCCGACCGGTCGCCAAATTCGGCGGGGATATTGCCGGTGATGACGTCCAGCGACGTGATCGCATCGGTATTGAATGAGCCGGCAAACAAACCGTCCATCCGATCCGGCGTGGGGACTCCGCCCACCACGAAGAGTGTGCCGTCATCCACGCCGCGGATATGCATCAGGCCGTCATTTTCGGTGTTCCACCCCGGCGTGGTCGAGATCAGGGCCTGAAGTTGATCCCGCCGCACGACCCCAGGCGCCAGCTTGATATAGTTTTCGTCAATCACGACCTCGGTACGGGGATTCTCATGCTGAAGGACATCGGTCTCTTGTACCGTGACTTCATCCGCAGCCCTTGCTACTGCCAGCTTCACAGATAGCTGAACTGCAACGTTGGAGCGGACCTCAACCGTTGTCGCGTAGGAAGCAAACCCGCTGGCAGAAACCCGAATAACATAAAAACCATACGGCACGTCCTCAAATTGGAATTGCCCCTGGTCATCGGTGAGAGTCTGGGCTTGTCGGCCGGAAAGAGGACTGTTCAGCGAGATCTGCGCCTGCGAAACCCTCGCGCCACTCGAATCGTTCACGGTTCCGGACAGCCTTCCGATTTCCATCTGCGACCACAAATGCGACGGAAAGAGCAGCGTCGGGAGGGAGATCGCTAATCCCAAAATGGCCCTGGCAAAGCGAGGTCCGGCGTTGGCTGAGGGCCGGTGATTCGGATCCTTAGCTGGAAATCCCTTGTGCATGGAGTCTTCGGATCTCACCTGAATAGTCTATTTTCCGTGGTCCTGTTCACGGTTCTACAGAGAGCAAACCCTCAACAAAACTCGCTAACTGGAAATGTACTATTACCATGTAGTAAAGCAGCCAACGAATCAGGATTGGCCCACTGATCTCTTTGATGCGCTGTGGGCATCTGGCTCGGGACATTTTGTCGTTGGTTCCCGGCTCGCGACGACCAGCACATACTGCAAGAAGCGGTTGCGAAGCCCCCTCGACTTGCGCATCTCCTCCCAGAACTGCCAAGATACTAACCAGAACGTCAACTCATGCGAATCCTCTCCCGATTCCTGCTCTCGGCGTCTGACGCCGCGCACTTCCCTCCTCCGTCGCTGCCCGAAATCGCCTTCCTGGGCCGTTCGAATGTCGGCAAATCGAGCGTCATCAATGCGCTCCTCGGCACAAAGCTGGCGCGCACCAGCAACACTCCCGGACGCACCCGCAGCATCAATTTCTTCGAGGTCCGCCGTGCCGGCCAGCCCAAACCGGAGATGCTGTTCGCTGACCTCCCCGGATACGGCTATGCCAAAGTATCCCGTGAAATCTCGCAGGACTGGGCCCGCTTCGTCGACCCGTACCTGCACCAGCGTTCCACCCTTACGCTCTGCCTGGCGCTGGTGGACTCGAACATCCCGCCCCAGGACAGTGACCGTCAGCTGATCGAATTTCTCAAGACGGCCCAGCGCCCCCATATTGTGGTCGCGACTAAATGTGACCGGCTCTCCGGCAATGAACTTCCCCGCGCTTTGAAGACTCTGGGCACACACTATGCCGGATCGACCATCCTTCCCTTCTCCGCGAAGACTGGCCGCGGCAAAGATGACCTCTGGGAGGCCATCCGGAATTCCATGTCGAACGTGCCAGCACTCTAAAGTCGCCTCGCGATTCAGCCGATAAGCGCACGGGAGAGTATTGCCTGGAGGCTGTTTCGCCGTGGACCCTAACCTTTTTGCCGGCCGGTCTGGATTTACCCCCGACCCCGCTCCGTCCGACAACAGCGTCAATTACCTTCGACGCCTGAAGCAACAGACGGAAGCGGACAATGCCTCGACGACTACGGCTCCGGCGTCTGAACTCAGCTGTAGTGCCGCTCCCAAGAAAGAACGCCGCCGAAGTCCCCGCTACAAGTGTGCCGGAAGCGCCGAGTTGACGCAGGAAGGCAGCGGGGTCCGGATGTGGGGCACTCTGACCGACATCAGCCTGCGCGGATGCTACGTCGAGATGAGCACGACCTTTCCGGTCGACACCAAAGTCGATCTGATACTGGACACCCTGGGATTTCGCCTTCGCGCTCACGGGGTCGTCCGTATCTCCTATCCATTCCTCGGCATGGGAATTCTGCTGAGGGATGTCGATCCCGAGCAAAGACTAATTCTGGAAAAATTGCTCGCCACCCTCGCCTCCGCCACCACGGTTCCAAACCCGCTGGTCAGCCGCGAAAAGAGCGCCGCAGAAGCGGTAGCCTCTGCCGAACCCATTTCTTTGCTCAACGAAATTCGCCGCTTCTTCGAAAAAAATGGCGCTCTATCGCGCGAGGAATTTCTCCGCATCGCCGAACGCTGCCTGCGAACCTGACAGACCGCGCCCTGCGTTACTCCAGTGATAATTTTGGGTCACTTCTGCCTGCGTCGTACAAGTCATCCGCTATCATAAAAGCATATGGCTAGATATCTTGTGACCGGCGCCGCCGGCTTCATCGGATCATCCCTGGTGCGTGCGCTCCTGGATCGCGGCGACGAAGTTCGGGGCATCGACAATCTCTCTACCGGCCGGCGTGAAAATCTCAGCGACGTTCTGAAACACGTCGATTTCCGGCAGATCGACATTCTCGACCTAGACGCCGTCCACGAAGCCTGCAAAGGAATCGACTACATTTTCCACGAAGCAGCGGTCCCGTCGGTCCCCAAGTCGGTGGTCGACCCTCTCGGCAGCAACCGCGCCAACGTAGACGGCACCGTCAACGTTCTGGTAGCCGCCCGTGACGCGAACGTGAAGCGCGTCGTCTATGCCGCCTCCTCATCCGCGTATGGCGATACTCCCACGCTCCCGAAACACGAAGCGATGACACCTAACCCGATCTCGCCTTACGCTGTAGCCAAGCTGGCCAGCGAGCACTACATGATTTCGTTTTTCCGTTGCTATGGCCTGGAAACCGTCTGCCTTCGCTACTTCAATATCTTTGGACCGCGCCAGGACCCATCGTCACCGTATTCCGGTGTGCTGGCCAAGTTCAGTCTGCAAATGCTCAGCGGCGAGCAGCCCGTGGTTTTTGGCGACGGCGAACAGAGCCGGGATTTCAACTACATCGACAACGCCGTCTCAGCGAACTTGCTGGCCTGCTCCGCGCCTGCCGCGGAGTGTGCTGGACGCGTATTCAACGTTGCCACGGGAAAGCGCGCCACGCTCAACCAAACCTTTGAACTGCTGAAACCACTGACCGGCTACAAGGGGACGTTGAAGTATGGCCCGGAACGCGGCGGCGACATCAAGCATTCACTCGCCGACATCTCGCTGGCGCAAAAACACCTCGGCTACAAACCCCTAGTGACTTTCGAGGAAGGACTGCGCAGGACGGTGGAGTGGTACAAGAGCGAAGTCCGAGCAGGCGTATAGCGGTCTTACGAAGCTGGCCGCCGCCGCTCGTCTGGTTCGGCTTCGAGTGGTTCAACTTCGGGGATGGCGACCGAATCTGTCCTCCGTGACCTCTCCCATGCGATCAACTCGTTGAGATCGTTGTGGAACGGCCCATACGACCGGAAGTTCTGCTCGTCAAACAAGCGTTTGACGCCGCAGCCCAGGCAAACCTGATACGACTGGCCTTCGGCGCGCACCGGCCAGCTCATCCGGCGATGCCAGCAGCCGCGCAATAGAAGCAAAGCTGCTCCTGCCAGCCCGGTCGCCACCGCCCCGGCGGGCCACAACCAGTTGGATCGCTTCGATTTTCCGGAGCTTTCTTGCGGTACTTCCTGCTCTACTTCCCGCTGTACTTCCTGCTCGATAGGGTCGCCCACAGAACTCCTGCTTCCTGTAAGTGAGCATAGGACGAAATCTGCCTCAGCGCAAATGGCATGGCACGAAAGTCTAGTCTCACCCTGTACCATCGGACATTGCGCTATGTGCAGGAGGACATTACCCTTAGAGTAAGGAACGTGGTCCGGGCCAGGACGAACCACGGGTATCAACCAACTAATTGGACTCCCGGCTGACCTGAAAATACCATTAGCAGGTCGTCCACGATTGGCGCGCCACTCCCGCAATGAGTGCGAATCCAACCCGCGTTGACCTGTCGCCGCCTCACGGCGCTGAGTCGGCCTTCCCGCTGCAAGAGGGGAATCGTGTGCTTGAATCCCTGACGCGGCAGGAATCGCTGGGCGCTCTGCTCGCCTACTCCGATCTCCACGAACGGATTCGTACGCGCCGCGCCGAAGGCACCGCCTCGGCCTCGGATCTGGATTTATTTCAGACCGAACGGTTCGTGCTCGATGAAGTGTTGCAACTGATTTGCGACCGGGCGTTGGCTCTCACGCCAGCTGACGCATTTCTGATTGCGCTGGAAGAAGGATCGTCGTTGTTGTGCCGCGCAGCCGCGGGTTCGCTGGTTGGAGATCGTGGAACGAAACTGCCGGCTGACTCCGAATTTCTTCAGGACTGCCTCGATTCCGGCCGCATCCTGCGTTGTGACGACTGCGACGTGGATGCTCGCGTCGACCTCGACCTCTCCCGCCAGATCGAGGCGCGCGCCACCGTTTTGATTCCCTTGCGCGGCCGAAGCGCGCGGCTGGGAGTGCTGCAGGCGTTTTCCAATATTCCTTACGCTTTCAGCGACGATGACGTTCGGTGTTTCGATCTTCTCGGCGAACTGGTTCTGTCCGCTCTCCGGCCTGAGGATCAGGATCGTAGGTTGAATTGGCTTTCCGGTGTGGTGGATGAAGTGCTGGTGACTAAGACCGCAGCTGTCGAGCCGGTGGCGGATACTAAGATCGCGAATGAGATCACGTTCTCACAGCCACGGCCTGATGCTCGCGTCTCCGTTGCCAATACAGAAATCGCCAGATGGAATAATCGCCGCGCAGAATCGGAAGATTTCCTCACTCCAGAATTAACCCCCGAAGCATCGAGCTCTGCCGCAGAGCTACTGCCTGCGCCAATGTTTCTGCCAAACCTCGCCACGTCCCGCGCGCCCAATCCCGGACTGAGCGTGGTCCTGGTGTTGCTCGCCGTCGCCGCTCTGTTCTCCGGCGGCGTGTGGTTTGGGATGCGCAATCGCGACCGGCAATCGGCAAACGGTTTGAGTGTACCGCCAGCCGCCGTTCCGAGAGCTCCGGCGCAGGTGACCACTGCTCCGATCTCGGATCACCTGATGGACCCCATGAAGGTGTCAACCGACACACAGGCGCTTCCGTCGTTATCCGAAAACAAGTCCGCCGCGCTTTTTCCCAGGATAACCGGCATCCGCCACTGGTCCACGCCAATGGGAAGCACGGTTGTCATCGACATGCAGGACCAGGCGCCATACGAAGTACATCGCCTGATGTCGCCCGAGCGTATTTACTTTGACCTGCATGACACCGCGCTGGCATCGGGCCTCGATGGCAAGACCATCGATGTGGGCGACGTTTCCCTGACTCGTGTGCGTGTCGCGCAACCAGTCCCCGGCGTGACACGCGTGGTGCTCGACACACGCGACGGATCAAACTTCTCGGTCAGCATGGAATCGAATCCGAACCGGATGGTCGTTGAACTGCGCCAGACTGACCGCGCGTTGGCTGCCAGCCGTCCCAGCGTGACCCCGCACCCCGTGCCATCACCCAAAGTACTGTCTTCGCTGAGCATGAAACCGGAAGACGAACAACTGCGCGCCAAGACCGGCAAGTTCCGTATCGCGCTTGACGCCGGACACGGCGGCTGGGACCTCGGCACCGTCGGACGCAAGGGCCTGCTCGAAAAGGACCTGGTTCTCGACGTGACGCGGCGCCTCGGCAAGCTGCTGCAGGCGCGCCTGGGATCGGAAGTCATCTTCACGCGCACTTCGGACGACTATCTCCCTCTCGACGAGCGCGCGAATTTTGCGAACCAGGCGCAGGTCGACCTGTTTGTCTCGGTGCATGCGAATTACAGCAGCTCGGCTTCCGCGCGCGGAGTGGAAACCTACTACACCAACTCGTTTGTGGCTCCAGGATCGCGGGAATTGGAGAAGAAAGAAAGCGCGAGCATTCCGCCGCTCACTCCCGTTGCTCTTTCTTCCGGAGAGCTGCACGAAAAAGTTGACGAATCGCGGCGCCTCGCGGCCAGCATTCAGCGCTCGCTCTATGCGACTCTGGCCGCAAACAATTCCGGCATTCGCGATCGCGGCGTCAAGCCCTCTCAGTTCCTGGTTCTGACCGGCACCACCATGCCGGCGATTCTCACGGAAATTTCCTTCGTAAGCAGCCCCGCCGACGAACACAACCTGCAGAGCGAATCTTATCGCCAGCAGATTGCGGAAGCTCTCTACAAGGGGATCGCCCGCTACCAGGCAGCGTCGCATCACGACAAACTCGCGGATTTGCGGCCCACCACTGCGCGTCGCTAAAACGAATTACTTCCACACAAAAATCACAATTTTAGGAATATTCCAGTAGACTCGTAGCGGCCAAAACAGAGCCGGCCCGGCGGACTTGAGAATCCGCGAGCGATCACATTCCAGGAGAGCGAAATGAGCCCCTGTACGTTTCGCAGGTCCCAGTTCTTCGTAGTCTCGCAGTCGGTCGTCCTTGCAGTTCTGACGTTGTTTGGCCTTCCCACCGTATCCGCGGAGAAGCAGCCCAATGCACAGGACCTGCTTAAGCAGATGACCCTGCGGGAGAAAATTGCGCAACTATCCCAGCTGCCAGGAATCAAGATTCCCGGCTTTCCGGAGACCAACGAGTCACCCGAAGACGTCGCTCGCAAGTACGGAGCGGGATCTGTGCTGTGGATTCCTGATTCTCACGAAATCAATCGCTGGCAACATCTCGCCGTGGACCAATCGCGACTCCATATTCCTATCCTGTTCGGGCTGGACGTTATCCACGGCTACCACACAATTTTCCCCGCGCCGATTGGAATGGCATCCTCGTGGGATCCGAAAATGGTTGAGGCTGCGCAAACCATTGCTGCCCGCGAAGCCCGCGCTGCCGGGATTCAATGGACATTCGCACCCATGGTGGATATTGCGCGCGATGCCCGCTGGGGACGCATGGTGGAGGGAGCGGGTGAGGATCCGTATCTGGGAGCGGCAATGGCGCGAGCACAGGTTCGGGGATTCCAGGGCACGCAGCCCGGTGCCACCGACCGCGTGCTCGCCTGTGTGAAGCATTTCGCCGGCTACGGCGCAGCGGACGGCGGCCGCGACTACGATTCTTCTTATATTCCGGAAGAACTGATGTGGAATGTGTACCTGCCGCCGTTCAAGGCGGCCATCGACGCGGGCGCGGGAACCGTGATGAGCGCTTACATGGATTTGAACGATGTCCCGGCGAGCGGCAACCGCTGGTTGCTGCACGACGTGCTGCGCGACGCATGGGGCTTCAAAGGGTTCGTGGTGTCGGACGCGTTTGCCGTTCATAGCCTGATTACACATGGCTACGCACGCGACAGTCAGGACGCCGCATACAAAGCTTTCTCGGCCGGGCTCGACATGGACATGGCGAGTGGGACTTATCTGGAATCTCTCGCGGACCAGGTAGAGCGAAAGAGAATCACGATGCAACAGATCGACGACTCCGTGCTCGCGATTCTCGAGACGAAAATTCGCATGGGATTGTTCGAGCATCCCTTCATCGATGAATCGCGCATTGAGCAGGTGCTCAACGCTCCCGACCATGTTCAGCAGGCGCGCATAGCCGCGCAGAAATCGCTGGTGCTGCTAAGAAACGAGAACAGTCTTCTGCCGCTTGAGAAAACCGGAAAGAAGTTCAAGTCAATTGCCGTGATCGGCCCGTTGGCCGACGCTGAGACCGATCTGCTCACCATGTGGGGATCGATGACCAAGCCCGGCGCGACGGTCAGCGTTCTCAAGGGCATTACCGCAAAGGCAGGTAGTTCGATCAACGTGGAATTCGCGCATGGACCAAACATCCATCGCGATATTCCCTCGCCTTTCGAAGACCTGCCAATTTCCGCGATGAAGGAACAGACCGCGCAGACCGCCGGCGAAATCAAGAAAGCAACACAAGACGCCGTGGCTCTAGCGAAACGCAGTGACCTGGCGATTCTGGTGCTCGGTGAAATCGATCTGATGAGCGCCGAGTCGGCTTCGCGCTCCTCACTCAGGCTCTCCGGCGGGCAGCAGGAATTGCTCGAGGCGGTTGTAGCGACCGGTAAGCCGGTCGTGCTGGTGCTGGTCAACGGACGCCCCCTCGACATCTCATGGGCGGCGGAGCATGTGCCGGCGATCGTGGAAGCCTGGTATCCCGGAAATCAGGGAGGCAACGGCGTGGCTGACGTGCTGTTTGGCGATGCCAATCCCGCTGGGCATTTACCGGTAAGCTGGCCACGCGCGACCGGGCAGACTCCGATCTACTACAATCACAATCGAACGCAAAATCCGGAAGACGATCCCGAATTCACCTCGCGATATTGGGATGTGAAGAGCACTCCTCTGTATCCCTTCGGATACGGCCTGAGCTACACCACCTTCTCTTACGACAATCTGAAAGTGAGCCAGGCCACCGCCAAAGTAGGAAGCAGCATCGATGTTTCGGTGGATGTAACCAACACCGGCAGCCGCACCGGAGACACCGTGGCGCAGCTCTACATCCACCAGCGCGCCGGAAGCGCTTCGCGCCCTGTGCGGCAGCTGAAAGGCTTTCAACGAGTCAACCTCGCGGCCGGCGCAAAACAGACGCTGCATTTCACTCTGGGCCCGGATGATCTTCAGTTCTGGAGCCCCGCCACTAAGAAGTGGCAAGTGGAGCCCGAGCAATTCGACCTCTGGGCCGGTGCGGACTCCACGGCCAAACTGCACGCAGAGTTCCGGCTGACCGAATAACGGCATGATGAGGCGGCGGACTAACAGCGGTGCGTCAGTTTCCCGTGCCGACGCCTCCATACTTCGTCAGCCACTTCAACTCTTCCCGTACCTTGATCCTGCCGTGCCAGGGATTCTTACCCAGCCCATGCCCTTCTCCCGGAAAAATCAGCAACTCGCTCGGGATGTTGAGTTCATGCAGCGCTCGATCGAGCAAATAATTTTCCAGCACCGCGACGCGCACGTCGTCCGACCCGCCCACGATATGCGTCGGCGTGCGCACTTTGTCGATCTGATAAATCGCGGCTTCGCTGCGATACCGATCGGGCACTTCCCACGCATGGCCGCCAAGAAACCAGACGTCGTCGAAGCCCGTGTCGTCGTTGCCCCAGTCCGCGATGTGCTCCACTGCGCCCGCGCCCGTCACCGCGGCTTTAAAACGAGTGGTCTGGGTGATCAGCCAGTTCGTCATATAACCGCCATAGCTGTAGCCGCCAACCGCAAGACGATTCGCGTCCGCTATGCCGTCTTTCACCAGCGCGTCCACTCCGGTCAGGACATCGCGCCCCGGCTTGGAGACGATTTCAGGCGAAATTTGCAGCGCGAACTTGTCGCCATATCCGGTTGATCCGCGATAGTTCGGCTCGAACACCAGCCAGCCTTGCGTGGCAGCGAGTCGATCCCACTGATACCAGTCCGCCTCAAAGTGGTTGCCGTCGGCATCCTGCGGTCCGCCATGAATAAACACGAACATCGGCAGATTCTTCGCCTCATACTTTCCCGGCGGATACATCAACATGCCTTCGATCTGCGTTCCGTCGTCCGACGTCCAGCGATACGGCTTCGCCTTCGGGAGGTCGCGCTGGGTAAAGAGCTTGTTGAAAGAAGTAATCGGCCGTGCTTGCGCCAGCTTGTCCGGACTGTCTGCAATGTACACCTCAGTCGGACGTTCTATCGCTGAGTACACGAATGCGATGCGCTGTGACTGTCGCGCCGAAGCCGGATCGTCGTACGTCCCCGGCCACCCCTCGCGCTTGACGATCGCCGCCTTCGGGTTGGCTTGTGACTGCAATTCCACCTCAGTGCCCATCCGGCATGCGCACAGTACGGATCCGTCGGGCATCGGCGTGTAGTGTCCAATGTGGCCCTTGTAATCGGCGAACCAACGCTGTACTTCGCCGGAAGCGCTGTCGACCCAATAAAGACGGGGCTGCGGATCTTCGTACTTCCCTTCCGCCGACCCAAGTTCCGTCTGAAAAAACAGATGCCGATTGTCCGCAGCCCAATCCAAGTTGGTTTCGACAGCTTCATTTTTCGTCAGACGAATGGGCGTCGCTTCCGCGTTGCCGGTCAGGCTGAACTGATAGACTTCGTACTCTTCCACTTTCTCGTTGCGCTCGGAAACCGACGTCCCCATGAACGCCAGCTTGCTGCCGTCGCGCGCGATTGCGATCTGCTCGGCGCGCCAGGGCGTGCGCGCCATGACAACCGCTCCGGGCGTCGCTCCGGAGTCTTTCGCCGCATCCTCGATTTCCTTTACGCCCAGCGCACCATGGCGCGACAAGGCCTCGGCGAGGCCAATGCGAAAGATCACGTCGCCGCGGTCGTCGCTGCGAAAGCGAATCACATCTTTCCAGTCTTTTTTGTGGGCGTCATTTTGATCCTTCGTCCACGGTTGGCGAGTCGCAAAATAAATTGCCTTCGAGTCCGGAGCCCAGGCAAAGCTATGCACTTCGTCGTCGCCAGATGTAATCGCAAACGACTCGCCGCCGTTGGGCGAGATCAGATACATCTGCGAAATCTCCTTCCCTTTGTCGTCGTCCTCCGAATCCTTGCCACCTCCAGCTTTGCGCTCCGAAAGAAATGCGACCCACTGCCCGTCCGGCGACCATTGCGGCGCGCTGTCGTGACCGGACTGCGTCAGCTGAATGAGACTCCCGCCGCTGCCGCTGATCCGATACAGCCACAATTCCGATCGAAAGATCTGCCGATCCCAATCGGCCTTCTCG
Source organism: Terriglobales bacterium (assembly GCA_035569025.1). Classification (GTDB taxonomy): domain Bacteria; phylum Acidobacteriota; class Terriglobia; order Terriglobales; family Acidobacteriaceae; genus Acidiflorens. The sequence continues at coordinate 13,003 of DATMNN010000083.1, forward strand.
ACGTCAAACACAACCGCGTTGCCGTCTGACGACAGCTTCACGCCACTGAAGCTGACCGAATTAAAAAATTCATCGATGTTGAGTTTTGGTTTCGCATCCTGCCCGAACGCCAAGCCAGACGCCAGAAGTGACCCAAGGACAAAAATCAGTATGCGCATAAATGGAGTGAAGAGAGGTATACACTGCGCACACCCGGTGGCGCAAACCTTCTGCGACCTGTCAGCAACCTACTTCCGATCCAGTGCCTCCAGGTCATCTTTCAGGCCCAGATACTCCCAGCGCTGGAGCGCGATCGGAACGTTGCCGTTGAGCCAGAGTGAATCGTGAAAGGCCTGCAAATCGAACTTGTCGCCCTGTTGTCGGCGCGCGTCGGCGAGAAACCGCATGATTTGAGTCTTACCTATCTGATAGGAAATCGCCTGCCCCGGATACGACGCAAAGAACGCCGCTTCCGCATGAGCCGTGTGCGAGTCCATCGGGACCGTCTTCTCCAGATATTCAGCTCCCTGCGCAATCGTGAACTCGCCCAAAGCGAGCTTCACGTCCACTTCTACGCGCAGCGCACGCAGCCGGACCATGTTGTCGATAATCTCTCGCGAGCGCGGGCTGTTATCGAATAATCCGGCTTCTAGCAGCATTTCTTCGGAGTAGAATCCGATCCCTTCGTTGGCGCCGGAATCGTAATAGTGCCGTCGGATCAAATCAGGATGCGCCCACGATAACGCCAGTTGAAAATAGTGCCCCGGAACTCCTTCGTGCGCAATTCCGATACGTGTATCTTTCGCGTCGGCCAGCGCGAAATATCCCAGGTCGGCGCTGGGCGGGTCGACATAGCGAACGCAATTCTCCTTGAGCCGGCTCGGGCCAGTGAAGTCATCCGCTTCGCCCACACCTTCGAGCGATTTCATATATGGCGGCATCGGCTGATACGTATAGTGCTGCATCCACGGTGGCACGGACAGGAGGTGCTTGCTCTGTAAGTACCGGCGGATCGCTTCTTCGTCTTTGCCCTCGCGCGCCATCTCTTCTTCGATGGTCGGAGCTATTTGCATTTCAGGCGCGCCTAGATTGCGATGCTCTTCATACGTCTGAAAAGCAACGGAGCGGGCCCACTCATTCTGTCCAATGGCAAGCAATTGCTCGGGTGTGTAGGGCAAGAGCGCCACGTTCTTGAGAAAGTAGACGTAACCCTCCCGCCCCAGAGCAGTCTGCGTAGTCATCGACGGCAGCTTCGCGCCGAGCCACTCCCGGTAGCCTTCTAACGCTTTCACGGCGGCCTCGGCTGCGGCATCAATCTGCTGCTGCGATGTTGAGTCCAGCAACGGCTTCAGTTCGCGGACTGACGATAGCATCCGCGGGCGAATATCTTTCAAGGCGCTCACTGACAATTCGGCAAATGGACGCACCGGCTCCGTCAGATTCGCGCGCGCGTTATCCAGAATTTTCGGGATGGCATTCAGAGTGGCGACAATACTTGCAGAACGGTCGCTAGCGAACGGCGGGGGTTGCAGCAATAGATGAAAATACGCGCCCAGCGTCTGATCCAGGTAGAAATTTGGATTTCTCTGCCAGCCGCGAGACATGTCCAGTTCCCACTTCACCCGCGCGATCGCCGACCCGATGAGCCGGTAATCCACCTGTCGCGGCACCGGCCATTTCGAAGCGTCGATGGCATGCCACCGGCGATCAAATTCTCCAACTTGCTTGCCATAGGACTCAACGGCCGACGGGGACCAGTCGGGTACCCATGCAGCGGGACGATCAAGGCGAGGGATGTCGTCGCCCGAAACCGGCATCTCGGCCGCGCGCCAAGCCCAAAAATCGCGAGCCAGATCGTCAAGCACATCGGCATGTACAACCGGCGCCAGGATTAGCGTCACGAGTGAAATGCACAGCACGCGAAGCATGTTCGTGTTCAGGGCGAATCCTCTTTCTTCGTTGATTGTTTCAAAGATCACGGTACGGCCTGTGCGCCACGCAGCGCGTCGTCGATCGGCTGATTGTTGTGCATGGGCTCGGTCTGTACCCGCCAGCCGTCGTCATAACTTCGAAATCCGACTATCGACCGATACCGCACTCCACTGTCGTACAGCGCACCGCCGACTTCATTCATAGGCACCCAGTGCCAGAGAAATTCCACGTCGGCAAAGTTGCCTGCCTTGCTGATGCCAGTAATATCGACAACTTCTCGCCGGGCCACATTGATCGGCATCAGCGTGCCGCCCTGCGTCGACTCGGAGATCAACGACCGGAATGCATCCACGCCATGGGGCGAGAGAACGACATCCCAGCACGGCGCGGGATCGACTCCAGTGGGACACCTTTCTTGCGTCCCAATAATCCATCCATGCCGCTGCAAGACGAGCGAATCCGGAGAATTGAAATCCTTATTCGACACTATTCCAGTCTTGAGCCAGAACACCTGAGGAGCTTTGAACGAATCGGTTGACGAGATCAGGTCCGTAGCCAGCCGGCGAGTAAGAAAATCACGCGGAGAGCACGCCGGCAACAGACACAACAACACCGCCGGCAGAATTCTCTTCAGAGTCCCCATGAATGGTAATCCACGAATGGCAATCGATGACGCTTACATCCGCGTGAGGATTTTAACCAATTGCGCGCGCTGCCGTGGAAGAAAAGGTCGCGAAGCAATCTGGCCATCGAACTGGGAGGACCAGCGTCCGGGAAGCGGCGTCTGGCAAGCCGGACACTTCCCTTCCGGCGTGAGTCGGTATTCTTCTACGAGATATCCGTCACGCTGGATAAGTGTTTCGCCACAAATGTGGCAGTTTGTGTTCTCCAGTTCACCGACCCTGCCCGGAAGATTTCCCGCGTAAACATAGCGCAAGCCCGCTTCGCGCCCAATGGCGGCCGCGCGCAGCAGATCGTCGGCCCGCGTATTGTCCGGCGACGTCATCTTGTAATCTTTGTGAAACGCCGTAACGTGCCACGGAATCTCCGGCGAGACACTGCTCACGAACTCCGTCAGTCCCTTCAGTTCTTCATCGCCATCGTTGAAGCCTGGGATAAGCAACGTGACAATCTCCAGCCAGATCCCCATCGCATGCAGTCGCCGGATCGTGTCGAGAATCGGCTGCAATCGTCCGCCGAGCTGACGATAATGGCGGTCGTCGAAACTCTTCAAATCCACTTTGTACAAATCCACCCACGGACGCAGGTAGTCCAGTACCTGCGGCGTCCCGTTGCCGTTGGAGACGAAGGCAGTCATCAGTCGCGCCGCCCGCGCCTCTCGAAACACTGCGACCGCCCACTCGACCGTAATCAGTGGTTCGTTGTACGTGCTGACCAACACCTTCGCGCCCTGAGCGAGAGCATCCTGCACCAGCAATTCCGGCGTCGCCTCTAGCGGCGGAGAAACCGCATTCGGATCGCGCAGCGCCTGCGAGGTCACCCAATTCTGGCAATAGGAACAATGCAGATCGCAGCCCAACATTCCAAAACTGTAGGCGAGCGCTCCAGGATACGCATGAAAGAAAGGCTTCTTCTCAATCGGATCGCACTGCACTCCGCCGACGTATCCCCACGGCACATAAAGCTGGCCTCCGCGGTTGTAGCGAACTTTGCAGACGCCCGGCTGCCCTTCTGCGATTGGGCAACAATGTCCGCAGGCATAGCAGCGGATGCGATTGCGGTCGAGCGCTTCGACCAGAGTGGGTTCGGCCTCTCGGACGCGCTCATCGAGAATGTCGCGGAGGGTGGCCACGGTTCATTCTAAGCCTTACTTGAATCTTGAAATGAACACTGCGTAGGGACGCGGATTGCCGTGTCTCTCCGATGGATTGTTCTAGCTTGCTTACTTCGTGACAGATTGCGACGCCCGGTGCTGACCCAGCCAATCGTCAACCTGTTGCTGCGCCGCCGCAACCTCGGCAGCGGTCATTTGAAGCCCCAGGCCTTGTACTTGACCTGCCGCAATTTCGTCGCCTTGTTTGGCCGCAAGCACGGACCAGAAGTAAGCTTTCGTGAGATCGCGCGCTACCCCGCGCCCCGCCCAGTAGAAACTGCCCAAAGCCCTCTGGGCACCTGGATGCCCCTGTTCGGCCGCACGTTCAAGCCATTTCGCCGCCTGGGCATCATCTTGAGGGACGCCATCTCCATTTCGATAGCGGGATCCCATCTCTGCCAGCGCCTCCGCATCCCCCTTCTCGGCGAGCTTGCGCAGATCGTCGAAAGGCATGGTACGCGTGATGTGGTTTAGGGGTGCCGCAGCGCTCGCCGCTGGGATCGCCGGACTGCCGGCGGCCACCGACTTACCAAGCCAGAGTTTCTCGATCTTCGGAGCCGACACATATCCCGCGGCCATGAACAGGATGCCGAGGGTCAAGCTCAGCAGCACAATATGCGATAGCCGGACGGGAACCCCACTCAAAGGTTCCTGCGCCTCCCGCTCTTGCTCCCACACCGCCTCGCGAACGCTGCCAGGCGCCGGAGCAGGTTCCGTTGCGGCCAACACCCCATGATGGACGTTCATATCAGGCCAGGGGATCGCCAGCGGCACCGCTTTCGGAACAAGCTCTACCAACCGGTCGAGAGCGGTTTGTTGAGTGTGGGCGAAAGCCCGTGGAAGAGGTGAGAACACTTCAAGCAATCCCATCACGCGAAAATCGGCGACGATGGGCGATGCGACGATCGATCCGATCCCCAGCATGCGGCAGATTTCGTGATCCACGCGCGTATCGGTTTCCGTATCCTCGCAAGTGACCATGCGCCCGCTGCGGACACATTCCCCCGTGATGCCCTGCTTCACATCGACCACGGTCCCCAGGGGCATGGCCGGCTCGCCAGCGCTGGCGCGGCAAACCATTTTGTCCTCGGTAACGAAAGCGAGCGCGGTGCCGCTTGCTCCGGTCAGACTCAATGCGCGCTCGGTAATGAGGTGAAGCGCTGCATCGAAATCGGTGGCGGCCCGAACTTCGCGGCGCACGGCATCAATGGCCGAAAACATCGCGCTGGGATCGGGAACCGGAGCGGACGCTGTCTGCGCAAGCTCGGCAGAGATTGGTTCAACTACTTTCTTCTCAACCGCCGTTCGCCCGGGGGATTTTCGTTGCGCGTTCTTCATGGCGGCGATGAAAAGGTTCATCAGCAGCCATTCCTTGAGCGCGCGTTGCGATTGTTCTGTCAGCCCGGAAAATCGGATGCCTCCACGGCCCGCGCTATCGCCCCAGACGACGCGGCCCGCGCCGTGGATTTTAGCTTTGGTTTCAGTGAGATCGAGAGAGAATGTGACGGATTGGTTTACTTCGAGTCGAGTATTGCTCTGCACCGCAAAACCATCTTCGCTCAGATCTAGCAGCTCGTTGAGATCAAGCACCATGCCGGTATTGGGCCGGCTGAAACTGGCGTACACAGGCGAGTGGAGTTTGTGACGAATGCGACGCCGGCGTTCCCCGACAGACCGCCCAGGTGATGAATTCTGCAGGTTGATAAAGCTCAATTCCATGGGTCAGGACCATGGCCAAATGCGCCCTTCATCTTACCCCAAACGTCAATGTTCGAGGGCGAGAAACGAGAAGTGTGCATAGACGCCGCTTGCAGCGTCTTCGGCGAGCGGGAACTCTGGCGGGAAGGGATGCAGCGATCTTCTTGAAACGCTTGAACCTACAGATTGGCCGCCAGGTACTGCACGTCGGTTTGGCCCGCCGTTTCAAGCACTTCCACGGTGGCCAGCACCCGATCCAAGGCATCGGCCAGGGCAACCGGAAAGTCTGAGGTGATGAGATTTACGTCCAGTTGCAGCCCCCGCTGGGTATAAACGCGATATACCGTCAGCGCCCCGCGGCGACGGTTGGAAGTCGTCACCAGTTCCAGAGTCAGCTTCCACGACGGCATGCTCGAGATCGAAACGATCTGTGGAATCTTCGTCCAGTGGAAGGGTTTCTGCGGTTCGCCGAAGCCTCCCTGGTCGCCGGACAGAGATTTCAATTGCAACTCAAAGGCGTCGAAATCATTGCTCTCAAACGCAGCCAGCAGAATATTGCGAACTTGATCGTAACTGGACGCGACCTTCAACTCCTCGATCGCGCGGCGGATCGAAAGATTGTTAATCACGATCTGCCGCTGTTCAATTGTGCGCAGCGCCACACGCCTGAGTTCTCCGAACTCCAGGTAGTTCAGATGCTGCACGCCCAGCCAGATTCCCGTCCCGACTACTGCCAACACCAATCCCAACGTGCTGCCGGTCGGCCAGAGCAGGAACAAACTCAACATCGCGAACAGCGCCGACACCGCGTACAACACGATGACGACCTGACGATGCGACATGCCCAACTGCAATAACTTGTGATGGATGTGTTCACGATCCGCCGTGAAAATCGGCCGGCCGCTGATCAGTCGCCGAATAACCGAAAGAGCGGTTTCGAGAATCGGCAATCCGAACGACACCACCGGAATCGCAACCGCCACCAGGGTCGGCGCTTTCTGCGCCCCGGTGAGCGCCAGGGCGCTCAGCACGAATCCGATGAACAGGCTGCCCGAGTCTCCCAAGAAAATTGTCGCCGGATTAAAGTTGAAGCGCAGAAATCCCAGAATCGCCCCTGCCAGCGCCACGCTCACCAGCGACTCCAGCCAGTATTGGTTGAATAACGCCACCACGAAAAACACCATCGTGGAAAATAGAGCGGAACCGGCGGCCAAACCATCCAGCCCGTCGATCAGATTAAATGCGTTCGTAATCGCAACCACCCACAACACGGTCAGCGGCAATCCGAGGAACCAGGGCAGGCTGTGGGCTCCAAACAGCACTGGTAAATCAAGAACGCGCATTCCACCGATGAACAACATGGTGGCCGCGATCGCTTGTACCGAGAACTTGAGATAGGGGCCGGCCCCGTGCAGATCGTCGTAGATGCCGAGACAGAAAATCAGGCATGCTGGAATGTAAATTCGGAGAAGCGTAGCCGGCGCCAATCCCTCCAGCAACTTGGGAAAGACCGTGGCAAGGCCGAGCCACAAAATCAGGCTCAAGGAAAACGCCAGGAAGATCGCAACACCACCGAGCCGGGGCAGCGGCGTTTCATGAACGTGGCGTCCTTCTCGAGGAACTGAAATCCACCCGCGACGCGTGGCCATATCGCGTACTTGCCGTGTCGCGGCGAACGACACTAGCAGGGAAACGATAAATATCCCTAAAAATAAAAAAGTCAAAATCCGGCAACCCTTTCGGCCAGAGTTCGGTTACGGTTCAGCGCACAACAGCGGTTGCGAAACCTTATCCAATTCCAAAATGGAACGTTTTTCGATCTCTGCACTATACAACTCCCCATTGCGAGTCAGCAATCCTACCCGCCTCATGCCTGTGGAAAACTCTTCTCGCCTGCATGAATGCTGATAAGGGATCGACGTCCGGGGAAACCACCCTGGGCGTCTATGCTAGACTCGATGGCACGCAACAGACCCAGGAGCCCAGTATGTTCCGGCGGACCCGCCGTTCCAGTTTGCAGAGCTTGTCTCTGCTCATTTTCAGTTTCAGTTTGTCGAGTCTGTGCGCTATTGCCCAGACTCCGGTCCCCGGCGACCCTGCACCGCAAAAACCTGTTGCCGAACCAGTTAGCCCTGCGATCACTCGCCCCCAAATCAGCACGACCGCCAAACTCGCTGCCGGCGACTTGGTTGAACTCTCTGTCTATGGCGTACCCGATCTCAACACCAAGGCACGCATCGGAAATGGCGGAGACATATACCTTCCGCTGATCGATTATGTGCACATCGCCGATCTCACCGTGGATGAAGCCCAAGATCTGATCCAGAAGCGTCTCGAAGACGGAGGTTTTGTCCGTAATCCGCACGTCAGTATCTTCGTCGACGAATCGGCCTCTCAAGCTGTCAACATGCTAGGGGAAGTATTGCACCCCGGAGCATATCCCCTGGTGGGAGAACGTCGGCTTTTTGACCTGATTTCCGCTGCCGGCGGCCTGTCCGACAAGGCCGGGCGCAACGTCACCATCATCCACCGTCAGAACCCTGATGAGAAGATCCAACTCCATTTGCCGGAAAGCCTTGCCGAAGATACTTCGACCAACAATGTAGAAATCGCACCCGGTGACACGGTGGTCGTCTCCCGCGCGGGCATTATTTACGTGGTGGGAGATGTAGCTCGTCCGAGCGGCTTCCTCATCGAGGACAACTCGCTGACCGTCCTGAAAGCCTTGGCGTTGGCCGGAGGCGGCACCCGCACCGCGTCGCTCAAGAGCGCCAAGATCCTTCGACAGACGCCCGATGGAGTAAAAGAAATTCCGGTCGCCCTTCAGAAAGTCCTGCACGCACAGGCGCCCGATGTAGCCATGGTGAAGGGCGACATTTTGTTCGTCCCCGGAAGCGCGGCAAAAACCGCAGCCTACCGCACTGTGGACGTCGCCTTGTCGATGACAACGGCTCTGGCGGTGGTCGCCGTTCATTAGTGCCTGCGGTCACCCCGCCTTCCTGCTGGCCCTACAAATTCTCCAGAACGTCGACGTACGTCCGCGCCGTTTGGTGTCGCGAAAGCCGGTCGACGATATATCGCCGGCCGCTTATCCCCATCCGAATCCTCCAGTCGCCATCAGGAGCCAGTGCGACAATCGCATCAGCGAGCGCCTGGCTATCATCTGGTTCCACAAACACGCCACCGCCTGATTCCTCTACCACCTTGCGTGCTTGCCCATCGACCCCCACGATCACCGGCTTTCCGCAAGCCATGTATTCCAATAACTTGGTCGGAATTACGGTCTTGAAGAGCTCGGTCTTCTTAAGCGTGACCAGGCACACGTCAGAGCTCGCGATAAGGGAAGGAATCCGTTCGCGTGGTTGCTGGTCAATAAAAACTATATTGTTAAGCCCGCGGGTCCGGGCGAGTTCCACAATCCGCTCCTTTTCCGCGCCCTCTCCGATCATCAGAAACATCGCTGAGGAAAAACTCTGACGGAGCCGTTCGGCGGCGGCAATCAGCGTTTCCAGACCGTGCGCCATACCCATCGTGCCGATGTAGCAGATCACAAAGCGCCCTTCCGTGCCAGGTACAATCGCGGGGGGACAGGGTCGGAAGAGATCCGTCTCCACACCGTTTTCCACGATCGAGATCTTCTCCGCAGGAACTGACCAGTGCCGGATCAGATGATCCTTGAACGCCGGCGTCACCACCACAACATGACTGCTTCTTCGGTACAGGAACCCAGCGATCGCACCCAGGACGCGATGCAGCAAGCTGCCTTCGCCGCCTGCTCCCACTGCCGCCAGTGACTCCGGCCACAAGTCGCGCACTTCAAACACAAACGGCACGCGTTTGCGCCAGGCCAACCACCATCCCGCAAGGGCGACTAGCAACTGCGGCGAACTTCCAATCACAACGTCCGGCCTGCTGAGGCCCAGGCCAGTGAGCGATGCCGACAGCCAGAACGAAGCGTAGTTTCGAATCCTCTCGTGCGCCTTGCGATTGGGTAACGGCCAGAGCCAGGTCCGCACGACGTGAACTCCGTCCACGTCCTCCCTGTAAACCAGTCGCCGTAACCGCGGACGCCATACCGGCGGAACAACTCCCGTCGGATGATTTGGAAATCCCGTAAGCAAGGTGACGTCGTGCCCCATCCGGCTCCAGTGCACCGCCAACTCCGACGCGCGAGCCGCGGGCGCGCCCATCTCCGGAGGAAAATATTGTGAAACGTAGAGAATCTTCACGGTAAGTTGTACAGCAGTTAGTAGTACAGCAATTTAAAGAGCGCTTTGCCCGCCAATGCCCGCCCACGATTGGTCGAGGACCGCGCATAACCTTCCCACCGGTCCGCGACCTTGGCAAACAGATCACTACCGGTCAGCAATGTCATGATGCGCAACTGGACGATGTGCAACCTGTGGTAGAACGGGCTGGCCAACATCTTGAGCCGCGTTCCGGATTGCTCATAGAGCGACCAGTAACCGGCATCGTAGTGCGCGAGGTTGCCCAGAACCGTAGCCGCCCCGTGCTGGAAGAGTTTTTTGGCATTTTCGTCCTGAAATGTCAGCCAGTAGTCAAAGACTCCCCATAGTGCCCACAGGAAGCCATTGAGAATGTGAGTAGGCGGATCGACCAGGTATTCTTCGATCCAGATATTTTTGTATTTGTCTTCTAAGAGAACTCCGCCATCGCCGACCAATCGCGTGAGCGGGACAAACGCGCGCTCTGCTGCCTGCAAATACCTCGCGTCTCCCGTGTGCGCGTGTGCACGCACGAGAAGGGAAATGCCCTGCCCCTGCGCGAGCCCCGAGTACCAGGGAGCCTTCAGCGTATCGCGATAGTCCCAATCAAAGTGATGATTCCAGACCCACACCCCGTGCGAGTTCTGCTCGAGGTTCGCGCACAGCCAGTCCGCCGCCTTGAGTGTCTTCTCAGAGCGCCCTCCTTCGCCGGATTCGCAGAGCTGGTTGTAATTCGCCAGTCCCCATTGTGCGATCGCGATCGGGTTGTACTGCAGTCCGATGCTTCCGTGATAGTCGAGCATCGGAATACCCGCCGCGTCATGGTGCCCTGCGTAGTCTGACTTTTCGCGAAACCGCATATAGTACTCGCCGAGCCGGTCGCAGCGGGACCGCGGATTGATCTCCGGCGTTTCATGCCAGAACGTCAACTGGCTTCGTCCGGAACCCAGATACGCGCGGAAGATGCGCCGGTAGTAGTCCCAGCGAGTGCTCAGGCTCATGAGGTTGAATGCCTTCGCACTATAGCATTCGCCCGCTACCCAACTTCCCACAAGATCGTGGTGAGATCATCCTGCTCGACGGCCACCGTAGTCGCAGCGAGAATTCTGGTTGTGTTCTCGCCATCCGGAAGAATGGCGTTGCCATATTGAAAGTAGCGTAGTGGGAAGCGGTCCTTTTTCCAACGCGATAGCGTGTGCCAGCTGATTCCCTCTCTTGAACCCGCAATGTGGACTTCGCTATCAACGTTCACCGCGCTCGGCTCGACCATGGTGGAGAAGAAAAGCGCATCGCCAACCCGACACCCGTAAATCGACGAACTGTTCAGATCACCCACGCGTTCAAGTCGCCCAGACCGCTCCAGTCGATACACGTGATTGCGTTCGTAAGGAGTGTCGGTCGAAAGATACAAAGCATCCTTCGTTGGGATCGCCGCGACCGCCCGTGCCTGCTGATTTCCCGCCAGAACGGTCTCAACCGAACGCAAATCCAGCGAGGCGTGCAGTACCTGACACTCCGCGCCATCGTCTCCGGTAAGGATCCACAGGCAAGCGCCCCAGCGGTCGTACACGATGTTGTGTACGTGCCGCACGCTGCCTGCGGGAAATGTATACGCGACCTCCCACGTCTCGCCCTGATCTTCGGATGCGCAGATGTGAACGTCCGCGCGTTGGCGGTTATCAAAGTATTCGCCCCAGTAGGTTCTTCCCGAGGGAGTAGTGGTGATGTGTAACGGCCGCGTGCCCCGCAGGATTCGATGAGTGGTCCGGAATATCTCCTCCCACGGACGGCGTGTAACAATCGCTCCGGGCACGGCACCGACCATCGTGCCATCCGAAAGAACTGTGAGCGCGTGAAAGCCATCGCGCACCAGCCGGTAGGTCAGGTTCATACGAGAGGTAATGCTCCGCCACCAGATCGGATGAAATTCGGCGACAGAGTCCCAGTTCGAGGCGCCGGCCGGCAGGCGAACAACCTCATAACCCCGGCAGCCATAAAGAATGTCGCCATCCCAAACCAGAACGCGAATTCCCCGATATGCAGTTTGTCGTCGAAGCCGCAATCCATACGAGTTTGCAGCACTGTCCGCCATGTAGTACCGAACTCCGTGCTAGACGCTAACTGCTAAGTGCTAATTGCTGCTTTTCTTCGCGACGAACGGACCAATCGCAAGGACGTCCATCTTCGTGCGTTGAAAGCAATCAATCGCCTCTTTCGGCGTGCACACGATGGGTTCATTTTCATTGAAGCTGGTGTTCAGGATGACCGGTAAGCCCGTCTTCTTCCCGAATGTCTGGATCAGGTCGTAGTAGAGCGCATTCTCGTCGCGTGTCACCGTCTGAAGGCGTCCTGTATCGTCCACATGGTTCACGGCGCAGAGATGCTTTCGCTTATCCGCACGAATCTTGTACACATGCATCATGTAAGGCGACGGATGATCGTGCTCGAAATATTCATGCTGCGCTTCCGCCAGAATCGCTGGCGCAAACGGACGAAACCACTCGCGATGCTTGATGCGCGCGTTGAGCACGTCCTTCATATTCGGCAGCCCGGGATGTGTGACGATGGAACGATTGCCTAACGCCCGCGGCCCCCACTCCATTCGTCCCTGAAACCATCCGACCACGTTTCCCTTCACCATTTCGTCGGTGACGACATCGAGCAGCGGTTCCCGCTCAAGCTTCTGAACCTTCACACCTGCGCTCGCCAATTCAGCTGCAATCTGCGTTTCGGAGAACTCCGGCCCCAGGTAAGCGTGATTCATCTGTTCACGCCGCGGCTGTTTCAGGACCGAATGATAGGTATGAAGCGCAGCGCCGATGGCAAGCCCTTCGTCTCCCGCCGCGGGCTGAATCCATGTCTGCCGAAACGGCGTTCGCGAAAACAATTTTCCGTTCGCGACACTGTTCAGCGCACACCCGCCCGCCATCGCAAGCTTCTCCTCCGGTACACGCTTGTGCAGGTCGTTCAGGAGGTGGAAGAAGACTTCCTCAAAACAGTGCTGCATGGCATACGAAAGATCCGTATCGCGCTGCGTAATTTCCGCCTGAGGATCGCGGGGTGCGCCGAACAACTCTTGCATTTTGTCGGAGAAATGCCGCGCCAGACGTACGGTTCCGTCAGGCAGAACCTCCATTCCCTGATTACTGCCCAGAGGCATGAAGTAGCCCAGGTCCAGTTGAAACGTACCATTCTTCAGCGCGAGGATTTTCTTGATCTGCTCCACGTACGTATCTTTCCCATACGGCGCAAGGCCCATGACCTTGCCTTCATCGCCATATTTCTTGTATCCGATGAACTCGCAGATCATGGTGTAGAAACTGCCCAGCGAATGGGGCAGAAACACGCGTTCGAGTACTTCGATTTCGCTTCCTTCACAGATCGCCTTCATGGTGGAGACAAAATCGCCCGAGCCGTCGTAACTAAAGCCCGCAGCCTTCTCCCACGGCGAACAGTAATACGAACTTGCAATGTGCGCGATGTGATGCTCGAGATGGTGCTCTCGGAACTTCAGCGTTGTCTCGTCGACATCGAGGGCCTGTGCAAGCAGCGACCGAACATCGCGCATCGCCTCTTTACGCTGGCGCATTTTGATAAAGTTCAGTACCTTCGCCGGATTTGCCAGCGCATACTGCACCTTCTTCGCAAGATGCGCGTCGCTGTCTTGTCCAACCGCGACGTGGGCCACGTCCGAAATCTTCGCCCCTACCGCGTCGAGACACGCCTTCACCGCCATCGACGGGAATCCGCCATAGTGTTTGTGCCGGTTCAGCCGCTCCTCGGCGACCGCGAAAGCAAGTTTGCCATCGACCAGAATCGCCGCCGATGCATCGGCGTGAAACATGTTCAAACCCAAAATCAGCATTTACTGAGGATCCCCTTCTCGATCAGCATGTGGGAGGGAGTTGGAATGAAGAGCGGATGCGACGAATTCGCCTAACGCAACGACCTGCGGCTCACCAGTCTGGCAAGAGTTCTGTAATCGCAGGGTCGCCAGCGTGGAACCGACAATCTGCTCAAACGGAATCGGAGCCACGATCATTCCGCGCGCCGCGTCAATGAACGCCTGCATTTCCTGCCGATGTCCTTTATCCTGCCGCCAGCGAGAGCGCGTCACGTGCCTGCGTCCGTGCCGCACGAGTTCAAGGGTGCGAAAATCATCAAGGATCCCGACCGATCCGCCACCGAACACTTCCACACGCTCCTTGGACGCAGCCTTGTCTCCATTAGCCAGGTAGGTGATCGTGCCCAGCGTGCCGTTTGCGTACCTGAGCGAGGCAATCACATTGTCGCCGCTATACTGCCCGGCGTTACCGAGCGTGCGGGCCTGGACTTCGACCGGGCAGGAGCCAGCAAGAAAGCAGACCAGATCCACAAAGTGACAAACTTCGCCGAGAATCCGCCCGCCTCCCTGTTCGAGATCGTTAACCCAGTGATCGGCAGGAATGTAGCCCGCATTGACCCGATACTGAATCGCCAGCGGCTCATTGATTTCGGAAACGAACTCCTTCAGTCGAACCGCCATTGGAGCGAACCGCCGGTTGAATCCCACCATCAGTAGAGGAGCCTCCTGGCGGGCGCGCGCACGAACAATGGCCGCTAACTCTTCCTCTGTGAGACATATCGGCTTCTCGCAGAAAACAGCCTTTCCTGCTTCAGTAGCCGCCTGCACCTGCGCGGCATGGAGATGATGCCGGGTTGCGATGACGACCGCGTGAACATTCGGATCGCGGAGAATTTCTTCTTCCGAAGCCGCGCAGTACTGAAATCCAAATTTTTCCGCGGCGCTGCGACTGCGTGGCCCCGTGGCATTGCACACACCTGCAAACGAAACGTGTGTATTCGATTTCAACGCCGGCAGCAGCGTCGCCTGCGCAAAATTTCCCGCGCCCAGCACTCCAACGCCAAGCGAGCCACTTCGCGGCGCAGACGCGCCGACCGCAATCTTTCCGGGAAACCCGGCAGGCTCCTCCGCTTCGGGATAAGTAAGCACCACTCCAAGAAACGGTTCAGCGCTGCGTCCTGTGATCAAGTCATAAGCTCGCGTGGCATCGTGCCTCGGGAAACGGTGCGTAATCAGCGGAGCAAGATTCAGCTTCCCATCCGCGACCATCTGCAAAAATGCTTCCAGATTGCGTGTCTCCGTCCAACGCACATGCCCGATCGGATAATCCCGCCCTTTTTGTTCGTAAGCAGTGTCGTAACGCCCGGGCCCATACGAGCGTGAAACTCGGAAGTCGAGTTCTTTTCCGTAGTACAGCTTGCGTTCGATGTTCATGCCCACCGTGCCCACCGCAACCACCACCGCGCGATCGCGCGCCACCTCGGCGGCCAGGTTGACTGGCTCACTGCTCGCCGTCTCGGCGGTGATGAGCACGGAGTCCACGCCCGCGCCGCCAGTTTTCTGAAAGCATAGATCGCGAAACTCCGCAGCAGAAGAGCAGGCGCTCTCCGCTCCCCCTTCCATCGCAAGTAGCGTCCTTGTTCGTACCAGATCCATGCCCAGAACGCGACACCCGGCGGCCTTTAGTTGTTGCACGGTAATTTGTCCGAGGAGCCCTAGGCCAATCACCGCCACCGTGTCACCGAGCGAAACACCGGCCGTCCGGATTCCATGCAGGCATATGGCGCCCACAGTTCCGAACGCCGCTTCCTCAAAAGGAACTTCCGAACCGGCGGGAATTTTCGCGACCAGCATTCGCGGCACGCAGGCTAACTCCGCATGCACCGCATATCCGGCGCCCGCGCAGGCCACGCGATCACCGACGTTGATATCCACCACGCCGTCGCCTACCGCCATCACCACGCCGGAACTGCTGTACCCAACGGACTGTGGCTGATCCAACCGCGACCGCACGGCCTGCATGGTGGAAAGCAATCCATCGCGACGCAACTTGGCGAGCACATCGCGTACCAGGTCAGGCCGCGCCTTCGCTTTGGCCGCCAGATTCTTGCTCGCAAACTCCGCTGACGCCCGCTCCGTTCCCGCCGACACCAGCGACGCTGCCACCCGCACCAGCACACACCCCGGCAACAACTGCGGAGGAGGAACTTCGGTGACCGATAACTCGCCCGTGCGAGCGTCCTGTAAGAGTTGCTTCATGCGATCGTAAGTTGTGCTGCGTCGATTTGTTTTTGTGCAAACGGCCGCGCGTTGCCGTCGATAAATAACTGCATCCAGATTTCCAGCGTCAACAGTTGCCAGACCTGCATGGACCAGTCTTCTTCGCCGCGGCGATGTTCGTCTACAAACCGCCGCACCACCTCCGGACGAAACAACCCGCGCCGCCGTACCTGGCTCTCCGACAATAGATCGTCCACCATCGGCCGCAGATCATTCGCCAGCCAGTAGTCCACCGGCGCCGCGAAGCCCGCTTTCGGCTGCTGCAAGACCTCTTCTGGCAGCATACTACGCATCGCTTCGCGGAAAATGTACTTCGTCACCGGACGCCATTTTCCTTTCAGCTTCCACTCCGGACGAACATTCCATGCAACAAATTCTGCGAGACCGCGATCCAGAAACGGTACGCGCACCTCCACCGACGAGGCCATACTCATCTTGTCGTTATAAGTGAGGTTCAGCGCGGTCATGAAGATCTTGCTGTCGAGATAGAGCATCTGGTTGAGAAAATCAGCGTGCCGTACGCGATCGAATGCGGCCAAGTGCTCGCGTGCAGGATTAGCGGCAGACTGCCACTGTGAAATGTCGGCGTAAAGGCTTGACCGCTGCTCTCCATCCAGATACGTACAATTTCGTATGAACGCATCGGCGGGATTCATCGCCGCACTGCGCGCCATTTTCTTCCCCAGGCGCACCGGACCTTTCAGCCACGACCCGCGAAAGCCCGGCAATCCTAACATCGCGCTCTCCCCCGCCGATCGGACAAATCCTGGCACACGCCGGTACTCCTCCGCCCAGGCATGGGCCACGTGCTTGCGATAGCCGGCAAACAACTCGTCTCCGCCGACTCCAGACAGCAGGACTGTCGCCTGCTTCCGCGCCTCCCGGCACACCAGATACGCCGTGATGATCGCCGGGTCAGCCGTGGGCTCATCCATATGCCAGGTCAATTCCGGCAGCAGTCCGGCCACATCGGGCTCGACCACAATCTCGCGATGCTCGCACCCTAGCTTTCTCGCCAGGCGTTGCGGTACTGCCGGATCGTCGATCGTGGTCTCGCCCACGCGATACTTCTTCGGAAACGTGATGGTATAGGTCCGCACGGGCTGCTTACGCGCCATCGCCGCCACAATACTCGAAGAGTCCAACCCCGCGCTGAGAAAGGCTCCAATCGGAACATCGCTGACCATCTGCCGCTCCACCGAAGCACAAAAGCGCTCGCGGATTTCCTGCGCGAGTTCGCTTTCCCTGCCTTCAAAGTGGTGCCCTGCTGGAGGAAACGTCAGATCCCAGTACTGTTTGATTTCTAATTTCCCACTCTGCCAGGTCGCATAGTGTGCCGATGGCAGCTTCCGAATCCCCTCGAACATCGTCATCGGATCGGGCACCCAAAGAAACGTCAGATACTGATCCAGCGCCTCGCGGCTCATCCGCGCTTCGATCCCCGGCACTTCAAGCAGACCTTTCACTTCGGATGCGAACGCAAGTTTGCCATCTCGCTCGCAGTAATAAAAAGGCTTCACCCCAAAATGGTCGCGCGCCAGAAACAGCTTAGGAGAACCGCCGCGCAGATCGCAGATAGCGAACGCGAACATCCCATCGAGCCGGTTCAGGCAATCGACGCCATATTCTTCGTAAAGATGAACGACAGCTTCGGTGTCCGTATGCGAGCGAAAGAGGTGGCCCTTGCCCTCCAGTTCGCGGCGTAGATCGGCAAAGTTGTAAATTTCGCCGTTGTAGGTGATCCACACCGAGCCATCTTCATTGCTCATCGGCATGTGGCCGCCGGGAGAGAGATCGAGAATGGCGAGCCTCCGGCTGCCGAGCCCAACGTAGCCGCCGTCCGGGAAACGGCGCTCCCACAGCCCGGAGTCGTCAGGTCCGCGATGCGACTGCACGTGGGTCATGCGGGCCAGTGTTTCCGAGTCGCCCCAGTTCGCCAGTCCGCTGATGCCACACATCCGCTTCAGCTCCTCGCGTTCCGCAACTCGTAGATTTTTGCTTTCGTGTGAAACATCTGGATTGCCTGAAACGTGCAATAGATCAGTCCGGGAACGCCATCGAGAAATCCGAATCGAAAAATGTAACGGTATAGAAACAGCAGAAGGGGCGAGCCCGGCAACCGGTACAGCCTAGTCTTAAGCCATCGCCGCCGCTGGGCTTGGGTTCCCGTAAGAGAACCTCTCATCTCGCTGGCAGTTCCCTCGCCGCCGGTCAGCACTTTCGCTTCCCAGTTGGAATACTCATCGTGCTTGCGGATGTATCGCGACAGTGACTCGACGTTGTGATGCACAATCGGATTTCGCAGTTCCGCGGTTGGTCCATCCGCGATCATATGCTCGTGAATTTCCATGTCCGCCATGGAAGCGTCCTGATCTTTCAGCCGGCATTCGAACCGCGCTTGCCCTTTGCGAAACAGCGAGAGCTTCCAGAAACTCGCATCACAGTGCCGCAGAAGCTGGCCGAGAAAATACATCTGCAGCTGAATGCGGTATCCCACCATCTGGGGAACCTGAATTGCCTTTCTGATTTCCGCGGCCAGTACCGGAGTCACCACTTCATCGGCATCGAGCAGCAGAACCCAATCGTAGGCAAGCGGAAGCGTATCCATTGCCCATTGCCGCTTCTTGGGCCATCCCCCGGGGTAACGGAACTGCACAACCTTTGCCCCGAATGACTCCGCGATGGCGCAGGTTTCGTCCGTACTCTGGGAGTCCACCACGTAGACCTCGCCCACTTCGCGCAGAGATTCCAGACACCGCGGCAGATTCCGAGCCTCATTGCGAACAGCAATGATCACCGTAACCGGCAAGAGGCCTGCGCCAGTGCGCAATCCCGACACGTCCACTTCCGTTTTCGCTTCAATCACAGCTTTCCCGGATGCCTCGAGGTACCTATCTATGTTAGCTGAAGACTGCAGTGAAACGGGCTCGCAGGCCGCCAACAGCGCAGCAAAGATGTGGCCGCCTCACAAATGTTCTTCGCACCAGCGCCGCAACACAAACAACGACCATGGACGAGACCAGGAAGTCTCGCCCGATAGAAAGCTCTTCCAAATCTGTTGCACCGCAGGTCGGTTCAGGCCAATCGCATCGCAGCCCCGTCCGCGCAGCACATTTTCTACCGCCGGCTTCATCGCTCCACGCAACCAGCTCTCGAACGGCAACGTAAAGCCTCGTTTGGGACGATTCACAATCTCACTGGGCAACTCGACGCCCAGGCTGGCCAGCAACAAGCTCTTGGGCGAGTCTCCCCGCAGCTTTTCCTTACCCGGAGTTCGGAAACACTCCTCGACCAACTCGCGGTCGAGAAATGGAACCCGCAATTCGAGGCCATGCGCCATGCTCATGAAATCGGAATCCCGCAGCAAAGTGTTCCTCATGTACCAATGCGATTCGAGATACGAAACCCGATTCACCGGATCCAGATTCGAACTCACAGCCGTCGAAGCTTGCAGAACTGCGTCGAGGCTCTCGTGTGCAGCTTCAAATTTGTCCGCCGGGAACAATGACGCCTGCTCCGCAGTTCCAAACAACGCCCGGACCAGAAAATAGGGATGCACAAACGATTGTGCCGGCGAAGCCAATTCTGCCAGTTTACGAGTGCGGTCGCTCTTGCCCCTGACCAACGCCAGCGAAGCCGCAAGCGGACGTCTTGCCAGCGCGGGCACCCTTTTCAGACGTCCCGCCATGCGTTCCATTCTTGGCACTCGCGTGAAGTTCGAGTATCCAGCAAACATCTCGTCGGCGCCCAGCCCCGTCAAGGCCACCTTCACACCCGCCGCGCGAGCCTTAGCGGAGACAAGATAAGTATTGATGCCGTCGATTGTCGGCTGATCCATTGCCCGCAGAGCGTCCGGCAGCGACGCAAGCGCGTCCTGCTGCGTCACCGGAATTTCCAGATGCTCCGTGCCAAAGCGTAGAGCTACTTCCCGCGAGTACTGCCCTTCGTTGAATTCCGCTTCGTCAAAAACAAGCGAGAAAGTATTGGCCCGCACCCCGTTGTTGCTCATCACCGCGACCAGGCTCGAAGAGTCGATTCCTCCCGAAAGAAACACGCCGACTGGAACATCGCTGACCAGATGGGACATGACCGCTCTTTTCAGAATGGCTGTTAGATCCCCGTGACTCCCACCATTACCGTTCGTCCTTTCCCCATCTGAGTTACGCACTGCGGAAGTCAGAGGACTCCAATACTCCCGCACCTTGGCCGACCCATCCGCGAAGGTCAGCACACTGGCCGGCGGCACGCCGCGAACTCCTTCCACAATTGACCAGGGCTCGTACACGGAGCCAAACGCCAGATAGCTCAACGCACCAGTGGAGTCGATTCTTTTCGGGACCAGCCCGGACTGAAGCAGAGTCCGCACTTCGGATGCGAAGACAAAGCTCCCCTCCGACGAATAGTAGTAGAGGGGCTTGATGCCCATGGGATCGCGCGCCAGAAGCAGACACTTGCGCTGCGCGTCCCAGAGAGCCAGTGCAAACATGCCGCGCATCCGCGTGAAGCACTCCTCACCCCAGACGCGATAGGCGGCCAGAATGACCTCAGTGTCAGATTGGCTGCGAAATTCCGCGTCCGCCTTTTCCAACTCGCCGCGCAGGTCGCGAAAGTTGTAGATCTCGCCGTTGTAGACAATCCAGTTGCCGGTGACCCGATCCTGCATCGGCTGATGCCCGAGGGGGGAGAGGTCAATAATCGAGAGCCGCGTGTGGGCCAGGCCGATCTGGCAGGGTGGCGCGGATCCGGACTCAATGATCACCGTCCCGGCATCATCTGGGCCGCGATGGGCGAGCGTGCCAGTGACCCGCTCCAGAATTTCCGGAGAAAGCAAACCGCCGCGAACCATCACACCAAATATTCCACACATAGACAGCGAAAAATCGACGAACTGTTCATGATAACGTGCCCTGAGTTGAGCGCGTTTCGGGACACGATTTTCGTTCAACGCGCCGCGATCGCACTCGCCATCGCCACAAGCCGGTCCGCGTGATCTTTCCAACTGAAACTCTGGGCACGACGCAGCCCGCGTTGACGCAAGTCCGCCCGCAATGCCGGAGAATCAAGTAGATGGGTGATTTTGTCCGCCAGACCAGACGGCGAAAATCGGTCGAAGAAAAGACCTGCGCCATCGGTAATCTCCCGGTGCACGGGCAAATCAGAAGCCACGATCGGCATACCACAAGCCATCGCTTCCACCAGCGGGTGCGCGAAGGTCTCCGTGTAGGCTGGACTCACATAGACGTCACTCAACTTGTAGAGGTGATGCAACTGGCGATACGGAATCGCGCCCAACTGTACGACCTCCTCTTCGATTTTGAGGTCTCGCAGAAGCGCGCTCGCCTCCTCCGTCCGGTAGCTGCCGGGATTTTTCCCCGGAGCCAACTCGCAGGTCAACAGAAGGCGTATCCTACCGGACGGCCTGCGTTCTTTCACGAGCGCCACCGCGCGCAGCAACGTTTCAAAATTTCGGTAGTAGTTGTAGTGACTGACAAAAAGCAGGCGCGCGGCTCCCTCCGTCCCACGGACCGTGGCTTCGATCTCCGATGAAAGAGGTGCTCGATCCTGAAAAAAATAGTCGCCGTTAAATCCGTGATGCAGGACCGAAACATCGTGTCCTGACCAAGCGCGCAGTTCTTGAGCAAACGCTTCACTCGGAGCCAGAGTCAAATGCGCCCGCTGAATGGACTTCCGCGCGATATAACCTTTCAGGCGCGTGTCCGCCCACATGCGGTATTCGTTCCGTCGGCGCAGATCACTACTGAAATCCGTCGAGGTATAGAGTGAATTCCTGCTCAAGAGAATCTGCGGCACCGGCGAATTCCACACAGCGAAGTTGCCGGTAGAAAGCAGAACCTCCGCGCCGGCCTTCCGAATGAACGCTGGAATCTCGCGCTGTTCCCACCAGAACCGTGAGAGCACGCCCCTATTTTCCACGCTGATGTCCAGAATTTCGATGTTATTGAAGTTGGAAACCGCGTCTCTGGCGGAATTGCCGGCCAACACAGTAACAGAAACATCAGTCCGAGCCGCCAGCTGCGGAAGCAGATTGCGCAGGTAGGTCAACCCTCCGCCCGCCGAGGCGCCCAGGGCATGAATAAAGAGTCGCATGAAGTGTCAGCGGTGGCTTGCTACCGGCTCCGTCAGGTAGCGAAACCGCATGCCGTGAACAAAGGCAGTGTGCTCGCCGGTAGAATCGGGCAACACGTCCATCAGGAGAAACGCCATCACCCAGAAAAGGACGGTCAGGTAGTATCCAACCGCAAACAGCCAATCTTCAAAACCCGCATGCAAAAGCCCGGCCAGCACCACGAGCATCAACGGCACGGAATAATGAGAGACGTCTCCTGTTCTGCGCAAATACGCCAATACCCGGAAAACGGCTTGCGCAGCAAAAACAAGCAACGCCATGAATGGAACAATCCCCAATAACCCCACCCACTCCGTAATCGCCAGGTAACTGCTTCCGTGTTCCCGGTTCGTTGAGGCCGTCGAACTAAATTTCCCGGCTTCGCCGAAGGGCTTGTCCCCGGAGGTACTGGTGCCGAATCCGCTGCCGAAAAACGGATTCTCCCCGATGACCTCCACCGCATACTGCCATGGAGCCAACCTTGATCCGAGGACGCCCTGATCTTCATGCCCCTTGTAGATGACCCCTTCCACCAATGAAGTCTTCAAATCATCAAAGTGTCTGGGAGCCACGATGGCGGTAATCGCGATCACGCAGCCGAGTCCGAACAGTCCCTGTACAATCAGCTTGTTTCGCCTCAGACTTATCAGAAGAACCAAGATCGTGAGAGCCGTCGCGAGCATGGACGCACGCGACACCGAAAAATACACCAGATACAGCGCCCCCACGCAGCCGACAGCACGTCGTAACCGCAACTTCCTGTTCGAAGCGACCAGGGCTCCCCATAGCAGAAGCGGCGCCGCCACCACCCCCTCCACCGCACCCAGTGAGTTGCCGTTTCCCCATATCTCCATATCGAGAACAAGATACGCGAAGGCGCTCCCGTAAACGCTGAATTCACATGCCAGCAGCAGTCCGCGGAAAAATCGATCGGGATTTCGCAGAACCAGCCGCGCGCCCGACGCGGCATACAGAAATAGAATCAGCAGGCTGCACGCCTTCATCAGCGCAAATTGCGGCAACACCGATATCATCGCCGAAACCAACGCACTGCCCACGCAAAAAAACGCTGCCAGGTGAAACGGTTG
This sequence comes from Terriglobales bacterium, assembly GCA_035569025.1. GTDB lineage: Bacteria > Acidobacteriota > Terriglobia > Terriglobales > Acidobacteriaceae > Acidiflorens. Next base: position 36,011 of record DATMNN010000083.1, read on the forward strand.
ATACCGCTGTACGCCCACCCGCATGGCTCGCGCGAACCCGACGATCGCCCCAATCCCCAGCACGATCCATCGCCCCATAGTCCACGTCTCGCTCATGGGCACATTCATCCCGGCCCAAAAAAACGCAATCATCAGAAACGGGAAGAAAAAGCGGTCGTAGAACCACAAGGAGAGCGCCAGGATTTGCACAACAATAAAACCGGCAAGGTATTCCTGATTGTTGAAATAGCCCGGCATCGAGCGCGCCAAAATAATGAGAGCCAATACCAGCATCACCGGCAGCCCTGCGACCGCAGCGCGCATGACTCTATCCACGATCTTCTCCCCGACCCTTACCAACGCTGCCCGCAACCGCGCGAACTATCCCCGCCGCCCATGCCGCCGGCGTGAATCGTGAACTTAGTTGAAGGCTGCAATCACTCATGTTTTTCTGTAATTCCGGGACGCTTGCCAGCCGCTCCATTGCCCGCGCCAATTCCTCGGGCGCGGCGGAGGCGACTACATATCCATTCTCTCCATCCCGCACCATGTCGGCAACGCAGCCCGCCACCTCGGTCACGATCACAGGCCGTCCGCAGGCCATCGCCTCGTTGACCACCAGTCCCCAGGTATCGCTATGGGTCGGAAACACCAGCGCTTCCGCGAGAGCGTAGAACGCGGGTAGTTGATCGCGTTCCAGAAATCCGGGAAAGATCACCACGCCCGGTTTAATCTCCCGGCTGACCCTCACCAATTCATCCCGCGCTTCGCCGTCGCCCGCCAGCACCAGCCCGACTTCCCCTCGAATGCCTTCCGGCAGTGTCGCATAGGCGGCGAGCAAATCCAAAACGCCTTTGCTGCGCACAAACCTTCCCACGTATAGCAGGTAGCGTTGTGGCAAACCTAAGCGCTCGCGAAGGCCGGGATCGCCGCGCGCCTCACCCGCCCCGCGCGCGAAGCGCTCGACATCAACCGCATTGCGAGCCACAAAAACTCGATCGGGAGGCACGCCGAACTTTTCTAAATACCTTGCCGCAGATTTCCCTGGCACGACAAAACCGCGACAAGCTCCAATGAACCTTCGTTTAGCCGCTTCAACCCACGGGAACTTTCGGCGCGCATCCACGTCGTTGCTTTCTGACCACAACAGGAAAGGAACGTTGCCCTTGCGCGCCCACCGTTGCGCCTGCCACATCGCCAGATAGTTGTAACCTCCGCAAACAATGACATCGGGATTCGCCGACCGCAAAGCCGCCTTCATTCCGCGCGTCACTAAGACGTTGAACCGGCCCAGCCGCCGCCTGTACGAACGAAGCACTCGATAAGAGAATTGAATTTCATCCCGGTAGACCTGCCATTGCCGCAAAGCCGGATCCGTCTCTGCCAGGAAAATCACATGCAAGTCAATCTCCGGACGCAGCGCCAGCGCGTTGAACACCGGGATCCTGTACGGAGCGATGATCTCGGTCAGTATGACAAGGCGGCGTTTCACCGGATGCTCTCCTCATAGACTGCTCGCAACTCTCTTGCCTGATGGGCCAGCGTGAAGGATTGCAGAATAGTGTCGCGAGCCGCTTTTCCAATCCGCGCACGTCGCGACGCATCGCGCAGCAGGACGCACAATCCTTCCATCAGTTCTTCTCCAGCGTCCGCCCGAATTAGCCAGCCATTCTCACCGTGCCGAATCACCTCTTCGATCCCCTGCCCCAGGCATCCGATCGCCGCTTTTCCGGATGCCATCGCCTCCAGGTAAACGCATCCCAGCCCTTCATAACTGCTGGGCAGGGCAAACACCGTGCACCGCCGAAACGCCTCCGCCACCGTTGCCCGATTCTGGCGTCCCCGGAATCGAATGTTCGCCATCAATCCCAGCCGCTCCGCCAGTTCGCGGATTCGATTCAGCTCGGGCCCGTCTCCAATCACTTCCCAGGTCAGCGCCGAAAACTCCGGACGCAGCGCTGCGAGCGAGCGCAACAGCAACTCGTGCCCCTTGGTCGGAATGAGATTCCCGACCGTGAGCACCACGGCCTGCTCGGGATCTGGCGTGGGATCTGAATCGACGCCCAGCGCGAAGAGCAAGGAATCCACGCCGTTGTAAACCACCTTCGACGCCGACGCCGCCAGTCCATCCGTGCCCCGTTGCACTTCATCACAGACGTGCTGGCTCACACCGATCACTCGCCGGGCCGCTCGATAAACTCGCCGCGAAACCTTCTCGCACAACGCACCCGCCCACCCCGCCACCTGCTTCGTGGAAAACGCATCCAGCCCATGTACCGTGACCACAAAAGGAATACCGAGCATCTCGCTCAACCGCAAAGCTGCGTCACCACACGGCAAGGCCCCGTGAGCATGGATCACATCAATCGGGGTCAGCGTGTGCAGCCGTTCAGCCGGCCGGCGCAATCGCAAGAAAAGTCCTCGCCCCGCGCTCGACAATCCAAGCCCGCCCGGCAAAGCGGCATACCGAAACCACGTGGCATTCGCGTCCGATGCGATTTTTCGGGCTCTCGGTCGATAGAACGGTTCGACCGCGTAAACTGTGGATTGCACTCCCGTCTTCGCCAACTCCGCCAGCGGTTCGGCAACAAAGCATCCTCCACTCTCGTTGCCGGCCTTGGGATAGAACGGCGTGATCGTCAGCACATGCAGGGGACGCGAACGGCCAACGGGAATTTCCGATCCGGTCACGCGCTCACTCCTGTAACCTTCTCGAACGCACCGGCCCACTGCCCGGCGACCTGGTCCCAATCAAACTGTGTGGAGTGCAGCTCCGCCGCCTGCGACATCGCAATTCGCAAAGCGGAATCTTGAACCAGCACATCGAATTTTTCCGCCAGTTCATCGGCGCTTCCTACCAGAAAACCAGTCTCGCCATCCACCACCGCGTCGGGATGGTAGGCGTTCATCGCAACGCAAGGAAGCCCACAGCCAGCCGCCTGCAACAACACTTGTGGATGTCCTTCGAGTTCGCTGGGGAAAAGAAAAATATCAGCGCGGCGCATTTCGTCCCCGAGCGCGGCTTGCGGTAGATGTCCGAGAAAATGAACGTTGGTGCAGCCCAACTCCGCCGCCAGCCGGCGGCAGGATTCTTCTTCCTCGCCCGTCCCTGCAATTCGGAAGTCGACCTGTGGCCATCGCGCAGCTTGCCGAACCACCAGATCAACCCGTTTGTACGGCCGCAACGATCCCGCACACAAGACGATCAGGCGCTGCCCCGCTTCGTCCCGTTTCGATCGCGGAGGAAAATAATATCGCCGATCTACGCCGTCATAAATCGTGTCCGCTCGAAAACCTAACTTGTCGGTCAGCAGGTGTGTGACGTATTTACAATTGCCATAGACAGCGCTCGCCTCCTGCAAATTGCGCAGCTGTCCAGGCCGCGGTGCAACCCGATCTAATCCGCCGGAAACAATGTAAGTCACGAGCGGTGTATGCCAACGCAAACGGCGTCGCAGTGAGAGGAACCTCTCATCCAGCGGACCTTCGCGCGGGAAGAAATAAACATCGGGAACATCCAGGAACATTCGCAGCAAAGAGCGCAGGGTATTGCCACGCTTCTTCCACGGCCACAAGATCGTGTTCGGACGCGCTGCAATTCGCGGGTCGGGCTCCTTCTCGCAAAACATCGTGACCTGAAACCGCTCGGGATCGAGCCGCGCGACCACTTCCTTTACTGTCAGATTCTGCGCGTTCGTGCCCGCATCGTCCGCGAACGAAGGCGTAAACACTTTGATGAGCTGGGACGCAAGCGGCATGGACCGTCTGTCGATCAAGACGCCAAAGTCTTGGAATTCATGGTGGAGTGCCTCCATTCTAGTCCAAGCTCGCGGAGTCTGGCTCGCATCGCCACATCCCGATTGACGCCAGGCGTTCGCGACAAATGCCGCAACCCCGTCTCCAGCAGCCGGGCGCGCGCAGCCGTCTCAGTGCCAGCGGGAAGCGCCTGCAATTCCCGTGGATCGCCGCTCAGATCGAACAGTTCCTCGCGATTGTGATCGAAGTCGAGCGCCAGCTTGTGCCGCCGATCCTGCACGACCAGCACGCGACCGCCCATGCGCTTGTCGACCTCCATCGGATTGGTACATTCACCGATCGATTCCGAAAGAGCCCACTCCCAACCACCCCCGCGCTGCATCTCGGACCAGTAGCTTTGTCCCGCAAACTCCGGCGGAGCACCGAGTCCCACCGCGTCGAGAAGCGTAGGCGCGAGGTGCAAATGGCTGAAGGGAGCATCCGACAGCGGCATTTTTTTTCCGCCCGGCACCCGTACCAGGAGCGGTACATGCAACATCTCCTGATAGATTCGCGAGGGATAGTGGAACCGTCCGCCGTGATCCAGAAACTCCTCGCCATGATCCGCCGTCAGAGCAAACACTGACGAATCCCACAGCGAACGCTGGCGCAACCATCCGGCCAGGCGCGCCACTTGCATATCCACCCAGCGAATACCGGCATCGTGCAGGCGCACAATCTCCTCGCGATACCGTTGGAGCCGTTTTCCACCCAGTTCGACCCAAGCCCCATTCAGATATCGCCCGCGGTCTGGATCGATCGAATCCCCCATCGCAGCGAGCGCTTCCGCCGTCGGATAGTAAGGCGCGTGCGGATCCATGAAATGCAACCACAGGAAAAACGGCTCCCGCCCGATTGAGCCAAGCCAGTCGCACGCCTGATCGACCAGGACGTCAGCCGCCGGAAAACGTCTGAGCGTGTCCCAGCTTAACGCCTTATGGGCAATCAGGCGATGTCGATACTGAAAATACAATTCGTCGTATAACTTCCCCAACGGAGGAATCCGATGCGCCGTGCGCGCGATGTGAAAATTCAAGCGACTGCCTGGCCGGCGCGCCGTCTCCGGCGAGTTGTTTGCCCCGCCCGGGGTGGCCCACAATCCTGCGGGAAAATCCTGAAACACTTCGAACCCCCGCGCATACCCAAACCGATTCGAGAGATAGGGATTCCCCGCCACATACGCCGCCGTGCAATACCCCGCCTCTTGCAGAACCGTCGCCAGGGTCGGCTCTCCCGCAGCAAGCCCCACCACTTCCCTGCCCAGCGCCAAAGGAAAACGGGATGCCATGATTCCCGGAAACGAATAATAAGTAGGCGCGCCGACTGCAATCGCTTTCGGAAAAACAAAACTCTCCGCCGCCAGCCCGTCCAGAAACGGAGTCGTAGGGCGCGCATAGCCCATAAAACCGGTGTGGTCCGCGCGTAGGCAGTCTACGGTGATCAGGATCAGAGATGTCGGCGCGCTCACGCTTCGATTCCCTTCCGCGCGCCGGTGACGGTCACGGAAACGCGGCCACCGCTGCTTTGATAGCTTCCCGTCTCCATGATGTCCAGCAGTTGCCGGCTGTTCACAAACAAAAGATCGGGATACTTTTTTGTCAAAGCGCCGAGCATCTCGCGCAGCATTGGCAGTGTCCGTTGCCGGTTTGGCGCAAGCGTGGAGTGGAAGTTGATGGAGTGCACCGACAGAACGAAAGGCAATCCGCGTGTGAGCCACGGTGCTGCCTCCTGAAGCAAGTCTTCCCAACGCATCTGCGGATTCAATGCAGGTTCGAAATCAAGTGACCGATAGGTATGCAGAAGGCCAAACTCGTCCCAGTGCGGGGCGCGCGTGCTTCCAGGTCCGTTCTGCACGATCCGAACGCCGGCATTCTTCCACTCATGATGGGTGGTTGTCTCAGCACGATATCCGGGAGCGCACGCGGACACGGCCCGCTCACCGAACAATTTCCGGTAGGCCTCGGCAGCCCAATCGATCCAACGCGCCTGCTCCGTTTCCGGAATAAAGCGCTGTGCTGGTGCCCGCTCGGGATCCCAGTATTCGTAGCCCACCCACGGCATGCGCCAATAGATATAAGGCGTTTCCGACTTCCACAGCGTGCGCAGCAAGTCTGCCCTTTCGCCACCGCTGGACAATTCGCGCGCCACGGCTTGTTGACAGAAGTGCGTCGTGCCATGCAACGCCGGCGAAAATACTTTGCCTTGAATTCCGGCGTGATAAGCATCGAGCAAACCGGGACGTTTCCAGCGTCCAGGCAGACCGTCGGCCAGCTGCTTCAACGCGATCTCGCGAAAGCCGTTCGCCGCGCTCGCCGTAAAATCCACGTTAGCAACGACAAAGTTCATTTCCAGGCAGGGCGGTTGGCCCGCCGAATCCCGCAACCCATGCAGAAGTTCCGCCACTTCATGAACGTCCTCGGCGGTTTCGAGGGAGTAGAGATCATACGGGCGCTCTCCAACATTCAGCCCCGCTGCCCGAAGTTCCTCCAACCCCTCAGCATCGCGCACTCCTACCCGGCCCCAGTCATCGCTCTGGAGAAGAACCAGCGGCCGGCTGAACCGGAAACCAGGAGAAATTTTGTCGCGAAGTTTCCGGAAAAGCGCGAGCCTGCTCACAAGTACCCCAGGTCGCGTAGTCGCTCCTCAATTACCTTTCGTTCCCGTTCATCGAGGGGAGCGCCGTCATGAGAAGTCAGTTCCTGAAGCACAAAGGAAAGAAAGTCCTCCACCGTTTTATGCCGCGTACCGCGGATCATGCGTTCAGCCGCTTCGTAAAGATGCGCGGGCACTCGAACATCCCTCAACGGATTGGTGTCATTTGCCATGTCAAAACAAGAAAAGCCTCTGAATATGATTCAGCCTCTGCAATCTGACCTCTAACCTCTAACCTTGTCCAACACCTCGACCAGTTCCGGATCGGCTGCGCCGCGAAGCTCCTGTCGTGTCTTCGACCACCTGAGCACCCTTCGTTTGGAAAGGGCGGCGCGCAACTGAAATCCTGCCTTCTCGATCCCCGCGATCGACCGGGTATTGCTCGCCGCGCTAAAAATCCAGACGTCTTTGCCTTCCGCGGAAAGCAGTCCAGCCAATCGGCTGATCGCGCCAGTGTACAAACCCTGGCCGCGCAGTTCGACCGGCGTCCAGCAGTCAAAGATCAAAACGCTGGCCGCGGACGGCGCGTGCAGTATCTCTCCCAATTCCGCCATGGCAAAGCCTTCATAGGGAGCGACCCAGGCGAAGTGCCGGGCAACGCCCTCAGCACCCGTCAGAGCGTAGCCCCGGCTTTGATTTGTACGAAAACGAGCGGACGATCGAAGCAAATAGTCCAGGGTTTGGCGATCTTCGGAATAGCGCATCGCTCCCGCCGCCAGAATCTCCCATGTCAGAGGGACGAGTTCCGCCGAGGAAGAATTACCCGTCGCCACGGACCACTGGAAGAACAGAACTTCTTCCGTGCTCGCAATCGATCTCTGCAACTGTCGGCCGGTTTCACGCAGTGTGTTGGCCCATCCGTCCTGCGCCAAGCGCCTTCGGCCACTCTGCGCGAGCGACCGGGCGCGACGCGCCACCACTTCCAACCGCGGCACTCTCTTGATGGTTTCCGCGGCGTGATAGCGCCCTCGCTCTTTCCACTGATCCACTCCACTGCTCGCGAGGGTGGCATGCAATGTGGTCCGTTGCCCATTGGCGACGCGCTCTTTGTATCCTTCCGCACCCAGCCCAAGGTCGACCAGTTGGGCCTTGGAATCGCGCGACGCGTCTTCCACCACCTTGGCGAGCAGGCAGTACCCTGGTGACATTTCTTCGAATTTGTTGACGATCGTCGGCTGGTACCAGAACCAGCTTCCATGGAATCGGAGCCCGTAATTCAACGCAATCACCCAGGTGCCCGCTCGCAGGGTCATGAGGTCAAACCATCCGCGTTCGGCCAGCAGCGTGGCCAATTCCCGCAGGAATGCCCGCCGCTGCGCACTCACCAGATTGCTGATGCGCCCGGTCGCCAAAAACCGTGCCACGTGGGTGTTACAAAATCTCTCGACGACCTGTTTCTGCAGTCCAGCCCCAAACTCATGTTGAAGGGTCACGGGCCCAATGCGCCGCAACGCATTCATCGACCGCCTGAGCATTTTCTTTTTGAATAGCGCGTCGACCATTGCTTGCCGCTCGCTCGGCGCGCCAAGATGCACCTGGGCGCAGACGTATCCAACCCGCATAAAACTCTTGAAGCGACGGTTGGCCTTGAGTTCCACAACCGTCGCGGAATCTGCCGGAAGATTCGCCAGCGTCAGCCTACGGACGCCCGATTCCCGAACGGCGTCCAGAACCTGGTCGACAAACTCGCTCCGCCGCTCCACAGACGAAATGAAATCGCAGTAGTCCGCCGTAGTCGAGGCTAGAAAGGACGCTTCCGTGGCCGACGGCCTGGCCAGCGCAACCACTCCAACTAGATCCTCGTCCTCGAAGGCAATCGCAATCCAGGGCTTTGCCCTGTTGCCATACGATCGAAGGAACGCTGCAACCCACTGCCAGGTGAAAAAAACCTCCGGCCGCTCCATTCCATCAACCAGCACATTCCATTGCTCAAGGATTTCTTCTTCCTGAGGAAGGCCCTCGATCCAGGTTAGGCGCATGAAGCCAGCACTCCTCCCTCGCCGCGAAAACGCCGTTGCAGCGCCTCGTGGAAACCCGACAAGTGTGCCTCCATCTCAGCCATGCTCATTTCCCCGGTGACGTGGGCTCGGGGCAGCCCAAAACGGGGATTCGATTGCCGCAAGAGGCCTCCACCAAAATTCAGGAAAGCGCAGTCGTAACCGGCAGCCTCAGCCATGTTCATCTCGCGCACTCCGGCGGAACCTGGATGCCCAAAGGGATACGCCAACGCCCAAATTTCCTGCCGCAAAAGGGACTCCAACCGCGTCTTGGAATCCCGAATCTCCTCCGCAGCTAACTCTAACGACATTTTTGCGAGGACTGGATGACTCATCGTATGAGCTCCAACAGACATCCCCTGACCGGCCAACTCTTCCAATTCGTGACGGTTCATCAAACTGTGGCCGTCAGCCTCCCGTTCATTCTTTGATTCCGGCAGTCGCCACTCACCTTGCAAGGCGCACAACGTTCTCGCGCGATCACCGGAATTTTGCTTCGAATACTCTTCGACCAGGCTCCACCACATACCCACGAGTTGCTGATCGGAGAGAGAATCCTTGCGCACGCGCTTTCCGCCGACCGCCAGTTTCGCATCGTCAGGCGCCGCCTTAACCATGCGATAGAGATCCTCGTACCAGAGGCCGCCCCCACTCTCTTCGAGCGATCGGCCCGTCACAAAAAAAAGACACTGGGCCTCTTCCTCGATCAGAATTGGAACCATGCCGGTCAGAACACTCCGCAATCCGTCGTCACACGTCAGCAGTACGGCACGCTTCGGGAGTGATCCGCCCTTCTTCAACCAAGCACGAAAAACTTCCGGAGAAATCAGTTGGTAGCGCGACTTCAAAAACCGTAATTGCCGCCGGAACTGGTCCGCGGAAATCAGTGCTCCTGCGATCGGGGAGTTTCCCGGCACGCCCTCCCCCAAGACTCCGTGATACGTGAGGACGCAAACTTCTCCTGCGCCGACCCTGCGGGAAAACATTTTCGTCCGCGACATCGTCGGATACACCGCTCGCCGCAAAAGTGAACTGACAGCAATCACTTCTTACTCACCAGATCCCAACTCAGTGGTGTGCCCCGCTCAATATCCACCGCCGCATTTCTCCCCAGTACATCGGCCAGATACCGCGTATGCAAACCGTGCCCGGGCCGTATCGAACGAACATTTTCCGGCGTGAACGGCGCTCCCGCCTTGACGTCGCACACCACAAACAACGACCTGCGAAACACCCGGCTTGCAGCTTCCCTTTCGCTAACTCCGAAGTGGACCGTCCCCATCGCCTGCTCGGCCATCCGGACTGCGTCCACCATCGCTTTGAATTCCGCTGGCTCCAGGGAGAACCCGCTGTCCGGGCCACCGTCCGCCCGTGACAACGTCAAATGCTTCTCGATGATGCACGCCCCCACGCTCACGGCCGCAACCGGCACGGCCACGCCCATCGTGTGATCGGACAACCCCACCGGCACGTCAAAGCGTCGTGCGAGTTCCGGGATCGTGCGCAGATTCATCTCCTCCACCGGCGCCGGATATGCACTCGTACACTTCAGCAACGCGATCTCCTTCGCCCCCGCACTGCGCGCCGCGCTCACGGCCTCTTCAATCTCTTCGATCGTGGCCATTCCCGTGGAAATGATCAGCGGCTTTCCGGTGGCCGACATCTTCTGGATCAATGGCAGATCGACAAGTTCAAATGATGCCACCTTGTACGCGGGAACCATCATCGTCTCCAGAAAGTCCACCGCGGTCGCGTCAAACGCGCTGGAGAAACACTGCATACCCAGATCCTCGGCGGCCCGTTTCAGTTTCGGCTGCCATTCCCACGGCGTGTAGGCCTCGCCATACAGTTCATGGAGCGTCTTGCCGTCCCACAGAGTGCCACCGCCGATGCGAAACGCGTTGCTGTTGCAGTCGATCGTGATGGTGTCGGGGGTGTAGGTTTGCAGCTTGATGGCGTCAGCCCCCGCCCGATGCGCCGCTTCCACAATCTGGAGCGCCTTCTCGAACTGCGCGCCGTGGTTGGCCGACAGCTCGGCGATGCAGAACGTTGGACTGCCGAACCCAACCCAGCGGCCCCCGATTTGTATCCGGTCAGCGCTTGTGCTGGTCGCCATCGCCTTCTTCCTCGAACTGAACGCGGACATATACCTTCCGACCGTCGCGCCGGAAAAAAGCCCCGCGATGCGGCGGAAACGTTCGGGCGCGCAGGACCCTCAGAAGGCGCTCGGCCGGGTAACTCTTCTCAAGATGGATTTCGTCAATCTCCGCCACGTCTGCCACTTTGTGAAAGGTCGCTTCCCCGCTTCGTTGAGGAACGCGGTCGATACGTCCATCTTGAATCGCCGGCCACGTTTCGCTGAGAAGCTGCATTCCGGCAGCTTCAAGCTTGTGATAGAGAATTTCTCCCGTATCGGTGCACGAGACGGGAACCGCCTTCTGCGCGACGACATCTCCCGTATCGACGCCTTCGTCGATATAGTGCAAGGTCACGCCAGCAGGAGTTCCATCCACAATGCTCCACACGTTCGGATACGCACCTCGATTGTAGGGCAGATACGCGGGATGAAGGTTCAAGCAACCCTGCGGCAGCAGGGATAAAAAAACCGGTTTGATCAGATACCCAAACAGGACCGATATCCCCAGGTCCGGCTTGAGTTCGGCAATGCGTTTCAGGCACGCAGAATCCATCAGATCGGCGGCGGTGAACAGCTCGGCGGATCCGGAGCTCGCACGGATCTCCCTCTCGAAATTCGCCCGTTCCGGTGGATGCATGACGACTCCGACCACCTGCTCCTGTTGCCGCAGGTACTCCAGCGCTTGCCAGCCCAGGTGGTTATTGACCAGGCAGATCAGTCGCATGGCACATCTCCCATCTGCATCGCTTCGAGTACCCGCTCTCTTCCCCAGCCATCCACCAGTTTGCGGGCGGCGCCTGACATCGCAAACCGCTCCCCGGCGCTGCTTAGCAACTGCTCAGCTCTTTGCGCGATGGAGCGGCAATCGATTTCCGCGGGCGGCCCCGCGTTAACCGCGGCTCCCAAGGCCTCCAGTTGCCGCGCAATCGGCTGCTGGTTCTCTGCGACCTCCACGACGATGGACGGCAAACCAAGCAGACACATTTCCCAGCAAGTCGAACCCGCGCCCGCAATCGCCAGATCGGCCCACGCCATCAACTCCGCCATATTCCGGGCATCCACGAGCACCTCGATGCGTCCCGCTGAGTTGGCTGCTGCTTCTTTCACGGCGTGCGCGTTGCCAGCCCCGCCGCCTACCACCACGCGAGCCCACAATTCACTTCCCTGCATTTTCGCGAGCCAGGGAAGAATGCGCGGAGCAAAATCGCTGGGATCGCTCCCTCCCATCGTTACCAACACTCTACTGCCGACCTCCGCAACTTCGCGCGTCCAGTCGCGATAGGCCGCAAACTCGTTCCTCAGGATCGCGTATTGCGGGCCCAGGAGCAAGCGCGTCTCCGGCGTGACCCGCCCGGCGTACAGTGTTTCGCCCGCGTGGACATTCTGGTTGACGACCACGTCCGCCGAATAGCGCTCCAGTTGGCCGTTGTCATCCATTACCAACAGCCGGCACCACCGCTTGATCTCGGACTGGTAGTACGCATCGAACCTGTAGCCGTCGAGCACCGTCCACGACGGTGGTTTCGCCGCAATCAGCGCTCGCGTGTCCTCCAAATCGTCGCGGCTCCCAGGCGGTGCGGACACTCGTACGATCCGGAAGTTTTCTTCCAGCAGGCGATGCTCCAAGGGCGGCGCTGCCTCGGCCATGGCAAACACCGCGTCGCCGCCGGCGTCCTGCCATGCCTGGGCCAACGCCAGACAACGCATCACATGCCCTGCGCCGATGTGGGCATTCGCATCGGCACGAATCAGAAGGGTTCCTCGATTCATGGCGCTCGCTGGATCGATTCCGGAACTGCCGCGCTCGCTCGCCGTCCCGCCAGGATTTCCTCAAGTCTTTTCGGCCTGATCACTTGCCAACAGGCGTCCGCGACAGTCCGGTCCAAACGGTTGGCTGCTAGCATTTCGGGAATTCTGACAATATCAGCCGGCGCATGCAATCCGATCCCAACCCCAAACTTTCGATACTGCGCCATATAGCCGTAAGGCCACAGATCCATCCATTCACAAACGAAACACGGAACACCATGGATTACGCACTCCACCGCCACCGATGACTGGACGGTAATTCCGAACCAGGTGCGCCGCATCAATTCCGGCCCCAATCGCCCCGTGAACCACTCGACCGTTCCCCACTGTTCAGGACCAAGCACTCGCCGTGCGAGATTCTGTCGATCCGGAAGATTCTCCGCTGGATGAAGTTTTACCACCACGCGTTTACCGACGCTCTGAGCCAGTCTGACCAGGCCCGGCAAGATGTCGCGATAAATCTCTTCGGCCCTTCCTCCCGTCATGTCGTACGGCTCTGAGAAGAAAACAATCCAATCGCGGTCTTCCGGCGTGCCTGCTTCCGAAGCCTCCGGCAGACTCGGCGCTCCAATTTCCACAACGGACTCATCCACCCTGCACGCGCGAACCAGATAATCCTGCTCCATTCTGCCTTTGGCCAGAATTACGTCCGCGTGATTTTTCTTGATCAGATGCCGCCCATCCAGCGCGCCATGGTGGCACGCAACCGTCGGCAGTCCCCGCTGGCGCGCGAGTAACAACGGAATGTGGGTGTGCGGATTGCTGTCGTCACAACAGAGCACCGCCTGCACCGGTTCACTCTTCAGCACTTCCAGCCATGCGTTGCGAATAGCCAGCCCGTTTTCGAACCATTTCACGAAATCGTCCATGAGCCCGAGTTGCCCCAGGGCCGCCAGTTCTGGAACCGAAGCGATTTCTGTTTTCAGTCGGACCCATCGCTGCAAAATGTCGGCCAGCTCGCTTGCACCCGAATCACCCGCATAGGACGCAAGCCACGCCTGAGTAACATTGTGAGGAGTCTCGCGAAGCCGTCCGCTGGAACGCGTGGAGACCAGCAAAAAGTCAGTCTCGGGCGCGACCTCCGCATACGCCGCGCCTGTCAACGACATGTTGATGTAGGACGACGGCACCAGCACGGTCGGCTTCTGTCGACGGTTGGGCCTGGTTCGTCGATGAAAATGCCGGCGCACACGGTATCCGGCGTCAAATTTATCGCCCAAGATCTGAAGCACCTGCGACGCTGGAAGCCGCTTTAGGCGGCCCATGTAATGCCGAAGCCCCTTGTGCGACGAGCGCTCCGCCGGCGCAAACACGTGTACCCGCACCCCCGCGGACAATTGCAACGCAGCCGCTTCAAAGCCCGCGCGGCTCACCCACACTTCCGCTTCCGGCGGCAGGTCGCTCGCCATTTTGCGGAGCAGAACCAGTCTCTCCAATGGATAATGCACCAGCAGGGCCGTCAATTCCCACCAGTCCAGCCCCTCGCGATCCACCAGTTGCCCTAAGCCGAACTGGAGAAGTTCGCGCACCTTCCGAAGCTGGCTGTCATCGTTGCGCAGGGAATCGATTGGACGAACAGGACAGTGGAAGATGCCGCTCCATCGCTCGCATGCAGCCCATCCCCCGCGCGCCAGATCGTAAACCAGGTCCCAATGCTGGCTCGCCCATGGGCCTGCAACAGGAGTGTCCTCGGCGTGAAGTAGCAAGATTCTCATGCGGATGGCGGGGTCTGTCCGCGATTGTAGCAGTCACTCCGGAAGCATAGAATCGCGGGCCACGTGAATTTATACTCTTCTCATCGTGCATTCGATTCCAGCGGCCGGTGTCGGACAAAGAAATGAAGATCTCATTGTTCAAACGCGGCTTCTGAGGACAGACCGTTCCCTGCTTTCGAGGCGAGAAATTTTACGACGCGGATTCAGCTCGACGGACGATCGAGGAACGCGCCCGACAATTTTCCCAGACTGTGCTATCCATCCACGAGCTCACGGAACCAACGTGAGCAATATCCCATCCCACGCTACCGGACCTTGAACACTGGCATCGCCATGGCGCCCTCCAGAAAGCGCGCCGGATCGGGCTCGCTGAGCCAGCCCGCAAGAGTCTTCAGAACCTCCGCGTAGGCCAGGAGCGTTGCTTCAATCGCAGCCGCATCGTGCGCCGCCGTCATATTGTGCGTTGACAGTAACAGGATCCCGCGCTTGACTACCTCTTGCTGGAACAGGTTCTTTAACACCGCGCTGTCGCTGCCGTCGGGATTCCGGAACTTGAGCAACGACCATTGCGGCCGTCCCATGACATCAATGCGTCCGCCAAGAGCAGCTTCCTTCGCAAGGCATTTAAGGCCGTCCGCCAGGGTCCGCCCATTCGCCTCGATCCGCGCCAACGCGTCCGTTTGCTCCAGGATATCGAGCACCTTCATCGTCGCTGCCATCGAAGCGACTTCTCCAGCGAACGTGAAACTGTAAAAAATCTCGTCGAACACCTGCATGATCTCAGCACGGCCAACCACGCAAGCAATCGGAAACCCATTGCCCATGGCCTTGCCGAAACAGGCCAGGTCGGGGGTGACGTTAAAAAGTTTTTGCGCTCCCCCGAGGCCAAGATGAAAGCCACTGCATATTTCATCGAAGATCAGGACCGCGCCATGCGCCCGCGCAAGATCCTTCACGCCTTCCAGGAACCCGGGCGCTGGCTCCACAAAATTCATCGGCTCCATGATCACAGCGGCAAACTCACCGGCATGCTCGGCTAAAAGCCTGTCGAGACTCGCAAGGTCGTTGTAGACGAACGGATGCGTCAACTCGCGCACCGCTTTCGGCACGCCTGCATGGCGCGTGGTGGTTCCGATATACCAGTCTTGCCAGCCGTGATATCCGCAGCAGGCCACACGTTCGCGTTTCGTAAACGCCCGCGCTGCTCGCACCGCGCCGGAAGTTGCGTCGGAACCGTTCTTTCCGAAACGCACCATCTCCGCGCACGGAATCAGCCGAGTCAGGCGCTCGGCCAGTTCCACCTCGACCGGGTGCGGCAGCGAAAAGCTGTGGCCTAGCGCCAGTTGCTCCGCCACTGCGCGGTTCACTTCTTCGTGGGCATATCCCAAAATGTTCGGCAGCAGTCCCTGTACGTAATCGATGTACTGATTGCCATCCACATCCCAAACGCGGCAGCCCTCGCCACGTTCAAGGAAAACGGGCGCGACGCCTTGTACGTATTGCGTGTGGCCTTTGCTGAAAGTCTGCGAGCAACCGGGAATCACCTTTTTCGAGCGCTCCAGCCACTGCTGAGATTTCGCCAGCCGCAGCTTCGGCGCGGCTCCGGCTCTGGCCTGTTGATACAGGCTTCGGTAATACCCTTCGTTGGTGATGGTCTCGGTCTGGGTTGCTGCCAACTCCGGCCTCGCTTTCAAAAGCTGAATTATCTCGTGGTACCGAAAATCCGTTCTGCCGCCGAACGCAGAATACACGCCCCGCACAAACTCCAGATCGCCGGGATGATCCACTGTCCAGCGCTGACTCTTCTGGAGCGGAATGTCGCTCTCGATATTGACCACCCGAAACTTCCCCGAGCGGAGGTAGGGCGTTACGTGTTCGCGTTCCGACGGCAGTCTCGCCTCGCGCCACGCCTGCTCCAGCGCAGCCATCGAAAACACTTCCGTATCCAGACCATCCGGATACGTGTACCGTAACGCGTTCGTGGCGTAGTCGCAATCTCCGCGTCGAAAGCGTTCGACGACCCGGTCAATTACGCCGGGATCGATCAGCGGACAATCGGCCGTAATCCGAACTACAACGTCAGCGCGCTGCTGTTTCGCGGCCCCGCGAAAGCGATCGAGGACATCACTCTCGCTGCCTCGAAAGCAACATACTTTCTCGGCCGCGCAGAACTCGGCGATTAGATCATCCTGCGGCGCGCTGCTCGTCGCCACTACGACCTGGTCGACGGCCCGCGCCTGACTTGCTCGATCCACTACTCGATCCAACATCGGACGTCCCAGCAAATCCGCCAGCGTCTTCCCCGGAAACCGGCTCGAGCCCATGCGCGCCTGCACAATGGCCACGATCACGCGGTCACGTCCCAGTTCAGCGTGATGACTCGCCTTTCACTCGCGGACTGCTTCGCCGCAAAAACAAACTCCATCACCCGCGCTGCGTCCGCCACCGGCAGCATCGTTTCCTTACGCTCCTGCACGCAGTCCAGGAAGTGCCGCATTTCGTCAATGTACATCTGATTCAGTTGCCAGTCGGCGGGCTGCTCGAACGTCTCCCAATGGTCGGAGACTGCGTCGTACCAGCGAACCTGTTTCTCCCGGAAGTCCCAGGACAGCGATCCGTCTTCGCCCGCGATCTGACAGCCGCGCTCGTAACTGCGCTGCACATAGTCAAGGTGCACTTCCGAAAGCACACCCGACGCATGCCGCGAGACCAGCACGGCCACGTCTTCGGTCGCGATCTCCAACGAACTCAAGTGACCCGCCGCGCAGAACACGTCGACCACATCCCCGAGATACCAGCGCGCGAGGTCAATTTCGTGAATGCAATCCAGGATGCACCCGCCACCAGTTTCCTCGCGCGCCGCATAGTTCATCCGATAGTCGGTCCCGGGACGCCAGGCTGGCAGATAGAATCCGCTATGAATGCGTGCGCAAAGAAGTTTGCCCAGCCGCCGTTGGTCGAGAAGCTCTTTGATCTTTCGCGGCGCGGGATGAAATCGCATGTTGCATCCCACCATCGAGATCAATCCGTGTCGCTGAATGGCGTTCAACAACTCGGCTATCCCCTCGGGCGTGTGCGACAGCGGCTTCTCGACAAAGAAAGCGCAGCCGTGGGTCGCCACCTCTATGGCCTGCTCGATATGAAGATGAGTAGGAGTTGCAATCAATACAAAATCGGGAGTCCAGCGCAGACCTTCCGTGAGCAATGCGAAAGAGGCCACTCCCAATTCACTGGCCGCGGACTCGCGACGCTCGCGATCGCTCTCTACAAACCCCAGGTCGCTGACACCAAGGCTTTTCAGATTCCGCAGATGACGGTGGCCGATCGAACCACAGCCAACAACCAATCCCTTCATTTGCCCTTGCCCGCTTTAGGCGGCTTGTATTCTGTTCGCAGCAAGCCCATCCACAGCTGATTCTTATACTTCCCGTCCTGGAACATCTGGTCGCGCAAGCAGCCTTCAACCTTGAAGCCGATTTTCTCGTAGCAGCGGATTGCCGATCGGTGTTCTTCATAAACACCCAGACCGACGCGATGAAGATTCAGCCGAAAAAACCCGTACTCCACGATTAACCTGGTCGCCTCTTCGCCGACTCCCTTGCCCCAGAATCCCTTTTCGCCAATCATGATTCCGAACATGGCGCGCCGGTGGACCCAATTGATGGGACCCAGCTTTACGTTGCCAATATGCGTGTGCGACTCTCGATCCGCAACAGCAAATATCACTTCAGTTTTCGTACCCGTGACCCCTTGATAGAACTTTTCGAGATCGTGGGCGGTGCAAGGAAATGAACCTGTCTCCAGGTAGCGCGTAACCTCCGGATCGTTGAGCCAACCGAGATAGGTCTCGTTAAGGTCGGCACGCTCCAGCGGACGCAAATAAACCTTCGCCCCCTGCATGAATGCCATCTTGTCAGACATTCGAGATCTCCCACACGACCCTCATCGGGCGTAGGCCTCGCAGACTTTGGTGACGGCCGCAATGACATCTTCCACATCCTGATCCGTCATGCTGTGAAACATGGGGAGACTGATCAGGCGGTCGTAAGCGCTCTGCGCCAGCGGAGTCTCGCCGCCCTGGTAGCCGAAACGTTCGCGATAGTAGGGATGCTGATTCACCGGAACATAGTGAACATTCACACCCAGATTCTCGGCGCGTAACGCGCGGAAGATTTGCGTCCGGCCTGCCGACAAAGCTTCCAGGTTCAGCCGGATTGGATACAGATGCCACGCCGGAACCACGTCTTCCCGAACCGCGGGAACCGTAATTTCCGGCAACTTGCGGAAAGCGTGCGTGTAACGCGACGCAATCGCTCGCCTTCGTGCCAGGTTTGCTTCCAGTTTTTCGAGTTGCGAGATACCGAGCGCGCAGGCAATGTCCGTAAGCCGGTAGTTGAATCCGAGCAGAACCATTTCATAAAACCACTGCCCGCTCTGTTGCCGCTGCCGCGCATCGCTGCTGATTCCATGATTCCGAAATCGCTGGAGCGTCTCCGCCAGCCTGGCGTCATTGGTTGTTACCATACCGCCTTCGCCGGTTGTGAGGTGCTTCACGGGATGAAAGCTGAACGCGGTCATATCGGCAATCCCACCGACGCGCTTTCCCATGTAGTCGGCTCCCAGAGCGTGACAGGCATCCTCGATCAGAACCAGTCCATGTTTTGTGGATAACTCCCGCAGCACCGACAGGTCCGCAGGATGCCCCGCATAGTCCACCGCGATGATGGCCTTCGTTCGCGGAGTAATTTTTCTCGCGCCTTCCAGCGGATCAAGATTGAGCGTATCCGCACTGACGTCCGCAAACACGGGCGTTGCGCCCTGATACAGAACGCAGTTCGCAGTCGCGCAGAACGTCATGGGCGTGGTAATGGCCTCATCGCCTGATGTCAAACCAGCCGCGAAGGCCGTCGCGTGCAACGCCGCCGTTCCAGAACTGAAGCTGACAGCGTATTTCGCTCCCACCCACGCTGCAAACCGTTCTTCGAACTCGCCGACCTTCGGTCCAGTCGTCAGCCAGTCGGACTTCAGAACGTCCACCACCGCCTGGATGTCGCCGTCATCCAGGCTCTGTCGCCCGTAGGGCAATAGAGTTTCGCGAACGGGGGTGCCCCCGTCGATCGCCAGCACGCCAGGTTTAGCGGTTGTCGCACTCATCTTCATTGCTATTGCTCAGGCCGAGGTTGGCAGCGCTTCGGCGGCCCTCACGTCCGGCGCGACCAGTTCTTCCAGTTCGCGCCTCGTCAACCAGCGGTCGTTCGTGTCGCTCGAATAGCGGAATCCTTCCGGTAATTTCGTCCCGCTCGACCAGTTATCCGACTTCCACCATGGATGCGATGGCTGAATCACAAACATCTCTTCCGTTTCGAGCGTATTCCGCGATTCGTCTTCCGAAACCAGCACCTCGTGCAACTTTTCGCCGGGACGGATTCCGATGGTATCCACCTCACAGCCCGGAGAGATCGTCTCCGCCAGATCCAGTAACCGCATGCTCGGAATTTTCGGCACGAAAATCTCGCCGCCATGCATCTGCTCCAGGCAGCTGATCACGAACTTCACTCCATGTTCAAGCGTCAGCCAGAATCGCGTCATGCGCGGATCGGTAATCGTGATCTTTCCCCGCTTGCGTTGCTCGAGAAAAATCGGGATCACACTCCCCCGGCTGCCCACAACGTTGCCGTAACGGGCGCAACTGAAACGCGTGTCCTGTGAACCCGCATAAGCGTTCGCCTGCACAAACATTTTCTCGGCACACAACTTGGTGGCGCCATAGAGATTGATCGGGTTCACAGCCTTATCGGTGCTCAGGGCAAGAATGTGACGCACCCCGGTGTCGATCGCCGCGTCGATCACGTTGCGGCCGCCCATGATGTTGGTCTGAATCGCCTCAAACGGGTTGTATTCGCAGGCGGGCACCTGCTTCAGGGCAGCCGCGTGGATCACAACGGTGATTCCAGCCATCGCCCTCTTGAGGCGGTCAACATCCCGCACATCGCCGATGAAATACCTCATACTGGAATGATTGAGCCCGGATTCGCGCATCTCGTGCTGTTTCAATTCGTCGCGGCTGAAAATCACCAGACGGCGAGGTTTGTACTTTCCCAGCATCACTTCGACGAATTTTTTCCCAAACGATCCGGTGCCGCCCGTTACCAGCACCGATTCCTGCGACCAATTCACCATGGGTTCCTTTAATACTACTCGGCTGTCACGGTCCCGCCCTTATCACGGGACGCGCCAGCAAATTCCTGCGAAGTTCTAGCCCGGTTAGTATAGCGGAGGAGACACGCCAGAGAAATCCATAGTACAGACGCGGATTGCCGCTTCTCCTGAGAATAGACCCACCGCAACCCGCCCAGGTTCAATGGGTTTCTACAAATAACTCGTTCAATTATTGCCTTGAGACTATTTCCAGTGATGCTAGAATCAAGCGATTCCCATAACATATCGCCACCGTCTGCCTATGGAGCAGAAGCGGAATGGGCGGGAGCAGCGCGCCGCTCGGTTCGGTCGTAATTCTTGAAGGAGTAATGATGGCATCTGGGCCCCTGGTTCCACACAACAATGGGTATCGCGACCTACAACCGGCGGAACCCACAGAACTCCTCAAGCCGGTCGGGCCCGGTCTCTACAACGTGCTGCCCTCGCAGGACTCCGCAATCCGCGAATACCTGCGCGTCCTCATCAAGCGCAAGTGGATCGTCATCGCCTGCGCGGTGGGTATTTTTGCAGCGGTAGCGATCGCCAGTCTCCGCCAGACCCCGGTCTATGACGCCTTCGGCCGTGTCGTCGTCAACAAACCAGACTCGAACCTCGTCACCTTCAAGGACTCCATGCCGGTCATGGACTACTATGACCCCACCGACCTGGATACGGAAGTGCGCATCCTCCAGAGCGATTTGCTGGCATTGCAAGTCATCCGCCAGCTGAACCTCGATAAACGCCCCGAATACGGCAGCCAGGCAAGTCCCAATCAGCCTAACCTGGTCGCGGATCCCCTGCAAAACGACTCCAGGCGCACCACCGCGTTGCTGGGTGGTTTCAAGGGAAACCTGAAGGTCTCGCTGATTCCGAACACCCGCATCATTGAAATTCACTACCGCAGCACCGATCCCACGCTGGCCGCGAACGCTGTGAACACCCTTGCCAGCGTGTACGTGGAACAGAACTTCAAGACCAAGTTCGAATCCACCATGCAGACGTCTGACTGGTTGTCGAAACAACTAGTGGACCTGCAAATGAAAGTGGAGACTTCGCAGGAAAAGCTCGTCCGCTATCAGAAAGAACATGAGATCTTCGGAGTCGACGAGAAGCAGAACATCATCACGCAGAAGCTCGATGAACTCAACAAAGAACTGACGATTGCGGAATCAGACCGCATGCAAAAGGAAGCGATCTACCGTATGACCCAGAACGGCGACCCGGACACGGTCGCGTCTGCCATCTCCTCCGGGCCGGCGGCAACATTGGCTGGAACTGGCACATCGCCCCTTCTGGAAAGGCTCCATCAGCAGCAGGCTGACCTCAAGATTCAGATCGCCGACCTCAGCACCCAATTCGGCCCGGCCTATCCGAAGGTCGCTCAGCTCACGAACCAGAGCAAGGAAATCGAGCGCCAACTGCTGACCGAAACCCGCAAAGCGGTAGATCACTTGCGCGGCGAGTACCAGACTGCGTTGCAGCGCGAAAGCATGCTGCGCGAAGCCTTCGACAAACAAAAGCAGGAAGCGAACCGTCTCAACGAGAATGCGATCGACTACAGCTTGCTGAAGCGGGACGTTGATTCCAACCGTCAGCTTTACGAAGGTCTCCTCGAAAAGCTCAAGGAAGCGGGCGTGACGGCTGGCTTGAAATCCAACAACTTCCGGATCATGGACCCGGCCCGTCCACCCACCGCGCCGGTCGAACCCAACATCCCGCGCAACCTCGGCTTTGCCCTCGTGCTCGGCATCACCTCCGGCATCGGCCTGGCCTTCCTGCTGGAAGGCATGGACAACACCGTCCGCACCACCGAGCAGGCGCAAATGATCTCGCAGCTCCCGTCGCTCGGTATGATCCCACTCGGATCCAAGTCGACCAACGCCAATGCTTCCAAGCGGCTCTCGTTAACTTCGTCCCGCGAGGTATTCGAGCTGGTCACCCAGGTCCGCCCCCAGTCCCAGATGGCGGAATCCTACCGTGCCCTGCGTACGTCCCTGCTGTTATCGAGCCTCGGAGCGCCCCCCAAGGTCATCATGATCACCAGCGCGCGACCGCAGGAAGGAAAAACCACCACCGCGATCAATTCTGCCATCGTACTGGCGCAGAAAGGAGTACGCGTATTGCTGGTCGATGCCGACCTGCGACGCCCCAGCGTCCACAAGACCCTCGGCATGGGCCCACGCAGCGGCCTGAGCAACGTCTTGACCGGTAACGCCACTCTGGAACAAGCGATCACGGTGTCGCCAATTTTGCCGAACCTGTTTATTCTGGCCGCGGGATCTCCTCCGCCGAACCCCGCCGAGTTGCTCGCCTCCTCGAACATGAAGGATGTTTTGAAGGAGTTACGCGAACAATACGATCATGTGGTGATTGACACCCCGCCCACGCTTTCGGTGACGGACGCAGTCGTACTCTCGCCCCGGGTCGACGCGATCATTCTCGTCATCCGTTCCGGACAGACCACCAAGCAGGCTCTGCGCCGCGCGCGTGACATCCTGATGCAGGTGAACGCTCGTGTTACCGGCGTCCTGCTCAACGCGGTCGACCTGACTTCGCCGGATTACTACTACTATTACGAGTACCAGGGTAAATACAGTCATTACTATCAGGAAGAACCACCTGAACCGCCCGCTGAATCCCCCGCACCAGCCGAACAGCCGCGGGCAGCCTCCGGCGCCTGAAGGACTGCATTTCCCCAGAGCTCCGGGTTTGCAACCATGGTCCCATCTCTTTCTGGCCGCCAGCGACGACTCCTCGCAGGATCAGCCCTGCTGATCCTCGTCTACCTCCTTCTGGCTACCAAAGAGTTTGCCGCCAGCCATTTCGCCTATCGCTCCGACTTGCCGAACCTCCAGCGGGCCGTAGGTTTGTCTCCCGGCAACGCGGAATACCAGCATCATTTAGGGCGCTATTTCGCGTTTGTCGCCGGGAACCCCCAGGCTGCTCTTGAAAATTATCAGGCAGCCACCCGCCTCAATCCGCATCAGGCGCGTTACTGGTTTGATCTCGCCGCAGCCTATCAGGCAGTCGGTAATTCTGACGGTCAAAGAGTTGCCCTCGAACGCGCCGCGCAAGCAGAACCGACCGCACCCGACGTCGCCTGGGAAGCGGCTAATTTTTTTCTGGTGCAAGGCGATATCGACCGCGCTCTTCGCGAATTTCGAGTGGTCATCGAAAATGATTCTTCTCTCGCTCTTCTGGCAATGCAAACCTCCTGGCGCGTCCGCCCAGACCCCGACGCTCTGTTGCGCGACGTAGTTCCTCACCGTGTGGACACACTCATCGCCTTTCTTTCGATGCTTGAGTCCAAAACGGAAACCGAAGGCGCCATCAAGACGTGGGACCAGCTCATTCAGCTCCATCAGAAGTTCGATACCGCCCGCCTCCTGGACCACGTGCGCTACCTCGTGCGGGAGCGCCGTCCCGATGCCGCCGCAACTGCCTGGGATCAGGCCGCGAATGTGTTGAACCTGCCCGCTTACCTGCCGAGTCCAGACAACCTGATCGTGAACGGCGACTTCAGCCTCGACATATTGAACGGCGGCTTCGACTGGACCTATCAAACCCAGCCCGGCGTGCGCCTGCTCCTCGACGCAAGCGATTTCCGCGAAGGGGAACGGTCGTTATCCATTACGTTCGAGGGACCCGGCATTTCCGACGCAGGAATTCACCAATGGATTCCTGTTCGCGGAGCGACCCGCTACGAATTCACCGCGTACTACAAGTCTTCGGAATTCGAAGGGGCCGGCGGCCCGCAGATCGTGTTGCGCGATCTCTATACCGGACAACCTGTTTACACCAGCGATCCACTCAACGGCGCCGATTTCTGGAAAGCCGTCCATGCCAAGTTCGTCACTGCCGATACCACGACTCTGCTGGTCCTGAACATTGAGCGCATCCCGCCCGGCAGCCCCATGCGCGGACAGCTCTGGCTCGACGACTTTCAACTCTCTACCGAAACCGCGGAGGCCCAGCCGTGAGTTCCGCACTCGCGAACCGCACGGAGCCCAGGGTCACCGCGCGTTTTCGCCTTCCTCTGTCCAGTTCGACACTCTTCGGCGGTGCCACTGTGATCTTGCTCGCCGCTCCTCTAGCTTTCGGCGCGGTTCAGCCCTGGGCCATTTTCCTGCTGGAATCCACCGCCTCGGCACTCTTGCTCGCCTGGGCTTACCGGCAATGGCAAAATCAGGAAATAAAAATCGCATGGCAGCCGCTGTACGCTCCGATGCTGGCGTTCGGCGCCCTCATCGCATTGCAATGGATCACCGGCATCACCGCCTACCGCGAGGTCACGTATTCCCTTCTGCTTCTCTATGTCTGTTACGGAATGTTGGTGTTCATAGCCACACAAACGTTGCGACGGTCCTCGCAAGTCCGAGTTCTTGCCAAAGTCGTTTGCGTCTATGGACTGATCCTCTCTTCATTTTCCCTGCTGCAGGGGATCGCTCCGAACGGCAAGCTCTACTGGATCTGGCCTCTCGAACAGGGCGGCCTCATCTACGGACCCTACGTCAACCACAATCACTATGCCGGTCTGATGGAAATGCTCACTCCTTTTCCACTCGTGCTGGCCTTGTCGCGCCACACCGAGGGCAACCGCAAGTTGATCGTGGCCGGGATCGCCGCTGTGATGGCCGGAACTATTTTTCTATCCGGGTCCCGCGGCGGCATGCTGGCTTTCGCCGCCGAGGTCATCGTGCTGGCCATCCTTCTGCGCAAGCGCGGAGACTGGCAGCAGCCACTGGCGTTGGGCGTGTTTCTGGCGGTGATGATCGGCTTTCTGATATGGCTCGGCGGTAACGAACTCACCCGCCGCCTGGTCAGCATCCAGTCCGAAGCGCATCAGGAACTCACGGGGGGCGTTCGCTTTACCATCGATCGCGACTGCCTCCGCATGTTCCGCCACCGCCCATTTCTCGGATGGGGCCTCGGCGCGTTTCCCATTGTCTATCCGCAATTCCGCAGCTTCTACACGAGTTTTTTCGTCAATGAGGCCCACAACGACTACCTGCAACTTCTGGTAGAAACCGGCATTCCGGGCTTCGGCCTGGCGATCTGGTTTCTCGTGATCACGTTCCGCGGCGCGCGAACGAAACTAAAAAACTGGACCGAAACGATCAATGGCACAGTGACTGTAGCCGCGATCCTCGGCTGCACGGGAATTCTCGTCCACAGTTTTCTGGACTTCAACCTTCAAATCCCCGCCAATGCGGCCTTGTTCTACGTTCTTTGCGGCATTGCCGCCGCCCCCGCATTTCAGGAATCGCAACGGCGCAAGTCGCGACGCTACAATCTCATCCTCGAACCGGGCATCCGCGAACAGGACATCCGCCCCTCGGAATCCTGACGCCTTCCCTCGCCCCGGAAAACGCCTATCCTGCTGACTGCTATGGGGAGGTACCTAGTTCTTACCGTGTTCCCAAGGGTTTCGGGCTTTTATAGCGATGTTTTCCGTGATATAACCGCCCTAAGCTACTCATCAGGCTCTGTGCTGGGAATTCGCATGAATCTGGCTTCCAATCAATTTCAGGGCCAGGGTAGAGGAGGGGTCGTGTCCGACGCGCGTACCGGAAAAAGGTTTCCGCTGGAATTGCCGATTAAGATTCACAAGGGAGATGCCACGGTCGATACCAGTGGCATGACCGGCAATCTGAGCGCTGCCGGCGTCTACATCCGTGCCGATGCCGCTCTCGAAGTTGGCTCACCCGTAGAGTTTGAAATCACCCTGCCGCCCGATGTTACGGGCGGTAAAGAAGACGTAGTTATTCAATGCCGCGGCCGCGTCGTACGGACAGATGAACCGCCGGCCGGAGCTGCGCCCACGGACAACCGTGGCGTGGCCTGCGTAATCGATTCGTATGAATTCGTCCGTAACTCATAGCCTCGCAACTTTAAAAGTGGAGCGCGATCCATGCTGAAGCTCATCTTGGCCGACAATCAGGCGATATTCCGAGCTGGCATCGCCAAAGTGCTGGC
>DATMNN010000084.1:0-25115 GCA_035569025.1 Terriglobales bacterium
TTTCTTTTCGCCCGGCTTAAGGTAAAAGGAGTGACGTTTCACTTCCTTGATGATGTCTTCCTGCTGTACCTTTCGCTTGAAACGGCGAAGCGCATTTTCGAGGGACTCGCCCTCCTGCAATCTGACTTCTGCCAAACTAACCACACCCCCCTACTCGTCCCTATATGGACCGTCTACTTATGCAGTCATTAGTGTACCGAAGTCAAGTGGAATGTGGGAATCCACAGGGGCGCCTTTCAAAATATGAATTTCAACCCTAGCTGCACGAGTCGTGGCGCGTACGCGCTGTTTGCTTTGAGAAAGCTTGTAGGCCGCTGATAATAAGCCGGATATGTACCGCTTGGCGTGGTCCTACGGAGCGGAACAAACTGTCCCGCCGAATTGGTGAACCCGTCTTGGGTCAAGTTGTAACGCTGGTTGTCCCGGTTGAAGAGGTTGAACGATTCCGCCGTGAGCTCGAGCCGAAAGCGCTCGGTAACGTGAATCTTGCGGGTGAGGCGTAAGTCGGTGGTGGCGTAATCCGGACCGAGAAACGCATTTCGCCCGTACCCGGCCAGGCGGTCATTGCTGGAATTATCATCGCGGTTCGGGTCTCCCGTGACGCGGGCATCCGTGGGACGCCCACTCCCGAAGCTCACCACACCTGCGATCTTCCAGTCGTTGAACAGCTTCGAGAGAACTTCCTGACCGCGCCCAAAGGGACGAGGTTCCGCAATCCACGACACCGACAGCCGGTTGCGCTGGTCGGTCACGCTCGGTCCACGTTCGCTGCTGGTCGAGTAAGAATTCTGTACAGTGACCGGCCGTCCGGCTACGAGCGCGTCCTGTCCGTCGTCGATGGCGTGCGCCCAGGTATAGGCCAGGCGGAAGTACATGCCTTTGGTCATTCGCCGGCGCAATGACACGGTCATCCCGTGATACGTACTGGTCGCGGCGCTCTCGAATTGATTGATCGCGCTCAGCTGAGGAATGGGCCGCACCACGTCGTTGATGCATGGAGGAAATGGGCAACTGAAGCTCTGCTGCGTCTGCCAGGTTCCGAACGAGTCAACCGTGTAAAAGGCATTCGTCAGCGTAGTGCCGGTCGGGTCGTAGATGGGATAGCTGTATGCGGTCGGCTGAGGCAGATTTACATCGCGCGCGCGGATCAGGTTCTCGCCGCGTACGTACAAGTAGGAAACTCCGACCGCAAACCGGTCTGCGAATTCGCGCTCCACGCTGAGGTTTCCCTGCTGCACTTTGGGAGTGACATAGTTCGGGGCGAAGGCGGACAGGTCGCTGGTCCAATAGGGCTTGAGAGAGTCGGGCGGCGCACAGGCAACCGGCCCGTGAGTGCAGTTCGCGACGGGATTCGGATACGCCGGAAAGATCTGATGCTCGGTGGTGTCGGCGTTATCGAGCAAAAGAAACTTGCCCGACAATCCGTTGTCATTGATGACCGCTGATTCATAGATCTGCGGCAGGCGCGTGTAGAAAATTCCGAATCCACCGCGCACCACCAGCGGCCTCTGGTTTCCGATGGAATATGCAAATCCGGCGCGGGGCGAGAAGTTGTTCTTGTCGGATGGCATCTTGCCCGATCCGGGCCAGAGCGGATTGCTGACAAGATCCTTGCTGCTGAAACTCTGCATGTCGTAGCGCACGCCGAGACTCAACGCGAGGCGATCGGTCACCCGTATGGTGTCCTGCACAAACGCCGAATAGTCGTTGCTGTTGGGATGCGACACCGGATTGCCGAAGTTCTGCACGTAATAGCGCGGCACATTATGCGCCCACGCCCGGAGAGGCGTGATCTGAAGGCCGCCATGCTCGGGAATAAAAGTGAACGGGTCGACGCTGATGTTGTCGTAAAGGTACTCGCCGCCGAACAGCGACGGAAAGTAGTTGTAATCCGAGCTGAACATGGCGTCGCCGCCAAACTTCCAGTCGTGGTGGCCGCCCGTCAGGCTGAACGTCTCCGCGATGTGGAGGCGGCGCTCGCCGGTCTGCCGCGGCAGAATGGACGACTGCCCGAATCCTTCGATCACGTTGTAAATGCGCGTACGCACGTCCTCGGAGTTGGCAAACGACTGCTGCAAATCGCGGGACAGTTGCACGCGCAGATGGCTGGTCAGCCTGGGAGTCAAGCCGCTGAGCAGCGCAAGCGACCCGCTCTCGGTTTTTACATCCTCTTCTCCGTTCGAACTCATGCTGAAATTCGTGATGGGGCTGGCAGGATCGAAGAAGACATTGTTTGCCCCGTAGTAGCGCGACGTGTTGAGGCGGACTGTAAGGAATTCTCGCGGGGTTAAGGAATAGTCGAGCTTGATGAATCCAGTGTTGCCGAGCATCTTGCCCGGAAATGTTCCTCCCAGCGTCGAAAGATGCGCGGCCGATGCAAATACAAGGTCCTGGTCGCAGGCGATTCCGCCGATCTGGGGATCGCAGATTTCATAATCCAGTGGATGCGAAGGCGTTCCCAGCCGTGGCGTCACCACGGTACTGCCGTCAACGAACTGAACCACCGCCGGGTTGTCAAAAATGTGCTGGTCGTAGCCGGCAAAGAAAAAGACTTTGTTCCGTTTGATCGGCCCCCCCAGAGTTCCCGCGAACTGGTGCTGCTGTCCGGCGACCTTGAAGCCGACGAATGCCGGTGTAGCGGCGAGCGCATTGTCGCGAAGATAGTAGAGGCCAGTGCCGTGCCAGTGATTCGAGCCGGACTTGGTGACCACGTTCACGACCGCTCCACCGGCCCGGCCAAGTTCCGCGCCGTAGGTGTTCGAAGAAACGCGGAACTCCTGCACCACTTCATTGGAGAATTGATAGGGCGCCCGGTAGCGTCCGCGAGCCTGGGCGAAGAATCCATTGTTATTGTCCGCGCCGTCGACCAGGTAACTGGACTGGTAGCCGCGAATGCCGCCGAAGGCCAGATCGCCGTTGGAACTTGAAGTGAGCCCGCGCGGATCTTCCGTCACCCCAGGCGCGAGCAGAGACAAGTCGGTGTAGCGGCGGCCGAGCAGCGGTAAGTCTCCGATGGCGCGTTCTTCCACCAGTGCCGAAACCGCCGTGGGCTGGGTTTCGACGAGCGGAGGCGCGTCGGAAACAGTAAGCGATTCTTTCGCGCCCGCCACCATCAGTTTGAACGACAGTTCGGCAGCTGCGCCGACCTCGACCCTAATGACGGGTGAATTTTGCGGCAGCATACCCTCGGCTTCGGCTCGAGCCGAGTATTCTCCCGGTGGCAGCAGATCGAGTTTGAAGCGTCCCTCGGAGTTAGTGGCGCCGTGAAAGCGGATTCCAGTGTCGAGTCGAATGGCGACGATGTCGGCGGCGGTGACGGCTGCGCCTTGAGCGTCGACCACGGTCCCGCGCAGCGCTCCCGTGGAGGCATCCTGCGCCCACAGAACGCCTCCGGCCAGAATCAGGGTGAGTAAATAGGGAATGAGAGAAAGGTATTGCTTCTGCCTTCGCCCAATGACCATGGAAATCCTCCGGCGTCCAAGACTTCGGAACGGGAGGAAATTTGGGGAGACCTCCAACTTGTAGCACGTCGTCAGGATCAGTAGATGTGACGTGTGACACACCGAATATGTTCAGTTTTTGCACCCGCGGAATGGGTGGGGGGTTGGAAAGGAGGGAGGGGCGTCCAATCCGCCCCCTCCACGCGTTTCGCTCGTCCCGACTGTGGTTGAACGATCGCGGAAATCACTAACTCTTCAGTTCGACGGTGACGGGCTCAGCGAGTTTAAACGTGAGCTGAGTCTCGGCGGGAAGTCTGATGTCTTTCTTTCCGGTGAAGAAAGCCACTGCTGTCCCCGCTCCAGCCCCGATCGGCCCGCCAATCAGCGCGCCTTTACCGCCAGCGGCGAGGGCGCCAATCAGGAGTCCTCCGCCTGCACCTCCGCCAATCCAAGCAAAGTTCCGCTTCTTATGGTTCCCCCCAATCCTGTGGGAAGAAGCAGTACGAATCTCATACTGCTTGCCATCGACTTCGATGCTTTGCAGCGCGAGCTGTAGCCGGGCACGACCCCTGAGTCGTCCCGACTCGCGTGCATCAACCACCACACCTCGGACGTGGGCGCCCTGGGGGATGACCACCTTATCGGAAACCGAGATCGGCTCGGCCACGGTCGCGTCAAAGCGATCCCCTGGCCTGCTCTGGTTGCTCGTCAGCGCTTGATCCAGAGTCACGCGGATGGACGTGAGTTCTGGCACAGTAACGGGGTCCGGCCGGTGGTTCGACCGCGCGATGCCAGCCGTCGCCAGCGCCATCGCCACCAGCAACGTACCTCCTAGCACGGCATACTTCGGTTTGGTCAGATACATAAGCACCTCCCCAGCTTCGATTAGACGCCCGGCCTATAGCAGGGGGTTGCTCGTGTAAGTTATT
This sequence comes from Terriglobales bacterium, assembly GCA_035569025.1. GTDB lineage: Bacteria > Acidobacteriota > Terriglobia > Terriglobales > Acidobacteriaceae > Acidiflorens. Next base: position 4,370 of record DATMNN010000084.1, read on the forward strand.
CAACACAAACATGATACTGATAAATTGTCCGAGAGAAACCGTGCCCGATTGAGGGCACGGATTGCCGGACGACACCTACTATCTCGCCGGAGCTGGCTGCAGTGCCGGCTTGGTTCCGAAATCCACTTTCGGAGTCTGCCGCGACCCTTCCGAGGCCTGGAAATACGCCGTGTTTTCCTTGTAGCCTGCAAAGCCCGCAAACAGGTTGTTGGGGAATTTCAACAGATACGTGTTGTAGTCCTGGATCGCGTCGTTGTAACGCTTGCGCTCGACGGCGATGCGGTTCTCGGTGCCGGCGAGTTCGTCCTGCAGGCGCAGGAAGTTTTCACTGGATTTGAGTTGTGGATAGTTTTCCGTAATCGCGAGCAGTCGTCCCAGCGCGCCGTCGAGTCGCTGGTTGGCAGCGATCTTGTCAGTGGGGGTCTGCGCAGAAAGCAATTTCGAGCGTGCGTCGGCGATCTCTCCAAACACAGTTTGTTCCTGCTTGGTGATTCCCTTCACGGTCTCGACCAGGTTCGGAATCAGATCCGCCCGGCGCTGCAATACGATGTCGACCTGCGACCACGCTGCTTTCACGGCCTGATCCTTGGTGACCAGCGCGTTGCGCACGCCGACGTACTGCATGAAGAAGAATCCGACGATCAGCGCCAGTGCGATCAGCACGATAATGCCTTTGCTCATAGGTCTCTCCTGAGATCACAACTTGTTTCAATGAACTGCTAGGCGGCGGAATCCAGCATTTTATCCACTGCCGAGGTCACCTGCTCAATTTCCTTCAAATACCGGGCAAACAGATCATTAACGTCGAATGCCTTGGGATCGCTCTTGCGTTCGCGGATGTCAAGCAATTGCAGGAATGCTCCGGGATCGAATCCAACTTTCGCCGCCAGATTTCGCACCGAATCCCGCTTCGAGGCCGTTGCCGGTTCCCCAAGTTCGAGCAGAGCATGGCGAAACAACGTTGCGAAAGCCGGCAGCGAGCGAAGCATCAACTCCGACATTCTCGCTTCGTTGCCCGCCGCGGCAATCAGGCCCTGCCGCAGCAGGATCACCTTCTCGCGCAGCTCATATTCCAGTTGCACGCGATGAAAGCGCGTCGGAATCACCAGCGACGACAGGACGTCGTCTCCCCAAAGCACGCGATAGCTGCTCTGCATGTCGAGCAGTTCGATGGAAAAAACGTCGGCGGAACGCCGCAGTTCCTCCATCCCCACGATCAGCGGAGGACGATTGTTCGCCTTCGCCCAGGACTCGATGGGCGGCGCCAATTTGCGCAAATGATCGAACGACGTTTCGTGCAGGACGCACAACAGGTTCGTGTCGGACGATTCTGGAACAAAATCTCCGGCCGCGGACGATCCGTAAAGAACGACGGACAAAAGATTCGGCCCCGCCGCATCGCGCATTTGGCCAACGAAGTCGCTGATCATTTTCTCGGCAACCATCTCATCTCACTCCTCGTTGTCACTGCAAAACCGGTTACCAGCTTCCGCCCGCTCCGCCGCCGCCGGTGCTTCCGCCTCCGAAACCACCGAAGCCTCCGCCGCCGCCACCAAATCCGCCGCCACCCCAGTTGCTGCCGCCGCCAAATCCACCGCGGGAACCTCCCCCGGTCATGCTGTTGAACAGCATGCTCCACAAGAGACCGGAAAGAAAACCCGAGCCTCCTCCGCCGCGGCCGCCCCCGCCGCGGAAGATTGCGCTCAACACGAGGAAAACGATCACCACAATCGCGATCAGGACGAATACACCGATCGGTCCAGCGTTCGGCAAAGCGACTGGTTCGGGCGCCGCGGGAGCTTTCGCGCCTTCAAGGGTCACGCCTGCATCCTGAGCGATGACATTCGCCACGCGCAACGTGATCAGCGAAACGGCGCCGGCGTAGTCGCCATTCTTCAAGAGCGGCACCGCTTCGCGTCCGAAGCCGCCGACTTTGCCGTCAGGAAGGATTGGCTCCAGCCCGTACCCGACCGTGGTCCAATATTTGCGATCCTGCACCGCCAGCAAAATCAGAACGCCGTGGTCGCTCCCCTTCTTTCCGATCCCCCACTGCTGGTAGAGGGCGACGGCATAAGCAGTGATGTCCTCGCCATCGGTTGACTTCACCGTCACAACGGCAATCTGCGCTTTGGCCTTCTCGTCGATTTGTTTGCAAACATTGTTGAGATTGGCGGCCGTAGCAGCACCGAGCACACCTGCAAAATCGTTGACGTAGTTGGAGGGACGAAGACTGGAAACGGGCTCAGCCGTAACCAGCAGCGCCGTCGCAAGCACGACGGCGGCAGCGAACGAAAATCGTCGCAGCGCTTTCAAGCAATAAATTGTACAGGGAATTTCGTGCCGGTCCGGCGTCCTCGCGGGGCGGGGTGGCTACGCTTCGATCTCTCGCGCCGCCGCCAGCACCTCCGGTACGACGGCGTCGATATCCGAATCTTTCGTCAGGTGGTTCACGATGCAGGCCCGCAGGCAGAACTTCCCTTCCAGGGTCGCGTTCGACGGATACACTTTCCCGCGCCGCACGATTCTCTTCATTAAGTCTGTGTTAAAGCGATTGCGTTCTTCTTCGGAAGCATCCGGACGTACGAGATGCCGAAAACAAACGGCGCTCAACTCGCCCTCCGCAACCAGTTCCAGTTCCGGACATTCCCGCACCAAAGCCGCCAGCCGCTGCGCATGATCAAGGTCCTGCTGAATCGCGTCCCGAAATGCGTCCATCCCGTGATAGCGGAAGGACAGCCAGAGCTTCAGCGCCCGGCAACGCCGCGACAACTCAATTGACTCCTCGAAGAATGCGAATCCCTCCACTGGATCGACAGTCAGTTGTCGCGCATAGTCGCCGGTATAGGTGAACGTCGTGCGCGCCATCGTTAGGTCGCGGTAGAGCAGGCATCCGCAGTCGAGCGGCTGATACAGCCACTTGTGCGGATCAAGTGACAGCGAATCGGCCATCGCCAACCCGGAAAACTTCTCCGGTGCGGCAATCGCCGCCAGCGCTCCATAGGCGCCGTCGACGTGCATCCATGCGCCGTAAGCGTGCGCGATCTCGGAAATCTCGCGCAGCGGATCGATCGCTCCCGTATTCACCGTGCCCGCCGACGCGACCACCGCAACCGGCGTGATGCCCGCTGCTTTGTCATGTCGCAAGGCCTGCTCGAGTTGCGACGGAATCATGCGATACGACTTGTCGCACGGAATCGAGCGCAGGTTTTCGCGACCGAGTCCGATCATCGCGACCGCCTTCGGCACTGCCATGTGCACTTCGGTCGACGCATAGATGGCGCTCGGTGGCGCGCCGCGCAGTCCGCGCTCGTTGGCGGGAATTTTTGCCTCACGCGCCATGGTCAGTCCCATCAGGTTCGCCGCCGATCCGCCTCCGGTCAGCGTTCCGACAAATCCTGCACATCCCACTGCCTCGGCCAGCCATCGGACTACGGTCTTCTCAATCGTCACGCCCGACGGCGACGAACGCCACGCGGTCATGTTCTGGTTGAGAATCGACGCCATCAGATCGCCGAGTGCGGCCACCGGCTCTCCCGGACCTTGGACGTATCCGAAGAAGCGTCCATTCTGGGCACGCGAGTGGGCGATCACATCCTGCAAAGCTGAAAGAGCTTCCGGGCCCAAGCCCTTCCGCGGCAGGTCGACGGAGAAGAGCCGCTCGACTTCGTCGCCGCTGGTCTTCGGGAATATCGGGCGCGAGTCGAGCGTGGTCAGAAAGTTCGACGACAGGTCCGTGATGCTGGCGGCGAGACGACGAAATTCTTCCGCTGAGAGGTCAAGGGGATCCATGCGCGATAAATTTAATCACAAACGGAGTTAACGCCCGTCCGCGATGTACTTCTCTACCTGCACCTGGAGCAATTCCAGCGGCAGTGAGCCATCCCGCAAAACCACGTCGTGGAAATCGCGAACATCGAATTTCGGACCGAGCTGCTGTTCCGCTTTCTTTCGCAGTTCAACGATCTTCAGTTGTCCGAGTTTGTAGGAAAGCGCCTGCCCCGGCCAACTGATATAGCGATCGACTTCGGACAACACCTGCGTGGGAGCATGGGCGCGGAGGTAGTCCTGCGCCTGCTCGCGGGTCCATCCCATGGAGTGAATGCCGGTGTCGATCACCAGCCGCGCCGCGCGAAAACGCTCGCTGGCGAGTTGTCCAAAACGATTGTAGGGATCACGATAAACGCCAAGTTGCGACCCGAGCGACTCGGCGTACAGAGCCCAACCTTCGCCGTAGGCGCTGTTGCCGTAAAACCTTCGAAAATCGGGCAGGCCTTTCTGGGAGCGCGCCAGCGAATTCTGGAAGATATGTCCGGGCACGGCTTCGTGCAGCACGAGCGATTCCTTGTCGTAGCGCACCTGCTTTTCAGGTTGATAAGCGCGCAGATTGAACCATCCGGGCGCGCTGCCGTCGGGCGCTGGAGGCTGAGCGTTCGAGGCGGTCGCCTGCTCGCGGTCTTCCGGGATCGCGCGGATTCCGTAGAGCATCATCGGAATGTGTTTGAACTGATTGGGCAGTTCCGGCTCGATGATCTTGGCCGCATTCCGGCAGTAGGCGAGCATTTCGTCTTTAGAGTGGAACTTCTGCGCGGGGTCGTCTGCCAGTTTCACTTCCAGTTCGCTAACGGTGCCATTGAACCCGGTCTGGCGCGCGATTGCGAGCATTTCGGCTTCGATGCGGTCCACTTCTGCCAGACCGATCTTATGGATTTCCTCCGGCGTCATGCTGGTCGTTGTCAGGCGACGGATGAGAATCGCATAGTCTTCTTTGCCGTCCTTGAGGCTGCCGATTCCGATCTGGGGCCGCACGTGCGCCGCATAGGTGTTCTGCATGAAGTCGAGATACTTGCGCCACGCCGGGCGAAAATCGTTTTCGAATGCGTCCGTCGCCTGTTTGCGCAGGCGTGCGCGATCGGCTTCGGGAATGCTGTTCGGCATCTTCTTGAGAAATTCAAGCAGCGGAGTAGTCGCCGCGTCCTGCGCGACTTGTGCTTTGAGCTGCTCAGTCACTAGGTCGGCGACAATCTTGGGCTGCGTGATTCCGTGCTCGATCGCTTCATTCAGAATCGCAATGTTCTGGTCCACATACGCCGGAACGGCATGGAGACGGGCAATGATGTTCTCGCAGTCTTTAATCGTGAAGGCAGGCATCCGGTCAACGACGATGTAAACGCGGGTGTGGCTGCCATAGAGCTGCCCGACGCGCAGGAGATATGTTTCGAGATCGAGAGAGTCGAGTTGCGTGCGCAGGTCGTAGCTCAGCAAGCGGATACTCAGGGCGTCCTGATCGGAAAGCCCCTTCGTGCCGAATTTCTGGAGCTGATCAAATGCCTGTTGAAGATGCGCGCGGCGCTGGTCGCGTCCCTGCTTCGAGAGATCGGACCAGCGGTCATCGTACTCATGCCGTCCGACGTTGGTGGCAAATTCCGGGTCGTCGCGAAGACGGTCTTCGAAATATTGCGTGAAGAATTTGGAGAGGTCGGCCGAGGAGGTCTGGGCAACCGACAGGGGAACAGACAAACAGAGAGCAACGAAGACAACCAACGGCAGCGTACGGGACTTCGCGATGGCTTTCATAAGGAAAGCATTTTACCCGGACTCTACCCAGAAAAGCTGATCCTACCGGTGGGCTCTGAGTAGAGATGGCGAAGTTGCAACAATTGGAATCGACAAATGTCCGATGTAGGTGACATTGTCCTGGCGTCAGGTACTCACTCCCCGGAGGCATCCTCGCTTTGCTCGTTGACTCTAATGCAGTCGTGCCCATCCTGAGCGAACGGGTCGCACAAGGCACAAGAATGTCTGTAGGACAGAAGTTCTCCCCTCTATGCAAGAAGTTCCGGTAACGCTGTGAGGTTACCCTTCGCATCTTGCACAAAATACAGTACGGCACGGTTCTTGCTCTATACGACAACAAGACAAAAAATTAACTTGGAGACGGTAATGCCAGGCGTACACATCGACAACCGAGGTGAGATGGCAATCGTAGAATGCGTGGGCAGATTTGTCCGCAATGATGCTGCTTTCAAATTACGGGACGCCGTTACGTCGCAGACAAACGCTCGCGTTGTAGTTCTGGACCTCACGGAAATGCATGCAATCGGCGGTGGCGGTCTGGGGACGCTATTGCTCTTGCAGAGATGGGCTCAGGACCACGATATTCGATTCAGGCTGTTCAACCCCTCTGGGCCTGTGCTCGACAAGCTGAAGCACGTTGATTTTGAGATTGCCACTCTTGAATAGTTGTCTGTCTTTTGGAGACTCAAATGTCCAATCGTGGAGTGGTGCCATTGGTAGTGATTTTGTTGATTGGCGTGCTGTGCGCCGAGGACCGGGTGCAGTCGGAGTTGAGATTCGCCGCTCAAAGCAAAGACGAAAAGACCGCTGGAGTGTGGGTAGATGGGCAATACGTAGGCTTTGTAAAAGAACTTGAAGGCGACAAGAAACTAATGCTCTTGCCCGGCAAGCACGAAATTGTCATCCGTCAGGCCTGGTACAACGAGTTCGTCAAGCAGATCATCCTGGAACCTGGGCAGACACAGGAAGTCAACGTCGAGTTGGTGAAATCGGCTCAGTTGCCGACCAAGGACGCCACCGGCGAACTGAAAATAGCCGCCACCCCCTCCCGTGCGGCGGTCTTTGTCGACGGTCAGTACGCCGGACACGTAGACGAGTTTGACGGCGTTGGTAAAGCCATGCTCCTTACTCCCGGACAGCACCGCCTGCGTATCGCTTTACCAGGCTACCTGCCCTTCGACACCATGGTGGACCTGCGCCCGCAGCAGAAGGTCAAGATTCAGACTGATCTCGTAAAAGGCAGCATCACCGAGGCCGGATCGCAGGTCAACAAGCAGTAGAAAATTCGTCAGTCCAGAAAGGCCGCGCGGCAAGCCCATATTGCTCTCGCATGCGGCCAGTTTACAGGCAGGGACAAGAAACGGGATTCTCTTGACGTAATCACCGATTACACCAACTACCCCTTCCCAGCCTGCTCGGAGGGTTGTTGGTGAAATGGCGATTTATCAACAGTTGACCCCAGTCTTCGGTTCTGCAGTCCTTGCACCGCAATTCTGCGCTGGGACTCTTTGCGGCAATGAACACCAAGCTGTTCGTCCCTTGGCTCCTACTTTTATTCCTCCTGCTATTAGGTGCCCACAAATTGATGGCGCCTTATCGTGCCGAAGACACCCAGGCCTCGCACCAGTTGCAGGCCAACTGAAATTGCACGATTCACGCGCGCGCGAAAGAGTCCAAAGGCAGGTCTTGCATAAGCAAGCAACTTCAGGTTTAATCCCTTTCCGGGTCGTAACGAAACCGTAGAGGTAACCGAGAATCCGTTAGTCATGGTTCTCCCGCGCGAGGTTCCTCATGCACCTTACCGACACAATTGAATCGCTGTTAAAGCAGAAGAGCGACAATAGAGTCCTATCCGTAACGCCCGACCAGTCTGTCTATGAAGCCATCGACAAGATGGCTGAGGAGGGTATAGGGGCGTTGCTGGTGATATCCAAAAACAAGCTGGTTGGCATTCTGTCGGAACGTGACTATGCCCGCAAAGTCATCCTCAAGGGCCGGTCCTCGAAAGAGACCCTAGTCCAGGAGATCATGACCAGCCCGGTGTTTTTCGTGGCTCGGCAGAATACAGTGGACCAGTGCATGGCCATCATGACCAAACACCATTTTCGTCATCTGCCTGTCGTGGAGGCAGATACTGTAGTAGGTGTAGTGTCGATTGGCGATCTGGTGAAGTGGATCATCTCGGGTCAGGCGCAAACTATTCAGGATCTGGAGGGCTACATTACCGGAAGGTATCCCGGCTAGAAGCGGCACCCCAATGATAGAAGGAGTCGGTCTGAAATTTTCAATCCTCGGTGTGAATAGCCATTAGCACTCATTTGCTGTGGGCGCCTCGCCCAAGCCTGCTGTACGGGTCAATGAGTGAAATTACGATTTTTCGCCAACCTGCGGAGAGCGCCCTGTGGATAATGGTGACATGAGAAGCCACCTTATTCCGCGATTGGCCCTTCTGCTCATGCTCGTGGCCATCCCTTGCGCCGCTCAGAAATCCGAACACGAGAAAGAGGCAAAGCTTGACGGCAAAGGAAACATTTTCGTCAGCTCGAATGACGGCAAGCTCATCTGGATGGCCGACACACGGCATTGTTCGGAGACCGTGTTTGGGGACGACCGACAGACCGTCGGGTGCATGGTCGCTCCGTCTTCCGATAGCATTCCACCAGCACCCGTCCTGCAACTAGAAGTCTATCTAAAGGGTGGCCAAAAGAGAACGATTGACCCGGGTGCGCCTATTCTGGACTGGCATTTCTGGGAGGATGGAAGAAAGGTAGCGGTTCATTCCGGGCTGCGGGTCCGGCAAGGAACCTACGCTCTGTACGAGTCGGCAACCGCTCGCGTTGTCGAGAAAGTAGAAGAGCCAACGGATGAAAGGATGCTGCCTCAATGGGCAAAGAGCCAAGCGCAAATTCAAGACGAATCTGTGCCAATGAGCGCGGCCCTCACGCAGCAGCGAACGTACTGGATTGCGAAAGTCTTGCGGCAAATCGAGAAGATTCAGCCGGGCATGCAAAGAAAGGACCTACGCGACATCGTCACGACGGAAGGCGGGATATCCAATCGTTTTCAGCGGACGTATGTATACGTCGAGTGTCCCTATATCAAAGTGACTGTCAAGTTCAAGGCCGCGAGCGATGAGACCGACGCACTGAAGGAGGACCCTGACGATACTATCGAATCCGTCTCGCAGCCTGTCCTTCAATGGAGCACGATGGACTGAACTCGCGTCAAAGCGACGTGAACAGGCGTTTACACCCCCCGGATACGCCATCCTTTGGGTGCTCCAAGTCCGCCGTGATATGTTGACTGATTACCGACGGCATTGGCACCGAAGCAAGAGACAGAGAGAATGATCCGCTCCTACAAAGGCGTCACGCCTGAATATCCGACTACCTGCTATGTCGACGAATCCGCCCAGATCATCGGCGACGTCATTCTGGGCGAGCACTCCAGCATCTGGATGAACGCCGTCCTGCGCGGCGATGTGCATGAAATCCGCGTCGGGCACTACTCGAACATTCAGGATTGCTCGGTCCTGCACGGCATGACGCAGCAATATGGCGTCTACGTCGGAGACTACGTCACGGTCGGCCACAACGCCGTGCTGCATGGATGCAAAATTGAAAGCCGCTGCCTGATCGGTATGGGATCGATTCTCTTGAATGGAGTCGTGGTGGGGAGCGGTTCGATCATCGCCGCCGGTACGCTGTTGCCCGAGAAAACCATCGTCGAACCAAACTCGCTCTGGATGGGCTCTCCGGGAAAGTTCGTTCGCAAGTTGGAAAAACCGGACGAAGACATGATCCTGCGCTACGCAGAAAATTACATTGGATACAAGAAGGCGTATTTGCTGGAGAGGAAGTAGGGAGCAGTCAGCAATCAGCCGTCAGCTATCAGTCATCAGCATTTTGATGACACCTGTTTCCGCTGATGGCTGAGTGCTGACAGCTGAAGGCTAATGATCAAAGCACCCCGGGGAACACGCGACCTGCTCCCGCCGGACACGGCGTTGTGGAACTTCGTCGAGGCCGCGGTGCGCGATGTCTTCCGCGCCTACAACTTCCAGGAGATCCGAACGCCGATTTTTGAGAACACAGAGTTGTTCGCTCGCGGCGTGGGAGAAGAGACGGACATTGTCTCGAAAGAAATGTTTACCTGGGAAGACCGCGGCCGCGCCGAAAGCGACAAAGGCCAGTCTCTGACCCTGCGTCCCGAGAACACCGCAGGCGTAGTTCGCGCCTACATTGAACACAAACTCTGGGATCGCGGACTCAACAAGCTCTTCTATATAGGACCGCAGTTTCGCCGCGAGCGTCCGCAGAAGGGGCGTTACCGGCAGTTCTATCAGATCGGAGCCGAGGTCATCGGGCCGCCGAGTTCGGGGAGCGAATCGCCGGCGCGCGACGCCGAAATTCTCGAACTGCTGGCTACTCTGCTCGACCGTCTCGGCATCACTGGATGGACGCTCGAACTCAACTCCATCGGCAGTCCCGAAGACCGCGTCAAATTCAACGAAGCTTTGCGGACCGCGCTCGAACCAGTTACCGCCAGGATGTGCGCTGACTGCCAGCGCCGCGCAGTTACGAATCCTCTGCGGGTTTTTGATTGCAAGGTTCCGGAGGATCAGCCCATCATCGACACGCTTCCGCGCATCTCGCATTTCCTGAGCGAGGCTTCCCGACGGCATTTTGAAGAGGTGCAGGCGATCCTGCAGTCCGTGGGTGTTCCCTTTCACCTCAACGACCGCCTCGTAAGAGGGCTCGACTACTACGAACTCACGGCCTTTGAATTTACGCACGGCGCGCTGGGAGCGCAGAATGCGATTCTGGGTGGCGGCCGCTATAACCGTTTGTCGGAAACGCTGGGCGGTCCGGCGGCTCCCGGGATCGGATTTGCGATCGGGGAAGACCGCCTGGTGATGTCGCTGACGGAGACGGCTGACTCAGTCCTGCGCAAGCCGGATGTGTACATTGCGCCAGAGGGCGCCGGGATGAACCGCGAGGCGGGCCGATTGGCACGCGAGTTACGGCGGCATGATGTGGTCGCCGATCTGGGGGACGAATCCTTCCGCCTGAAAAAGTCTTTCGAGGCAGCGGATAAGATGGGAGCGCGCTATATCCTGATCGTTCGCGAGAATGAAGTGAAGGCAGATGCGTTCGGACTGAAGCATCTGGCCTCGGGCGAGCAGGTGACCGTTGCACGAGCGGAACTGGCTCAGAAAATTTCGCAAAACCGATAATTTGAAGCGGTTGCATTCCTCTGTTAACTCTGTGTTCTCCTTGGTTCAGGATTTTCTTTAACCACGGGGGTCACGGGGTAAAATCATCATGGGAGTCTACTCATGCGCGCCTTTTCGTTGCTGTTGTCCGCTGTCCTGATGTCCGCTTTGGCTGTCGCTCAGACACCTCCGGCAAAGCCGATGCCGTCGTCGAAGGAACTGTCACCATTCGAGCAGGAACTGGTCAGCAATCAGAATCAGTTCATGCAGGCGATGGCAGACAAGAATGTTACATACGTGAGTCAGTCCGTGGCACAGGACTTTCGAGGTGTTGGCAACAACGGCGACTACTACGACCGCGATGAGGTCGTGGACGGCGCGCATGGCGGCACGCCCAAGGGACAGCGCATGTATGACCTTGTGGTGGTGCCGGTCGGGGCCGATTGCGCGGTGGTCTCATACAATTTGGTAGTACCGGGTTCGCGGATTCGCTACCGCCACATGAGCGACACCTGGGCTAAAGACAACGGCAAGTGGAAGCTCAAGTTCCAGCAACTGACCATCAATCTGTTCAGCGCGACTGATTTCGACTAGTCAAAGCGCAGGAGGCGCGACGTCTTCGGACCGCGTCTCCCCCCATATCCCATAGCCCGGGGATACTGAGTACCGGGTTCCGAATCCCCATTTATAATCTTTGATTCGACTCTCCGCCGCGTTCCGGCTAGACAAGGCAAAACAGTGCTCGATTTTTTAGGCGACCTCAGGCGAACTCATATGTGCGGGGCTCTGCGCCTCGCCGACACGGGCAAAAAAGCCGTCCTCATGGGATGGATGAACCGCCGCCGCGATCTCGGACAGATCATTTTTGTCGACCTGCGCGACCGCAGCGGGGTCACGCAGGTCGTGTTCAACCATGAACTGAACGCCGCCGTTCACGATAAAGCTCAGACTCTGCGCAACGAGTTCGTGGTCGCCGTGATCGGGACGATCAAGAAGCGAGACGCCGACACTATCAATAAAAACATTCCCACCGGCGAGGTGGAACTGGTGGCGGAAGAACTCCGCATTCTGAATGTTTCGAAGCCGCTGCCGTTCCTGCCTTCGGACACCGTGCTCGCGAACGAAGAGATGCGGCTCAAGTACCGCTATCTCGATCTTCGCCGCGACGCGATGCAGTTCAACATCGAACTTCGTCACAAAGTTGCGCTGGCAATTCGCGAGAACCTGGCCACGCAGGGATTTTACGAAATTGAAACGCCCTTCATGACCCGGTCTACACCGGAAGGCGCGCGCGATTATCTGGTCCCAAGCCGCGTGCAGCCTGGGATGTTCTACGCCCTGCCGCAGTCTCCGCAACTGTTCAAGCAGATTCTGATGATTTCCGGCTTCGACCGGTATTTCCAGATCGTCCGCTGCTTCCGCGACGAAGACCTGCGCGCCGACCGCCAGCCCGAATTTACGCAGATCGATCTGGAAATGTCGTACCCGCAACCGGAGCGCGTTTGGGAGGTGGTGGAAGGTTTTCTGACCGCAGCCTTCAAGGCCGCGGGCCACGATATCAAAACTCCGTTCGCGCGCATGGACTACGACGACGCCATTCGCCAGTACGGCGTCGACAAGCCCGATCTGCGGCTCCCAGCGTTCACCGACGTGAGGGATTGCTTCAGCGCCGCCGACCTCGAGCAACTGGCCATCAATCCTGAATTGCCGGTGATTGGCGTGCGCACGCCGAACGTGGGCGAGTTATCGAGGAAAGAACGCGATGACATCAAGCCGATGTTCGTCTCCAAGGGCGGGGCGCGCGTGTTCGAAGACTTCAAACGTATCGAGACGAAGTTCCCGGAGGCGGGCGCGAAAATTCGCGCCAAGTCCGGCGCTGCGGCCAACGACTTGCTGGTATTGGTAGTGGGCTCAGCGCAGTCGGGCGGCGACGATCATCCTGCGGGCAAACGTAAAGTCACGCCTGCGGAACTGGCGATTTATGCGTCGGCGGGAATTCTACGGACCGCACTGGCGCAAAAGTATGCCGAGCGCCACGGTATCTTCAAAAAGACCGGGGACCCCGCCAACGACTATCGCTTCCTGTGGGTAACGAACTTTCCGATGTTCGAGTACGACGAAGGCGACAAGCGCTGGATGGCCGCGCATCATCCGTTTACCTCGCCGCATGAAGAAGACATGGACAAGCTCGAATCCGACCCCGCCATGGTGCGCGCGCTCGCGTATGACGTGGTGCTGAATGGCACCGAGTTAGGATCCGGCTCGATCCGTATTCATCGTCAGGACGTGCAGAGCCGCATCTTCAGTGCGCTCGGCATGACCGAAGAAGAAGCGCGCTCGCGTTTCGGATTCTTCCTGGAAGCGCTGGAGTATGGCACGCCACCGCATGGAGGGATCGCGCTGGGGTTGGACCGCATCGTAATGATCCTCGCGGGGGCAGACAGCTTGCGTGAAGTGATTCCCTTCCCGAAGACCGCCGCCGCTAAGGACTTGATGGTGGAAGCGCCTACGCCGGTGGCGGAGGGGCAGCTACGGGAGCTAGGGATACAGGTGAAAAGGTAGGGTCCGGGGAGAATCACATTTAGTCGCCCTTATCGCAGCGGTTACCGCTGCGTCACTCAAAAGCAACAGATATTGTTTCTCGGAGTTTCATTTTTGAAATGACGTGAAACTCTTTCCCAGTAACTGTCACTATTCCTGATAGGACCCGACTATCCTGCCCTTGCCGCGGACATCGGTCGAGTTATATTGATCCCGCACGGAGCCGTCTTGGCAATCTCCCTGACCAACGATCTGCGCAAGGAATATCAGCTTCTTTTCGATACTTGCGAGATTCGTCCGCAGCGCCCACCGACCGTTGAGAAACTGGTTGGAGTGATCGTGCAAAACAAAGATCGCTACCGCACTGCGGGTACGCCGCTGGGCGTTCCATGGTTTTTCATCGGCGCGATTCACAACATGGAATCGTCGCTGCGCTTCGACCGCCACCTCCACAACGGAGACCCGCTCACGGCGCGCACCACGCACGTTCCCAAAGGACGCCCGAAGGACGGGGATCCCCCGTTCACATGGGAAGAAAGCGCCACCGATGCGCTGCAACTGGAAGGTCTTGACAGAGTGAAGGATTGGACGATCCCGGGCATCCTCTTCCAGATGGAAAAGTACAACGGTTTCGGATATCGAACCAAGCATCCCGAAGTGCTGACGCCATATCTGTGGAGCGCGTCCAATCTCTATACCAAGGGAAAGTTCACTGCGGACGGCAAGTTCGATCCCGACGCCACGTCTCAGCAGTGCGGCGCGGCGGTGATTTTGCGGAGGATGTCGGAAACGGGAATCATCTCGTTCGATGCTGACGGGGATCCCAATCTGGACTTCAAAGACACTCCGGCGCCAACCCTCGAATCTTTCGATCCGCTGGTGACTTTCTCGGCAACCGACCCAACTGAAGTTGCGAAAACTTTGCAGCGCGCCCTGAACGCGTTGCCGGGAATTTTTTTGCGAGTCGACGGCGTTGCGGGCACACGGACCTCCGATGCATTCAAGAAAGTTACTGGGCACTTCCTGAAGGGCGATCCGCGCGCGTAATTGCGGCGGCGTTGTCCCCGCAAATGGCCTACTAGCCACTCCCGCCGCGGTCTGTCAAACTAAACGATAGCCACTAGAACGCGTCTTACAAAGTGGGTTTGGCGGAGACGGCATCGGCCCCTAGGGGCTAAAGCCCGCGTTGTTGGTTCCTGCGATCGGCACGGCTAAAGCCGTGCCCTCCCACCAAACCATTTCTGAGGCCAGTTTTAGTCACTGACTCCATGGGAAAAATTCACGTCCTTTCCGAGCGCGTTGCCAATCAGATCGCTGCGGGCGAAGTGGTTGAGCGACCTGCCTCGGTCGTGAAAGAGTTGCTGGAGAACGCGCTGGACGCGGGATCGACGCGCATCCGTATTAATGTGGAGGCCGGCGGCAAGAAGGTCATCCAGATTGTCGACAACGGATGCGGCATGGTGCGCGACGATGCCATGCTGGCGTTCGAGCGGCACGCAACTTCCAAAATCAAAGAAACAGATGACTTGCTGACGATTGCGACGCTGGGATTTCGCGGCGAGGCGCTGCCTTCGATTGGGTCGGTCGCGCGGCTTCATCTTGAGACTCGCGCGCCGGAAGAGGCGGCGGGCACGGTGATTGAGATTAATGGCGGAAAGATGATCCGCGTGGAAGAGGCGGGGCTTCCGCTGGGAACGTCGATCACGGTGCGCGATCTTTTTTACAACACTCCGGCACGCAAGAAATTTCTGAAGGCGGAATCGACCGAGTTGTCGCATATAGCGTCGCTGGTAACGCATTATGCCCTGGCGCATCCGGAGAAACATTTCGAGTTACATTCGGCGACCAACGCAATGCTGGTCGCACCGCCCGTTGCGGGACATCGCGAGCGGGTGTATCAGGTTTTTGGTCAGGAAGTACTCGATCAGCTGATACCGCTCGCCGCAGTGCAACCTCTGGAGCGCATCGGGCTGCCGCAGCCTCCGCCGTGGCGGCGCGAAAGTAGAGAGGCTGAGACGGAGGACGCCGTTGCCAACTTTGGCGAAATCCGGCTCCATGGATTTGTCTCGAAGCCGGAGATTCAGAAGCTCAACCGCAACTCGATCTACATTTTCGTAAATGGCCGGCTGATTCGCGACCGGCTGATCCAGCACGCGCTCACCGATGCGTACCGCAACATTCTGCCCCCGACTGTTTTTCCGGTCGTGCTGCTGTTTCTGGAAATGCCAACTGGAGAGGTCGACGTCAATGTTCATCCTTCCAAAACGGAAGTGCGTTTCCGGCAGCAGAGCGTGATTCACGATTTCGTGCGCGACTCGGCGCGGGCAGCGCTGATGAAAGCCCGGCCAGTGCCGCAGTTTTTATCAGAGATTCATGCGCAGCCCAGCGCTGGTCCTTCGCTGACCCCGGGCGCACGCTTCGGCGATGGCGGCCAGGCTGCTCCGTGGCGTGATCTGGCTGAGCCGGGGGCACCGGGATTCACGCTGTCGGCGCCGCCGGTTCCGCCCACTTCCGGGCATCTCGAGTTTGATGGAGAAATCTCGGTCGAGGCGAATGCCGCCGTGGCGCTGGCCCGTGCTCCCGAGGTGACGATTCCCGATCATGGATGCGCTCCACCGATTGAGCAGGAGACGCATACTCCGCCAACGCTCGAATCCTTGCGGACGCTCAAGCCACTGGGACAGATTCGTAACTCGTTCATTCTCGCCGTCAACGAAGACGGATTGTGGATCATCGATCAGCACGTCGCGCATGAGCGGGTGCTGTTTGAAAAAGTCCTGCGACAGAGGGCGGCGCAGCGCGTTGAGAGTCAACGGCTGCTGATGCCACTGGTGATTGAGTTGACGCCGGCGCAGCAGGCGATCTTTGGCGAAATCGCAGACGAACTGACCCACAACGGATTCGAAGCGGAGCCATTTGGAACACGGAGCGTAGCGGTGAAAGTTGCGCCCGCAGACGTCGACGCGTCGCAGGTCGAGCACATGCTGAGCGAAATTTTCGAACAACTCATGCGCGAGGACCAGGCCATCAATCTCGAAGCGATCCGCACGCGCATCGCCGCGTCGATTGCCTGTCATGCAGCGATCAAGGTCAATATGCCGCTCGAACAAAACAAGATGGAATGGCTGCTGGCGGAACTGGCCAAGACCGAACATCCGATGAGTTGCCCGCACGGACGACCGGTGGTGCTCCGGTATTCGATGGTGGATATTCAGAAGGCGTTTAAGAGGATCTAGCCGCGGGGCGCTCGTATGTTCTAATCAAAGTAATGACCGACCTTGAACTCCAACAGGCACGATCCGAGAAGTGGCATCTGGATGGGCGTCCAGTGCGGACGCTGGATGATGCCCGCTCATTTCTGGAATCGGTTGGCTTCTGCCTGATGGTTCCAATGCGGCCGGCGGTTCCGGTGCCGACATTCGTGGGCGCATGGGTGGGGGCGGAAGATCGCCTGCCTACGTGGCAGCATGTGTTTGAAGATTCGCGCGCCAAGGAAGCCACGGAATTGATGGTGCGCTGCTTGCGCGATAAGGCGGCCTATGAGGCGCCGTTGTTTGATGAGAACAATGCGTTCCTGGTAGCGGCCTCGGTTTTTCCTTATTTTTATGCGCTGGTGGGAGAACGCAATCCGAAGCAGCCTCCGAAGGGAAATTCGAGTGGGGGATACTCTCCGCTCGCGTGCGATGCATTCGAACTGATTCGCCGCCGGGGACCGATTTCCAAGGCGAAGCTGGGCGAAATGCTCGGCGGATCGCTCTCTGTTTCCGGACTGGACCGTGCGTTGGGCGAGCTTTGGGCGAAGCTCCGGATTACGCGTGTGGACTACACCGCCGAGGAAGGATCAGTGTGGGACGAACTTTCGCGCTGGGCCCCGGACGCGGTACAGGAAGGTGTTTCGCTTTCGGTGGCGGAGGCGCTCTCGGCGGTGATCTCGAAATATCTCGGATGTCTGGTAGCGTCGGATCAGGGCGAGGTCGAAGACTTCTTTGCAAACTTCGTTCCCCGGACGCGCGTGCGGGAGTCGATCAACGCGCTGCTCTCGGCACGCGAGCTGACGTTCATCCACGTGGGCAAGCACTCGCTATTGCAGGTCACGCCGGCGAAACAGCCGTATGTGCCGCGGGTAAGGCCGCAGCAGGTGGGCGGCTAGTTTTTTTCATTCTGCTTTTTTTCTGATTTCCTCTCAACGCGTGTGGTTTTCCCCGCCTCAGCCCGTGTAGAATCGCCTTCGCCCGATGACCGACTCGACCCCGCGCAAACTGATCATCGCCATTGACGGCCCGGCTGGAGCGGGCAAGAGTACGATCGCGTCTCGACTCGCCCGGAAACTGGGTTACGTCAACCTGGAGAGTGGCGCGATGTACCGGGCGCTGGCGCTGAAGGCGATCAAGTCGGACGTTTCCTTTGATGACGAAAAGGCGCTCTACAAGCTGGCTCACGATTCGCGGATTGAGCTGGATCCGAGTATCGGAGGGAATCGCGTTCTGCTCGATGGATGCGATGTTTCGACGCGCATCCGGGAACGTGATGTGACGGAAGCGGCTTCGCGTGTTTCCGTTCATCCTTCGGTGCGCGCATGGATGGTAGCGCGGCAGCGCGAGATGGGACTCACCGGCGGCGTGGTCATGGAAGGCCGCGACATCGGGACGAAAGTTTTTCCCGATGCCGACGTGAAGATTTTTCTCGACGCCGACCCGGTGATCCGCGAGCAGCGCCGGTTAGAACAACAGAAGGTCAAGGGAGCACCTGCGCAGGAGACGGCCGCGCAGCTCCGCGAACGAGATCAGCGCGACCGTACGCGCGCGGTGTCGCCGTTGGTGGCGGCGGCGGATGCGGTGGTGATTGACTCAACCCATCTGAGCGAAGATGACGTGCTGGAGCGCATCGAAGAGGAGATTCGGCAGAAGGACCGCTCTATTCTCTGAAATTCGGGTATCTAAAACTCAGCTATCTGAAACGTGGCTATCTGAATCTCAGCAGCTGACCTTCCACGTCAGGCTTTACTTAGGCTCAGGACTCGAGTTCCCCATGTCGACCACCACCTTCCACGAGCCATCCTTTTGCTTTTTCCACACCGACATGTACTTGCCCTAGTGCGCGACGATTTTGCCGTCTTTGTTTTTCGACTTGAAGATGTAGTTGCCATAGGTATAGCCGAGATCGCCCGAGGCTGCCATGTCGGCCTTGACAGGGGTCCACGAGAGCGACGTTCCTTCCGGCCAAGCAGGCTGTTTGGCGATGTCGTCGCGCGAGTTAATGCCGCCGCCATCGTCGAGTTCGACACCGTCTTCTGCGAAATAGGATACGAAAGCGGCGTGGCCGTGCTCGGCAACAGCGTGCGCGAAATCGGCTTCGAGTTTAAACAGTACGGCGGGTCCCTTGGAGGCGTTCTCCTCAGCCGGCACCGTTGTGGCGCAGATGCTGGACAGAGTCAGGACAGTCAGAATGAAGATTGCGGTTTTCATCACAGGCAATTCCTGACCGCAGGTGCGGCAACGCGACATCCAAGATGCGGTAACAAGTTATCATGCGTCACCCAAACCGTGACCTGCGTTCCGCGGGTGCGGGCTCATGTTTCGGTGAACCCGAAACCGTGGGGCACCCGACACCAGGATTTGCGCGACCGAATTCCGATTTCCTGTATCTAATCAGCTACTCGTACAATCGAGAATTCCAGGACTGCCGTTAAGACCCGACCGAACATGCCAAAACCGATCTTGCTGACTGTGGATGATGACTCCGACGTTTTGCGGGCGATCGAGCGCGATCTTCGTTCTCAATATGGCGCAGAGTACCGGGTGATGGGAAGCGACTCACCCCAGGGTGCGCTCGATCTCCTGAAACAATTGAAGGTGCGCAACGACAGTGTGGCCCTGTTGCTGGCCGACCAACGCATGCCGCGCATGGACGGCGTGGAATTTCTTCAGGAGGCCATGGGCATCTTTCCCAGCGCCAAGCGCGCGCTGCTCACCGCCTACGCGGATACTACCGCCGCCATCAGCGCGATCAATCACGCCAGCATTAACTATTTTTTCTTGAAGCCGTGGGATCCTCCCGCAGAGCACTTGTATCCGCAACTGGACGACTTGCTGGACGACTGGCAGGCGCACTATCGGCCGGCGTTTGAGGGGATCCGTGTTTTAGGCACGCGCTGGTCGCCACGCTCGTACGAGTTGCGCGACTTTCTCGCGCGCAATCACGTGCCGTATCAGTGGATCGATGTGGAAGCGTCGGCGAATGATCCCGAGACCAGGCGGTTGCTTGACGCGCTGGGCGACGAGTCCACCAGTCTTCCGGTTGTGCTCTTTCCGGACGGAACCAAATTGCTGGAAGGCGTTCCCGCGGACCTAGCGCAAAAGGTGGGGTTGCGCACGCGGGCGCAAACAAATTTTTACGATCTGGCGATTGTCGGCGGAGGGCCGGCAGGACTGGCGGCAGCGGTATATGGCGCTTCGGAGGGTCTGAAAACCGTGATGCTCGAGCGCGAGGCGCCCGGCGGCCAGGCAGGTATGAGCTCTCGCATCGAAAATTATCTTGGCTTTCCCACGGGACTAAGCGGCAGCGATCTGGCGCGGCGCGCCGTGGTGCAGGCACAACGCTTTGGAGTGGAGATTCTGTCGCAGGAGGCCGTGGGCGTCCGCGTGGAAGGGCCATACCGGATTCTCAAGCAGGCCGATGGCAACGAGATTTCCTGCCACGCGTTGATGATCGCCACCGGAGTCCAGTGGCGACGGCTGGATGCTCCCGGCGTGGAGCGGCTACAGGGCGCCGGAATCTACTATGGCGGCGGCGCCACGGAGGCGATGTCCTGCAAAGGAGAGATTGTCTACGTCGTCGGCGGCGCCAACTCGGCGGGGCAGGCGGCGATGAACTTCGCGCGTTACGCGGAGCGCGTCGTGATTCTGGTACGTGGCGATTCGCTTTCCAGCACCATGTCGCAATACCTGATCGACCAGATTGAGCAGACTCCGAACATTCAGATATGGGCACACGCCAGCGTAGCCGAGGCGCATGGCACCACGCATCTGGAGGAGATTTCGGTTCTGTGCTCCGACACAGGCAAAGTCGAACGCGTGCCGGCGAGTGCGATGTTCATTTTCATTGGCGCCTCGCCGCGCACGGACTGGCTGGCGGGCATCGCGGAGCGCGACGAGCGAGGATTCCTGTTAACTGGTCCTGACCTCATGAACGGCGGGCAGCGCCCGAAGGGATGGACTCCCGATCGGGACCCATTCCTGCTGGAAACGAATGTGCCCGGCATCTTTGCGGTGGGCGATGTACGCCACGGGTCTATCAAGCGCGTGGCGTCGGGCGTGGGAGAAGGTTCAGTGGCGGTACAGTTCATTCATCAATATTTGAGCAAGGTATAAAGCATAAATGGTCGATAAATCAGAACTCCGTCGTATACCGTCGTTC
>DATMNN010000085.1:0-2308 GCA_035569025.1 Terriglobales bacterium
CGAGCAGATGGCCGAAGCCATCGTTCAACTTCGCGCCATCTACCTCTCAGGAGACTTCGATGCCTACTGGCAATTCCACATCGAACAGGACCAGCGCCGCCTCTACCCCGCCTGGACCGTCGTTCTAAAGTAGCCGCACCCTTTTCATTTACATTCGGTTGATGCTCCAAAGTTGTCTCACTCGCAAAGCTACCTCAATTTCGCGCGCCTCCTCTGCGGACTGTTAAGGGCCCCCAAATGAGCGCACCATCGACAGCCCGCGTGACTCATTTTTCCCTCCAAATCCAAACCCGTCTAAACTATTTCCCACTTTTGATCCGTATCCTCGTCCTAAATTGCCGTTGTGTTTGTTGGTTCGCGACCGCCGCACGTTCGTCATTTTGCCGAGTGCCCAGCGTGAATTGTATCGACGATCCGCGCCTTTTCAACACTCTGCAAAGGGCAGGTTAGCTGCATTTACAGCAGCGAGAGTATGCACTCCAGAAAGGAATTCCCAATGAACAATTTCGAAACTATCCGCGAACGGGCTGTTGCCGAGCCGCACGCACGCAACTTGTGGCACGGCTTTCGTACGGCAGCCTTCTTACTTGTCCTGCTCGCTGCTCCTGGCCACGCCCAGCTTCGTGCGAGCGGCGAGTTCAATGACTCAACTGCTACCCCGTCCCCGACAAAAGCAGGCACCACATCGGAAGACAGAAGCATCCGACCCTTCCACGTCCGCATTCCAGACGAAGCACTGACGGACCTTCGGCAACGCCTCGCAGCGGCGCGTCTGCCCGAACAGGAGACGGACCAGTCGCAGGGGGTACGGTTGGCGACGATGAAGGAGTTGGTTCGCTACTGGCAGACGGACTACGACTGGCGCAAGACGGAAGATAAACTCAATGCTCTGCCGCAGTTCGTGACGACGATTGACGGCGTCGATATTCACTTCATTCACGTTCGTTCCAGGCATCCCAACGCGATGCCGCTGATCATGACGCACGGATGGCCGGGGTCGATCATCGAATTACTCAACGTAGTCGATCCGCTGACTAATCCCACGGCCCATGGGGGCCGCGCCGAAGACGCTTTTGACATCGTCATTCCCTCAATGCCGGGTTACGGATTTTCAGGCAAGCCGACCACTACCGGCTGGAATCCCTTCCGCATCGCGACCGCCTGGGACACGTTGATGAAGCGCATGGGCTACACCCACTACGTCGCGCAAGGCGGCGACTGGGGCGCGAAAGTCTCCGAGGCGCTGGCGCGCCAAGCGCCCGAGGGCCTGATGGGCATCCACATCAATTTGCTCTTGAACATCCCACCGGAAATCGCACGGTCGATCGCCGCGGGCGACCCGGCGCCCGCCGGGCTGTCCGAGGCCGAGAAGACGGCGTACGGGCAACGGAAAGTCCTTGCTCTTGCCTACCTCATCGAGCAGTCAACGCGCCCGCAGACCATTGGTTACAGCTTGGCAGACTCACCCGTCGGCCTGGCCGCCTGGATGCTCGATCACGACCCGCACAGTTACGAGCAAATCGCGCACGCCTTCGAAGGACACCCCGAGGGCGGTCTCACGCGAGACGCCATCCTCGACAACATCACGCTCTACTGGGTCACCAACACCGGCACCTCCGCCGCGCGGCTCTACTGGGAGAATGCGCGCACCGCCTACAAGGGCGAGATTTCCGTTCCCGCCGCATTTACGGTCTTCCCCGGCGAGCTCTGGCGCGCGCCGCGCAGCTGGGTTGAGAAAACTTACTCTAACCTGATCTACTTCAACCAAGTCGACAAAGGCGGCCACTTCGCCGCGTGGGAGCAGCCGGAGCTCTTTGCGTCCGAAGTCCGCGCGGCGTTCCGATCGCTGCGCTAATCAAAGACTGGAAGACGGCGCGCAGGACGCGCGCCGTCTCCAAACTTTTCGAGCAAAGGAGATTTCATGGTTTTCGAGAAACTCAAGGTCTATGAGGAAGGGGCTGTTCTGTTTGCGGAGATCGCGGCGCCACCTATGAATCTTCTGGGGCCAGAATTGGTTCGCGATCTGGTCTCCGTCATTCAGCAAGCCGAGGCCGACGCCTCCGTCCAGGTGCTGGTGTTCAAGAGCGCCGATCCAGACTATTTCATTTCCCACGTCGACGTGACGCGGATCAAGGAATACCGGGAGGAGGCAGCGAAGCTGACTGGTGAAGCCTCAATCGCCCTCCTGTTCCGTCATCTGAGCACGAGCCGCCTCGTGACCATTGCGCAGATCGAGGGTCGCGTACGCGCGGCCGGCAGCGAGTTCGCGCTGGCGTGCGACATGCGCTTCGCCGCGCGCGAGTCGGCG
>DATMNN010000086.1:0-7279 GCA_035569025.1 Terriglobales bacterium
AGGCCGCGCATGCCGATCTGGATAATCTTCGTAATCTGCGGAAGTTGAGCGGCCCGCAGAACCCATGACGCGTGATCGAGGTTGCCCGGTGCGCCGTTCCAGGTGTCGAGGTGCGCGTCGATGTGGATGAGGGTGAGCGGCTGGTCGAAGGCTCGCAGCGACGGGTAAGTGATGCTGTGATCGCCGCCAATCACAATGGGGAACGCTTTATGGGCGAGGATGGTCTTCACCGCAGCCGTGACTTTGTCGTTTGTCTGGGCGGGGACGGTGGGCATGATGGCAATATCGCCAACATCGGCCCAGCGCTTGCCTTTGAGCACGGTGCGGTCGCCGTCGATGTAGTAGAAGCCTTCGGTCAAATCGTGGTTATATTCCTGCGACGCTTCGCGCATGTCGCGCGGGCCGTAACGTTCGCCGGGCTGTCCCCAGGTGCCCTCGTCAAACGGTACGCCGAGGACGGCGAAGTCGGCATCAAGCTTTTCGAGGTTGGTGACGTACGGAGCGCCGAGAAACGTGCGGACTCCGACGAAGGTGGGAACGGCTTGGGCGGAGAGTGGCGAAGCAAAGAGCAGCGAGGCGCACAGCGGAAGAGCGAAGAAATTGCGGTTCATGGCGGGCAGAATCGTAGCACAACGCGGGCAGGTCCTGAATTCAAGCGGGCGCGCTACTCGTCGTCCACGTCGTCGAGCTTGATGCGGAGCGACTTCAGAAATTTCAGATCCTGATCGCTGATCTTGAGTTCGGCGTTGGTGCTGAGGGTGGAGACCAGGGAAGTCTTGTCAGTGGTGTGCTCGCCCTGCTTGCTGACGCCGATGGTGGCTTCGAGAACGAGGAAGATGTCGTAGCCGCCTTCCTTGATGCGGGCAACGACTTCGGCGATCGATTCGGAATCGGACAGCGACTCATTGATCGCTTCTCCGAGTTCCTTCATAAGCTGCTTCAGTTGCTGATCCACGAATCCCCCTGGAATCGGACGCCGCTGACGGCGGACATTACAAGTCGTTGTGACGCCGCCCATCGGTATTGTACGCCCGCCCGCTGCTAAAATCGACTAATGACCGACCGACCGCTCGACCTGTTGACGACCGGTGGCCAAGCGGCCAGGAAAATCACGCGGATTATCCGCGCGCTCGGCCAGATGCTGGAACGCAGCCGCAGTGGCCGTGCGGTGCTGGCCGGACTCCGTGCGACGGCTCGGTCTTTCGGGCGGGTGCTGCACCAACTCTGGCTGGAAGTAGCCGGATTCATGTTTTTGGCAATTGCCGGGATCGGGGCGCTGGCCGGCTTACGTGAGTACGCCAAGTACCAGGCCCACTCGGTTGGACCGGGACGGTTGCTGCTCGCGGTATGCTTCACGGTTTCATTTACATGGTTCGGGCTGAGCTCGTTCTGGCGGGTAAAGAAAAGAGCTAAGAGAGAAAACTTCCCGTAGAGACGGGGCTTGCCCCGTCTCCGGAGACGCGGCAAGCCGCGTCTCTACGGGGACTCGGACTCCATCCGGGAAAGAAGAGGAACTGCAGGAGATCATGACAGATCTGAAGACGTCCGACCCCGCCACCAAGCGGGAAGCCCCGCTCCCGGGCGAAGAGTCGTCTTCTCATATCCCCATACGCCCCCTCTACACGCCCGCCGATCTTGCGGCGTGGGATTACGACCGCGATCTAGGGTACCCCGGGGAGTTCCCCTACACCCGCGGCGTGCAAGCCACGATGTACCGCGGGCGCCTCTGGACGATGCGGCAGTACGCGGGCATGGGCGACGCCGAAGAATCGAACAAGCGCTACAAGTATCTTCTTGCCCACGGGACGACGGGGCTATCGGTGGCCTTTGATTTGCCGACGCAGATCGGGCTCGATTCGGACAATTCGCTGGCCATGGGAGAAGTCGGCAAAGTCGGGGTGGCGATTGATTCGATCGAAGACATGCAGCGGTTGTTCGATGGCATCGATCTGACCGCAATTTCAACCTCGATGACCATCAATGCGACGGCTTCGATTCTGCTCGCGCTATACGTGGCCGTGGCGCGGCGGCAGGGCAGGAATAAAGATATTCGCAAGCTTTCGGGCACCGTGCAGAACGATGTACTCAAGGAGTACATTGCGCGCGGAACCTATATCTATCCGCCGCAGCAGGCGATGCGCATCATCACCGACCTTTTTGCCTGGTCGAATGAGAACCTGCCGGAGTGGAACACGATCTCGATCTCCGGCTATCACATGCGCGAGGCGGGATCGACGGCGGTGCAGGAAGTCGCCTTCACGCTGGCGAACGGCATCGCCTATGTGGAAGCGGCGATTCGGGCGGGTCTCGATGTGGATCAGTTCGCGCCGCGGCTCTCCTTCTTCTTCAATGCCCACAGCAATTTTCTCGAGGAAGTCGCGAAGTTTCGCGCCGCGCGGCGGATGTGGGCGAAGATCATGCGCGAACGCTTCAAGGCGAAGAATCCAAAATCGTGGATGCTGCGCTTCCACGTGCAGACGGCCGGCTCCACGCTGACGGCGCAGCAACCGGAGAACAACATTGTGCGGACCGCGATCCAGGCCATGGCGGCGGTGCTAGGCGGTACGCAGTCGCTGCACACCAACTCCTATGATGAAGCGCTGGCGCTCCCGACTGAGGCCTCAGCGCGTATCGCACTGCGTACCCAACAGGTGATCGCGTTTGAGTCAGGCGCGCCGCTGACGGTCGATCCGCTCGGAGGATCCTACTACATCGAATCGCTGACCAATGAAATCGAGAAGCGAGCCGTCGATTATCTCGAAAAAATCGAAGTCATGGGCGGCATGCTCAAGGCGATCGAACGCGGATACGTGCAGCAGGAGATCCAGAACGCCGCGTACGAATATCAGCAGGCGGTCGATCGGCAGGAGGCGGTTGTGGTCGGCGTGAACCGCTTCCAGATCCAGGGCGAAGAGGAGAAGGCGGTGCCGATCCAGCGCATCGATCCCGCGCTCGAACCGAAACAAGTGGAGCGCCTGCGAGAGCTGCGCGCGAAGCGCAATGCTGGGACCTGGCAAGCCGCGATCCGGGCTGTGGAAGATACGGCGCGGTCGGGGGACAATCTAATGCCTCGGATCCTGGCGGCAGTGGAGGCGAATGCCACCGTAGGCGAAATTTCGGACGCGATGCGCAAGGTGTTTGGAGAGTATAAGGAAGCGGTGGTGATTTGAGGCGGGTCGCCCAAATCAAAGCGGGAAGCGGAACGCCGGTTTTGTCTTTGAACGTCGACCCAAGACAGAACGTTCGGCCAAAACCAAACGGATGGTGCGCCACTTCTCACGCTTTTTGAGAAGTGGACCGCCGGATGGCCCCGGCTCATTCCACCGAGATCTTCCTCTCTTCCGACATCAACTTCCCGAGCGCCCGATTGATTCTCGTCTGGTAGCCTCATTCCTGCCGATTGAACCAGGCCGGAATGTCAGCATCCAGACGCAACGTCACTCTTCTTGATCGGCCTGTACCATTCGCATTTGGCCCGGCCCCGCCGGAGCGCTACATCCAGATGAGGGCGAGTCCGGTTCGCCAACCGGGCAACTCGCGACATTTCTCCTGCAACTAAAGAATTAGTTACCTTTCGCTGCGTGAAGCGTCTAAGGTGCCATGGAGGGCCTTCGGTGCCGCCGAGACAGTCGGGAACTTTGACAGAAGCCGAGCTGCGGATCATGAACGTGCTCTGGGGGAAGGGCTCGGGCACTGTCCAGCAAGTGCTTGATTCTATTAGTCAAAGACCTGCCCTGGCCTACAACTCCGTTTTGACCACGATCCGTGTGCTGGAGAGGAAGGGCTATTTGAAACATCTGAAGGATGGACGGGCGCATGTGTATACGCCTCTGGTGGGGCAGAAGGAGGCGACGCGCTCGGAAATCCGGCACCTGGTGAGCCGCTTTTTCAAGAATTCTCACGAGCAGCTCGTCTTGAACCTTCTTGAGGATCAGGGGATCGGGACGGAGGAAATCGATCGCCTGCGGCAGATGCTGGATCCTAAGGACACCGATTTAACGGAAAAAGGTCGGAGCGACGCGAAATGAATTGGCTTTCGGTTCAGACCGTGGCGCAGATTTCGGTCGAGCGAATTCTCAACGCGCTCCCGGAAGGATTCCTCATCGCACTGTTTGCCTGGGCGTTGCTGCGTGTTTTGCGGAGGCAGAATTCGGGAACCCGGTTTGCTGTCTGGTTCCTGGCCCTGCTGATGGTCGCTGCGCTGCCTGTGCTCGGCGGTATCGGCGCAGGGCAGGCGCGGATGGTGGCGGGGATGTCATCGTTGATGTCGGCGGCGAGTTCGCGGGGAAGCCTGCGGCCGGCAATCACGATCCCTGGCCGCTGGGCCCTTTTCGTTTTTCTTGTTTGGGCTCTCGGTGCGAGCGTAGCGATGATGCGGTTGCTGGCTGGGCTCTGGCGCCTGCGACAGCTTCGCCGGAGTTGCACTCCGATCATTGCGGCCGATCTCGATCCGGCGGCACGAAAAACGGTGGAGGCAATCGGCGCGTCAGGGTCAATGATCTCAAGTCACTCAATCATGATCGCTACGTCCGAGTGCGTGCGCGTGCCCGCCGCCATTGGTTTTTGGAAGCGGACGATTGTCCTTCCCGGCTGGACGTTGCGAGAACTGCCGGCTCAAGATCTGAACGTCATCCTGCTGCACGAATTCGCGCACCTGCGGCGCTGGGATGACTGGACCAATCTCATTCAGAAAATTGTGCGCGCTTTATTTTTCTTTCATCCGGCGGTGTGGTGGATTGAGAAGCGTATCTCGGTGGAACGCGAGATGGCTTGTGACGATGCGGTGCTGGCCGAAACCGCCAATCCGCGCGGATATGCTACCTGTCTCGTCTCGCTGCTCGAAAAGAGTCTAGCCGAGCGGCGATGGTCGATGGCGCAGGCAGCCGTGCACCGGGCACGAGAGGCTGCGCTGCGGCTGGCCCAGATTCTCGATAAGAACCGGCCTGCGGCCACGCGCGTCTGGAAACCGGCGCTGGGCATTGTCGGCGTTTTTTCCATTTGCTGCCTCGCGCTGCTGCCGCTCGCGCCGCAGTTCGTTGCGTTTGATCGCGGGGCGCTGGCGAGTCATTCCGATCCGGTGGCCGCGGCCGCAGTCAGCCCGTCTTCGTTTGAGCCTTTGCTCCCGCCTTCGGTCAACGGGCCGGCGCTAGCGACCGCCGGGTTCGAAACGGGCGAGTCATCGTCGTTGGGGACGACTGGGAAGCGAGCGATTGCCAAAGTTGTTCACGCGCGCGTCCATGCCCACGATGTTGCCGGACACGAACTTGCTTCGGCGGGTGTGGTTTCGGCCCCTTTGAACGCGGCACCGCCGCCGGAGCGAGTCGTCGAGACAAGCGCAAGCCGGGATCAGGAGACTGTGCCGGAATTTCGAACCCTGATTTTTATCGAAACCACGCAGTACGGGAACTCCGATTCGGCCGTGTGGAGAGTCCAGGTTTGGCGAGTGATGTTGGTGAGAACAGTCCGCGACACGTTGACGGGAGTGCCTGCAGCCCATTCGACGTAGGAAAATTTTTTTTGCCACGAACAACTAGATAATTAGTTTCACCAAGGTTAGTCACACAAGGTTAGTCACACAAGGAGAAAAGAAAATGAAGAGGTGGATAGAACGTAGCAAGGCAGTGGTAACGAGGCATCTGGCAGTGGCCCTGATTGCCGTCCTGGCAGTCGGGTCGATTGCGACGTTTAACTTTGCGAAGTCTGCGACCGCAGCGGTCGCGGCTCCGGCTGCGGCGGCGCTTGACGACGATAGTGTCGGAGCGTTGCTGACGCTCGACCGCGCCATGGAGACGCTGGCGGCGCGAGTTACGCCGGCGGTGGTGAATGTAACCGTAGCGTCGAAGGCGAACGCGCAGCAGGGCGGTGCGGAGATGGAGGGTATGCCTGACATGCAGCAATTTTTCGGTCCGGGCAATCCTTTTGGGCGTCAGTTTGGCCGCCAGTTCAATGTTCCGTCGCAGCCGCAGAACAGGATGGAACATGGCCTGGGCAGCGGAGTGATCATCTCCCCTGACGGATATATCGTCACCAACAATCACGTTATCGATGGAGCGGTCGATATTCGCGTCACTATGAGCAACCGGGAAGTGCTGTCGGCGAAGTTGGTGGGCGCCGATCCGTTGACGGACCTCGCAGTTATCAAAGTCGATGGAACCAACTTGCCGAGCGTGCCGTGGGGGAACTCGGCCGCCTTACATCCGGGACAAACGGTGCTTGCGTTCGGGAATCCCTACGGGTTCCGCTTCACGGTGACGCGCGGCATCATCAGCGCGTTGAACCGTCCCAATCCTGACGCTAGCGATCGACGCAAGCCAGGCGAATTCATCCAGACCGATGCTGCCATCAATCCTGGGAATTCGGGCGGAGCGTTGGTTGACGCACGCGGCGAGCTCATCGGAATCAACACCTTCCTGATTTCATCTTCTGGATCATTTTCAGGAATGGGCTTTGCGATTCCTGCTCAGATTGTCCAGCCTACGGTGGAGACATTGATTCGGGACGGCAAAGTAACTCACGCGTATATCGGAATTCAGATTGCCGACGTTACTCCCGACAACGCGAAGTTTTTCCACATGAACAAAGCGGAGGGAGCGCTCATTAGTCAGGTTGAGCCGGACGCGCCCGGAGCGAAGGCTGGATTGCGCACGGGAGACGTAATCACGGAACTCGACGGAAAGCCCGTGACCGACGCTGGCCAATTGCAAATGACGGTCGGACAAAAACGGCCGGGTGAAACGATCCACCTGCTGGTGGTGCGTGACAGCAAGCCAGCGAGCATCGCAGTGAGACTCGAAGCGCTGGGCGGTGGCAAAGGAACTGAGACCGCCGGCGGAGAACACGGGAAGGGGCGTTGGGGGCTGAGTCTCGGCGACTTGACCCCGGACGTTCGGAATGAACTGGAAGGGCAGGGACAAGAACAAGGACCAGTTCACGGCGCCGTGGTAGAGGACGTCCAGCCCGGCAGCCCGGCCGACAATGCGGGCTTGCAGCGCGGGGATGTCATTATGGAAGTGAACCGGCACTCGGTGAAATCCGCGTCGGAGGTGGCACAGGCGTTATCGGGCGTGCCCGGCGGGCAGGATGCGCTGGTGCTGGTGTGGTCGAACGGGGGCAGCACGTTCCGCGTGTTGCATCCTTCGCAGGGCTAGCGCGGTAGGGCTGGCATTATTATTGATGATCATATTATGTCGATGATCATTTGCGCGCTGTGTTCCGCCCGGCATCAGGTTGGGTGGGACGCCGCGCGCATTTTCTTTCTGACGCCGCGCGGTCCATTTTT
>DATMNN010000087.1:0-41906 GCA_035569025.1 Terriglobales bacterium
AATCGGCAAAGTGCGCTTCGTAGTCGCCGCGCATCTCCGCCGCCAGGCCGGAGATGTCGTACCGCCATCCCGCTAGAATTTTCCCAACGATGGGTTCGACGCACTCACTCATAGGTGCTACAGCCGGATCGGGTCCAGAACTTCCGACTGGCTCGCCAGCAGCACGCGGTTTTGCCACAATCCCTGCCGCTCTCGCAACGCCTGTTCCGCCGCTACCCGCGCCAGTTCGGGATGGTTATTCTCTTCCGATAAGTGGGCTAACACCACGTAAGCTGCCCCTCCATCATAGTCGCTGGTGAAGAATTCCGCGAGAGCCTCATTGGAAAGGTGGCCGACCCGGCTCATCACCCGTTGCTTGACCGACCAGGGATAGGAACCTGTGCGCAGCTTTTCTAGATCGTGGTTGGACTCGATTACGAGGATGTCGCAACCGCGCAGGTGATCGCGCACGCTCACCGGCATGTAGCCCAAATCAGTGGCGTAGCCGATCTTGACTCCCTCGGTGCGGAAGGTAAAGCCCACCGGATCAGCCGCGTCGTGGGGAATGGTGAAGGGTTTGACTTCGATATCGCCAATCTGGAACGTGGTACCCGAAGCGAAGCGCTCCCGCCTCGGCAGTTTGGGAATTTTTCCCTCGTCGTCACGCGCAGCCCGACCCCACTCGCGATGGGTAGGGTCTGTCAGGAACACTGGAACATTGAGTTTCCTGGCCAACCGCTGGAGTCCGGCGACGTGATCGGAGTGTTCATGTGTAATCAGGATCGCCGACAGGTCTTCGGGACGTTCTCCCAGCGCGCGCAGCCGTTTGAAAGTCTCCCGGCAGGAGAGGCCAGCGTCCACCAGAATGCGCGTGCTGCTGCTTGCCACCAGCGCACAATTCGCACGGCTGCCGCTGGCGAGCAACGAGACGGAAACTGCCATATCAGTCAGCTTACCCTTAACGGCTGTGGAAGAGGGAGTACTTTCTGAATTCTCCGCGCCCGATTGGGTCGCGTCCTATTTGGGTGGGTAGAGATTGTTGACCACGGTCCGCCCGAACGCGCCACCGTACGCGCCAACAATTCCCGGCACGAAGGCGAGAAAGGACTCGTAGATCTGCGCGCGCTCCAGTTTCTGCTCCAGGATCGAAGAGGCAAACCACTCCATCAGTGGCACGAAGATGCCGACCAGTACCACCCAGCGCCATGCGTTGCGGGGACGCAGAAATCCGAGCAGCATGCAAGCCCCCAGGACAATCAACGCGGTAAACAGCAGGTCGCCGACTTTGATGTCAATCCACCCGGCCATCACGCCGAAAGCCGCCGCCAGCAGGTACTGCAGCGAGTCGCCGCTCAATTCGCCCTCCGGAATCACACCGCCCCATGCCGTCGTCATAATTTAGATTCGTCAGTAAGTATAAAAACCGCGTCCGCTTTTGCGCCCCAGCCATCCGGCATCGACCATCTTGATGAGCAGCGGGCATGGCCGATACTTGGGATCTCCCAACCCATCCTGCAAGACGCGCATGATGTCGAGACAAACGTCGAGTCCGATAAAATCGGCCAGCGTCAGCGGGCCCATGGGATGCGCCATCCCCAGTTTGAATACCTCATCGACTGCCTGCGGCGTCGCAACGCCTTCCATTACGGCGAACATCGCTTCGTTCAGCAGCGGCATCAACACACGATTGGAGACGAATCCCGGCGCGTCGTTTACCTCCACCGCAGTCTTCTCCAGCTTCACAGCCAGATCGCGCACAGTTTCAAACGTTGCCTGCGAAGTCGCCAGCCCGCGAATCACTTCGACCAATTTCATCACTGGCACGGGATTGAAGAAGTGCATTCCAATCACTTTGTCGGGACGTTTGGTCAGCGCGCCGATCTTCGTGATCGAAATCGAGGACGTGTTCGATGCCAGAATCACATCTGGCTTCACGATGCGATCCAGATCGCGAAATATTTCCGCCTTGATCTCAAACTTTTCGGTTGCCGCCTCGACGACCAGATCGCAATCCGCCAGCTTCGCGCGTTCCAGAGCTGTCGTGATGCGGCCCAGGGTCGCTGACTTGTCGTCCGAGGTGATTTTATTCTTGGCCACTTCGCGATCGAGATTCTTCGCAATCGTTTCTATTCCGCGATCCAGAAAGCGCTGCTCAACGTCGCACAGCACGACGTGAAATCCGCTCCGCGCAAAGACGTGAGCGATGCCATTGCCCATAGTGCCCGCGCCGATCACTCCTACCCGCTGGATTGCCATGAATGCCTCGTTAGATGCCGGGGAACCGAAAAGTTTAGCAGAGCGGGCGCGGTGAATATCGAGTCGTATGCATTACGTTGGTTCAACCTATAGTGCGAGTATGGCGGACCACAGACTAGTCCCGTTTCGAAGGAACGCATTTCGCGGATAACCGCCTAAAACGGGAGCTGTCCTGATTGCCGGTGCCCGATCAACCCGGCCCACCAGAAATAGTTTCGCCTGAGTCGATTTTCCAAACCACCAATTTCTTTTGCTGTCATAGCAGCGCTATCACGGCATGCCCGCATCCCATTTATCGAGTAACCGAACGCCGGCAAACAAAGCTGTCACGGCGCATCGGCAGGAGGACACAAATGTGGCGAACGATGAAATTGGCAGCGTGTACGCTGGCGGCAACGCTGGCGTTGAGCGGAATCGCTCTCGCACAATATGACCGCGATCGGGATGATGACGGCTACTATCGCCGGGATTCGGGTCAATCCCAGCAGTACGGATACCAGAACGGCTACAACGATGGCGTAAACAAAGGCCGGCACGAGGGCCGCGAGCGTGATCCGAATGACTATCAGACTCCTGACTGGCACAAGGCCACGCACGGCTACAAGGGTTGGATGGGGTCCAAGGATGCCTATGCCAGCGCCTATCGCGAGGGTTACAGCCGTGGCTTCCGCGCTGGCTACGACGAAGTCGCGGGCAGCTGGCACGGTGGACGCGGCAGCTACGGCTGGCGGAATGAAGGCTCGCGCAACGGCTACGAAGCGGATGGAGCAAATGTTGCCAATCGTTTCGGCTACCAGGACGGCGCCGAAGCGGCGCGCGAAGATATCTACCACCGCAAAGACTACAACTCCAAGCCGCGTGGCCGGTTCGGCGGGCGCGATGATGGCTATCGACGCGAATTTGGCAGCAAGGACCGCTACAAAGACGAATACACCACCGGGTATCGCGCCGGCTACGACTCAGTGATGCGCCGCTACTAGAGTTACGCGCAAACTAAAACGGCCGCCGATTCTTCGGTGGCCGTTTCATGTTTAGGTGGCAAACGTCCCTTACTTCCCGGCGGCGACTTCGAGACGCGTTTCCGCTCTCTTCAAAGCGTCCTGCGCGCGGCCGTAGTCGAGTTGCGGATCGTTGCTTTTTAACATTTGCTCCGCGCGCTCCTTCGCCTTCTGCGCGCGCGCCACATCGATCTCTTCCGGACGTTCGGCGGTCTCGGCCAGCATCGTGACTTTGTCGGGAAGCACTTCTGCAAAACCCCATGCAACCGCCAGGTCTTTGGTCACTCCCTGGGCTTTATATGTAATTTTGCCCACAGCCAATTCCGTAATCAGAGGAGCGTGCCCCGGAAGAATACCGAGATATCCGCCCAGACCAGGGATCTGTGCTTCTTCGACTGCTTCGTTCACGACCAGTTTTTCTGGCGTAACGATTTCGAGTTGGAAAGTATCAGACATTCGGTCTTAGCAATTGGCATTTAGCACTTAGCCAAACCCGCATCCCGCCAATGCCCCGCATTGGCTAAGTGCCAAGTGCTAAGTGCCAGGTGCCTTTTTACGCTGCCGCTTTCAATTTCTCAGCGGCTTGCAGAACTTCGTCGATCGTCCCTTTCAGATAAAACGCCTGTTCCGGAATATCGTCGTATTTTCCCTGCACGATTTCTTTAAAGCCCTTAACGGTGTCTGCGATCTTCACGTAACGGCCCGGACTGCCGGTGAACTGTTCGGCCACGTGGAACGGCTGCGACAGGAACCGTTGAATCTTGCGGGCTCGCGCGACCGTAATTTTCTGGTCTTCGCTCAACTCGTCGATTCCAAGAATCGCAATGATGTCCTGCAGGTCTTTGTATGTCTGAAGCGTCTTCTTCACCATCTGCGCGACGTCGTAATGTTCCTGACCCACAATGCGCGGATCGAGAATACGGGAGGTCGAAGCCAACGGATCGACCGCTGGATAAATCCCAATCTCGGTAAGCGCGCGCGAAAGCACAGTCGTTGCATCGAGGTGAGCAAACGTAGTGGCAGGGGCGGGGTCGGTAAGATCGTCGGCAGGGACGTAAATGGCCTGTACCGAAGTTACAGATCCCTTCTTAGTCGAAGTAATACGTTCCTGCAGTTCGCCCATTTCAGTCGCCAGGTTGGGCTGGTAACCAACGGCGGACGGCATGCGTCCCAGCAACGCAGAGACTTCTGATCCTGCCTGCGTGAAGCGGAAAATATTGTCGATGAAGAGGAGCGTGTCCGCACCCTGCTCGTCACGGAAATATTCCGCGACGGTGAGGCCAGTCAGCGCCACGCGTAGACGCGCACCGGGAGGTTCCGTCATCTGCCCATAGATCAGCGCGGCTTTTGATTCATCGGGGTGGCCCGGCTTGATGACTCCCGACTCACTCATTTCGAGCCACAAGTCGTTTCCTTCACGAGTACGCTCGCCGACGCCCGCGAATACGGAGTATCCGCCGTGCTGCTTGGCGACGTTGTTAATCAGTTCCTGAATGAACACCGTCTTGCCGACGCCGGCGCCGCCGAACAGGCCGATCTTGCCGCCCTTTAAGAAGGGCTGGATCAGGTCGACGACCTTGACGCCGGTTTCAAACATCTCGGCGGTGGTCGCCTGCTCGTCGAATGCCGGAGCCAGGCGGTGAATGGGCATCTTCTTCTGGAAGGAGATGGGACCGAGTTCGTCCACCGGCTCCCCGACCACGTTCATGACGCGGCCCAGCGTGCCTTTTCCCACCGGAACCGAAATTGGGCCGCCCTCATCGATCGCCTTCATGCCACGCACCATGCCGTCGGTTGCCGACATTGCGATGCAGCGCACGCGGCCTTCGCCGAGGTGCTGCTGCACTTCGAGCACAACGTTGATCGGCGATGGCACAGTGAAGCCGTCGCTGACCACGCGCAGCGCCTGATAAATCGGAGGCATTTTCTTCTCGACGAACTGCACGTCGACGGCAGGCCCGGAAATCTGAATTACGTGTCCAACATTTTCAGCCATAAGACCTCAGGAAACAGCATTTAGCACTTGGCATTTGGCACTTAGCTTAAGGTACTGGCCTTGGCTAAGTGCCAAATGCTAATTGCCAAGTGCTTCTTTACGATGCGGCCGCGCCGCTCACAATCTCGATAATTTCTTTCGTAATCTTCGCCTGGCGCGCGCGATTCATCACAAGAGTCAGGGAATCGATCATGTCCGACGCATTATTCGTCGCGGCATCCATTGCCGTCATGCGGGCGGCGTGTTCGGCGGCGACCGATTCCATCAATGCGTGGAAAATCTGGACACCGATGAACTTCGGCAGAATCCCGCGAAATAGGTCGGCGGGCGGCTGCTCGTAGATGTAATCGACTTCTGCCGTCCCAAATTTCTTGGCCTCTTCGTCGATCACCCGGGTGTCGATTGGCCTGACGCCAACGCCGGCGCCCTTGGCCGCTTCCAGCCTGCGCTTCTTTTCTGCCAGAGCCGCCTCTTCCGCAATCTGCACGTCTGCGGCGCCAATTTCCTTAATGGGAAGCAGTTTCTGAACAATCAGTCGCTGCGCAATCACCGACTTGAATTCGTTGTAGAGGACGTAAACGCCGTCAATCTCGCCGCGCGAAAACCTCTCGACTATCGACTGGCCCAACTCGGAAGCGAATTTGAACTCCACCTTGCCAAGGACGCCGACATGTTCACCCACAATCTGCACGCGTCCCGCACGGGCGCGGGTTTCCTCTGCCCCCTGAGCCTGCACCGCCACGGGAAATCGCCGGCGCAGAAAGTCGCGGCCCTTGCGTCCAACACATTCAATGTCGATCGTTTCTTCTGACTTCAAATCGATGAATCTGGGAACCACTTTCAGAATGTTGGTATTGAACGCCCCGGCCAGACCCTTGTCACCAGTTACTACGATCAGAAGGATGTTCTTTTCCGGGCGCTCGACGAGCAACGGATGCAGCGCTTCGCCCGTTACTGGGTCGTAAATGTCGACCCGCGACATCAGCGACTTCAGAACATTCGTCAGCATCTGGGAATATGGACGCGCAGCCAGAGCCGCCTCCTGCGCCCGCCGCAATTTGGCCGCCGAGACCGTCTTCATGGCCTTGGTAATCTGCCGCGTGTTGACCACGCTGCGGATACGGCGCCGGATGTCGAGAATATTAGCCAAAATCAGTTCTCAGTTCTTAGTGGCACTTAGCACTTGGCAATTAGCATTTCGCTAAAACACATTGCGGATTGAGTCGGCTAAATGCTAACTGCTGAGTGCCAAGTGCTTGTTTTACTTCGCTACTGCTGCCTGCGAATCCACAAACTGCTGTTTCGCTTCCTTGATTACCTTGGTTAACTCCGCTTTGAGCGCGTCGTCAAGAACCTTCTTCTCCATGATCGTGTTCAAGATTCCGGGGTGGCTTGTGTCGACGTACTTGTAGAGTGCTTTTTCAAAGTCGCGCAACTGCTCGACCGGCATGTCGTCAAGTGCGCCGCTGGTCCCAGCGAAGATGACCAGAATCTGTTTCGAGAAGGGTAACGGCTCGAATTGCCCCTGTTTCAGGATTTCGACCAGCCGTTTACCGCGGTTAAGCTGGGCCTGCGTGGCTTTATCGAGATCGCTGCCGAACTGCGCGAAGGCCGCTAGTTCGCGATACTGCGCGAGTTCCAGCTTCAAGGTTCCGGCTACCTGACGCATGGCTTTGATCTGCGCGCTGCCGCCGACGCGGCTCACGGACAATCCGACGTTCACGGCGGGGCGCACGCCCTGGTTGAACAGATCGGTTTCCAGATAGATCTGGCCGTCGGTGATCGAAATTACGTTGGTCGGAATGTACGCCGAAACATCACCTGCCTGCGTTTCGATAACGGGGAGCGCGGTTAAACTTCCGCCGCCGTTCTTATCGCTCAGCTTTGAGGCGCGTTCGAGCAATCGCGAGTGGAGATAGAAAACGTCTCCGGGATACGCCTCGCGGCCCGGCGGCCGCCGCAGTAGCAACGAAATTTCACGGTATGACGCGGCGTGCTTCGACAGATCGTCGTAAATGCAAAGCGCATGGCGCTTCGTGTCGCGGAAGTACTCTCCCATCGCGCATGCGGCATAAGGCGAGATGTACTGCATCGGGGCGGGTTCCGAGGCCGAAGCGGCGACCACGATCGTGTACTCCATCGCGCCCGCGTCCTCGAGAATCTTGACCACCTGCGCAATAGAAGATCGCTTCTGCCCGATCGCGTTGTAGATACAGATCAGGTTGTTGCCCTTGCTGTTGATGATCGTGTCGAGCGCTACGGCGGTTTTGCCCGTCTGGCGGTCGCCGATGATGAGCTCGCGCTGTCCGCGGCCGATCGGGATCATCGAGTCAATCGCTTTGAGTCCCGTTGCCATCGGCTCGCGCACGGGCTGGCGGTCAATCACGCCGGGCGCGATGCGCTCCAGTGCGATGAACTTGTCGGTAACGATCGGGCCCTTGTCGTCAATGGGCTGGCCAAGTGAATTCACGACGCGGCCGATCAAGGCATCGCCCACCGGCACGCTCATGATGCGGCCGGTGCGCTTCACTTCGTCGCCTTCCTTGATTTCGGTGTACTCGCCGAGCAGCACGACGCCGACCTGGTCTTCGTCCAGATTCATGGCGATGCCTGCGATGCCGTGCGGGAACGTGAGCAGTTCGCCCGCCATGACCTTGTCGAGACCGTAGACGCGGGCAATACCGTCACCGAGCGTGATGACCGTACCCGTTTCGTCGACTTGTATCTTCGACTCGTAGTTCTCGATCTGCTCGCGGATTAACTGTGTGATTTCGTCTGCTTTGATTTGTGCCATATAAATTCAGCCTTTAGCATTTAGCACTTGGCACTTAGCTGGATCAGCCGGTCGTGACGGTCTCGGCTAAATGCTAAATGCTCACTGCTAAGTGCTTACCAGTTGTTCTCGAATCCTCTCCAGTTGCTCACTTACCGAACCGTCGTAAATTGTGCTGCCGACTTTTACTCGCGCTCCGCCCAGCAGCGATGGGTCTTTCGAATAGCGGGCGCGTACGTGTTTGCCAGTGAGACGGGCTACTTCCGCTTCGAGCTGTCGCGCTTCGGTTTCGGTGAGTTCGCGGGCGCTGCTAATTTCCGCGGCCGCGATGCCCATGCGGTCGTTCAATTCCTGTTCCAGTTGCTTCAGGATTTCCCCGAACAATGGCAGCCGGTGGTGATCGGTTACAACGGCAATAAAGTTTCGCACTTGCCGTGTCATGCTCAGCCGTTGCGCGACCACGTCTAACACCGCGCGCTTGCTAACGCCCGGGATGGACGGATTCTCCATCACCCGCCGCAACTGGACACTCTCTTTTAGCAGCGCATCGAAGCCATGCAACTCTTCCAGCATGCGCCCGGAATCCAGTTTGCTGTGCACGACGACATCGGCAAAGGCCCGCGCGTATACGCCAACGACAGATGCCATGGCTACGACCGATCCTTTCCGCCACTGCCGGACGACAAATTCGCGGCAAAGGTTCGCACCAGGGCCTGGTCAGAATTGGCGTCGACGTGAATCTGTTTTCGGGCAAGAGCGACTGCCAAGTCTGCGGTGTGGATCGAGAGTTCCCGGCGCGCTTGTTTTGCAGCCGACGCGATTTCCTGTTCCGCTGCCTGCACGACCTTGCGAATGTCTTCTTCCGCCGCCTGCTTGATGCGCGATTCTTCGGCGGCCGCTTCTTTCTCCGATTGCGCCTGCATGGAGGCAATTTCGGTATCCAGTTTGCCCAGTCGCGCTTCGATATCCGCCAAGCGCCGATTGGCTTCCTGGCTGGCGGCTCGCCCTTCTTCCAGCGCTCGCTGGATCGACTCAGTGCGACTACGCAGCATTCCGGGCACGCTCTTGCGCGCGAACCAGCAAATGAGCACAACGATAATCAGAAAATTGGCGCTGATGGCGACAAGATGCGCCTGATGAACTGTGATTCCCATCTTCCGGGCGAGATATTGAACCGTCGCCGAGTGCGTCAGGCTCTCGTTTTCTTCTTCTTCTCCAGCTGCTTCGTGGGTATCTTTCGCGAGCCCGGCTCCGTGGCTTGGTCGATTTTCAGACGACGATTGCGCGGCTGCTGCAGAGTCCTCCTGCGCCCTTGCAAGAGCCCGAAGAGGGGCCAGGGTAAACAGCGCCGCCAAGATCATGAGCGCAATCGTCTTCAACAGTCGGCGATGACTCATTGTCCACCCACCGGAGTTGCAGCGCCTACCGGCCGCAGCACCATGCGCGCAATTTCTCCTGCCAGCTTTTCGGCGTCCGCCTGAAGCTTCGCCATGGCTTCTTTCTTGTCCAGATCGATAGCGGCGCGGGCGGATTTGACTTGCTCTTGCGCTCGCGCTCGAGCTTGAGCGGCGGCCTCGGCGCGCAACTGCGTCGCCTGCTGGCGGCGCGCTTCGAGGTTTTTGAAAATTTTCTGCCGCGCTTCGCGCAGACGCTGTTCGTAGTCGGCGGTCCGGGCATCGGCTGCGGCGATATCGGCACGGGCTTTTTCGAGAGCGCCTTCGGTGCGGGCACGGCGCTCGGCCAGCACTGCGGTGAGCGGCTTGTAGACCAAGACCGTATAAAGGAAATAAAGCAGGGCCAGCAGGATCGTCGTGGGTACGGCTCCGAGCAGTAATTCCCCTAGTTGTCGGACGATCTTATCCATTTTGGCTGCTGATTTAGCTGGCTGACCTAGTCGGAAGATAAGGGCTTCTAAAACCCATCAAATTAACATTCTGGCGGCGGCAAAGTCAAGAGCAGGCGGCAGTTCTCCACGCCTTTTCTACGACCGAATTGGTTCTTGACAATCGATTCTGCGGGTCTACCATTGATGTATCACCTCCGACCCGCTTCAGGGTCGAGTGGGCCGATAGCCAAGGAAACGTCACCGCTTCTTGGCTGGCGGCCCATTTTAGTTTTAAGCCAACAGCATCGCGGCTCTCTCCGGCCAGCCAGACTCGTGTTTTTTGGCCCCTGTACGACACTCGCAGGTGACAATTCGCCGGGCTGCCAAAGATCACAAATCGCCACCAGCCTGGCCAACTTGGGGCGCCCTTCACTCATCTACAAAAAACGACGTACCGGTGACAATCTCGTGACAAGTCACCACGATGTCAATCGTTAACTTAATTCCCGTGAGCCTTCCTTGTACTGCCTGCAAGGGGAGCGACTCATCAGCAATCCCTCAGGAGGATTTCGCATGTCTCCCAGCATTTCGAAGTATGCTGCGGCCCTGGCCGCAATTGTTCTTTCGGTTGTATTAGCTGCCGGCAACGCACAGGCGCAGCAGTTCACCCGAACCGATCTCACTACCAACAGCGTCGATCCGAATCTCGTGAACGCGTGGGGCATGTCACGCGCGTCCGGCTCACCTTGGTGGGTTTCGGACAATGGAACCGGACTTTCCACTTTGTACAACGCCGCGGGGGCGGCGCAGGGACTCGTCGTCACCGTCAATCCGCCCAATGGGCACAACGGCCCGTCGGCGCCCACGGGGACTGTTTTTAACGCGAATGTTACCGCATTTGAAGTTGCTACCGGCCAGCACGCAATCTTCCTTTTTTCCACCGAAGACGGGACGATCGCCGGCTGGAATCCCAATGTAGATGGAACGCACGCACTCGTGAAAGTCGACAACTCCGCAGCAGGTGCGATTTACAAGGGTCTCGCGATTGGCGTTACGCCAGGCGGACCGCGCATTTACGTCTCTAACTTCGCCACCGGACAAGTCGAAGTCTACGACGCGAAATTCCACCGCGTGAGTCGCAACGCAGCCTTTACGGACTCGCGGTTGCCGGCGAACTATGCGCCGTTCGGGATTCAAAATGTAGGTGGAAACATCATCGTCACGTTCGCCAAACATCTTCCCGGCGAGAAAGACGAACTACACGGCGCCGGACTCGGTTTTGTCGATGTGTTCGATCTCAATGGCAACCTGCTGCTTCGCTTGCAACATAACCAAAGCATGAATGCTCCCTGGGGCATCGCGCAGGCTCCCGCAGACTTTGGCGTTTTCAGCCATCGTTTGCTGATTGGCAACTTCGGTGATGGCACGATTCATGCTTACAACGCAGTGAGCGGCAAATTGGAAAGCACGATTGAAGATTCTACCGGCGTTCCGATCTCAATCGACGGCTTGTGGGCCATCAGCTTCG
Source organism: Terriglobales bacterium (assembly GCA_035569025.1). Classification (GTDB taxonomy): domain Bacteria; phylum Acidobacteriota; class Terriglobia; order Terriglobales; family Acidobacteriaceae; genus Acidiflorens. Next base: position 11,356 of record DATMNN010000087.1, read on the forward strand.
GCGGCGGGAACACGAATTCAGGTTTGGCTAACGAGCTTTTCTATACTGCCGGGCCAAACCAAGAGTCCAACGGTCTTCTTGGCAAGTTGGCTCCGGTTGGCACCGACCAACGGGGTAACGCAGAGTAAATTGTTCCTGGAAGAGTCTGGCCGGGCTTTCTCTCTCTCTCTCCGGCCCGGTCAGACTCGTTTTTCAAAAGAACAGCTCCAAGCTCTTAGTTCGCAGCCAGAAGGTTTTCCTGAGTGTTTGGAGCTGAGAGCTTTGTAGCTTACTTCCGCTTGCTCTCGCTACACCGAAACGATCTGCTCGGAGATCACGCGGGCAATTTTCTCCAACACCAATTGCATGCTCATCCCGGGATCGATACTCGCATCGACTTCATGATGGCGCGAGCTGACGTGCATCACCAGCACCTTGGTCCCGGCGTGGGCCTTCTTCACCATGTAGGGCAGATGATGGCGATCGTCCTTGCTCAGCGTTGAACCGAGAATGACGAGATCGAAAGCATCCTGTTTGAGCGCATTCTGAACGCCGTGGCGGCCGACGGCCGTCGTGACATGATGGCCCGCCTTTTTCATCGCACTGGATTGCGTGCTGAGTACTTCTTCGTCAGACTCCCCATAAAGCACTTTGATCACGGACTTCGCAGACGTAGCGGGCAAGTGAATTCTCCTGAACTCATTGCAAGCCTAGCAAGCGGGGAACGGGCTTCCGAGATCACGGAAGATCAGGTACGGTGGGGCTGGCATGACTGCCTTTCTGGGGAGTTTTTGCCTATACCGCCATCTGCTGCAGTCAATTGGCCTTCCGCGGCTTTTTGAATGGCTAAGAATTTACCTGCCAGTGGGGCTGTTAGGAGCTTGTGCCGTCCGCTGAAGCGGACTCGGTTCGTTCAGCTTGCTTCCCGGCACTGCCGTGCCGGGCTTTCCCATGCCGCCGCTGAAGCGGCTGGGACTTGTTTTGTCCTTTCATTGTCGTGTTACTTCGAGTTTCATGACATACTCAGTGGCCCCCTGTTACATTTTCATCCAATTCTGAGCAACGACCATGTCCAGCCTTAACGTGGCACTTGCTACCGCGCCGACGGGAGTTAAGCCCCGCAGACGTATTGCAGTCCCGTTCTTACTTTGTGCGCTAGCCTTAACTCCACGAGCCCAGGAGCCGTCCCAAACTGCGACGTTTCAGACGACCTCGAATCTCGTTGTACTGGATGTCGTCGTCACGGATCGTTCCGGGAAGGTGGTCACGAACCTCACGCGGGATGACTTCACAGTTCTGGAAGATGGTGTCGCGCAGAGTATCGCGTCGTTTGAGTTGCCACCCAAGGCTGGCGAGCGTGCGCATGGGGCGGTTGCCGGGAAGAGTAGCCAGCCGGCGCCCGGTTCGTCCGTGAATGAAGTGTCTCCCCAGGCGCTGAATATCCTCGTTCTCGACGAACTGAACGGTGAAGTACTCGATCAGGCATACGGTCGCGGCGCGATCGAAAAATATCTGGCGAAGCATGGGCCTCGTCTGGAGCAACCGACTTCGCTCATGTTGCTGGGGCAGAAGCGCATCGAACTGCTGCACGATTTCACACAAGATGCGCGCGCTCTCACGGACGCCCTGCATCACCGCCACGCCGAATTGCCATTTGGGCTGATGGCTTCGGAATTCGAGAGCTCTAATGAGCGCCTTTCGAAAACACTATGGGCTCTCCAACAGATTGCATACGCTAACAGCCATTTTGCAGGTCGCAAAAACGTGATCTGGATCGGCCCCGGTTTTCCGGCCATCAACGGACAGTCTCTTGATCCCGCCGATCGGCCTCGTTTTATTTCCGCGGTCAGCGAGAGCGCCAACTCTCTTTTGCAGGCAAGAGTGGCGGTGTACACGCTTAATCCGCGCGGGCTGGAGATTTCTCCGACTAACTACGGTTCCATGGCGGGCAGTTCCTTCCTGACGGGAACTCAGGATGACAGCCTGGGCGACCTGGTGTTCGAAAGCATCGCGCCCGAAACCGGCGGCAGAATTCTGCGTCTTAGAAATGATGTCGATGTCGCGATCGCGGAGAGCGTTGAGGACGGCTCCGCGTATTACTCTCTCGCGTACTATCCGACGAATCACAACTGGAACCGCAAATACCGCAAGATCCGTATCGTGGTTCGCGGCGACCACCTTCAGGCGCGAACTCGCAACGGCTACTACGGAATCGCCGATGGCCCACTCAACGATAAGCAGGTTGACACGGTGCTATCGCGAGCCGTGATGAATCCACTTCCCTACCGGGCACTCTCGATTGAAGCGAAGGCAAAATCGGCGGGCGCGGGCAAAGGCCGGTTCCTGATTAAGGTGGACCGACACGACCTGTCTTGGGTCACGTTGCCGGACGGCAAGCACCGATGCGAAGTCACCGTAGTGGTTGCCAGCGTCGGTGCTGGAGATAGGGTGTTCAACCACAAGGTCAGCGAAATGGAGGCTGTGGTTGACGACAAGCGGTTCGAGCAGCAATGGAACAAGCCCGCCACCTTTGACCTGGTCGTAGACTTGCCGCCGAAGACACGATACGTCCGCATCGTGGTGCGGGACGCAAAGAGTGACCACATCGGAAGCGCCGACCTGGCGCACGATGCGCTGCCGTTCCGGTGATTGTTCGTCTCCTGTTCCCTACCAACTCCTCAGCAAGGGATACAGGTTGCTGTAGTCGTCAGTCCAGAGCACGGGCGAGCGCGTGAGTTCGACTGGATGTCCCGCTGCTGTCAGCGCAGGAATCGCCAGGATGGAAGGATCGCGCGACAACAGGATCCAGTCGCCGACTCGAAGAGGATGGATCTCCACACTTGCGAAGTGGAACTCCTCCGCCAGTGCCGCAACCACTGGCCGCAAATCGATGGATCGGCTGGTCACGTGAAGAGCCAGCACCGAACGCCGTCCGCGCAGATGTTGCAGATAGAGCGCCACCGCTTCGCGCGTTAGCAGATGAACTGGAACGGCGTCTCCGCTGAAGGCGTCGACGACCAGCACATCGAACTTCGAGCCGCCGGTGCGCGCAAATTCCTGCTGCAACATGATGCGTGCATCGCCCAGGGCGATGTCGATCCTGGCGGGCGAGTCTTTCACAAACGAAAAGATTGGATTGGCACCTTGGGAAAATCCTGCCACCTCGGGATCGATTTCATAAAACCGCAGTGTGTCGCCGGGACGCCCGTAAGAAGCCAGCGTTCCAACGCCCATACCGATCACTCCGATTCGCACTGGCCCGCCCAGCGTGCGAATGGGATAGTTGTCGAGCAAGAGGCCGATTCCACTTTCGCGGCTGTAGTAAGTCGTCGGTTCATCACGCAGGCGCGGATCGGAGTATTGCATACCGTGGATCGTTCCACCGTGAACGAGAAATAGTCCGGGATCGATCTTCGAGATTGTCTTCACGCCAAAGAAATTTCGTTCGCGCCGCACGACGACGTTGTTGTCGCCCTCACTCGTGCGGAGTTTATCCGTATAGAAACCGCCGGCCGCCACGAGCAGCAGCGCGCCCACGGCGAAGAGTACACGGCCAGCGCGAAGCGTCCACAACCACGACTGCCGGTCCCGCACCAGCAGTACTGCCAGCAAAACTCCGCAGTCCACCAGCGCGATCTGGAATTCCCAGAAGCGTTCAAACAGGTGCGGCGCCGCGAGCACTACGAAGGCGCTGCCCAACGCGCCTCCCGCGCTGACCATCAGATAAAAGCCCGTCAGGTGCCGCGGGTCCGGCTTCAGCCGCGCCAACTCGCCGTGACACACCATACAAACCGCCAGCAGAGTCGAACTGAAGATGACGAGCGGCCAGGTAATGGTCAGATTGAAGAAACCCGGTAGCGTTCGAAACGAAAGCAGCGCAAGCGCCAGGTACAGCGGATGAAAGATCTCGCGCCGATACCATCGCGCATGATCAAAACTGATGATGAACGAAAGCAGATACAGGCTGAGCGGCAGCACCCACAGCAGGGGCATCACGACGATTTCCTGGCAGACCAGGTTGGTCGTGGCCAACAGCATCGTCGAGCCGCAGGCACTCAGGCCGAGCCACAGTAGTCGTAGTCCTGCAGATGGTCCAGGCATTGTTTGGCGAGCGGAAACTGGACTTGGATCCGCGGCGACATTCCGCTGTGCATACGCGCACACGGCGGTTGCCGCAAGGAAGACTACGAACACTATCGTCCAGAGCCACGCTTGCACCGAGAGCCGCAGAAGGCGTTCAACCAGAAATGGGTAGCTCAGCAATCCGAGCATCGAGCCAAGATTGGAAAGCGCGTAGAGCCGGTACGGTGTCGCGCCGTCGCGCTGTTCGCTGAACCACTTCTGCAGGAGCGGACTGTTGGCTGACAGCAGGACGCATGGAAATCCCACTGCCGTCAGCAGCAAAAGCGCGATCTGCAACACGGGGTTGGAATCCGTGAGTCTCGCGGCGGAGTTCAGTGGCAAAATCGGCGAATGCCATTTCCCTGTGAGGATTGCGAGCGCGAGCGTCGACGTTAAAAGCAATCCGATATGAATCCGGCCCTGCATTCTCGGAGAGAAATACCTTGTCAAGAGCGCGGCGTACAGATAGCCAGCCAGCAACAAGAACTGAAAGGTAAGCAGAGACGTACTCCAGACGGATGGCCCGCCTCCGAAACGGGGGAGCACGAACTTCCCGAGAATCAACTGCACTTGAAACAAAAGAAAAGCGCCTAGGAAGATTGGGATGCCGTATGCAGCAGTGGCCCGTCGCAACGAGAGCGGGGCAGCAGTTGGCGCGACTGGAACCGGACGTGCGGCACGCGTGTGCTTCTGCGGCATCACGAGAGTGCAATTTTTGGTCGGGGCCGGCATGCGCAGCGACTTCGGAAACGGTCCCTAATACTATCCAGCAATTATTAACATCGGGTGACAGCTCAAAGAGGTCTGCACCAGAGGAGCACAACATCGCCAAAACGACTTTCAGAATCGATTGCCAGATATTGGGACAGAGACTTTCGCACGAAGGCCGGTTTTCTTGCGTCATCCACTACGAGGATCCGTCTGTAAGTAGATAGAAGAGTTTGGACCTGTGGTTTCCTCTGCTCGACGTCGGCGAGCACCGGCACCAAATCGCTGCGGATCGCGGCCCTGGCTTCGTCCCATCGTTCCCTATCGGCGGGATTGACCTCGCCGGCAAAGGCCAGTCGGTCCTGATCCACAAGATTGGTTGAGCCGCTCGCTACCTGGTCGACGGCAACGCTGGAATCTCCGACGAAATACAGATAGAAGGCCTGCCGCATTCGATACAGGGTGCGCTTTTGTTCCGCGGACATCTCATATTGTGCGCTCCGGCAAAAGAGGGTATTTGCGTCCGTAAAAAGAGGCACCCACGAACATGAATCATCGACGCTCTCTGCGCGAGCAATGACCAGATCTCCCTTGGTCAGGTTCAGTGACCGCATCGCGGACGCAAGTTCTAGATTCTTGCTGTTTTCCGGAAAGGAATGCCGGTAATCGGAAAAGGCAAGGAGCAATCCGGTTGCGGTTGCGAGCGCAATAGCCGCAAGACAGGCGCGGCGGAGCCACATGGATTTGCGAGGAAAGCGGTCGAACGCAACGGCGACAAGATATGTAGTTTCCAGAGAAATTGTGGTGTGAATGAAATACCCGCCATGATGCGACACCAGGAGCGCCGGTGAGAACACACTGTCGCCAAGCATCAGAAGGATGTTCGCAATACCCAGGCCGGCGACGGTCCACTTTCCAGTACGAGACCCCACGGGAGGCGAGATTGCGGTCGCAATAGTGAGGACGACCAGCAGCAGCAAAGCGCCACCGGCCAACTCGAATGCACGCGATGGATGAATGCTGATCAGGCCCAGCTTTGCATGTTGCGCTCCCCCTGATAGATGAAGCAGCAGGAAAGCGACGTCGAATATTCCGCAAGCCACACCATATGTGGCCAGGATCAAGAACCGGTTCAGCGTTCTCTTCTCCACAAGGACAGCGAGAGCGGCGACGCAGGTGGTTCCAGCCATAATCAGCGTCGCGTAAGGGAACATCGCAAACGCGATTGCTTGTAGAAAAAACATCCCGGTCCACTCACGCCAGTGCCAGGAATCCAGCGCACGCGTTTGAAGGGCCAGATAGAAGAACATCAACGCCAAGGGAACTTGCGGAAAAATTACCCGAATGAACGGAAGGCTCAATTCGGCAAATCCAGACATCGAAGGGAAATGAAGCCATGCCGACGCCAGAGCCTTCAAGACTCCGAAGTTGAAAAATAAAATCAGCGACATCGCCAGGCACAAGATCAACTCCGTCGCCTCCGGAAGCGCCCGACGAATGAACCAGATTGCACCAACGCAGAGAGCGCCCCACCAGAACAGATCCCACAGTAAGACTGCCCACCAAAGGTCATTGCCTGCGATCTTCGCCAGCACCCCGAGCATCCGGAAAGCCGTGTCGAAGGTCGTATAGCCCAATTCGCCGGACGGAGAGATCGTGCCGAAATATGGGTTGACGTGCGATGAACCCATCCTGCTCAAATTCAGATAAAGGCTAAGGTCAGGGGCAAGAGAGTAAGGAATCGCCTTGGATTTCAGGACGATCGTGGTCGCAAAGTACGGAGCGTTGTAAACCGTTAAAGCGACAAGGACAATCACAAAGCTCAATCCAATCAAACGGCTCGGCGAGGGCGGATTGCCCATCAGGGTCTCCCGTTAATTGCAGTTTCCTGGTCGCGAAATGAAAATAGCACACCCGCCGGGACGAGAATGGTTGTGATAGTGTGATCGCAAAGGAACAGCGCTTTCATACTGCGTGAGTAAGACAATCCAGCTCAGTCCAAAAGAAGCGGCAGTCGAATCGCAATCCTCTGGATCGGCTCCCGGGACAGGCGGATACGATCCAGCGTTCTTCGAGCAATTGTCCCGAATCGAAGACAGGCACTTCTGGTTCCGGTCCCGAAACCGTTTGATTCTTGAGTTAGTCCGCCACTTTTCCTCTTCATCGGAACTCTGCAATCTGGTGTTGGAGGTTGGTTGCGGTACTGGGAACGTACTCCGGGTGCTGGAGAAAGCGTGTCCGAATAGCATGGTCGTGGGCCTGGAACTCTGGTTTGAAGGATTGAAACATGCGCGAAACCGGTCGGGCGCAGCCCTAGTGCAAGCGGACATTCGAAATCTGCCCTTCAGAAAGCAGTTTGACCTGGTGGGTATGTTCGATGTCCTCGAACATATTCCCGAGGATGAGGCAACGCTTCGCCTGGCGCACGGTGCGTTGCGGCCGGGCGGTCAACTCTTGTTGACGGTTCCGGCGCACCCGTCACTGTGGAGCTATTTCGATGAGGCAGCGCATCATTGTCGCCGCTACTCCCAGGAAGACCTTCGCAGCAAACTGGAGAGTGCAGGGTTTGAGGTACGGTTTCTCACGGAGTTCATGGCGTCCATCCTGCCAATCGTGTGGACCTACCGCAAGCTGAACACACTCCGGCGCAAACCCGGGTCTACGCAACAATTGGCGAGCGATGAGTTCCGCCTAGTGCCGGTTGTCAATGGGATCCTCACCGGAATGCTCTACCTCGAGGCGCAGTGGGTTTCCCGTGGCCACACGTTGCCGGCAGGGACTTCTCTGGTCGTGGTGGCCCGGAAAGCGGCGTAGATTGGGCGTTTTGGTGCTTGGATTCGAGCTATAGCGGCGGCTATGATGGTCAGTGCAAACGCATGAGCACAAGAGCTACCACTTTGGTCGCGGCCACGCGGGAGGCGAATGAATCCTTGAGCCGAGGATTGTCCGTCGTGATCCCGGTGTTTCGCAGCGAGCCGATTCTGCGCCAGTTAATAGGTCGCCTGGAGTCAGTGCTGGTCACACTCGCGGACGAGTTTGAGGTGATCCTCGTCAACGACAGCAGTCCTGACCGCAGTTGGGATGTTATTTGTGAACTGGCAAGCCAATACTCCTGGATACGCGGCATCAATCTCATGCGCAACTACGGCCAGCACAACGCGCTGCTGTGCGGCATTCGGGCCGTGCGGCACGACCTCATCATAACCATGGATGACGATCTCCAGCATCCGCCCGAAGAGATTCCGAAACTGCTGGCGAAAGTCGCCGAAGGCTATGACGTCGTCTACGGCACGCCCGAGCGGGAGCAGCACGGGGCTGGACGCGACCTTGCCTCATGGATCACCAAACTCGCGCTGCAAAACGTGATGGGCGCCGAAATCGCCCGTCAGGTCTGCGCGTTTCGTGCATTTCGTGCTTCGGTTGCTCAAGCATTCGGGCACTATGAAGGTTCGTTCGTCTCGATCGATGTGCTGCTCACCTGGGGCACCAATCGCTTCGCCTGCATACCTGTGAAGCACCAGGCGCGGAAACAAGGCGTGTCGGGGTACAACTTCCGCAAGTTGATGACGCACGCCATGAACATGATGACCGGCTTCAGCACGATGCCGTTGCAAATTGCCAGTCTGGTCGGTTTCGCGTTTACATTATTCGGGTTGTTCGTGCTGGCGTATGTCGTGGCTCGATACTTCGCGCACGGCGATCCAGTGCCGGGATTTCCGTTCCTGGCGTCTATCGTTGCCTTGTTTTCCGGCGCCCAGTTATTTGCCCTCGGGATCATCGGGGAGTACCTCGCCCGCATGCACTTTCGTAGCTTGCAAAAACCTCCGTACGTCGTCCGCAACGGCGTAGGGGCCGAACAGAACGTAACCACCAGCAAGGTAGTTGGCTTCTGATGACGACTCCTCTCACCCAAGACGAAGTCTTCGAGTATTGGAATCAACAGGCGCACGAGCACGGCCAGGCACCTTCGGCTTCGTGGTCCGATCATCGCGTAATCGAAATGGAGATCGCGGAGATCACCAGGCATCTGACCGATGGAGACCACGTTCTCGACGTGGGCTGCGCCAACGGATATTCCTCGATGCAATTCGCCTGTGCACGCAAAGTCCGGCTTCGCGGCCTGGATTACATCCCCAAGATGATTGAGCACGCGCGCAGTCGCGTCGCCGCGATGGCGGAAAGATTAGCGGGATCGGTTGAATTTGAGGTCGGTGATATTACGCAGTTGCAAGAGACATCCAATACCTACGACAAAGTGGTGGTGGTACGGGTTTTGATCAACCTGGGAAACTGGGAACGCCAGCTTAGTGGTCTGCGGGAGTGTATCCGCGTGCTCAAACCGGGCGGCCTGCTGTTGCTCTCGGAAGCCACCCTGCAGGGGTGGCGGCGCCTGAACGCCTTCCGCGCGGAATGGGGAATGGATGATATTCCGATGCCGCCGTTCAACCACTATCTGGACCAGGACCAGGTGATTGCGGCCGTTCAAAACGAGGCTACGCTTCTTGAGTTGTCGAATTTTGCGAGCACCTATTATGTTGGCACCCGCGTCTTGAAGCCTTTGCTCGCACACGCAGTGCAGGCGCCGGTTTCCGTCGCCGATCCGGATGCAGAATGGAACCGCTGGTTCTCGCAACTCGCCCCGGCCGGGGACTATGGCACGCAAAAACTTTTCGTGTTCCGGAAATTATGAGTTATCAAATCCCATTCAACCGGCCCTGCCTCGCAGGCAACGAATACAAGTACATCGCGGAGGCGATTGCGAATGGGCACGCTTCTGGTGATGGCCCCTTTACGCGCAAGTGTCACGATCTTCTGGAACAGCAGCTTGGGGTGCCCAGGGTTTTGCTCACAACGTCCTGTACCCATGCGCTGGAGATGGCGGCGCTGCTGCTCGATTGCGGTCCCGAGGACGAAGTGATTGTCCCGTCGTTTACCTTTGTCTCGACTGCGAATGCGTTCGCTTTGCGGGGTGCGCGTCTGGTGTTTGCGGACATTCGACCCGACACGCTGAACCTGAATGAAAATCGTCTGGAATCTCTGATTACCCGGCGAACCAAGGCGATCGTCCTGGTCCACTATGCCGGAGTGGCGTGCGAAATGGACACGATTCTGGAGATCGCCGCCCGTCATGGAGTTCGAGTTGTGGAGGACAACGCGCACGGACTGTTCTCCCGTTACAAGGGCACGTACACAGGAAAGTTCGGATGCCTTTCCACCCAGAGTTTTCACGAGACCAAGAATTTCACCTGTGGCGAAGGCGGTGCACTGATCATCAACGATCGTGATTTGCTGGAACGTGCACTGGTGATCCGCGAAAAAGGGACTAACCGGAGCCGATATTTCCGGGGCGAGGTGGACAAGTACACATGGGTCGACCTGGGCTCCAGCTATTTACCTTCCGACCTGCTGGCGGCGTTCCTCTACGCGCAGCTCGAAGCGCGAGAGGCGGTCCAGGAAAAGCGGCGGCGAGTGTGGAATCGATACCACGATTCGTTGGCCGACTGGGCTGAGAATAATGACATCAGGCTGCCGGCGGTGCCAGCGGAATGTGAGCAGGCGTATCACATGTTCTACCTCTTGCTGCCGTCAGCCTCGCAGCGCGAGGACTTGATCGCACACCTGAAGGCTCAGAGCATGCTCAGCGTTTTTCATTACATCCCGCTGCATCTTTCGGAGGCGGGCGAGAAATACGCAGCTCGTCCCGCACACTGCCCAGTCACCGAGGATGTAAGCGAACGCCTGCTGCGGTTGCCCTTCTACAACGATCTCAGCGAAGGCGAGCAGAACCGTGTCACAGGGGCCGTCAAGGAGTTCCGCGCGCGGTCCGTGAGGTCTCGAGCCAGTTAGAACACGGGTTGAGGCTGTTCGCGCAGAAGCCAGTAGCCGTTGCTCCGAGCCTGTCGTATTATTTCCAATCTGAATCGCATCCACTGGGAACGAGGTTCATCATGACAACCAACCCAACCTCGCTGAGAAACGAGGTAAGCACCGTGACCCATCAAGGACAAGCAGCCTCCGCTCTGGCCATCGTGCGCGTCACGATCGGTGCCATGCTCGTATGGGTCTTCTTCGAGAATCTTGGAAAAGGCCTGTACACTCCTGCGGGCTACGCAGGCCTCATCAGCTATTACATCAAGAACAGTCATTCCCCGGCGATCTGGAAGTCGGTCATGGGGCTGGCGGCAAGCCATGCTTCGATGGCGGCTCCGATGCAGGGTCTGACGGAAATCTCTCTCGGAGTTTTGTTGGTCATCGGTCTGTTTACCCGTCCCGCGGCGTTTGTGGCATTCGCCTACCTCGCCAGTCTCTGGGTTTCCGAGTGGGGCACTTCGTGGATATGGGAATTGCTGGTTCCAGTCCTCGCATCATTTGCAGTCTGTGTTGGGCGCGCGGGCAGAGCCTGGGGTGTTGACGCTTTGCTGGCGCAGCGGCGGCCATCTTCTCCGTGGTGGTGATCGGGCCGGGAAATCCATTGAGATGCTGCGGAAAGACCTCGTTCTTGTCATTGCTTTTGGGTGGCCTTGCCATTGCTTTTGGGTGGCGCAGCAGTTCACCGCTGCGGTCACCGGCTTGTCTTGAATCCGGCTTCAGCCGCTGAGGGCGCGGCCTTCGCCTGGAAACTTTTCCCGCAACCCTTGAATCATGATCCCATGCGCGTCTCCGTCATCATCCCCACCCACAATGAAGCACTGTCGATTGAGCACGTCCTATTGGATCTCCCGTCCGATCTTGTCAGCGAGGTCATCGTTGTCGACAGCAACTCGAATGACGGCACTCCCGAGATCGCCGCAAGAATGGGAGCTCGCGTCATTCAAGAACCGCGCCGCGGCTATGGGCAAGCTTGCCTCACGGGTATGGCTGCGGCAGATTCTCCTGATGTAGTCGTTTTCCTCGACGGTGACTACAGCGACCGGCCGTCCGAATTGCCGATTCTGCTGGCTCCGATCCTTGAGGAGCGTGCGGACATCACGCTAGGTTCCCGCCTGCACGCTCAGAATTCTGCTGGAGCGCTGCCCTGGCATCAGGTGTTTGGAAATCGCCTAGCCGCCAGCCTGATCCGGCTTCTTTATGGATTAGAAATCACCGATCTCGGCCCGTTTCGCGCTGGCCGCGCAGAGGTGCTGAGCGCGCTCGCGCTCGAAGAGATCACCTATGGCTGGGCCGTTGAGATGATCCTCAAAGGCGCCCTGGCCGGATTCCGCGTGGTTGAAGTCCCGGTAAGCTACTACCCGCGTATCGGAAAATCCAAGATCAGCGGTACGCTGAAGGGCACAATTGGCGCCGGTTGGTTCATTCTCAGCCTGATCGTGCGCTATTATTTTCGGTCCCGGAAAGCGGGGGAGCCACGGCCCCCGCAAGTCTAGGCGCAGCAAAACCTTGGTACTTTATGGCAGCTCGTAGGCCGAGATCTGGGAAAGGATCACATTACCGAGTTTTCTTCATTTCGAAACTGTGTCCGAAGGCATGGACAATGACTTTCGACACGTTACCTTTCTCGTCTTTTTGGAAACTGTCAGTCACGTCGTTCGACAGAATGAAGAAATCCGTGCTCGATTCGGGATAAAGTTCCTCTGGCTCAGGACCAAGCGGATCCGCCTGGACGTACAGTGTGTTGTTCTTCATCGAAACCGTTATCTTGCCGGCGTTCGGGTTCTCATAGGTCCCGGCGTAAGCGCGAAGTATGGCGGGGTCAATTTTCGCGACCGTGCGCTCGATAGGCTGAAAATCGGGCCATGAGTATTCCTTCGCCACCCCTCGAAGCAGTTCCTGGATGAGAAATTCGCCGCCATCTGAGTTCGTCATCACCGCCAAACCAGGCCCCTCGGTGTAAGCCTCTAGATCGCAACGGTAACCTGCGTTCTGTCCGCCATGTGCGAATCTTGCCTTGTGCCCTGGCGGTAGCGCAACGCCGAGTCCCCAATCATCTTTCTGTCGAGTGAGCATCTCGCGGACCAGCTGCTGCGAAAGGATCTTGTTTGATTTCCCGGCGTATTCGTTCTGGATCTCAATGGCCATCTGCGCAATATCTGACGGAGTAGTCCAAAGTCCAGCGGGCGCCATCTCCGGATAGGTATGCCAGCCGCCCTTTACAGGTTCGCCGTCGTCACCATAGGGCATAGCGGCCGAAGGCCAAAGATTTTTCGGGAGCGGCTGTTCGTACGTGCTATGCGTCATCCCTACGGGTCGCAAGACAAGCTCATTCATAATTTCCGGGAAAGCTTTGCCCGTGACATCGCTTATAAGTGTTTGCAGGATGACGTACGCGCCGTTCGAATACCGCCAAATCGTTCCGGGCACAACATCAACCCGAATTGGGTCAGTGTTTGCCGGTTTTTCGCCATTCAAGATTTGCACGATGGTTGGGATAGGCTCGTCGGAGGTGTAACCGGGCAAGCCCTGAGCATTTATTCCGGCGCTGTGGCTCAGGATGCGGCGGACGGTGACCTTTTGCTGCGCAGTGAATTGGTTATCGGGAACTTTCCACGTGCGCAGCTTGTCGTTCACGTTTTCGTCCAGGCTTAGCTTGCCTTCCTGCACAAGATGCAGTGCCGCGAGTGCGCTCGCCGGCTTGCTGATCGATGCCGCTTGAAACAGGGTTTCCGAAGTCACGGGTTTTTTCGTGGCTATGTCAGCGAGACCGTACGCGCGCGTCCAGATAATCCTTCCGTGGTCGAAGAACGCGACGCTTACGCCCGGAACTTTGTAGAACTGCATGCGCTCGCTGAGTTTCATTGCGCGAGCCGATTGGCCCTTGATGACAACTGCGGGAAGCAGGCCGTTTTCGATGCGTGCGATACGAGCCGAACTGCCTTCATCCTCAGCTTGCTGCGACTGCCCTGACGCGGGAGCGCGATCAGCCGCGGAGTTTGCGTGATGCAGCACCAAGCCGGCGGCGAGCACGAAAAATGCGATTAGTAAAAGGAACGCCCTTTTCATGGCACTCTGCCGTTCGACTCCACTGAATCGATCCGACCCTGCACGTTCTCCAGGCGATATACGCCACTACGCCGCAGAGCGTGCAGAATGCCGACGACAACTGCGGCAGCAGTGCACATAGTCAGCAGCATTAAGGCCACAACGGATACAAATGACGGCCAGACCGATCCCGGCCTGGCGCCAGCAATGCTGCTGGCCTTCGCGATAGTGAGTACTGTACCGGCGAAGATCACGAGCATCAGGAGCACGGTGGAGCGGGGAAAACGAAACTGGGGTTGCATATCGAACCTCCGAAACGGAACGGCAGGGCCGAACAGACGGTCAAGGTGCGCACGGAGGGCACCCGACAAGAGTCCACAGAATTCGCGCCGGTAGAAGCTGATCTTCGCAGCCAGCGCTGGCGGAAGATCGCTTCGTGCCTTGCAGAACACAGACGTCATCTCCTCTCCGAATTCGCGGCGATAGCTCCCCGGATACAGGCATAACAACCAGCAGTAGACCGTAAGCACCATGATCACGCCTCCTTGCGGCCCATACGCAGGGCAGCCAACTTGGTCAGGTGGCGCATGCGCTCAACTTCCAGTTGCAGATTCCGGCGCCCGCGTGAGGTGAGTCTGTAAGTGCGACGGTCGCGGGGGTTGTCGTCCTCTTCGACGCGTTCGATCCAGCCCTCAGTGAGCAGGCGCTGCAGCGCGCCATACAAAGTGCCCGTGCTGAGCAGCACACGGCCTCCACTCATGGATTCAACGTCTTTCAGGATTGAATAGCCATGCCGCGGCTGTTCCACCAGGCTCAGCAGGAGCAGCAATACCGGTTCACTTAAGGCGAGTGTCTCCATAGTTCATTAGCCGACATGTCGTATGACGCCATATTGGGCGAAAGGGGTTGCTTTTGTCAAGGGGCACTGCTCGAGGCGGACCTTTTCAGACCGCGCAGCGGGCGAAGCGCGTGCTCGTTCCAGGATAAGCGGCAAGCCGGAAGTTATAATTCGTCGGTCGGATTACTTGCGACAAACGCGCTTGTGGAAGTGGAGCCGTATCCCAAAAGCAATCTGCTATGGAATCGTCGAGCCAGACAGAGAGTCTGCCAAATCGGGATCGCACGCTGGTAATCATGGCGAAAGCACCAAGGCCGGGCGCGGTCAAAACCCGTCTGGCCTCCAGCCTTTCTCCTCTGGCCGTCTCCGATTTCTATTGCTGTCTTCTGAACGACACGCTGGCGCTGGCGCGGTCGTTGAAATTGAAATTGGGCGGTGTGGAAGTTGCCATCATGTGCCCGGACTCGGACGTAAACGAACTGGCGCAATTGGCGGGCAGTGAAGTGAGCGTTGTTGCCCAGAAAGGTGAAGGTCTTGCCGCAGGCCTGACTTCGGTGTTTGCGCACTTCGCAGAAGGTCATCAACGACGCACCATTGCCTTCAACAGCGATAGCCCACACCTGCCGCGTTCTGTTCTCGAAGACGCCTTCGAAACGCTGGCCGCACATGACGTTGTCGTTGGACCAACGCACGACGGAGGCTACTATCTCGTCGGGGCAAAGGCATCCCACCCTACGCTTTTTGCGAGCGACGGAATGGGCACCAGCAGTGCGCTGGAAAGACTCCTATCGCGCGCACGATCTCTTGACCTGTCCGTGGGCTTCGCACATCCTTTTTACGACATTGATGTAGCTGACGACCTGACCCGGTTGGCCGAGGAGTTGCGTCTGGCTCCGGCAAGAGCGCCACGAACGGCCGCGTGGCTTAGAGAATGGGAACTCGCAACGACACGATCTCGGACGGGCGCCGGAGAATCGTAGGGATGAAGATCACTCCCGAGTGGAGAGTGTACGCAGTCGGCGCCATCTTGCTTGCGGCGCTGACGATCTGCTCACTCAACTTTGGCGATCGCGGTGGACCATACTTCATGGCCTCTTTGACGCTTGCTGGTATCGCGTACCTCCTTGCGATCCGCGAGTTCTTCGCTACGCCGGGATTTTCACAACGCGTTGTCGTCATTGGGCTCGTCCTGGCTGCGGCATGGAACATTGCATTTCTTCGACTGCCCGCCGGGGCCGATGACGATATTCATCGATATGTTTGGGATGGCCGTCTGCAAAGGCTCGGCTACAACCCCTACCTTGTCATTCCCAGCGATCCCGCCGTTCAGGGGCTTCATACTGCGGAAACCCGCAACTTGAACAACCCGGATCTACCGAGTCCCTATCCCGCCGGAGCGCAGCTTTTCTTTCGCGCTGTGACCGCGGTTCACGAATCCACGTTTGCGATGAAATCAGCATTCGTAGTTTGCGAGTTCGCCATTGTTTTCGTGTTGCTCGATATTTTGCGGCTCGCCAGCAAGGGAGCGCACTTAGTTTTGGCGTTCGCCTGGAACCCACTGTTGGCCATTGAAGTGGCGGGAAGCGGTCACATCGACATTGTTGGCGCGTTGTTGCTGGTCGTATCCGCGGCTGCTCTAGTTCGCCGATGGCGGGCGACGGCGGCCGTCGCACTTGGGCTGGCAATAGCAGTGAAATTCCTTCCGGTGGTACTGTTGCCCCTCTACTGGAAGCGGGTTCGCATTCGCGACGCCGCGCTGGCGGCCGTCGTGGTCGGACTCCTGTACGTCCCATTTCTTGATCACGGCCGCATTCCCATCGGTTCGCTTGGTACCTATGTGCAGACTTTCCGCTTTAATGGTCCCGTGTTTGCCGCCCTCGCTGAGGTGGCGCCTCCGCAGTTGCTGGTCGGCTTGGCGGTGCTCGCTGGATTCGTGACTGCAACCTTGCTTAGAGGAGCACCGCAAATAAGCGCGGGGCCCGCGTGGTCTCCGAACCAATTTGCCTGGCCGATGGCAGCGTCTCTCTTGTGTGCCCCCGCCGTGTTCCCCTGGTATCTTCTCTGGCTGCTGCCATTTCTAACGTCGGCCTCGACGCTGCTGATCGCCCTCTGGACTGTGAGCATCATTCCCGTTTACATTATGTGGCACTTGCGCACGCTTGGGCGTCCGTGGGGGGCGCTTCCTGGATGGGTGATGTTTGTGGAATATGGATGCCTGGCGGCGGCCGGTGCAATTCTCGCTTTGCGTCGCATTACCCAAACGAGTTATGCGTCTGGTAAGCGTTCGAGGTAGGAAAAGTCTACAGCATCGCGTGATGCGCACCGAGACACGCGTTTGCGAAACTGGCCGCATACCGAATTGAGGAGTGAACTCTATGACAAGTGTCCGCCGTTTAACATTATCGATGATCGGCCTTCTGCTTTGCACAACGCTGGTCCTTGCTCCAACCTCGTGGGCGCAGGCGCCACAGCGCGCGGCACTTCTCGACCAGGTCGCCAAGACCTACGGAGTCGATTCGTGGGACAAGGTTGAGGCCATCCGCTACACCTGGAACGCAGAAATTACCGGACTCTTCAAGGCTTCTCACAAGTGGGAGTGGGAGCCGAAGACTGGCAAGATTTCCTTCGAAGGAGCGGGTAAGGACGGCAAGCCGGTGAGCGTTAGTTACGACAGCTCGCAGCTCGGCAGTCAGTCGGACCAGGTGAAGAATGAGGTCGAACCGGCTTTCGTGAACGATAATTATTGGGTGCTGTTCCCCTTCCATGCTTATTGGGACAAGACCGCCAGCGCGATCGATCAGGGCAAATTTAACCTGCCAGTGGGCCCCGGCACGGCCGAGCTGCTCCCGATAAAGTATCCCGCGGACGGCGGCTACACGCCCGGCGACACCTGGGACCTCTACGTCGGCAAAGACAACCGCGTCGTGTACTTTGTCTACCACCGCGGCGGGGCCAAGCCGCCGAGCCGCGTCCTCGCTACGTGGACGGGCTACAAAAAGGCAGGTCCAATTCTGTTCTCAACCGAGCACAGCGGCATGGCCGACGGCAAGCCACTGCACATTTGGATTACGGATGTGGCGGTTAAGCTGACGGGGTCGGATAAATGGGTGCCGGCGCAATAAGTCGCGCACAGTGATCTCAAGCGCGATGTGTTGGGGCACCCTCCGTTTACTGGGCCACGCGCCGGGGGTACTTTTTTTGTGATCTCCTCGACGTTTGGGAGATTCACTATCTGACAACTGGTACCCCTCCCCCTCCCCCTCGGTCTTTTGGAATCATTCGTTTAGGCCGTGGCCGTCACGCAAAATCCTGATGTCAAAGAGCTTACAGCTAAAATCTAGAGCCCATTGGGCTTAGCTGGCGTCTCACCAGAGCGAGACGAGAGCTATAGTGGCTTTAGTATTGTTAGCTCTCAGATGAGAGATGTCAACGAAAATTCGACCGCTGGTTCGGATAGGATCCCTGTTCGAGAAATGGTCAGGGCGGCGTTCAGTGGAGTCGATTTATGATCTCGACGCTTTCCTGCGGCAACGAAACCCACACATCGCAAAGTGCGCGATGTGTAGGGCACCCGGCACTCACTTTGTTTTCTCCGCCATCGAGCAACTAAGCCAGTTATACTTTCCGCCGGAGATGTGGGCCAGCCGCCCAGAACGTAAACGAGATTTCGCGGGCGGAGCCGGGCGAGTGTCGCCCCAGGAATCGAATCACCGAGAAGGAGAGAAGTCGATGACAAGAATTTCGCAGAAACTATTAGTCGTGACCGTACTATCGTTGGCGATGAACCTGGGGCTTTCCCCCAGAGCTGCAGCGCAAGGACCATCTCAGCAGGACAAAATGACAACCTGTAACAACTTGGCCGACAAAAAGAGCCTCAAGGGAGACGATCGCAAGAACTTTATGCAGGACTGCCTCAGCAAAGGTGGTAATCAGCCGGTTGCCGACATGAGTCAGAAGGACAAGATGAATGCGTGCAAGAACCTCGCCGACAAGAGGAATCTCACGGGAACTGACCGCAAGTCGTTCCTCAGGGACTGTATGAATAAAGCTAACCCCAAGTAAGCCGACGACTTTGGGCAGTGGCATGCCAACTTCCGAGAACCCGTTTCCCGCCCGACTTCCTGTTGGCCTACGATCCGGGAGTTATCCGCTGGGGCGCGAACTGAAATGCGGAGTGTGGCGAACTTTTACGGCTTAACGTACCCACATCGCAAAGTGCGCCCCGAAACAATCTGCTTCGAATTAAAGGACTATGGTTCATGAGCTGTCGCTTTTGCCAGCTGGCGCTCCGGGAGATTGTTTTTAATCTATCTTGCAGGAATGACAAATCAGAGGAGGCTACAGTGAAGAAAAATGTTCAAGGTGTTCTGGTTATGTTCGGTGTCTTGTTCCTATGCGGCGTATTGACATTCGCTCAGGCCCAGCCATCCACGGCGCAGGGCGCTGCGGATGCAGACTCACCCGCGAACAGTATCAAGGACCAGGACATCGAGATGCTGCGAGCCGACATACGCGCACAGCGGAAGGAAATCACCGCGCAGAACATGACCCTTACGGCCGATGAGGCCACCAAGTTCTGGCCAATCTTTGACCAGTATCGGAAGGAAGCCATCAAGCCCAATGATGACCGCTGGGCGCTGATCAAGAACTACGCAGCAAACTACGACACCATGACCGACGCTCAGGCCCAGGACTTCATGAACAAGTCGAACGCGATTGACGAGCAACTCCTCGTGTTGCGAATGAAGTATGTCCCGATCTTCGAGAAAGTGGTCTCGTCCAAGAAGACGGCACTGTGGTATCAGATCGATCGCCGTGTCGACCTGCTGATCAATATACAGTTGTCCGCGCGGATCCCTATGGTCAATGTCAAGTGAGTAGGACGATGCCTCCCGGTGGCGACGAAACCCACACATCGCAAAGTGCGCGATGTGTGGGGCACCCGGCGCACTCACGGAAAGGCTGTCACCTTCGGCGTTACGCGAGGATGCATCGCGGTTGCTTGGCCCGTATCGTCGATCACGTGGCTGATCTCGCCGTGATTGCCCAGCGCCACGGTAATGACGTCGTAGAACCGCACTTGCGGATTTTTCGGCGTCTCGATCGCGCGGGTCAGTATCACATTCGGATAAATGAAGACGCTGTAAATCCCGAGCCCCCATGCCTCGTGACGCGTGACTCCATCCGCCAGCTTGTAGGAGGCCCAGCCATTCACGCCCGGCGCACTCGTATAGCTTGCCTGGTTCGGAGGATCGTAGGGAATCTCGGACTGATAAAAATAAGTCCTCCCGCCGTTGCCGTTCCACAGAACCTGGAATTTCTGGTGATGCTCCACAAACAGGCCATAGATCGTCACATCGTTTCCGTTCACCACCAGCCCATTCTCACTGGTATTTAGATCCCAGCCCACTCCCTTGCCGTGATCCGCCCTCCAGATCCACGTGTGGTCCACGAGCGTGTCGTTGCTGTTGATTCTCAAATTCACCTTGGCGCGACCGATTCCTGCGCCGCCCACGCGAAAGAAAATATCGTGCAGCGTGATCGGGTCCTTTGCATGGCGCTCGCGACTGCCCTCCGGTCCCACTTCGAGCAGCATCGGAGACTCACTGGGCCCCGCATCGAAGAGCAGTCCCGCAATCTCGATCCCGTCCGCATCGGCTGTCGTCATCGCCGCCGTGCCTTTCACGGGGCGCAGCGTCGCAAACCCCAGACCCAGCACGACGGTATGCGGCCGTGTCACGCGAATCGGGCCGGTTAGTTCGTAGATCCCCGGAGTAAGAATCAGGTTCTTCCCCTGGGCGAGCTGTGCGTTGATCGTCTCTGCCGTATCCACATCTGCGCGTGCGATATAAAACTGCGCAATCGGAATCGTCTTTCCCGGCGTTTCTCCGCCGCGCCATGTGATTCCGGCGCTGTCACTGCTCAACTCTGGAACCCGCACGCTGAACTCGCCCGCAGCATTCACTTGCAGGAACGGCTTTTCGCGCACCACCGGGGTTTGCGCGACCCTGGTGTACGGCGGCTCCGGCCACGCGCCTTCTGGCGGATGCGCGACGCCGACAAACACCATGTTCCAGTTGGAGCCCGTCCAACTCTTCCAATCGCAGTTGCGTGAGATCCATTGCTGCTGGCTCCCGGAATCGACATTGCCGTCCACCAGCGAATCCGACATCCAGCCCCCGCTCGCCCAGCCGTGATGCTGGTGCAGCACCAGGTCGCCGCGCACATGCATGCGCCGCAACGATACCGCCTGCGAGACCGCCCACTGCATCGTGCCGCCCGTCGGCTCTACCGAGAACCCTTCCGCAGCTCGCCAGAACGTTGTCGTCGCGTTGTTGTGCTCATGATTCGCATCTGCGTGCACGTTGCCTGCAATTCGCGTTGCGTCGGGCGATGCGCCCAGCCCCATCACCTCGGTGTAGAAACCGACCGGAACGTCCACCGAATAGCTTCCGGGAAAAAACAGCAGCGCATTGCGCTGTGAGCTAAATTCGTTGTGCCCCTGCGTTGCATACACCGCATCGATCTGCTTCTGGATCACCTGCGCTGGCATCGACGGATCGAAAATCAGAATATTGGGTCCGAACTCCGGCTTCGCGCCCTTTGCCGCAAGCGCTGGCAGAGCCACTGCCAGCAGTCCTGCCGTGAAGCTCCAGCGTTTTAAGAGTCTAAGTGCATGCCTACGAGGCATGAGTCCCTACCTCCGAAGGCATTATTCCTCAAAAGGCCGAGTGACGCGAGGTCCGGGGCGCTTGGCGGATTAGATAACCGTGTCGGCTCCCGGCCGATGTCATCTTTGCTTCTTCCAACTAAGGAGCCCGCGTGATTCGGTTCAAATACGCCTCGGGTTCGCGGCGAACCATGTTCGGAGTGCTTCTAGCTTTTCGAGAGCATGGGGGAACGCGCTGAACGAAAGGCGTACTGAATCCGCGGACACGACGGCGTTCATCGGATGCACCGCATCGTTCCGTTGTACCTTGATTGCTTCAATCAAGGACATTAGGTGTGCCACCGCCCCGTCAAAAATCGGATATGGCAAGGTTTTGCCGACATAAGCATCGTGAATTGTTCTCTCAACCGCATGGAACAGGTCGCCCAGCCTCCGGCGCTCGATCAACTTCTGCAGGCGTTCTTTTCGAGTTACATCAGAAAACACATTCAACATTGAGTCAGCAAGAAGGTAGACCGATTTCTCCGCCGCCGCGCCTATCATCACTGCGGCCGCAAAATACGTTTGTTTCTCGAAGGCGGTAAGACCTTCCTGAGTGTACTGCTCGATTACAGAATCGAGAGTTGGTACGAGGTTCCGCAAGACTGTCATGTAGCCAACAACGTCTTCGGGGAGTGGTCCAATACCTTCCGCCCACGCCAGCCCACGCGGTGTCAGATAGTATCCAGCTTCACTGGGGTGACCGGGCAGGTTCGGAGGAGGCTCAGGTATGGTGAAGCCATTGTGAAATAGGTAGTAGAAAGCCTCAGTAGTTGCACGGCGCAAGTCATGAGGAGCTTCGGCATAAATATAGGGTTGATTCGAGAAGTTCCGGTGGGGAGGAGTCTTTTCGATGCCCGGCACTCCGGCCCTCTCAAGCACCGGCCAGAGGCCCCATACAAAGTTGTCGTACGAGAAATTGCCACGTCCTCGCAACGACTCACGCACGAAGGGGAGAATCCAACCGAGACTATACGCCGGTGTCGTCATCGCGCGCTGTAGAGATATTACCGCGAAGAGCCTTGGATCATCGAGTGACAACTTGTACGGTCACTTTGAGCTGACGCAGCGGGCGGCTACCTCGGATCAAGTTGTGAGCGAGACAAATGGTTTCGCCTCTGAGCAAAAAGGGCTCTTTGATTTCTGGAAACGAGTGACGCGCTTGAGCATAGCTGAGCCCGCTCAGCTCACGAATGCGCCAACCTCGAATTATTGTGAAATCACCCACCTATGAGTAAGGGGAAGAGCTTCATCGCGGTCTCTAGAATCGGTTTTCCGATCTCACCGATCGCCTCCGCCGCCTCCTTAAGGCCCTTGAGGCTAATCTCGTACCACGCCTTACGTGGCGCCGGACGCGTAAGCTCTTCGCTCAGCACCTTAACATCGTCGGCCATCTGTTTCGCGATATTCGGATCTACAGAGGGGCCTATCTTAGCAATGTTTTCCATTAGAACTTTGACTAGATCCTTCACTTCAGAAGAGGTTTGAGAGTTGTTCACATTCTGATTTACCGAATTCGTAACTCCTACCATATATTCGGCGACATTCACGATATTTCCAGTTCCGCTGGTATTAATGCTGCTCATGTTGAAATCTCCTTCCGTCACGAAAACGTTTTGGACGTAGTTTGCCAATTGCGCAGGCTGACGTGCCTCGCCGTCAGCACGTCGTATCAATTGCTCAATGTTGCGACGATAATTTGGTACGGCTTCGTTCAGTTTAGCCAGAAGCGTTTCTCGTTCGCCAGGCCTAACAAGTTCTTGCCACTCCAAAGCTGCTTTGAGGATTTCAGACTGTTGGAAACCGTGACTCTTCTTGTGTGTCAGCAGCTCTAACGCTCCCTCAAAATACCTCTGAACCTTGACGGAATTAGAATCCAATCGCTGTGTGATAACAGCGCGGAAAATACTCTTCAAGGTTTCGATCTCAGAATGTACCCTCAGTAAATGAATTCGCAGTCGTCGAAGTACGTCGTGGTCCGAGTTAACCTTTGTCTGGAGAAACCAAACCGCGGCTGCGCGGGAACGATACTCTATCCTACAATGATGAACAGTTATCTGAGCGAAATCGAGTTCTCTTACAAATCGCGCCAGCCTGGGGAGCGCATTTCCTTCCCCTGGACGGCTCTCGACAACTAGCACGGGGGCGCCAGGTGCAACCCACCAGTCCTCCCTACGGTACATCGTTCCTCGGATACGAGGAGTGCTCGCTTCAAGGTAGTGATGTGCTATGAGCTCACCCACACTGCCAAGTTCCGCTGTCTGTACGCTTCCTTGTTGCGACCGCACTTGAACCGACAATCTAAGAGCATTCAGAATCAGCGTCAAGTATTCGCTGCTATCAATGCGCCATTCCCGTCTTCTAGGTGTAACTCGTAAGCCAATTTCAAGACGCATGGTGGGTCCGTCGTCAGCGAGTAGGCGTCTGAATACACACGATGTACGTTGTTGAAGCGTGCGTGGTCCGATGGTTTGCTTCTCTAGTGACGGCCGGAAGATTACGGCGCGCGAAGCTCGGCAGTACACGTTTTCGCTCGTCCAGTTCTCTACTCCGCCCTTCCGACGATCACGAATCTGTCCGAAACCACGGACAAACTCGCGACCGGATTCAGGGTAGGGCCACACCGGACGGTTAAGTTTGCCGGGAATCGGCAAAAAGAATCGAGCATCAGAGAACGGAATTTGAAACGCAATAAACATCAAGAACCCCCCTCCGACGAGCCTTGGGGGGGTGCCCTGTAGCCGACCTGTGAGCTGCCTTCGTCAGCCCAACCCGGGCTGACCAAGTACAGCTCACAGGTGCTTAACAGCTAGCCGGCGTCAAAGGGTATGGGCCTCCGACATTGCTGGCCTCGCTGCCTGCACCACTAGGCATTGCCGATGACCGGTCATCGGCTGCTCTGGGAGCACGACTGGCCGTAGACAGCATGCCCCGAAGTTAGCGATGCCACTTTAACAACTTCACATCGAAAGTCAAGTCCCGCTTTTGAGACCGGCGCCAACTGTACCTCCGGCTTAGTTACACTGGGCTGACTAGATAACTGTGTCGACGGCCTCGGAGCCGAAACGGTTATCTAATCCGCCCTACTGTGGCGATAACGTCTCCCGCGGGCGCGCATAAAACAGTACCGCCGTGATTGCCAGCCGGACCAGCGATCGTCCCCAGATCAAATACCCCGGATAGAGGCTGCCGAGATCGAGCATCTTGAGAGACAGCAGCGGCGTGATCGCCAGGATGCAGAGACCCACAATGAGCGCGTCCAGGATGGCGACGTTGCGCGCCGGGTCGCGGGCGGCGAGAAACAGCATTACGCTGATCATCAGCATCACGCCACCCATCTCCTTCAGCAAAGCCAGCAGCAAGGTGGAAACCTCAGACGCGGGAGGATGCAGGAACACGCGCAGAACGAGCGGCTTGTCGGCGAGGATCATGAACACCGCTCCAACAGCGATCAGCACGGACACCACCCGCAATCCCAACGACAACGCACGGTAAGGCGGTCTTGACATGGGATGGTCCTCCTTATATTCGGCGGGACTATATCACGTGGGGCGCGGACGGACGCAGGCGTTCTAACTCGAAAGGAAAGCATCCTTGCCAGCGCGTCGAAACCGCGCTAGGGTTATACGTAATGAGCGACTTGCGACAGCAAATAGAGACTCTCTCCGCCTCCGAGAAAGCCGAACTGCTGGATGTCGTGTGGGAAAGTCTGGA
The DNA here is from genome assembly GCA_035569025.1 of Terriglobales bacterium. Taxonomy (GTDB): domain Bacteria; phylum Acidobacteriota; class Terriglobia; order Terriglobales; family Acidobacteriaceae; genus Acidiflorens. Next base: position 36,342 of record DATMNN010000087.1, read on the forward strand.
AGCCGACGCGCTGTCGTTGACGGACGCGCAACGCGCGGAGCTGGACCACCGCATCGAGCGGCATGAGCAAAATCCCTCCGATGTCATCCCCTGGGAGCAAGTCAGGGCGAGCCTGTTCAAGAAACCGTGACGCTGCCGGTCGTCTGGACACCCGAAGCGAACGAAGACTTGCTGGATGCACGGGCATGGTATGACCGCATCCGCTCCAAGCTTGGGGAGCGGTTCGCGCAGGCGGTCGAGGCGGCGGCTGAGACAATCGCGCAACATCCACTGCAATTTCCCGTCGTCTACCGGAGCCGTCGCCGCGCGGGAGTGCGGCGCTTCCCCTACGGAATATTCTTTGAAGTCCAAGAGGACAGGATTGTGGTTATCGCGTGCTTCCACGGCAGGCGCGAGCCCAGGCGTTGGCAAATACGGTAATTGAGGTCACCCGGCACAAACCAAGAAATCTGTACGCTGTGTCACTCACTGGCCTTGAACTTCGCGACGATTGCGGTTATGTCGTCGTGCTGTTCCTGAGGGGCGAAGCGTCGGACGCCGTCCACGATTGCGGCCAGCAAAGCCTGGCACGACAGTTCCCGATGTTGCCGCAGCGCTTCAATCAGAAGCCGCTCGCCAAATTCTTCTCCTCGATCGTTACTGGCTTCGGTGACGCCGTCGGTGTAGAGCGCGAGCACGTCGCCGGGAAAGAGCTCTTGCTCCTGCATCGAGCAATCCCATTCGCTGAAGAGTCCCAGCAGCATGCTGTTCGACTCAAGCAGCTCAACGCTGCCGTCACTTCTCAACAAGAGGCCCGAGAGATGTCCGCAATTGGCGTAACGCAAGCGGCGCGTCGCGTTGTCGTAATCGGCAAACAAAAGAGATGCGTAGGCACTGTCGCTGGTGTTGTCATAGAACAGGCGGTTCACGGATCTGAGCAATGCCTCGGGCTGATCGACGGCCAACGACGACTGGCTCCGCAGGCTGGCCTGGAGATTGGCCATCAGCAGGGCGGCGGCGATCCCCTTGCCGGAAACATCGCCGATCACTAGTCCCAGACGTTCCGGCCCGAGATTCAAAAAGTCGAAATAATCCCCGCCTACTTGGCGAGCCTGGAGGCAGATACCTGCGTACTCCACGGTCTTCAACTCCGGTTGAATCTGCGGAAACAACCGCGCCTGCACTTGCCTGGCTATTTCGAGTTCCTGTGCGACGCGCCGTTCGGCTTCGAGCTTTTCGGCCTGCTCCTTCCGCTGCGACTCCAGGCTTTGCCTCACCTCATCGAATCCTTCCAGGCCAAACGCGTTCCCGTCCGGATCTTCGAAGCGTGTGTAGGTCCCGCCCCATCCTGGCGTCTCCGGCGCAAATAAGAAGCGAACCCCGCGTTCACTCCATTCCTTGTACGTGGCGTGAACATCTTCCGTCATAAAAAGAACCCAGCGGTAGCCGCCAATCAGCTTGTATTCGGGGCGGTCAGGCTTGGGCTCAACCAGCGCAAGATTGGCGCTACCGTCCGGAGGCGCCACTTCAATCCAACGGACGCCGGTGGGAAGGACCTGTTCTGTGATCAGTTCGAAGCCCAGTTGGTCGACGTAGAACCGCTTACTCACATCCAGGTCGCGGACGAAGACGACGATGTCCTGGATGCTCAGGTAGGGCTCTTCGCGTTCCGGGCGAAGCACGGTACGGTTCGCCCACGAGAGGAAGGGGTCGCTGGCCATCGGCGTGATTATAGTGCGCGGCCAACGCGAGTGATCCAGAATCAGACTACCTGGCGATCACGACCGTGGTGCAGGAACTGCTCAGCTTGGGCAGATCGCGGTTAGCGGCCATGCGGATCTCAAGTCGTTTGCTTTCGCCGCGTATGATGGGACAGTAGCTATCAGGCTGTAGTAGCGCGCCCTGCAAGCGCCGCCGTCCGGCGCATCCCCCGTGGCACGTCTCACGGAACTCGCACGGATTGCAGGCTTCAGGAAGTGTCCGTGCCTGCTCGAAGGGGGTTGAGCCCAGAATATTTACGCCGGCCGAGATCAAATCGGAAAGCGGCTCCCCCGATCCTGGCCAGTAGACGCAGGGCTGTGTCGCGCCTCTCGGTGTTACTCGGACGGTGCTCACGCCACAGCCACCCTGGAGCGGCGGGAGTCCAGCGATCGCACGAACCAGAGGCTCGCCAATCGCGATTACATCGGTCTCCTCGAATAGGCGCCGGAAGCCTTCCCAGTACTCTTCGTAGTTCAGGGCATAAATGTCCGATCGCACGGCTTGATAGACGTTCACTCGCAAAGGTGCGTCGAACGGTTTGGCGACTTGCGCCACATCCGCCAGACGCAGGTAGTTCGACTTCATCATGACCGCAACAATCGTCACGGGAATACGTAGCCTGAGACACCGTTCCGCCTGCTGGTGGATCAGATCCCAATTCCCTGCTCCGCGTTGCGTGTCTTGTTCTTCTTGCGTTGGGTAATCGAGAGAGAACTCGATGTCATGGAAGGCCTTTAAGTCATCGTCTTCGAGAACGGCAACGCTATGACCATTGGATGTGATCGTGAGTTTGACCGGTTGTGTTCGCAGGTAACCCAGAATCGCTTTTAATTCCGGATGCATCCCGTTCTCGCCGGTGCCGAGATTCACCGAACGGATCGGGAGTCGTTCCATGACGGACTTCACCTGATCTAGGGAGAGACGATCCGTGCGGGCCGGATCGCGGTAGCAAAAAGCGCACGCCAGATTACATTCGTTGGTAAGGCCGAGCCCCAGCGCAATACTGCCTTCGGGCGGCATCGCGCCCGTCGTCTTTGGCGACGAGGAGGACGACAACGGCGATGAAAACTGGCTTGCAGCGTTATTCATCTCGCGTCCTTCATCTGCCCGTCTCTCATCGACGGAGTTGCGTATTTTGCCAGGCACTGTGTGTAACGTGCAACGCGCGCGAACTCCGGCCGCCTGCCCAACTTACGCTCCAATTCGAATATCCGCCCGTAGTCTTCTGTGCGGGAAACTTGTGGCGGCAAATAGTCAGACACGACCCGCACGCCGAGCTCGGCGACTGCCGCTAGTGAGGCGTCCGCCATCATCGCCTGCAGGCTTTCTGTCGCAAATAGCCGCACCGGGCCTCCGTAGAGGGATTCATGCGTTGACTCAGCGGTGAGACCCAGTTCAGCGGCGGCCAAGTCACCGTCTTTTATCCCGGACTTTAACACTTCACCTGCCTGGTTCCGCACCAACACCGAGATTACGCCTGCCGGATTTCGCAATACGCGGACCGCAGCCTGCAACACAGCAACAGGGGCGTCGACATACTCCAGGACATTGTGGCAGACCACTACATCGAACGAACCAGCGGGGAACAAGCTTGCCAACTGGGCGGCATCACCGTGTTTCAGGGCAATTCTATCCGCGACTCCTACCTTTAGCGCGGCCTGCTTGGCGAGATCCAGCATCGGTTGGGAATTGTCCAGCACGGTTGCATGAAGGCCCAGCTGCGCAAGGCGTATCGCGAGGACGCCCGTACCGCCGCCAATATCGAGCGCTACCAGAGATTGTTTAGATGGTGGGAGAAGGTCCTGCAAGTTGGCAAAGGCGAGGTCGAGGCGCAATCGACCCTCGGACGTCTCGAGGTAAGCGGCGTACTTCGCCGCGCCGGATCGGAATCGATCGAGGTCGTCATTGTTATTGACGGTCACTTCCTTGATGCGCGCCGAGGCAATGCCCTCCGATCGAGTAGGGTATCACCGACTTGCAAGTTCTGGGCTGGCACAGGTTCGCAAATTGGCTTCGGCGGCGCATCACGAGACCTAGTGTTTTTCTTGTCCCCCGAAAGGGGAGCCGGAAACACTATGGCGCCGTCAGTCCAATCGCGTGAGTCAGCTCATCCTGCGCCTGAGCGTAGTCGAGCTGTGATTGCAGCAGAAGAGTTTGCGCCTCAAATTCCTGCGCCGCAGCAGCGGCGGCTTGCGAGCGCAGATAGGCTCCCTGCTCCAGTTGTTGCGCCGAGACCCTCCGCGCCTCTTTCCGTACTGCCAGAAGTTCTTGAGAGACAGCGACCATCTGTTGTGTGCGTTCCAGTTTGTTGTAGGCTGTCTGTACCGTTACCTCAACTTCATCGCTGATGCGGGCAAGATTTTCTTTGGCCTGCGCCAACTGCGCGTCACGTTCGCGCAGCGTGGCCCGTTTCTTGCCCCCGTCGAACAAGTCATAGCTGAAGTGAACTCCGAACGTTCCGAAGTTACGCGCGAGAAAGGGGACGTTGTTCGCATAGCTGTAGCGCGCAAACGCTTCCACGTCGGGAATGTATTCGCGTTTCGCTGCCCGGACCCCCGCTGAAGCTTTTTCCACCACTGCGCGCGCTTCTGCGATTTCCGGATGCGAGTCCAGGGCGAGTTTCATACACTGCTCGCGCTGGCAACTCTCGGCCTGCGGCGGCACCTCGGGATCGAGCGCGACTTCAGCTTTGATCGGAAGCCCCACGACATCGTTAAACTGAAGGCGCAAGTCAGACAGTTGCAGCTCCGTAGTCAGCAGTTCCTGTTTCGCTTGCAGCGCCTGCGCGCGGCTCTCGATGAGATCGACTTCCAGCGTGCTGCCGTACTTGACTTGCTGCACTCGCTCACTCTTCTGCTCTTCGACCGCGCGAATCTTGGCCTCGATGGCTTCGTGCTGCGACTGGACGACCAGAATCTTGTAGTAAAGTTGACGAACTCTCAGCGCGACATCGTTCTCGACGCCGCGGGCCTTGCCGCGGCTCGCTTCCACTTCGGCGCGGGCAGCGTCATTCCCGGCCTTGATTTTGAAGAGCTGCGTAAGCGGCTGGGTCAGGCCGGTACCGCTGACGGTGAAGTCTCGCCCTCCTTGATTAAGGATCGTTGACCGTGTTGGAATTCCGCCGCCCAATGAGCCAGCTGGAATCTCGATCAGTTGAGTGTCAGTCACGTGGGCGAACAAGCTGTCGTTGCGGAGCACCGGCAAGTAAGCGCTTCGTGCAGCTTCCTTGGCGTGCTGTTCTTCTTGGACGTGCAGTGTGGCAATCCGGACGACGTGATTGTGTTTTAACGCCAGTTCGACGGCTTCGCGGAGACTGATGGTGCGTGGTGGCAGTGATCCAGTTTGCTGCCCCAAGGCAGCAGTTGCGCCTGCGAAAAAGCAAGCAACTACTGCTATCCAGGGGCGGAACAGGCAAGTCCGCGGATTGACATCGGCGTTCATGATTTCGCCTCCGGAGGCGTAGTCAGATGTTCCTGAATTGCGATCAGGTCGCCATAGTTCAGCGGAGACCTGCGCAGCAGGGCGACCAGCACCAGCGAGACAACGCACGCCCAGGCCACCAAGTAAAATCCGTCATTGATGCTCAACGTGTAAGCCTGGAGGCGCAGGCGGCCAGCGATGACACCAGCGGCCCGTCCAGCTGCACCTCCGATGCCGGAAGATTTTGAAAACAGCCCGGCGGTCAGTTGGTGGATATTGGCATCCGTGACCCAGTTCCCGCTTTGCACGTGCAGTCCAAGAAGGTTGGAATGTAACTTCTCTCGCTGTGCAACGAAGTGTTGCATGTACACCGCGCCCAGATTTCCGCCAAAGAGGCGTACTGTG
>DATMNN010000088.1:0-47821 GCA_035569025.1 Terriglobales bacterium
GCCGACGGTGGAACCGACTATCGCTTGCGAATCGAGCACACCCAGGTGACTACCCCGCAGCAGATTCTGCGCTTCAAGGAGTTGAAGGTGATCGCCTCCATGCAGCCCAGCCATCTGCTCACGGATATGAATTGGGCTGAGTCGCGTCTGGGCCCGAAGAGAGCCGCCCACTCGTACGCATGGGCCGAGTTTCTGAAGCGCGGAGTGGTGCTCGCATTCGGAACAGACTATCCGGTTGAACCCGTGACGCCGTTCCGCGGATTGTACTCCGCTCTCACGCGGCAGAGCGAGAACGGCAAGAAAACGTATTATGCGGAGCAGAAAATCAATATCGAACAGGCCATCACTGCATACACAACCGGTTCGGCGTTCGCAGAGTTTTCCGAAAAGCAGAAGGGCAAACTGGAGCCGGGAATGTTAGCCGATTTTGTCGTGCTTGATCGCGACATTACGTCAGTCCTGCCGCCCAAAATTCTCGAAACGCAGGTTCTGCGCACGGTCGTGGGCGGAAAGACGGTCTTTGAAGCGAAGTAGAGGGAAGGCAGAAGTTAGAAGTAAAATTGTAGAAATGAAGCCTTGAATTTCGAAAGGGTGCCGGCCCTGAGAAGGTTTTACCTCTGCAACCCGACTTCTGACTCTCGCCATGACGTGGACGGAACGCCAACGAATGTTCTACATCGGTGCTCCGCTAGCGGTCGTTCCGGCGCTCGCCTTCTTGCCTGCCGTTGTGTTTCTGGTTGTGTTTCCGAAGGTCGCGCATGCCGGATTGATCGCCGCCGCCCTTTTGCCGGTGTTGGCGGTAACGGGTGGCTTTGGTCTCTGGAAACTGGCTCTGGGCGCGGTGCAGAAGCCCTGGGGCATCCTGAATGTATTCAACGTCGCATCCTTGCTGGTGGTACTGGTCATCGCAGCCTATACGGGGCTGTTCCTGGCTCTGATTACCGCTGGGAACTAAAGTTAACGCCAAGAGAGTTTTCCGCGTCTAACAGTAAGGAGAACCCTGCTCAAAGCACGTTGCGGGGCGAAGGTATAATGCTGTAAGGCACTTATTTTCAGGAGGAAAGCAAATGGATTCGCGCGCGAGCGCTTTTTGGGTGCGCTTTAAGGCTAAGCGCTGGGCGTACACCCTCACGATTTTGGCCACGCTGTCGGTCGGCATTCTGGTAGGGACGATTGTTTCGTCCGGAGTGAAGGGCAAAGAGGGGCAGTCGACGTCGGATGCCGCGCCCTTGACTATCCCCGCGCCCCAACAACATTCCAATGAGTTCTCGAAAATTTCGAAGCAGCTTGAGCCGAGCGTCGTCAATATCAACACGGAATCGACGATCAAGAGTCCGCGGCGGCGCGGCCGCGTTCCGCAGGGTGATCCGGGCGATCAGGGCGGCGACGATAACGGTGGCTTCCAGGATTTCTTCGACAAATTCTTTGGCGGGCAGGGCGGAGACGGCGGCAACATTCGCCAGCGTTCTTTGGGCTCGGGAGTGATTGTCGACCCCCGCGGATACATCGTCACCAACCGGCACGTGGTCGAGAAAGCCGACCGTATCCGGGTGAAGTTGCAGGATGAACCGCCTGCGAGTCCCGGCCATGACGCCAAGCTGATTGGCATGGATCAGGAAACCGACCTGGCGGTGATCAAGATTGACGTGGATCACGCTCTGCCCACTGCCAGACTGGGCAACTCCGACAGCATGGAAGTTGGCGACTGGGTGCTGGCCATTGGTAGTCCGTTCGGCCTCCAGGAAACGGTGACGGCCGGAATCGTTTCCGCGAAAGGGCGCAACATCGTTCCGAACCGGCAGTTTCAGTCGTTTATTCAAACCGACGCAGCTATCAATCCCGGCAACTCAGGTGGACCGCTCGTCAACATGGGCGGGGAGGTTGTCGGCATCAACACGGCGATCCTGACCGAGACCAGTTCCTACGCGGGCGTCGGGTTCGCGATGCCTTCGAACACCGTGGCGCAAGTCTACAACCAGCTCATCGGACCGGATCACCGCGTTTCGCGCGGATCGATTGGCATCGAGTTTGCCGCGCAGCCGAATCCGGCGATTGCCCGCATCTATGGGTCGGGCGTCACCGTTTCGAATGTGGTGGCCGGCAGTCCGGCGGATACCGCAGGTTTGAAGATCGGCGACACGATTACGTCGGTGGACGGCAAGGAACTGAAGTCCGGCGACGAACTGGTGGCGGATATCGCTGCCCGCAAACCGGGATCCAAGGCCAAGCTTAACTTTGTTCGCAACGGCAAAAAGCAGGATACGACCGTGACCATCGCGGATCGGTCGAAACTCTTCGCATCGCGCCTGGGCGACGACGAGGAAGGCCAGGGTCCGGAAGAACCCAAAGCGAGCAAGACCGGAGTGACGGTTCGCGCCATCACCCCCGACCTCGCGGATCGCCTGAACATCCCAGCCGGCAAAGGCGTGGTGGTGCAGGACGTGAAACAGGGATCGTTTGCCGAGGACGTCGGTCTGAACCGCGGCGATGTGATTCTGGAAGTGAACAAGCAACCCGTCAACAGCGCCGACGATTTCACCAATATCGAGTCGTCGCTGAAAAGTGGGCAGGATATCGTGTTCCTGGTGCGTCCGCGCGGGTCGCGGGCGCAGGATGGGACCATCTTTCTGGCCGGAACACTTCCGTAACAGTACGACACACCGGCGAGACTGGCGCATCCGCCCCGGTTCGGGGATTATGATGTCAGCCAGTTTCGCCGGTTTTCTTTTGGGCTGAAATCAGGATGCGGGCTTCTTCTCCAATTCGGACGGCAGTACTGGCGTGCCTGTGCGGACTTGTCTGCTCTTCCGTGATGCCTGCGTCGGAAACAACCGCGGCCACAACAACTACGAAGAAGAAAACCGCAACAACCTCAAGCCATTCCAGTTCTAAGTCTTCAACCCACAAAAGGACGCGAAGCAAGACCAAAGGCAAGACTTCGAAAACGCGCGGCCAGAAAGCAATTGAATCGGAGCGCGCCCAGCAGATTCAGGAAGCTCTGATCCGCCAGCACTACATGGAGGGGGAACCGTCGGGCAAGTGGGACGATGCGACCCAGGCCGCCCTTCGGCGTTATCAGGCCGCTCAGGGATGGCAGTCCAAGTCGGTGCCTGACTCACGCGCGCTGATCAAACTTGGCCTTGGTCCGAATCACGATCACCTGCTGAATCCAGAAACGGCCATGACCACCTCGCCCGCCGCGGATGCGAAGGCCCCCGCTAAGTCCGGGGCTTCTAATACTCCTACGCAGCCCTTGCCGCCTGCTGCCACCGCAGTTCCTCATCAGAAGTGAAGAAATAATCCATAAGAAATGAGTTCTCCAGCGCACTATGCCATGGGCTCTGCGCTTCTCGCTCCGCTCAGGATGACATTTTTGGGGGATGTGTCTGGGTGAGTTGCGCCGCGACTTAATCTAGCACCGGACGCGGAGAGAACGGGATCGGTCGTCCTGCGATCACCGCGGCGGGATTGCTTTCCACTAGCGCGTCGGCATATTCAACTCCCATGATTTCGGCGGCCACGTCGCGCCCTTCCGAGAGGATCGGAACGCGGCGCTTGGTGTCGTGCGCGTCGGTGGCAAGAAAATGGACAGCGGAGCGATCGAGTAGCCAGCGAGCGATGATCTCGGGGCGCTCGCCCCAGAATCCGGTCAGAGACGAAGCGGTGATCTGCACCAGGCATCCCTGCTCGGCCCACTCCAAAACGCGCTGGGGAGTCTGCTGAAGAATCGGGTTGCGCTCGGGATGGGTTAGGATGGGCCGCAGCCCGCGATCTCCCAGCCGGATAAAGCAATCCGCAACTTGAGTCGGGACGCTGAAGTTGCTGAGTTCGATCAGCAGGTAGTTGGTGTCGCCGATGGTGTAGGTGTGCGGTTGTTCGAGAACGCGCTCGAGATTTTCGAAAGAGAGATGAAAGTCGCATCCCAGGCTGAGCTGGAGCGACGTTCCGATTTTCGCCTGAAGCTGTCCGAGGATCACTTGAAGATAGCTGCGATCGTAGGCATAGCGGTCGTTGGCATGGGGCGTGGCCACCATGTGAGTGATGCCGTCGGCGGCGGCCATGCGGCACATTTCTACCGCTACGTCCCAGGACTTCGGCCCGTCGTCAACTTCCGGCAGAATGTGCGAGTGAATGTCGAACACGATTCTCGATTCTAGAACATAATCCGGGAGACCGGCTCCGAGCTGCGAGCTACGAAAAACTGGGACAAGTTCGAAGCTCATGGCTCGAAGCTCCTGGCGCGAAGCCAGTAACGGTCATTCCGTCGGATATCCCAGATTCTCCTGCGTTTCCAGCTAGTTACTGATAAGACACCTGTCCGCCATTCGCTGCTTGGCACGGTCCAACCGTTCTGTGAAAGTAAATGTTAAGAAGTTCTAACAATCCATGGGCGCAGTACCGCAGGCACTTCCTCGACCGCAGTTGAGTGTTTATCGCCGTTCCGCTGCCGTCGCTTCTCGTCAGATATCCGGCGAGACCCTGGTGGTTCCGATTCGCGGAAAAGTGGGCGACCTGTCGTCGATCTACAGCTTTAACGAAACAGGATCGGTACTTTGGGCGGCACTCGAGCAGCCGCGCTCGCTGGAGACCCTGGCTTCCGCATTGTGCCGGACCTTCGACGTTGCTTGGGAGGACGCTTGCCGGGATGCAGCTGCGTTTGTGCAGGAAATGCAGGCAGCGGGATTGCTATCAGCCGTCGAGAGCTGAAGGCCGCTGCCGCAGGGAATAGTGAGGGGGAGAGTATGCAGTCATTAACTTGCTTGAGGGGCTATTCCAGCGCAGGGCGGCGATGAGCACCCAAACCTACGGGGCGTTCAGCCAGTCGCTTCATCAGCGGCACGCAGGGCAGCGTGCGCCTCTCGAAGTGTCGATTGAGATGACCCGCCGTTGTCCGCTGGAATGTAAGCACTGTTACAACAATCTTCCCATGGGCGACCTTGCTGCTCGCAACCGCGAACTGAGCAAGGAAGAACACTTCGGGCTGCTCGATCAACTGGTGGAGATGGGCGCGTTCTGGCTGCTTTATACGGGCGGAGAGATTTTTGCCCGCAAGGATTTTCTCGAAATTTACACCTACGCCAAACAAAAAGGGTTCCTGATCACGCTCTTCACCAACGGAATCCTGATCAACGAACGCATCGCCGACTACCTGGTGGAGTATCCGCCGTTCGGGATCGAAATCACCCTCTACGGACACACCAAGAAAACCTACGAAGCACTCACTGGAATCCCCGGATCGTACGAACGTTGTCTGCGGGGCATCGAGCTGCTGCGGGAGCGCGGCTTGCCGCTGAAGCTCAAGACCGTGCCCACCACGATCAACCGGCACGAAGTCTTCGCGATGAAGCGTTTCGCGGAAGAAGAGCTGGGAGTCGATTTCAAGTTCGATGGGCAGGTTAATCCGCGTATCGATTGTTCGCAGAGTCCGCTCGCGGTTCGTCTTTCGCCCGAAGATGTGGTTGCGATCGACATGCACTCTCCGAAAGCGGCGGCGGAATACCGGCAGCTTGCGGAGCGCGACCTGGCGAAGCCCGCGAGCCTCGCCGAGATTGACACCGTGTACTTCTGCGGCGGCGGGATGAACTCGTTCGCGGTCAATGCCTACGGGCAGATGAGCATCTGCGTGATCTCGCAGCAGGAGACCTACGACATTCGTCAGGGCAGCGTGCGCGAGGGCTGGGAGAAATTCCTGCTGACGGTACGGAACCGCAAGCGCAAGCAGCTGACGAAATGTGTGGAATGCAAAATCCAGTCGTTGTGCGGTATGTGTCCAGCGAACGGTGAGCTGGAGAACGGGGACAAAGAAAGTCCAGTGGCGTTTCTTTGCGAAGCGGCGCACCTGCGCGCACTCGCCCTGGAGTTGGAAGTTCCCGCGCATGGCGATTGCGAATTTTGTCATGGCGGCTCGGAGCGAGAGCGCATCGGCGTCGCCGCACACCGCATTCGAACCGCCGACACCAACGTCGACGATTGGATGGAACCAGTATCGCCCTTCCAGGTTCTTGGCCAGGCGGAGCGAACCGGTTGTGGGAGTTGTGGAGCGAGCCATTGAGTCAACCGAATCAAGAACCGGGATCGAAGAGGCCATACGAGCCACCGAAGGTGCTGGCGATCAGTCTTCGTCCCGAAGAGGCGGTTCTCGGAAACTGCAAAATCGGCAGCTCGGGCGGACCGGTCAGCCTGACTTGCTCGACACTCGTGCAGTGCAAAACGATTGGATCGTGAATATGAGTTCGATCGCCACTGCGAATTGCATCGCCGATGCCGTCGCTCCAATTTCCGTTCTGGCGGGGCATCGCAGCCATTTCGCGGTGGCCGGGATCACGGTCGAGGTGCGGGGAGAGGATCCGCAGTCGGCCGACCTCGGGCCGCAGTTGGCACAATTCGCGAGATTGGCGATGACCGGCGAGTTATCCGACATCGTGGTGCAGGTGGAGTGGGCACGCCGCCTTGAGGCAATCCGGAAAAACAAGATGTTCGACTCCGGCTGCGTGTGGAGCGTGCATGAGTTCGGTGACGGATTTCAGTTTGACTTTGAAACCGAGCGTTTCGGCAAGCGACCCTACAAAAGGTTGCTGGTCGATGCTGAATTTCAGCATGCGCGCGTGCTCCTCAACCAGGAGTGTTTGACCGCGAACGACGCCAGCCGCGCGCTGGAATATCCGCTGGATGAACTTCTCATCACGCACCATCTGAGCCTGGGACGCGGCGTGGAGCTGCATGGCTGCGGACTGGTTCGCGAGGATGGCGAATCGTTTCTCTTTGTCGGGCACTCCGGAGCGGGCAAGAGCACGACGGCTCGACTCTGGGCACAGCATGCGGAAGTCGAGGTGCTCAGTGACGATCGCATCATTGTGCGCCGGGATTGTGTAGGTCGGACTTTGACCGTAGCGCGGACACTCTTGTCCGCGGCCCTTGACTCTGATCTCTGCCGGCAGCAAACCAACGTCAAAGGCCGCGGACAAGAGCGTCCGCGCTACAATCAGGAAAACCGCCAGTTCATCATGCACGGTACGCCCTGGCATGGCGAGGCGGCCTTTGCTTCTCCGGGGCGCGCTCCGCTGCGGCGGATTTTTCTTTTGGAGCACGGCCGCGAAAATCGCATCGAGCCGTTATCTCGTAGCGCCGCCGTAGGCGAGTTGCTGGCGCGCAGCTTTACCCCTTTTTATCAATCGCGGTTCGTCGATCCGGTGCTGGCCCTGCTCGAAGAGTTGGTGGACGCGGTGCCGTGCTATCGCTTCCATTTTGTTCCTGACCAGACTGCGGTGGAGACCATTCTTGCGTTCCACGACTGAGCAACGCTGCGATTCCGTCCTGTTCGAGCAACTGAGCCGGGGACTGCTGGCCGATGGCCATCAGATCCGTTTTCAGGCGCGCGGCCGGAGCATGCTGCCGCTCATCCGGGACGGCGAGAACCTGTGTGTCGAAAGCGTGCCACCCCGGCGGCTGCATGTCGGCGACATCGTGGTGGCCCGCACTCCGCGCGGACTCCGCGCTCACCGGCTGATCTTTAAGGATCTGAAGCGCGACTGCTTCCTGACCCGCGGCGATGCCGGGCAGGAAACCGATCCGCCGATTTCTTCGCGGCACATCATCGGGCGCGTCGTGCTCGGTACGAGGGCTCATCTCCGCGGAAGACTTCATTTCCTGCGACGCAAGCTGGGCAGGGAATGGAAGCGTTGGCGGCGGTTGGCCGCGATGCTGGCTGCGGTGCTGGTTCTGGCCGCGGGCTGCACGTCCCTGCATGCGCAGGTTGTCTTCGATTCCGTGAGCACCGGCGCGGCGCGTCCAAACACCGCCGGCACCACGGTCATCAACTTCAACCACACCACCACTAATGTTGCCAACGCGCTACTGGTTGTCGGCGTCTCGATGAACATTTCCGGCAATACCGGTTCTACTGTCACCGGGATTGCCTACAACGGCGCAGCCCTCACTAAACTCGGTGTGCATAACGATGCCGGCGTCACGCGGCGCGTGGAAATCTGGTATCTCACCGCGCCGTCTGTCGGCACATTCACTGTAGCCGTCAGCGTGAATCTGCCGAACGCTGCGCGCGTCGGAATCACAGCTGGCGCGATGACGTTCACTGGTGTGGATCAGACGGTGCCCTTGAGCGCCATGGTTTCGAACGACGGCGCGAACGCGACGTTCTCGCAACTCGACATTCCGAGCGGCACGAGCCAGATGGTGTTCGACACACTGGCCGTCGCGGGAAGCGTGACCGTCACCAAGGGCCCTTCGCAGACGCAACAGTGGAATCTCAATTCCGGGAACACCGGCGCATCGGATGTGGTGGGTTTTGGCAGCACGAACGCGGGAGCCGCGAGCGTGCCGATGTCCGAGACTTTTGGCGCGTCGAATTGGTCGGAGGCGGGCGCGTCCATTATGCCGTTGCAGTCGGATGTCGGGGTCACGGTGAATCCTGGTGGGGCGGTTCCGCTCGGCAGCAATCTTACGTTCACAGCGACCGTCACAAATAATGGTCCCACCACAGCGACTGGCGTCACGTTAACCGACACACTCGCCGCCGGACTGGCCCTGGTTTCCGCAACGCCCAGCCAGGGCAGTTGTTCGGGTTCCGCGCCCATCAACTGCCCTCTCGGCACTCTAGCGGGAGGCGCGAGTGCGACCGTAACGATCACAGCGAGCGCGGCCGCGAGTGGTTCGTACACCGACACCGCCTCGGTCACGGCGACCCAGCCTGATCTCAACACCGGAAATAATTCCTACACCGCAGTGGGCATTGTGCAGAGCAATGCGTGCGCCACTCCGGCCGTGCTGGGCAATGGCGGGACGCTCGCGGGTCTCGTGAACACGTACTATCCCGCGACCGCGAGTGTGGCGGCCGGAACCGCGAACACTACGATTCCGGTGGGGACGGCGCGGGGCGCAGCGGCCACGATTGCGGCCGGCGATCTGCTGCTCATCATGCAGATGCAGGATGCCAGCATCAACTCCACGAACAGCTCCGCCTACGGCAATGGGGCGACCGGCGCGGGATTTACGGCCATCAACAGTTCGGGCAACTACGAGTTCGTGAAAGCCACCGGCGCCATCAGCGGCGGCGCGATTCCGATCGCGGGCAGCGGCGTCAACAACGGCTTGATTTACAGCTACACGATCGCCGCGGCCACCGGCACGAAAGGGAAGAGCACGTTCCAGGTGATCCGTGTGCCGCAGTACGCCACCGCCTCTCTAAGCAGCACCCTCACAGCCGCGGCGTGGGACGGTTCGAGCGGTGGCGTGCTGGCGCTCGATATTGCGGGCTTGCTGACCTTGAATACCGCGACGGTCAGCGTGGATGGCCTCGGGTTCCGCGGCGCTGCCGGATTGCAGTTGAACGGCGGAGCCGGACTCAATACCGATTACGTCCATACTTCTCCGGCAGCCTACACCGGAGTGGTGGTTGCGGGAGTCGACGGCGGCAAGGGCGAGGGAGTTGCCGGAACGCCACTCTGGGTGCAGTCGGCCGGAAGTTTTCTGAGCACGGGGACGGACGGATACCCCAACGGCGGCATGGCACGCGGAGCGCCCGGTGACGCTGGCGGCGGAGGTACGGACGGCAATCCGGTTGCTAACGACCAAAATGCCGGTGGTGGGGGCGGCGGCAATGGCGGCACCGGCGGATCGGGCGGGGACAGCTGGAACAGCACACTCGGCACCGGCGGTTTGGGAGGCGCGCCTTTTCCTTCGAGCCTCGGCCGCATTGGACTGGGTGGTGGCGGCGGTGGCGGCTCGCGGAACAATTCCGATGGCGACAATCAGGCGAGCAGCGGCGCCGCCGGCGGCGGAATGATTTTTATTCGTGCGGGAAGTTTGTCTGGTACCGCCACTCTCACTGCGAACGGTGCCACGGCGTATGCCGGAACCCTCAATGATGCCGGCGGTGGTGGTGGCGCCGGCGGCACGGTTGTCGTACTCTCCGCGGGCGGCGGAGAAGGCGGACTCACCGTACAAGCTCGCGGCGGCACCGGCGGAAACGCCTGGACCGCACAGGCCTTCGCTCTCACGCAACGTCACGGACCGGGCGGCGGCGGTGGCGGCGGCATAGTTTATCTGAGTGGCGCGGGGTCGATCAGCGTGACCGGCGGCGCGAACGGTATCACGTTGAATCCGGGCGTCGCCTATGGTGCAACCTCGGGGACGAGCGGTGTCGCGGTCACCAACGCGCAAATTTCGGGAGGCTCGGGAACGCAATCGGGCGCGGGATGTATTCCCGATATGACGATCGCCAAGAGCCACGCCGGCAGTTTCGTACGCGGGACGGCCGTCACTTACCAGCTCACGGTCAGCAACCTCAGCCCGTACGGCGCGAGTAATGGCCTCGTGACCATCAATGACACGTTGCCGCTCGGCGTCATTCCCACTTCTGCGAGCGGTACGGGATGGACCTGCAACGTCGCCCAGCAGACCGTCAGCTGCACTCGTTCGGACGCTCTTCTGGCCGCGTCTTCGTATGCGGTGATCACCATTAACGCGACGGTGAGCCAGTCGGCGCCCAACACGGTCGTCAACACCGCCACCGTTTTTGGCGGCGGCGAGATCAATCTCACAAACGACACCGCCACCGACGTTGCCACCGCCATCAGTTCCGTTGCCGATCTGGTCATGGCGAACGCGGGCGCGCCGAATCCGGTAGCGGCGGGCGCCAACATTACCTACACCCAAACCGTCACGAACAACGGCCCGAGTGACGCGACCAGCGTGACGTTTACAGAAACGATTCCGGCCAACACGATCCTGCAAACGATCACAGCTCCAGCGGGCTGGGTGTGCAGCAATCCAGGCTCGACCGGAACCATTGTCTGTACCATCGCCGATCTGCCGCCGGCAACCCCCGCGGTCTTCACGATCGTAGTGAAGGTGAATAACGGAGTCGCGAACGGCACCGTCATCACCGATACAGCGAGCGTTAGTTCGGCGGTTGCGGATCCGAACGCGACCAACAACAGCGCCACGGTCAACACCGTGGTCGGTTCGACTGCGCAAGCGGATCTTTCGGTCAGCAACGTGGCGGCGCCGAATCCCGTGACGCCGGGCAGTAACATCACCTACACACAGGTGGCGACGAATACAGGATCGGCGGCTGCGACCACAGCAACCTACTTTGACACTGTGCCAGCCAACACGACCTTCCAGGCGTTCACGTTTCCCGCGGGCTGGAGTTGCGCCACCCCAGCGGTAGGAGGCGTGGGCAATGTCACTTGCACCAACCCGAGCGTTGCTGCCGGCAGCAGCGGCAACTTCCAACTCCAGGTCCAGGTGAATGGCGCGGTGGCGAGTGGAACGATCATCACCGATACAGTGACGCTCGGCGCGGCCAACGACGCGAACCCTGGCAACAACAGCGCCACGGCCACCGATCTGGTCGCGACGGCGGCGCAAGCCGACGTGTCGCTCAGCACTTCAACTGCTCCTTCGGGATTCATGCTGGCGGGCAACAATCTGACTTACGTGCAGTCCATTACGAACAACGGCCCGGCAACCGCGACGTCACTGAGCTTCAGCGAGGCCACGCCCGCGAACACGACCTTCCAGTCGGTGCTGGCTCCTGCCGGCTGGACATGCGCGACTCCGGCCGTGGGCGCCACCGGAACCGTGACTTGTACGAATCCGACGCTGGCGGCGGGTGCGGTTGCGAATATCAATGTGACCGTGAATGTGAATGCGGCCACTCCCGATAACACGACCATTACCGGAAATTCGTCGGTGTCGGCGGCCACCAGCGATCCACGACTCGCCAACAACACCACAGTTGTGACCATCGTCGCACAGGCTGCCGTGAACCTGACGGCCGCAAACTCCGGTGCGCCCTCTCCGGTCGCGGCCGGCGCGAACATCACCTACACCCAAAGCGTCACCAACAACGGACCGAGCAACGCCGCGACCGTCAGCTTCACGCAGGCGATCCCCGCGAACAGCACATTTGTCTCCGGCACCACGCCGGCTGGTTGGGGATGTGTCTTCCCCGCAGTCGGCGCGGGCGGCAATATTACCTGTACGATTGCGACTCTCGCCCCCAGTACGACAACAAACTTCCAGGTCGTAGTGAAGGTCACTGCCGGAACACCGAACGGCACGATCATCTCCGATACCGCGACCGTGACGACCGCAACCCGCGATACCGTCCCGAGTGACAACTCGGCGACCGTAAATATCGCCGTCGCCGGAGGCACGCAGGCCGACTTGAGTGTGACCAATGTGGGCACGCCGAATCCAGTCCTGGCGGGCAACAATATCTCCTACACCCAGGTCGTCACCAACAACGGACCCGCATCGGCTACCACGGTTTCGTTTACGGAAAACACGCCACCCAACACGACCTTCTTGTCGTTGCCGACGCCCGCTGGTTGGGGTTGCGTCACGCCCGCGGTGGGCGGGACCGGCGCGATCACCTGCACGATCGCGACGCTGGCCAACGCCGCCACTGCCACATTCGCGCTCGCGGTCAAAGTGAACAGCAACACGGCGGTGGGTACGGTGATTACCGATACCGACAATATCGGCTCCGCAACCGCCGATCCGAATGCGGCCAACAACAGCGCGGTTGCAAACGTCACGGTCGGGACGAGCGCCGACTTGTCGATTACCAACTCCGACAGTCCCGATCCCGTGATTGCCGGGAACAACATCACCTACACGCAGGTGCTGACGAATCCGGGACCCAGCAACGCGGCCAACGTCACATTCACAGAAGCGATTCCGGCCAACACAAATTTCCGCTCCTTTGTTCCCCCTGCCGGATGGACCTGCAACTCTCTTGTAGTCGGTGGCACAGGGACACTCACTTGTACGATTGCCAGTCTTGCGCCCGGCGTCACAAACTTTTCGCTGGTTGTGCAGGTGAATGCGGGAACGGCTGCGGGCACCACGATCACCGATACGGTCAACGTCAGTTCGGCCACTGACACCAACACCGGGAACAATACTGCCGTTACGACGACCACGGTGGCGACAGCCGGCCAGGCGGATCTGGCGATGACGAACACTCCGAGTGCGAGCAGCGTGGCCGCCGGTTCGAACATCACCTATACGCAGACCGTAACCAACAATGGCCCGGCAAACGCCAGCACTCTGAGTTTCACGGAGACCATTCCTCCCAACACGACCTTCCAGTCCATCACGGCTGGCGCATGGACTTGTTTGACACCTGCCGTGGGAGCTACCGGAGCAGTGACGTGCACTCTGGCCACTCTGAATGCCGCGGCCAGCGCGCCGATTACGCTGGTGGTGCAGGTGAACGCCGGTACGCCATCGGGGACTGTGATCGCTGACACGGCATCGGTGAGCGCAACGACCAGCGATCCGAACGCGGGCAACAACAGCGCCACGGCGACCGTCACGGTGGGAACCGGGACCAATGCAGATGTCGCGATTACCAAGACCGCATCGCCCAGCACAGTCGCGCAGGGCAATTTGCTCAGCTACACGTTGACGGTGACCAACAACGGCCCGGCCAGCGCCACCAATGTGACAGTCGTCGACGTGTTGCCTTCGGTGTTGAAATTCGTGTCAGTGGTAACGACCGCAGGAAGTTGCTCGCAGGCTGCCAACATCGTGACCTGTCAGCTCGGTACGATTGCCAATGCGGGGGCGGCAACGATCATCATTATCGTGACGCCGCAAAGTAACACGATTGTTACGAACTCGGCGCTCGTCACCGCCGACCAGACTGATCCGGCTCCGGGCAATAACGTTGCGTCCGTGACCACGCTGGTCACAGCGCCCACGCGAATTCATCTGCAATCGCTGACCGCCGAGTCCGGCTCCCAGGGAGTCGTGCTGCGGTGGAAGACCGCCGGCGAATGGAACAATCTTGGCTTCAATGTGTACCGCGACCAGAACGGAGAACGCGTCCGCCTGAATCCCACGCTGGTGGCTGGATCGGCGCTGATGATGCGTGGTTACCTCGAAAAGCACGCCGGCAGGAGTTACACCTGGATTGACTCCGCCGCCACGCCCGCCAGCACCTACTGGCTCGAAGATCTCGACCTGAACGGCCAACGCACGTTGCATGGCCCAATCTCGGCGAGTGTGACCGCATCGTCCGCACGGTCGGCTTCGTCGCCGACCATGAGTGAGTACGCATCGAGTGCGCCGGCCGTTGCCACGGCCAGTCATATAGTGGAAAATGCGCAGCGGCAGGCGCCGCCTTCGCAGAGTCAGATCGATCAACAATTCGATCTCGCCGCTCATCCCGCAGTCAAGATCATGGCGGACCACGAAGGTTGGTATCGCGTCACGCAGCCCGAACTGATCGCGGCGGGATTGAAGGCGAGTGCCGATCCTGGCGACCTTCGATTGTTCGTGGAAGGAATTGAGCAGCCCATCCTGGTGACAGGCGCGGACGGCTCCCACTTCGGCCCCAACGCAGCCATCGAATTCTACGCGACCGGAATGGACACTCCCTTCACCGGTACACGCGTCTACTGGCTGATTGCCGGCGACCAGCCCGGATTGCGTATCGGCAACTTCAACGAACTGCCCAGCGGCACCAGCTATCCGTTGCAGTTCATGCAATCGGTTGAATTGCGCCAACGCACCACTTATTTCGCCGCGCTCCTGAATTCCAGCGACGATAATTTCTTCGGCGCACTGGTTTCGACCGCGCCGGTCGATCAAGCCATTGCAACTCCGCATCTGGCGACGTCCGGCACGCAGGCGCCGCGTCTGGAGGTTGTGTTGCAGGGCGTGGGCGACGGCGTGCCGCACGATGTCACCGTGGCCTTGAATGGGCTCGATCTGGGACACATCGTGTTCTCCGGCCAGACCCAGGGCAACATGCGCGTTAATCTGCCGCCGGCATTGCTGCTGGAATCGAACACCGTGACACTCACCGCGCAGGACGGCGACAGTGACGTCAGCCTGGTCGACCACATCACAATCAGCTATCCGCACAGCTTCGCCGCGGACGCCGATCAACTCAAGCTGACCGCGCGTGCGGGTTCTCCTGTACAGATTGGCGAGTTCCAGGAAACGTCGACGCGGATTTTTGATATCACGAACCTCTCGCAACCGATTGAACTGGCGCGACGCGTGGTTTCCGGCGGCGACGGCACCTATGTCGCGCAAGTGCAGGTGCCGTCCTCTCCTGCAGGACGGCATACTCTTCTGGCGCTGGGCGCCAACGAAATCTCGAAGGCGGCGCAACTGCTAGCCAATCAGCCCTCGCAATGGCACGCTGCGCAGGCGGGCAGCCCGGTCGTCGTGATCGCACATCCGTCGCTGGCCGACGCGGTCGGTCCGCTCGCCGATCTTCGCCGTCAGCAGGGCAACAAGGTCTCGGTGGTTCTCACTGACGACATCTACGATGAGTTCAGCTTTGGAGAGCACAGTCCGCAGGCGATTCGAGATTTCCTCCAGACCGCGACCCAGAACTGGACGAACAAGCCGACGTACCTGTTGCTGGCCGGAGACGCTTCGGTCGACCCGCGGAACTTCCTCGGCCAGGGAGACTTTGATTTCGTCCCCACGCGAATCATTCCCACTGCCCAACTGATGACCGCTTCCGACGACTGGTTCTCCGATTTCAAGAACACCGGTTTGCCCGCGTTGGCCACCGGACGCTTGCCGGTGCGCACCGCTGCCGACATGAGTACGGTCGTCTCAAAAATCGTCAACTATGAAACCGGCAATGATTCCGGCGCATGGACCAGTCAGGCGCTGCTGGTCGCCGACCGCAACGACACCGCTAACTTCACTCATGACACGCAAAAAGTCGCCGCACTCCTGCCGCCGGCGATCCAGGTGACGCAGATTCTTGCCGGGAATCTCGATCCCGGAACAGCCCGCGCCGATGTGCTGAATGCGCTCAACTCCGGCGAGCTTCTGGTGAACTATCTTGGCCACGGATCGGTCGAAGTATGGTCGGGCGAGAACCTGCTGGACAACGAGTCCGCTGCCACGCTCACCAATGCTCCGCGACTGCCCGTATTCCTGACGTTCGATTGCCTGAATGGCTTCTTCCACGACGTCTACACCCAGAGCCTGTCCGAAACGCTATTGCTGAACGGACAGGGTGGAGCCGTGGCCGTGATCTCCTCGTCCGCGCTGACTGATGCTCCGCCCCAGGCGCTACTCGATCGCAAGCTGGTGGAAGCACTGTTCCAGAAGGGCGGTACGGCGCTCGGCGATGCGCTTGTGCAGGCGAAATCTGGAATCAAAGTGAAAGACGTGCGTCGGACTTATCTTTTGTTCGGAGATCCACTGTTGACGTTGAAGGCGGCCGCGGCGGCAAAATAACAACGTGCGGTGCCATTGCTGAGCGGACACTTCTTACGAACGCAGAGACTGACTTGACCACGGGGAACACGTGGCCCACGGAGGTTTACCCCGTGTTCCTCCGCGCCCTCCCTGGTTAAAGGGTTTTGCCCGCATGCCCCAGGAACTCAACTACTGATCTCGTCGATCATGCCGAGCGCATCCCGTCCGTAAGTCACGCTTGGTCGGCAACCCGACAGAGCGGTTGTTGTGGCTGCCGCACCAGTTTCTTCGCACCGTGAAAACCCACGACTGGCAGGCGATTTGCACCTGCTGTGCAGTTGTTTTCCCGCAACGCATTCTTTCCAAAAAATGCAGGCAACCCATGCTGAATAGCGCTAATCCAACTCGCACTTTTAGATTTAGGAGGCTCCAGCATGCGGCGTGCTTTGATTCTGGCGGTCATTTCCCTGACATTACCGATCGCAGCGTGGGCGGATGGAATCGACCTGTTCAATCACTTCGGTAGCGTTTCGATTTCCAACGCGGGCATCTTTTCAAAAGGCTCTCAACTGAGCCAATACCAGGCGATCAACCTCGGACATTCTCTCGGCTCGGTTTCGTTTGGAACTGGCGCTCTTCTGAGCGGCAGCATTCAAGCGGGTGGAACGTTCTCCGACGCGGGATCTTTCTTCAACGTGGTTGGAAAAGGGAATGGCGGCCAGCCGAAAGGTGCGATCTTTACCGGCGCCTTCGTTGGGCCGATCAGCTGGACATTGGTCAGCCAGACTGGCCAGAGCCTGATCTACCAACTCAGTGGCGCAATTTCCGGGACGCTGTTTAATGGACACATGGTGACGGGCACCACGACCCAACTGTTTCACACTACACCCGCTCAGCTTGCCCAGGGAATTCTCCACCTTACGACAGGCCAGACTCATCTGACTTCGACACCCGAGCCGGGCACGCTGGGCCTGCTGGGACTTGGCTTGTTGGGAATCGCGCACCGCGTTCGACGTGGAAGGTTCTCGACAAGACAACAGACGCAACAAGCGCAACAGGCGTAGTTGGTATTAGCGCGATGGGCAGTGCAAGCGCAACGTATTCCACAGGTGACTGCGCTTGCACGACCCCAAAACCGGAACAACACTGAGTCCTCAAGATTGCTCGTAGAACTTGAGGGCCATCGCGCCGTGGGTTGCGGCGCCACCAGCGCGCAGGGCTGCGGCGATCAAGGCGCTCTCGGTAACTTCTTCGCGGGATGCGCCAGCTTTCTTTGCGGCTTTCGTGTGGATCTCGATGCAGTACGGACACTGTGTCGTGAAGGCCACACCCAGGGCGATCAGCTCGCGATACTTTCTCGGGATGGCGCCATCGTCACGGCCGACAATCTTGTCCAGATTCAGCCACGCTTCGAAGTCTGTCGGGGCGAGTTTGCCCATTTCTTTGATGAATCGCAAGTCTCCGACATCATGATAGTGTTCACTCATTTTCGTGCTCCTTGAGGTAGGTATTTCTTCATTCAGTCTGCTGAATTCTTTTACTTTGCCATCTCCGATGCCCAGTTGAGCAGGACCGTCAGCGGCGCGGTGGTGGACTCGTCGACTTGGGTGGCGATCAGGAACCGCTGCCCGTCGGCGCTTACGTCATACGAGTAGGTGTCCTGCGAGGAGATCGCCTGGCGGCGGTGGGTTTGAAACAAGGCCACGGGAGAGCCCGATTCAAAACTTCCCCCCAGCGAAACCGGCACGGCCATCATCTTGGAATCCTGGGATAGGAAGAACAGTTCCTTGCCGTCCTTGCGCCATCGCGGTTCGGTTGCGCCGCCGTGCGAAACCTGCCACTTGCCGTTACCGCCGGGGAAGGGAGCCACATACACCTCCGTGGTACCGGACTCGTTGGACGTGTACGCCACCCATCGATCGTCGGGCGAAAACTGTGCGCCCTTCACTACCCATCCCTGAACCAGCGGTTTCTGCAACCGGTCCGCCAGCGTGAAGTACCACAGTTCATTACTTCGCCGAGTGAGGATGTATTTGCCATCATGCGACCAGTCCAGCGAATTGAACGCGCTCTTGCCCGCTTCGGCAATCGGCTGTTCCACACCGGAGCCGTCGGCGTTCTTGAGGTAGAGCTTGAAGTCGAGGCTACGATTGGAACTGAACACGAGTTGCCTTCCGTCCGGG
The DNA here is from genome assembly GCA_035569025.1 of Terriglobales bacterium. Classification (GTDB taxonomy): domain Bacteria; phylum Acidobacteriota; class Terriglobia; order Terriglobales; family Acidobacteriaceae; genus Acidiflorens. The sequence goes on from DATMNN010000088.1 coordinate 18,390, forward strand.
TTCCAGGAAGGAGTCGTGTCCAGTGCCGGGTCAAAGGTCAGGCGCGTGCTCGCATCGCGCGCCGGATCCAGCACCCAGACGTCGATGTTCTGCCCGTTCTGATCGGTCTGGTCGGTCGCAATTCTTTTCCCGTCAGGCGCCAATTGCACGTTGTTGTACCAGGACGGCTTGCCGGCAATGCCCACAGATTTTCCGCTGCGGTCGAACCAGGTTAACTGCGACTGGTAGACGCCATTGCCAGTCTGCGCGACCAGGAGCTCGGGGCCGGCCACGCTGAACGCGGCGCGGTACACCTGCGGAAAGATCAGCACCTCATTGCTCAGGACATGCGCTTCTCCGCTCAGCGAATAATTCCGTAGATCAAACGGCTGCGCGACCAGCGTCTGGTCGCGCAGGAAGATCAGGAAACCGGGTTCGGAATAAGCGGCGTTGGCCCGGCTGTTCACGACAAAACGTTTTTCTGTTGAATCCAGCGATCCCACAAAAATCGCGTTAATGCCCGGCCGTCCGCTGAAATTGGCGGCGAGATAGAGGAAATGCTTCCCGTCAGGCAGGAACATGGGCCAGCGATGGCCGGCTTCCGAGCGGCTTGCATCCACCTTCGTGGCTTCTGATGGAGTTCCTCCCGAGGACGAAATTCGCAGCAGGGGACCTAAAGCGTCAGCGGCGAATAGGATCGTGCCGTCGCGATTCCACGCACCGCCGCGACCATTAGGAGCGTCAGCCAACACCTGGACCTGTCCTCCTGCAATCTCGATTTTCTTGAGTTTTCCATCGGCGAAAAAGCCGAGCGATTTCGCGTCCGGTGACCAGAACGGGTAATTCGCGCCGTGCGTCCCTTCCAGCGCCGTCGTTCGACGGCTCCCGACTTCAGACACCCACAGCGTGTAGTCGTTGGCAGCCGAGGTATATCCGACCATCGCCAGCATGCGTCCGTCCGCAGATAAGGAAACGTCGTTCGGAGCGAACGGCAGGGCGGCGTGGAAATACATGGAACGCGGCTGGTGGTGACTGCCGCCTGTCCACCACGCTATGCCTGCCACAATCGCGAGTGAGAGGAACAACGCAGCCAGTATCCAACCGGCACGAGACTCAGCGGCGCGGGGTGGCGGAGCAACTACAGTGGCGCTTGTCTGTGAGCCGCCTTCGGCAATCCACTTCAATTCCGCCGCCAGATCGCTGGCGCTTTGCCAACGCTCGTCAGGATCCTTAGCCAGACATTTCCGGACAATGCGGCCGAGCGAGACGGGTGTCATCGGCTGCAATGACTCCATGGGCGTTGGTTCCGTCGTCAGGATGGCCGCAATCAGGCTGGCCCGGCTCTTCCCGACAAACGCCGGCTTGCCGGTTGCCATTTCGTAGATCAACTCTCCCAGCGCGAAGATGTCGGCACGATGGTCCGCTTCCTTGCCCTCCAGTTGCTCGGGGGACATGTACTGGAAAGTCCCGACCAGCATGCCTTCGCTGGTCAGCTTGGCGTGCTCCATCGTCATCTCGGTGAGCGCGGTGGCCAGCGGCGCTGGACCCGATTGCTTGGCCAGGCCGAAGTCCATCAGCTTGGCGCCGGCCTTGGTCAGCATGACGTTCGCGGGCTTGAGGTCGCGGTGTGTGAAGCCCAACTTGTGAGCGCGAGCGAGGGCATCGGCTATCTGGGCGGCGATGCGGACAGTCTGGTCCGGCGGCAGCGGACCTTTCTGAAGCCGCTGCTCCAGAGTTTCCCCCTCTACCAGTTCCATCACGAGGAAGTCCACGCCATCCTGATGGCCGACATCGTGCAGCGTGCAGATGTTGGGATGCGAGAGTTTGGAAACGGCTTTCGCCTCGCGGTCGAGTCGCTGTCGCAGATTCGGATCGGAAGACAGATCAGCGGGCAGGACCTTGATCGCTACGTCGCGCTCGAGACGGGTGTCGCGGGCGCGATAAACTTCGCCCATGCCTCCGGCGCCCAGCGGGGACTGTATCTCGTAGGGCCCGAGTTTCGTACCCGAAGGGAGGGTCATGCCGGGCGCAATTATAGCCCGAACGGCTTCGCACCACTCCCGCGGAGTTGCGGAGTTCCTGCCTTCTCGTGCACGATGGTAGGAACAGACTTGTCATTCGTACCCAGGGTTTCTAGGAGTAGGTTCTCAATGAGCTTTCGACGGGCGGCGCGCGCCGCGCTCGCGGCGAGAAGTCGCGCGTGCTGGATGCTGGTGGTAGTCACGATCGTTCTAGCCGGATTCTCCGCATCGTGCGGGAATTCCTCTCATTCGCCTTCGTCTTCGGCCAGCCACAACGCTTATGTCACCCTCCCGGACAAAGGGGAAGTGGCGCTGCTGCACGTCAACGACTCCACCGGCGTGATAAGCCTTGGTCCCGCGACGCCGCAAGTGTTGGGAACGAGTCCCACCGGGATTGCTATTGATCCGGGTAAAAAGTTTCTTTACGTGGGAAATGTGGATTCGAGCGCGCACTCGGTATCCATTTACAACATCACGAGTGACGGGACTCTGACCCAAACCCTGCCTGACGTTATCTTCCCCGCGGGGATCACTCCTCGGGCGCTGGCGATCGACGCTTCCGGAAAATATCTTTTGATCACCACCAACTTCGCCGGTCAGAACCTTTTGGTATTTTCGCTGAACGGGGGCAGCGGAGCTCCCACCCAGATCGGTGCCTATACCGCGAATTCGAGCCCGAACAATCTGACGATCTCGCCGTCCAGCAATTTTGTCTACGTTGCGAACGAAGACGTTTCGCTGATTACCGCTTTCTCGCTCGACAGCGCCACTGGCAACCTGTCGCCGATTCCAGGTTCGCCCTTTCCGGCAGGCGAGGGAGTAGCCGGCATGGCGGCCGATCCTGGCAGCCACTTTCTGTACGCTGCCAACCACACCTCCAATACTGTGTCGGCCTACACGATCGATCCCAACACCGGGGCGCTGAAGGAGATCCCGGACTCACCCTACCCGGTCGGTACTGCGTCCGGGCCGCGAGCCATTGCCACCGACACGACGGGTACATTTCTCTACGTAGCCAACCAGGGATCCAGTAACGTTCTGGCGTTCATGATTACGGCGGGAACTGGCCAACTCACGGCCATCAATAGCGGCACGCCCTACGCAACCGGTACGTCACCAGTGTTCATTCTTGCCGAGCCGGCGGGAAAGTATCTGTACGTTGGCAACCAGACCAGCACCAATATCACCGGATTTTCCTACGATCCGGTCACTGGCAAACTGACCGCAATTACCGGATCTCCGTTTACGGTCGGATCGGCCCCCGGCGGCCTGGAGATAACGCACTAACCCAAAGCCAATGTTAAGCGCCCAATAATCGACTACTATCGGGTGCTGAGTTTACTGCTTAAGTGATTTTATATCTTGTAGATAGACTACTAGCACATTGGTGTCGTTGCGTGGCACCCGCGTGCCATTTTCAGATTGTGGGGATCGTCTTACATTCCCAATTGAGCAGTTCTGGGGGAGGGCTGCCCGGGCGTCCTGGACTCGAAAGAGTCCGGACGCCTGTTTAGTTTTTGGGCCTCCGACACTCCGCAGAGAATGTCCGTTCATCCCGCCCGCATTTTCACCCATACAACCGAGTGCAGAAGGTAAGGCCGCGACGATCTGGCAGGCATTCCAGGGACACCAGAACTCTGCAAGACAGGAGTGGCCACAACGATCTGCGGTCCCGTCTGCCCTTACGGCGCCTGAAGGCGCAACTCATTAGGGAACTGTTATGGCACGCCTGAAAGGCGTGCCCTGATACGAATCCTTTGAAAGTGAGCCACCACCGGATTTTAGGCTGCGCTGGATTAATCGTTTAGTTCGTGGAGATAGTGAAATTCACGGTGATGCGTGCCTGTGTTTCTACCGGCCGTCCGCTCTGGAGGTAGGGCTTGAAGCGCCATTGCTTCACCGCTTCCCGCGCAGCCGCGGCGAGAATGGCGGGGCCGCTGACGATCTGGAGTTCCTGAATCGAGCCTTCGCGCGAAATCAGCGCCTGGAGAATTACCGCGCCCTGGACTTTCATCTGACGGGCCAGCATTGGATAATCCGGCGGCACCGATACGGTCACCGTCTGCGCCGTTTGCGGTGATAGTTGCACACGGTCGGCAGCACTCGCCACCGGAGGCTGGCTGGCCGGGGTTTGCGCAGCAGCGGTGGTCGTGCCGGAATTCATGTCCAGGTGAATCGCGTTGGTGCGCGTGGGAACGCTGGTGTGCCGGTTGCCGGCTACGACTTCCACCTGCAAGGGAGGCAATACAGTCCGTTCCGCAACGGCGCTGAAAGGAGCTGCCGCGGTCGGCTCGGAAGCCTTGGCGGACTTGTGCCCGTTCTTGCCGGCGACCGCCGCACCGGCAGCAACCGGCGTCGTGGCCGCTACCGGATTCTTTCTCGGAGTAGCCGCCTCCTGGACTTCCTCGGATGGGGGAAACCAGAAATCCCAGTCCTTGAGAACGACGGCGACCAACGCCACCATCAACACGCCGAGCGCAATCAGCATCCGCTTGCGTTGTACTACGGGATCCGGGGAACCGAGCAATGCGGGAGGCTGAGCGCGCCGCTCACGAACCAGGTCGCGCTGGGTTTCATCTTGAGGCGTAAGCACGGAACCACCTTGCAAGGATTCGGAGCCCGGAGGCGTCGCTGCAAGACAGTATGCCCTGAAACACGCTGCAACGCCAGACATTCCCGGCGTTGAGATTCTCGGCTTGGTTGTCCCGGCGCACTCGGTTGCAAAAGGAAACCGGCCTCTCACGAGGCCGGCAGCGGAATCGCGAACCGTTTTACGAATCCGGCGAGCGGCTGAAAACCCGCCGGGCGTTTTGATTGATCACGGCGTGATCTCAAACAGATTTCCGCCTTGTGCCCGGCCGTTTACAACTGTCTTATCGGTGGTGCCATAGAGATTTCCCTTTCCGTCACGAATTACACCTGACAGCGGGCCTACTCCATCCTCGCCGCCGGTAAAGTTGTACAGCGCGATCAACTGGCCCGCAGGAGTCAGTTCATACACGGTTCCCAACCCGTTAACGCCGCCCGCTTGCGTGGTGCCGTAGAGATTCCCCGCCTCGTCGGCAACCAGATATCCTTTGGGATTTCGTCCATCTGTTCCATTGAAGGTGTGGAGGAGGGTATACGTACCATCGCTGGCTATCTTGAAAACGGTGCCTTGGTCGGAAGTTCCGCCTAGGTCCGTAGTGCCATAGAGGTTGCCGGCTGCGTCGCGCAGAATGCCGGGTTGGGGACCCGCGCCGTCCGCTCCAGCTTCGAATGTGTGCAGGACCGTGAGTTCGCGCTGTTTGGAGAGTTTGAACACCGTGCCGCAACCAGCTTCCGGGAATTCTGGATCGGGGAGATCAGTGCAGTTCAGGTCTCCGCCCTGCTGCGCTATGCCATACAAGTTTCCATCAACATCTTCAACCAGCGGACCGAATGGCCGGGAGCCATCGGAGCCTCCCGTGAACCTATAGAACGAATGGAACCGGCCGGCTCTATCGATTTGGAAGACGACTCCGCAGCCCACAAAGAAACGACAAGGGCCTATGCCCGCCGTCAGGCTGGTGCCGAAGATGCTACCTTTCGCGTCCAACAGGATGCCGCCGGTCAGAAGCTCGGCCTTGTGGCTGGTATCAAAGGCGTGAACGATGGTTTCCACGCCAGTAGCAGAAATTCGAAAAATGACACCGCCAAAAGCTGGTCCGCCATCCGCGATGCCCAGAAGGTTTCCGGCCTGATCCTGAATCAAGGGTGTAAGCGGATTCGCTCCCGTGATGTTCGGATCGCCGAATGCGAACAGGACACTTTCCTTACCCGTTCGCTTGAGTTTGTAGACAACTCCGTTGCCTTGCCCGCCTCCGCTCGCGGTCGTTCCGTAGATATTTCCGCTGGCATCGCGGAACAGTCCGCCGAGCGGTCTGTCCCCGTCTATGACGCCATGATGGTCGGCTACGTCGTTAAACTGGTGCAGTATCTGAAAGGTTTGTGCGTTCGCTGCGGCTGCTAAGCCAGCGACGATCACGATGGCAAGTGTCAGTATCGTTTTCTTCATGAGGCATCCTTGTCTTGTTAGTGATATTGACTATCTCTGTTGCAAATCTTTTTGTGTTACAGCTTGGAGGCGGTGCTGTCGACCTGGTTGGAAGTCCAGATATTCGCTCCGTCAAACGCGATACCATCAGGACCTTTCCCGGTTGGAAATACCCCCATGTTCTGCCCATTAGTTACCCGTAGCCGAGTTACGGCGTTATCGGTGAAAGTCGCCACCCACATGGTGGTGCCATCGAATGCGAGCGCGACGGGACCGTTGCCGGTCGCGAATGTGCCCTGATTCAATCCGTCGCTGGCTCGAAGCTTGGTGACGTTGTTGCTGAACGAATTTGCCACCCAGATGCTGGCTCCATCGAAGGCGACAGCTCTCGGTCCATGTTCAGTAGGAAACGTGGCAAGATTAGTTCCACTGCTGGCACGCAACTTCGTGACGGTATCGTCGATGCTGTTGGCCACCCAGATATTCGTTCCGTCGAAGGCCACGCCTTTGGACCCCTGTCCGGTTGGGAACGTGCCTTCATTAAACCCGTCGGTTGCCCGGAGTTTGGTGATCGTGTTGTCAAAGGTATTCGTGACCCAAATGCTCGCGCCGTCAAATGCTACGCCCCCGCCAGGATTGAGTCCGACCTGGAACGTTCCCAGGGTTACGCCATCCGCTGCACGCAGCTTGGTGACGCTGTGCTGATGGGGATTCGCCACCCAGACGTTGGCTCCGTCGAACGCCATGCTGGTGGCGAAGTCGGGAGTCGCGAAAGTCCCAACAACCGCACCATCGCTGGCCCGGAGTTTGCTGATCGTACGGCTCGGGCCATTTGCAACCCAGACGTTGCTGCCGTCAAAAATCACGCTGACGGGTGAAGTGCCCACCGGAAAGGAATTACCCTGAGCGGCGGCGTAGAACTTTAGAGTGGCAATCGCCTGGAGGTTCTTCGTCGCTTGCGGCGAGGCAGCACTCGTAAGAAGTATTGCGCTTGCAAAGACTGCGCAGATGGTTCTCTTTACTGTTCGTCTCACAGTTACTCCTCCTGAAATTGTCTGGTTTATGACAAGCGTGGCGTGCCGATCGATTTGAGCTTACTGCTGGTTGAACAAGAGGTGATGCGTCGCCTAACCCATGTTGGTGGAGTGGCCCATGCAAGCAAGGGGCAACTTGCATGGGCCAGTCAGCCTCCCCCTGGGGCTGACATCTCCGTGTCAGGTGATGGACACACTGGTCGCACTAACAGTGCGACCAGGTGTGCGCCATCTGGCTATTCGTTGCACGAGTAAGGTGCATAGTCAGCGCGCTATCTCGGGCAACTACTGAATGTTTCGCAGGGGCCCCTGATCGTCCGCGAAGTTGCTGGTGTTCAGGACCTGCGTGCCACCCACATGGTCCCCATCGAAGGGCGTTGGGTTCGCCGGGCAGCCCGCGTTCTGAGCGTCATTAAAATCGGCGAACCACAACCCGACGTGATAGATCTGAATCGGTGCCGTGACTGGGTTGGTGACCGCATTGTCAGGAAATACGCTGGGAGCCGCCGCTGGGCCAGGTGCGTTGATGAAAGTCTCCTTGCTGAAAATGCCGCGGAAATTAGCCACGCCAACGCCGTTCGCGCTGGTAATGATGTCCCCCTGGTACCAGACCATCCCGAAGGGAGCCTTTGGTACCTGAATCAGAAACACGGTGAACTCCTTGCCGGCGGGAAGGCCAGCCACTTCTACGCGCATGCGTTGCACGGTTCCAAGATCGGTGATGGTGACGTGGCCGCGTGCATTGGGCAGGCATGTTGCTACCCCGGCAGAGCGCGCCAGGTCGAATTGGTTGATATCGCCAGCCGCCGCGGATGCCCGCGGAGCCAGTCCCAGGAAAGCCGTGGCCGTTGCCAGGGCGAATGTCAGCAATGTCTTTTTCATATGAGTTCTCCTAAACGTTTATTTGTTGGAAGTGGTGGTGCTGTTAGTCGTTCGTGTTAGCGTGACCGTCGGATGAGCACACGGATCGCGCTGAATCCAGCGCAACATGGTGAGCGCCAAAAGGCTGCGCAGCGACGCGGCCTTCAGGTTGTGACCAAAGGTAGTGGTTTATTGTGTTGTTGCTCTCCTGTATCTGAGTTAGTGGTAAGTTATGAGGCAATCAGGCGTGTTATGACACGCGCCCACGTTCAGGCAGCGAACCGCAATCGCGGAACAAAACAGCGCTATGAATCCATTCACTTTTACGAATGTCCATTGTGTTTGTTGGTCTGAGGACCGCAACGCCTTGCGGCGATGCACTCTCAGTGCGTTCATGAGGTTTGATTCAGCGGAGAGAATAACGATGTTGCGGGTGTGTCACTTGTTTGTCAAAAGCTGTTTGCAACTTGCAATGTGATATGGATGCTCTCGTTGAGCGAATGGAGTAGTCGCGCCCATAATGGTTTGCTCATCAGCTGGCACCGGATCAAGAGAAACTCTAACTGCTACTTCTGGGCCTGGGTGGAATGCGCTTCCGCATCCGCGCGGCGGAAGGCATCGAAATCCGCCCAGATGCGGGTGGTAGTGTTGCCATCAAGAGTTTTGATGACAGGCTCTTCGCTTTTCGATGAATAAATGGCGATCTTGACCGTACCGCACTGGGGATTTACGGCGTCCGGCGGATAGAAGTAGGCTCCCTTGTAGGTGGAATCTTCCAGCTTCACGGACGCATTGCGGACGTTGACCGTAAGCGGAATTCTTCCCGGATGAATCGGCTGAACTTCCTTCTCTCCGCAGAAGAGCTTCATGCTCTGGAAATCGGTCTTGAACTTTAGGTTGGCTGCGCCGTAGCCGTTGCGCAGGCTGCGGGAGAGAGCGGAGCCAAACCCTTCCCTGACCTTGGGCACAACATAGATGCCAAAAACGGCCCGGTGGCCGCCGGTTTCGGACTCCCAGTCGCGCGGGGAGTCCTCGCGGTTGGCGTCTTGCTGCGCTGCGTCCGGGCTGTTCGTGTCCCTGCGGTTGCGCTTGCTTTGGGTGCGTTCGGCGCGCAGGCGACCCTCTTCCTTCTCGCGGTAATCGAACGGTGGTGTGGACAGTGCGACTTCGAAGTCTCCGGCGTTCAGGTAATAAGGCCGGACATCGAATTTTTCTCCCTGCAGGGCTGCCTTCAAGCCTTCCACCGGGTACGGAGTCAGCGGTTCGACAGGAAGGAGGGTGGCCGACGGGGGAGTGCCCGTGGCCTTGCCGCGATTTTGCTCCAGCAGCGCCCGCGCTTCCTCAATGCGCACCACACCCGAAACGCCCGGACCTCTTTCCGCGCTGGTGCCGAAAGTTGTCAACCCGATCACCTGGCCGGCGTTGTTGAAGAGCGGTCCGCCGGAATTTCCAGGGTTGATATTGATGTCGGACATGATGGTGTGCGCGTCCACTTTGCTGACGATGCCGGTGGTGATGATCTTGTCCAGGCTGAGTGGGCTGCCGATGGTGAACACGCGCTCGCCTTCCTGCACGGGCGTGTAGCTGCCGCTGGAACGGGCCAGCACCGTCGGCGTGGCGCTGGGCAGTGCGCTCATGTTAGCCCAAAGCAGGGCCACATCCTTCTGGGCATCCGAGGCGATCAGCCGCGCGGCGATCTTGTGCTCGCGGTCAAATTGCACAGCCAGATACTGAGATTGCGCCACCACATGCTGGTTGGTCAGGATCAGACCCTTTCCATCCACGAAGAAGCCCGTGCCGTGACCGGATTCGCTGATCACCGTTACTACAGTGTTCTTCAGTTTCTTGAACTGTTCGGTCAGGTCGCCGCTCGATGCGCCGGAGAAGCGCGGCTGAGCCGCGGCGGCGTTGTCCTCCGCTTTGGCGTTCTCGTTGGTCAGATCGATCGTTTTCTCGGTGCCAGTGAGCGTCACGCGCACGGACCATGAATAGCGCTTCCCATCGAAATCGACAGGCTTAACTGTGGTGACTGTGTAGGTGCCAGGCGAAAGAGTGGTTTCTGCCGCGCCGTCGAGTCCCGTCTTCACATCCGAGGAGGCCGCAGCGCCTTTCAACGTCACGTTCAGGAAGGGCACGGGTTTCTGGTTCAGTTCAGAGTCCACCAGAATCACATGAACGTGTACCTTGACGGGGCGCGATTGAGACTGCGCGGCAAAGACACAGGTGAACAAGATTGCGACCGACCAGCAAATTCGTTTCATCGGGTGCCACTCCGGCGCGAAAGACTTGGTTCAGATCGGTGTGCTTGTGCCAGCGGTGCTTCATCGAGGTTCAACGACCGCCGGGAGATCTCGCCAGTCCTAACTTGGCGATCAGCAAACACAGCTCATTGTCACTGTAAGTGCGTGCGACTCCGTGGTCAACGCAGTGGGCGTGGTATTCCAGTTACTCTGGTCATCCCGTGCTTCGGTACCGCCGCCGGTACCCGGCTCTCACATGCCCGGATAAATCGAAAGGAATTCTTAAGTTAACGCTCATGACCCCAAGGGCCGAACCGTGATTGTCGACGTTCGCCCTACACAGCCTTTTCTTCGAGCCGATCCAGGATGCCCGTCGCCGCAGCGAGAATTTCCTTGTCCACTTTGCGGTTGGAGGCAATCGCTTCCGCCAGCGGGATGGAGATGATGTGGTTGCCGCGCAACGCGGCCATCTTTCCGAACTCGCCGCGATGAACCATATCGATTGCGCCCAGTCCGTAGCGCGTCGCCAGCACGCGATCAAAAGCGCTCGGCGAGCCGCCACGCTGGATATGGCCTAACACCACGGACCGCGTCTCAAAGCCAGTGCGCTTCTCAATTTCGTTCGCCAACGCCAGGCCAATGCCGCCCAGACGAGCGTGTCCAAATTCATCGAGCGCGGCATCCTGCGTACCGTCTTGAGTTTTCCCGCCCACTGCAAACTTGGCGCCTTCCGCGGCCACGACGATGCTGAAATAACGTCCGCGGGCGTGGCGCTGCTTGATCAACTCCGAGACCTCGTCGATATCAACCGGCACTTCGGGAATCAGGATGACGTCCGCTCCGCCGGCGATCCCGCTGTAGCAGGCGATCCAGCCCGAGTCGCGACCCATGACCTCGACCACGATCACGCGATTGTGCGCTTCGGCCGTGGTATGCACGCGATCGATTGCGCCAGTAGCTACGTTCACTGCGGTGTCGAAGCCAAACGTAAAGTCGGTGCCGGAGAGATCGTTGTCAATCGTCTTGGGCACGCCCACGACTTTCACTCCGTTGGCAAAGAGTTTTTGCGCGACCGAGAGCGTGTCGTCGCCACCGATGGCGATCAACGCGTCGCAACCGTTAGCTTTCAGATTGGTCTCGCAGCGTTGCAAGCCATCGGGATGCTTGGCGGCGTTCGTGCGCGACGTGCGGAGAATCGTGCCGCCTCGCGGCAGGATCCCGCCTACGGCATCGAGGTTGAGCGGCATGGTCTTGTTTTCCAGCAGACCGCGCCAGCCTTCGAGGAAACCCACGAAGTCGTCGCCGTAGTGAAACGAACCCTTGCGCACCACCGCGCGGATCACAGCATTCAGGCCGGGACAATCCCCGCCGCCAGTCAGCACTCCAATTTTCATCGCCTCGTCCTCGTCAGGGTGTAGATTGGCCCCTCCCCGGACGGATCGTCTCCGCCGGTGTCATATGAGAGTGGGCCGGAACGTATCAGATTATCATGGCGCCGCCGTGATCCAGGTGCGCTGGCAGGAAACAAATGGACCGGGCGTCAACTTGCATCCACCCTCTATTTTCGCCCACAATACTCGCCGGACCCCGGTTCCTCATGCATAAAGTTCTACGTATTCTCCTCTGGACATTCATCAGCCTGCTGGGAGCCTTCGCGCTTGCAACCATCGCACTGCATCGCGGCGAGCAGATCAACGCCATGTGGCTGGTGGTCGCTGCGGTCGCGACCTACGCCGTGGGATACCGCTTTTACAGCAGTTTTATCGCGGCGAAGTTGCTCGCCATTGATCCGCTGCGCGCGACGCCAGCCGAGCGCCTCGAGAACGGCCGCGACTTTTGTCCCACGAACAAATGGGTTGTCTTTGGACACCACTTCGCTGCCATCGCCGGCCCAGGACCGCTGGTCGGCCCCGTGCTCGCCGCGCAATTCGGATATGTGCCGGGGACTTTGTGGATCATCGCCGGCGCCGTACTGGGCGGTTGCGTGCAGGATTTTGTGATCTTGCTCTTGTCCGTCCGTCGCGACGGCAAATCGATGACCGAGATGGCCAAGACGGAAATCGGCAAGGTCGGCGGCTTCGTCTCCTACGTGGCCGTGATCAGCATCATGGTCATCCTGCTGGGAGCTGTCGCGCTGGTCGTCGTCAATGCCCTGAAGTCGAGTCCATGGGGCACGTTCACGATCGCGATGACCATGCCGATCGCGGTGCTGATGGGCCTTTATCTGCGCCGCATTCGTCCCGGCAAAGTGCTCGAAGCTTCCGCCATGGGATTTGTTTTAGTCATGGCGGCAATTTTCGGCGGACAGTGGGTTTCGCAGACGCCGTCATGGGCGGCGGTGTTCACGCTCAGCGGAGCGACGTTGGCAGTACTGCTGATTTTCTATGGCTTTGCGGCGTCCGTGCTGCCGGTGTGGCTACTGCTCGCCCCCCGCGACTATCTCAGCACCTTTGTGAAGCTGGGGACGATCGCGCTGCTGGCGATTGGGATCGTGGCCCTGCGGCCTTCTTTGCATATGCCGCCGCTCACACGATTCGTCGATGGCACCGGTCCCGTATTTGCGGGCTCGGTATTTCCCTTTGCGTTCATCACGATTGCATGCGGCGCCATCAGCGGGTTTCACTCGCTGATCGCCAGCGGCACCACTCCGAAAATGATCAGCCGCGAACCGGAAACCCGCATGGTGGGATATGGCGGCATGCTGGCCGAGTCTCTGGTCGCGATCATGGCCATGATCGCTGCTTCCGTCTTGCAGCCCGGAGTGTACTTCGCGGTGAATAGCCCGGCTGGCATCGTCGGGCAAGTGCCCGAAAAAGCGGCAGCCACCATCAGCGGCTGGGGATTTCCCGTGACGGCCGCCGATATGGCGTCGCTCGCGCACGCGGTGGGCGAACAAACACTCTTCAATCGGACTGGCGGCGCTCCCGCATTCGCGGTCGGCATGGCGCACATTTTTTCCAACAGCCTTGGCGGGCAAGCCCTGATGGCGATCTGGTATCACTTCGCCATCATGTTCGAAGCGCTCTTCATTCTGACTGTGCTGGATGCGGGCACGCGCGTCGGCCGCTTCATGTTGCAGGACGCACTCGGCCATATCTGGAAGCCCGCGGGGCGGACGAGTTGGTATCCGTCGATCTTATTTACGAGTGGTTTGATGGTTGCGGCGTGGGGATACTTTCTGTGGCAGGGAGTGAAAGATCCGCTGGGCGGAATTAATTCTCTCTGGCCGCTGTTCGGCATCTGCAATCAGTTGCTGGCCACGGTCGCGTTGTGCGTGGCGACGACCATCATCATTAAGATGGGACGCGCACGCTACTCGGCCGTAACCTTGATCCCCCTCGCATGGTTAGTGGCAGTAACGTTCACCGCTGCGTATCACAAAGTGCTGAATCCGAACCCTCGCATTGGATTTCTGGCACACGCGCGGCAACTGGTCGTAGCAGGCGGCGACCCGAAACTGATCTTCAACGATCGATTGGACGCGGCGGTCGCCGGAACGCTGGTGGTGCTGGTTGCAGTGGTGCTGATCGAGTCCGTGCTGGTATGGGCGCGCGTGCTATCGGGAAACAAAGTTGGCGAGGTAAAGGAATCGCCGTTCGTGCGGACACAACTGGCGTTGGAGGAGCGCACATGAATTTTCCGGAATGTGGCGCGGGCGTCCCCGCCCGCGAAATGCTGGAAGCAAGAACGAATCCGAAGAAGGTAAGCGCCATGCGAGGAATCGCCGTGCCATTCCGTATTTTTGTGGCCACGTTGCGCGAAATTTTCGATGAATCCGCCTACGAGAGATTCCTATCGAGATCGCAACAAGCGTCATCGCAAGCTGCGTACCAGACTTTTCTTCGTGAAAGCCAAGTTTCCCGCGAACGCCGTCCACAGTGTTGTTGAGGCGGCTTTCCGCCGTGTGAGCGGTAAGGTAAGAAGATGAACACCTCCTTGTTTCGTGATGAACAGTCAAGGAGTTTCAGAGTTATAATCGCGGAAAAGCGGCCAGGAGGTCACAGATGAAAACCCTGGGTACGTTCCACTTCATCACTCTCGCCATGCCATCGAGTGTCATCGCACAATCACAAACAACGCCGCTGAGTGACTCCAACCGCGCCATCATTCAGTCCTGGTCGGCAGCCAATCATTCCGGTGAAGCCCGAATCGAAGGCGACCGCCTGATCTTGCCCTCCGACGATCGCGACAGCACTTGCGCGTTCATGCGCGTCTATCGCATGAAAAGGGATGTCCCCGGCTCCGATGTCACCCGTCCCGCCGGGTACACCACCTGCGTCAATGCCGCACGGTTCACGATGAGGTCTTCAGCCAAACCGCAAGTGCTGCGAGAGCCGACCGATAAATGAGGAGCGGGCAGATTTGAAGCTAAGTGCTAACTGCTAACGGCTAACGGCTAACCGCTGAGTGCTAGACTCTCCCCATGCGCGTCCTCGGCATTGACTGTGGCACCGAGTACACCGGATACGGGATCGTCGATCTGCTTGCCGACGAGAGCCTGGTGTGCCTGGACTGCGGCGCAATCAAACTCTCACCGCGCGAGCCGATGTCCACGCGACTGTCGAAAATCAGCATCCGGTTGAGTGAACTCATTCTTGAACACCATCCTGACCGTGTCGCCATCGAGGACGTTTTCTACGCAGTGAATGTGAAGTCAGCATTGAAGCTGGGGCAAGTTCGCGGCGTGGCCATGCTGGCTGCGGCCACTGCCGGACTCGAAGTCGCCGAATATTCTCCGCTCTCGATCAAGTCGGCAGTCGTGGGATACGGACGCGCCGAGAAGCACCAGGTGCAACAGATGGTGGCGCGGCTGCTGCGGCTAGATGAAATCCCCGAGCCACCGGATGCAGCCGATGCTCTGGCGATTGCGATCTGCCACCTGCATACCGCGGCCACCAAAGAGCGGCAGGCTGGCTAGGGTCATGACTTTGGTTTGAACCGTGTTGTGCTCAAGCTTTCGGCCAGTAGCCCTGGCTGACACAATATCTGATCAGCCGTTCCACTCATGCCATGGCAGCCGCCTTTTACCTACTGCTCGTCATCGGCCACATCGGCGTCTTCGATGTGACTTATTTCCACTACTACAAGTGTGCTCTGCATACGCGTCCGGAGTGCCATCGCGAACAATTCTGGCATCTCGTGCGGCACATAATATACGGATTGCAATTTCTGATCATCGCCAACCTGCGTTTTCATGGCGCGGCTCTTCTGCTCCTGGTGCTCCTCTACGGCGCGGATGTGTTCATCGCATGGTCCGACGTATGGGAAGAAACCGTCAGTCGCCGCGATCAGGGCGGACTCCCGCGCGCCGAATATTTCATGCATATCGTACTGAGCCTGATGGTGGGTGCGTACATCGTGCTGGTCGCGCAAAACGTCTGGCCTGACAGGGTGCTCGCTCCGGCAATTGTGATTGATCCGCCCGCGGTCCCATCGGCACTTCGTCTGTACATGTCGGTCATGGGGGTTTGCGCTTTCTTCGCGTTCACGCACGATCTGCTCGGTTGGCTTCGGATGGGCCGCCACATCCGCCTAGCGGCAGGAGTGAGCAAGGCATGAGGCACGAACCGCGCGCGCGCAAGATTGTCGTCGAAGCGATCATCCCAGCGCCGGTTGAACTCGTGTGGGAGCGTTCGCAGGTTCCCGAACTTCACACCGCGTGGGACATCCGCTTCAACCACATCAGCTACCTCGACCAGACCGACGAGCGCGGCTATCACCTGATGGACTACCGCACCAACATTGCGCTGGGAATCGAGATCAAGGGCTACGGGCGGTATCTCACGAATACCGAAGACTCCCATTCCAGCTTCGAGTTCGATTCCGACGATTGGAAGTCAATCATCCGGAACGGCCGCGGGATCTGGCTGTACCGTCCGTGCCAGGGCGGAACGCTTTTCAAAACTGTTTATGACTACGACGTGCGTCACGGATGGCTTGGCGGACTGCTCGATGCGGCCATCTTTCGCAGCCTGCTGCAACTCGCGACGGAGTGGGGATTCGAGACCCTGCGCCAGTGGTGCGCAGGAGATGATCAGGCTCCCGCGCGGCGGCGCGGACGTCTCACGTTCGCGTGGTTCTATCTGAAGCGCAGGTTGGGAATGGCTCCAGCTTCCGGCGCGGCGCGCAGTTGGCTTGGTACGGGGCAGGTCGTCGAAACGGTTTACGAAAAAGAATTGTTCTCAGGCGCAACCTCGGCAGCCGCCAGCGGACGCGCGACGTAGCGAATAGTCCCCAGGACCTCGGGACGGCGCAGCAACCGGCACATCAGGACGCGCCCCCAACCGCTGTCGGGCTGCATCAGTAATCGTCCTTCGATGTTGAGCATGTCCCGCAAATCCGGATCTTTCTGGACATGGCTCTGAAACTCCACTCGTAGTCCGGGACACGGCAAGCGCAGGCCGCGATAATAGAAGTTCTTTCCGCGAATGTTGACGCCGCCGTCCGGCAACGGCGTGACGGTCATCTCCACTTCGATGTGCTTGTCGACGAAAACTTCGAACAGGGTCGGTACTCCATTCACGGCGCGCACCACGAAGTCCGAATCGAACACGCGCAGTGTTTCGCCCATGTAGAGTTCGCGGAGGAAATGCATCGAGCCGTCGCGCCTGCGGAAAACGCGGAATTGCGCGTCCACCTCCGATCCACTCTCTGCGTAGGGGCCTTGACCGATCAGCAGCGTAATGACACGCGACCACAGCCTGGCAGGCAGGGTGTGGAGGTCGACGCGCACGCGCACCTGAAATTTGGCTGGATTCTGATAGAACTTCACGATCAGCGGATCCACTTCGCTGACCCGCGGGCCCAGCACATCGGCTAGCAAAGGCCAGCCGTCTTCGGAGGTGCGGCGGCCGCGATCCCGTTCGCGCATGCCACGCCGGTAGACTCGCGACGCATTCCACGCAGTGATGCAGTAACGTGACGCCTTCAGAGCCAGCCGCCGATAGCTGGCAATTCCTTCGCGGGACTCTCCATCCGGCTCGAACACCGCCCGGAAACCTTCCCAATAGTAGCGCCGGACCATGTGCCAACTCACTGTGCACAAACGAAAGAATGTCGCGGAGAGACTGTGCGCGAAGGCGGTCTCGTAAGCGATCGAGCCATCGAGCGCGATGCGGTCCATCAGGCGCGTGCCGAGCGTGGCGTCGACGTGCTGCTGAATGGCCTGCCACGTCGGGTCGTCGGCATGCAATGCGGATTGCCGATGGAAGCGCTCCGCCAGTCCGCTTTCACGGACGCGTTCCATATCTTCCATGTGGGCGGCGATCCACAATTCATCGCGAGTCTCCCAGGGCCGCCCCGCTTCGCAGGCCTCGGCATAGTGTCGCCACGCTGCGGTGCGCGGAGCGCCGTCCTTGCCGGCGATCATGAACTCTTCGCCCATCTCGTCGAACTCCGGAGAAAATCCGCGAAAGCGGCCCAGCGTCACGGCGCAGGCGGCCAGCAGGTGCAGATCCGCCAGATGACACGGGTAGCGGCGGTAAAAGTCGATCAGCAGAGTTGTGCGAGAACGGGCGCGCAACTGCCGTTCCGCGAACGCCGCTTGTTCTTCGGAGGTGCCATGCGGAAGGTAGCGCCGCGTCTCACGCAATTCGGTCGCGTTTGGTGAAAAGGAGTGAGAGGGCTGCGCTGCTGCACCCGCTTCGAGTTCCACGGTCGCATCGGTGGTCGCGTTCGCGATGGGTTTGGCAGCGGCCGGCGGCACGCTAGGGATGTTTATGCACTTTCGGCGCCATAGTCAAGTTACGGCCGTCGCGGAGGAGCGGCGTTGGTGCACGTATATTCGTTTGGGCAAGGGGTGAAGATTCGAGGCGTTTCGCACGATATGCTGAATGTATCGGCGTGCCTCAAGGGAATGCCGATTCATCCTTCAAGAGGTGATGCTCTGATGCGCCTTCCCCGCGCCGCTTTTGGTCTGGCTGTTTCGCTGCTTACATTTGCCGCCTTCTCGTTTGCCTCCAACCAGGCGACCTGCACCTTCAACACCTTTTCGGCGCCGCGGGGCTACGCGCTGGTCGAGGTCAATGACATTACCGACGACGGCACGGTAGTCGGACAGGTAGAAGACCTCAACTCGGGCGCCTTTGTTGCGTTCTCGCGTTCCGCGGACGGCGTGTTCACGATCTTCGACGCTCCGAATTCCATTTTCACCTGGTTCAGCAGCCGCAACCTCTCCGGCGTAAATGTTGGTTCCTATCTGGACAACGGGCGCATCCAGCATGTTCACGGCTTTGCCCAGTCCGGCACGGGCTTTGTGCAAGTCGATTACCCGAAGGCCACACACAGCTGGCTCTACGGGATCAACACCGCCGGTGTCGTGGCGGGCAGCTTTTCCAAGGCGGGCGTTGTAAAGGGATTCGTCCTGAGTGGTGGAAAGTACACGACGATTGCCTACCCGGGCGCACCGGCGACGAATCCGCAGGCCATCAACGACAACAATGTCGTAGTTGGCCAGTACTCCGATGGCACGGTGGACCACGGGTTCATCTGGCAGAAGGGTTCCGTCACGATCGTTGACTACCCCAAATCGAGATTTGGCACAGTGCTCAGCGACGTGAACAACTCCGGAATCATCGTCGGCAACCGCCTTTCCTCCGATCGCGCGTTCGGATTCATCTACCAGAAAGGCACTTTCGCCAGTATCGTCTACTTGGGAGCAAAGAACGCAACTGCTGGCGGAATCAACAACAGCGGCGTGATCTCCGGCGAACTCTACTTCACCGGCGGAGCGACCCAGGGGTATACCGCGACATGCAAGTGAGGCAGCCGTCAGCACTCAGCCGTCAGCACTCAGCTAGAGCCAGGCGCATGCGGCTCTGTAGAATCTGATTGCTGATTGCTGAATGCTGCCTGCTCCCCTTGACTTACCTCCTCTTCGTACCCAATCATTGACATCGGCCCATGGTGCGCGGATTTCAGGTTGCTTGTCTGCTCGTCCTTTTCGCGGCGTGCTCCCATTCTCAGACTCAGGCAGAGTCGGCGACCGTTGTTTTCACGCTCGATTTCCCCGAGTCCCAGCCGGCACACTACTCCTTGCAGGTGAAATCGGACGGCAAGGCGCACTACCAGTCGACCAGCAAGATTTCTTCCGAGTCCGACGACACCGACAGCTTCGACTACGATTTCGTCCTCTCTCCCACAACCCGCGCCCGCATCTTTGAACTCTCGGCCAAAGCCGGCTACTTTGAAAAGGAGATCGACTCCCATCGCAAGAACATGGCGTTCACTGGCAGCAAGACGCTGAGCTACAAAGACGCCGTCCGCCGCGGCGAGTCTACCTACAATTACTCGCCCAGCGTGAGCGTGCAGGAACTGACCAGCCTGTTTCAGAACCTGTCTGCGACGCTGGAGCTTGGCCATCGGCTGGAGTACAACCTCCGCTACCAGAAACTGGCTCTGGCGGAAGAACTGAAGCGCACGGAGGAGTCGGCGCGCCTGAGTCCTCCGGTGGAGATGCAGGCGATCGCGCCAATCCTCCAAAGGATTCTCGCCGATCCTACGGTTCTCAACGTCACCCGCGAGCGCGCCCAGAGATTGCTTCAGCGCTCGCCCACCCAGTAAGCTGGGCGCCCCGACAAGTACCCCCGAAAGTGACCAAAGGGCCGACCTCATCCGGCCCAAAAATGCCTTGACTAAAGCGCACTGCCCTTCCACACTGCATCCAACTCTATAACCAGTGCTCCGCGGTCTAACCGGTTGATGGACGGTGCTTTAGATCACCGCAGAGTTGGCCGCGGAAATCGTCGGCGGGCGGCAACTCACTGACGGATAAGGGTTTCTAACGTTTCAAAGGCACTGGTCGGGAGACGCATCATGACAATCAGGACAATGAACTGGGTGATCTGCGCGGTATTCGCCTGCTCGCTATTGGCGGTATCGGCCTCGGCCGAATCCAAAGCGCGCATCGTGCGCCTCAGCGAAGTGCAGGGCAGCGTCCAGATGGACCGCGGCACGGGCGACGGCTTTGACAAGACATTTCTCAACATGCCGGTGATTGAGGGATCGCGTCTGAAGACCGGCGTTGACGGCCGCGCCGAAGTGGAATTCGAAGACGGCAGCGCCCTCCGCATCGTTCCGAATAGCGAAGTCGAGTTCACTCGCCTTGCGCTAGGGGATGAGGGCCAGCGGCTCACTTCCATGCAACTCGCCTCGGGCACCGCCTACGTCAACTATCGCGGAAAGAAATCCGATCAGTTCACGCTGAACTTTGGGCACGAGTCCGTCACGGTGACCGAGCCGGCGCATTTCCGTATCGGCCTCGGCAATGACCATTCCACGCTGGCTGTGATCAAAGGCCGGGTGATCGCAAATGGACAGGCCGGACAGATCGACATCGATCAGAAACACGAAGCGACCTTCGACCTGAACAGCGACCATTACGAAGTCGCCAAAAACTACCAAGAAATTTCATTCGACGAATGGGACAAAGAGCAGAGCGAATATCACGACCGCTATGCGTCACGCGGAAATTCGTACAATTCGTCTCCGTATTCGTACGGCATGAGCGATTTGAATTATTACGGCAACTTCATGACCGTCCCGGGCTATGGCATGGCGTGGCAGCCCTACTTCATGGACGCGAGCTGGAGCCCCTTCCAGGACGGCGGCTGGGCTTTCTATCCCGGCATCGGCTATATGTGGGTTTCCTCGTACCCATGGGGATGGATGCCCTACCGCTACGGCAATTGGGCCTTTGTTCCCGGCTATGGTTGGATCTGGCAGCCCGGATATTGGAACAGCTGGTATCCGTTGCCGAGAGTCGTGAATCCGCCGGTGAGGACGGCCGTGCCGGTACCTCCGACACGTGGTCGCGGGACGGTGCTGGTGGGCCGCGGTCTGACGGTAAACCCGCCGTTCGGAGTTCCCAGGCGAGTCGTCGTTGCTCCCGGCTCAGCTGGATTAGGAGTGCCCCGCGGGACGGTGAGGAATCTGGATCGGGCGTCGCGTGAAGTCAGCAAGAATAATCGTCCGGTAACCCTTGCCCCCGAGCCGCAGGGTCGGATCGCACCGCCCCGTCATTCGAGTGGAACCAGCGGAAATTCGAATTCGGCAAGTTCCGCGTCGAATCCGTTCCCATCGAGTGGTCCGTCAGTGAGGATGCCGGCGCCGTCACGGATGCCATCTGTGGCCCCGCCGCACAGCAGCAGGCCCCACTAAGAGTCTTTCCTCGCCGAGAGCGACTAGGGCGACCGATTCGGGTCGCCCTTTTTCTACTTACGAAACAACGATACCCGCGTAGCCCACCACGCGGTCGTAGTCTCCCGAGACCTCTCCTGAGGTTGCGTACTTCACCAGCGTCGCCTCCTTTGCGCCCAACCGTTTCGCCGCCGTCAGCATCGCCACCGACGGCCCAAAACCGCACATGCTGATGTCCTCATTCTGGACGACCTCCCACAGTCCTCGCGCATCCATCGCCAGGACCTGGGCAATTGCCTTGTGATCCTTAAGGCGCGTTACCGCATCGGACTCATAGTGATTCATGTCGCTCGATGCGATCACCAGCACTTTTTCCGGTTGCGCTGCGACCGCGTCGGCAATCGCGATTCCCAGGGCGCGAAGAATGTCGAATTCGCGCGTACCAATCGTAATCGGAACCAGGCTCAGATCCGGACGCCGCATCTGAAGAAACGGAAGCTGTACTTCAATGGCATGCTCGGAGCGATGAGCGGCGCTGTCCTCCCGGAGAAGAGGAAAGCGCTGCAGGAGTGCACCGCCGAGTTCGGCATCCGCCGCAACTTTACCCAGTGGAGTCTCCCAGGCAGTGTTCGTCATGATCGCCAGAGGATGTCCCATGCCCGTGTGGTTAGGACCAAGCACAATGACGCGACGCGGAATTTCCATCCTCGAGTAGATCGCACCCGCGACGTGGCCGGAGTAAATGTATCCCGCATGAGGAGCGATGCAGCCGATAGCAGATGTCTTAGGGGTCTCGCCGGGCGATGTGTACTCCGCGATGTTCCGGCGAAGCTCCTCTGCGCTTCGAGGATAGAATCGTCCGGCGACGGCAGGGGCGCGCGATGGGGACTTCATGAATGCCTCCGCGCAGATGGAAACTACTGTGCTCCATTCCGCAGCGAACGAAACAGCGCTGCGCTCTTTTCCAGCGGCAAAGCCTCCGCCCGCACAGTAGGCTTGATCCCAGCCTGAGTCAAAGCCGCCTTCAAAGCAGCCGCGGCGTAGTGCTCTTTGAGGTTGTTCCAGAGCGTCTTCCGTTTCTGCCCAAAAGATAGTTTGAGAAACGAAATAAACTCCGCCTCCGGAACCTGCAACGTCTCCGACTGTGGCTTGATCGTCAGGCGGACCACGCTCGAATGTACTTTTGGCGGCGGATTAAACGCCGCGGGCGGCAGCGTGAAAAGCTTTTCGACCTCCGCGTACAACTGTGCGGTCGCCGAGAGCAGGCCATAATCGCGGCTTCCCGGCGAAGCGGCCAGCCGGTCCGCCACTTCCTTCTGCACCATCAGGACAATCGTCGAGAAGTAGCGGTGATATTCCAGCAGCCGCAGCACAATTTCAGAAGTAATGTAATACGGAATATTCCCGACGACCAGCGCCGGTGCCGGAGTGAATGTCATCCCCGGACGCGCTGTCCCCGGTTTCGGCCCAAATACCGTGTCGAGCTGGATCTTCAAAATGTCGCCTTCGATAATCTCGACATTGGGATAGGTCCCGAACTTCATTCGCAGTTGCGCCGAGATGACGCGGTCCAGTTCCACGGCAATGATGCGTCGTCCGCGCGCGGCCAGCATCGAAGTCAGCGCGCCGCGTCCCGGACCGATTTCGAGCACCGTGGCCTGCGAGATATCGCCCAGCGCTTCGACAATGCGCATCGCCGCGGACTGGTCGGCCAGAAAATGCTGGCCGAGTTTCGGTTTGGGACGGTCTGCCGCGACTGTTTCGCTAGCCACGTTGACCCTCTTTCTTTCCGGCATTTAGACTGGCAGAGTTCATAGTTTCAGGATGTATCAAGTCTTTGCGTTGACCAGTGATCCGACTGCAATCGCACCATCATCATAGCCTGAGCGGGGTGAATTGAAGTCCTGCCCGGGGAGGCCCGCTGCCGATGCACATCGCCTTCGTTGCTTCCGAGTGTGTTCCATTTTCAAAAACCGGAGGGCTGGCCGACGTCGTCGGAGCCCTGCCCAAAGCCCTCGCCGCCCTCGGACATCAAGTCAGCGTCTACGTTCCGCGCTATCGCCAGACCAAACTCGCCGACGCGCAAACGGTGGTTCGCAGCATCACTATCCCTTTTGACGACAAGTATCGTTTCGCGCAGGTCGTGACTGCCGGCAGCACCGGCGGCGTCCGCTATTATTTCGTGGAATATCCCGCCTACTTCGACCGCGAAGCCCTCTACGGCGGTTCAAGCGGAGACTATCCGGACAACGCCGAGCGTTACTATCTGTTCACCCGCGCTGTGCTGGAAGCGTCGAAAATCCTCGGAGTGCCGCATGTGTTTCATTGTCACGACTGGCAATCGGCGCTCTTGCCTGTGATGCTTCGCACGGAATACGCGGAAGACCCGGCCTTCCGCGAGGTCGCGACCGTGTTCACGATCCACAACATGGGATACCAGGGCTTGTTCCCGCCCGATATCCTGCCCCTGCTCATGCTGCCATGGGATTTGTTCACCATGTCGAAGATGGAATTCTTCGGACAGGTCAATTTCCTGAAAGGCGCTCTGACGTATTCCGACTTCATCACCACCGTGAGCAGGAAATACAGCCAGGAAATTCAGACCACCGAATACGGTTTCGGACTGGAAGGAGTGCTGCGCGCTCGATCCGCGACGGTGGCTGGAATTGTGAATGGTGTGGATTACGACGAGTGGAGTCCTGCGACTGACAAATACCTCGCTGCAAAGTTTACGCCGCAGGATTTGTCCGGTAAGAAAGCATGTAAGAAGGATTTGCTGAACGTGTTCGGACTCGGCAACGCCGACCCGAACGTTCCCTTGCTGGGAATCGTCTCGCGCTTCGCCGCGCAAAAGGGGTTTGACCTGATCGCACAGGCAGCCGACCGTCTGGCGCGCGAAGAGATGAACCTCGTCGTGCTCGGCTCCGGCGACAAGCCATACGAAGAAATGTTCCAGCGCCTGGCGAAGCAATTCCCCAACAAGATCGCGATCAAAGTCGCCTACGACAACGCCGTCGCGCACAAAGTAGAAGCCGGCGCTGACATGTTCCTGATGCCCTCGCGCTACGAGCCCTGCGGTCTGAATCAGATCTACAGCCTGAAGTATGGGACCGTGCCGATCGTGCGCGCCACTGGCGGCCTCGACGACACCATCGAACCCTGGGATGCCCGCATCGGTAAAGGCACCGGCTTCAAATTCACCGACTACAACGGCGAAGCGCTGCTCGCCACCGTCAAGCAGGCGCTGCTGGCGTATCGCGACCAATCGTCCTGGCAAACCCTGATGCGCAACGGCATGAGCAAAGACTTTTCCTGGGGAGCGTCCGCGCGCGAGTACGGCAAAGTGTATGACCGCGTGCGACAGTTGCGGGCCACAGCAGGTGCAGGAGTGGCTGGGGAATTAAAGAGAGAACCGGTCCTCGGATAATCCGTTTGGCGAGTGGCCGCAATGAGCGACGTGAGTTATTTCGAGTGTCCACTTTGAGTTACTTTCACAAGCTTAATTTCGAAAACTTTGGGCCACAATTTGCCCGTGACGAACAGCCGCTTTCGATCTGCGTCATACGCGATTCCGTTCAACACTGCGCCCGTGTCGCGGCGATAGATCGGGCTGCGAAGCCCCGTGAGATCGATCCAGCCAACGACCTTACCGCTCTGCGGCGAGATGCGCGCGATTCGATCCGTCTGCCACACGTTCGCGAAAATCTCTCCTTCCACGAACTCGAGCTCATTCAACTGGTCGACGGCAACTTTTCCATCGCGCACTTTTAGTCGCCCCTTCTCTGCCAGCGTCACGGCGTCCAGAACGCGGACCTCAGACGTCCCATCGCTCATAAAAATCTCGCGGCCATTCGTGGTTAGTCCCCATCCTTCTCCTGAATAAGAAAAGCGACGCAGCAGATGGAAATCGCTGAGGTTGTAAACAAATCCCACGTGTGACTGCCACGTAAGCTCGATTACTTCGTGATTGAGGATCGTAATTCCTTCGCCAAAAAACTCAGGCGCGAGATCGACTCGCCGAACCACTTCTCCAGTTTCGAGACGAACCTCGCGCAGCGACGATCGCCCGTTAAGGCCCGTCCCCTCGTATAGAAAACCGTCGCGGTACTCAAGCCCTTGCGTAAACGCATTCGGGTCATGAGGGAAAGATCGAACCACATTAAACGTGTACTGCGGAGTTTGCGTCGTGCGACCCGGTTGGGACTGACCAAGGAGTGACTGTGCCGGAGATGCGAGAAGTAAAGTAAGCGCAAACCGCCTACGGAATTCGTTCATGAGCGTCTCAGCCTATCCAACGATGCAAGAATATCGCATGCTAAGAACACCTCTTGGCCTGATGATCGCGTCTCGTCTATTCGCCCGGCAATTCACGTTAACCATCCGCAAAAAACCAGCTATCTTGCGCAAAACACTGCATCTTGACACGCCTCCCACCGGTGGGTAACGTTGCACACAAACGTGGGCTCCTCCCGTCCGGGAACCACAACCGTCTGAGTTTGATTGCCAAAAATCCCCCAGGTAAAAGAGGAAATCATGAGAACCAGGCCCCACTCCGTCAACTTTTTTCTACTTCTGGCCCTGTTCGTCGCGTTGGTACCGAATGCCGTTGCCGGCACCTGGTATGTCGACGGAACGAACGGAAGCGACAGCAATGACTGCAAGTCGCCCGCAACCGCCTGCCAGAAGATTCAGAGCGCGATCGGACTCGCTGTGGCTGGCGACACGATCAATATCGCTGCCTCCACTTACAAAGAGAATCTCACCATCGGCCTGAGCGTGAAGCTAACCGGCGCCGGTCCGGCGACCACGATCATTGACGGCGGACTCGTCACCCGCACAATCACGATCGCCAAGAAGACCGCCCACGTCTCGCTTTCAGCGTTGACAATTCAGAATGGCGTCTCTTCCAACGGTGGAGGCATTCTTAACTTGGGAGCTCTCACCATCAGCAACTGCACCATCAGCGGCAATTCCGCGGTGAGTAGTTCCGCCGCGGCAGGTGGCGGCCTTTTCAATACCGGAAAAGTCATCATCACCGGCAGCACGTTCAGCGGGAATAACGCGACGTCCGTGAAGGCGTATGGTGGCGCCATCTTGAATGGCGGGAGACTGTCCATCAGCAACAGCACCTTCAGCGGGAACACGGAGTCGTCCAGTAAGGCAATCGGTGGAGGAGGTGCGATCGCCAATGAAGGGATCGCGTACATCAACAACAGCACCTTCAGCGGCAACAGTGGAGTGCCCGCTGGCGGCGCCATCTTCAACGATACGGGCACGGCGACCATCCAGAACAGTATTTTCGCCAATAGCCCCTCCGGTGGAAATTGCTCCGGGACGATGACCTCAATGGGCTACAACCTGAGCAGTGACAGCTCATGCGGTTTCAGCGCGGCGGGCGACCGGAACGGAACCAACCCCAACCTCGGCCCCCTACAGAACAACGGGGGCCCGACCCTGACCATGGCGCTGCCGAGCGGAAGTCCCGCCATCGACGCTGGCAACCCCGCCGGCTGCAAAAACGAGAGAGGCCGGCTGCTCAAGACCGACCAGAGAGGGCAGCCGCGTCCTGATAAGGAAGACACCGTAGGATGCGATATCGGCGCCTATGAAAGTCCGAACGACTAGTCGGAGGACGATAGGCGACGACCCGCTGGGCCGCGCGTTGCGAAATTGTTCAGAAAACCAGAGCAAGGACCTTCGATCAGGGGTACTGATAGCGGTGTGACACAATAACAGTCAGTCCTTGTGTCGAGGTGATGTATATCTATTTTCTTCCGCAGTTTGGTTTGCGCGGCGTCGGTTTTTGTCATAGGAGTGGTGGCGGCTGCGCAAACGCCGGCGGTTGACGAAATCGCCGCCAACCAGAACCGGACTCCGGCGGGCAAGCTGGAGTCCGGAGTACTTACCGTCCACCTCGAGCTTCGCAATGGCGCGTGGCATCCCGAGGCCGACGACGGTCCCGAGCTTTTCGTACAGGCGCTCGCCGAAGTGGGGCACCCCGCGCAGATTCCGGGTCCGCTGCTGCGGATGCCGGCGGGCACCAGTGTCCACGTCTCGGTCACGAACAAGCTGAAACTCAAGGCTACCGTGTACGGATTGAATACGCGTCCGGGCGATCCCACAGCTGGTGTTGAGCTGGCCTCCGGCGAGACGCGCGATTGGAGCTTCGAGGCTGGTGCTCCGGGAACCTACTACTATTGGGCGCGCACAACCGAAGTTTACAAAGGTGTGTTCCGAACCTTCCTCCAGCCGCTCTTCGCCGATTCCCAACTGAATGGCGCTTTCATCGTGGACCCGCCCGGTGCGGTCCCCGCGGATCGCGTATTCGTAATCAATGCGATGCGCGCGCCCGCCGACGTACTACATCAGGCATTTGAAGTGGTCAGCATCAACGGCAAGTCCTATCCGTACACCGAGCCATTGCAATACACCGAGGGCGAGACCATCCGGTGGCGTGTCATCAACCCGAGTTTTGGCGAACACCCGATGCACTTGCACGGAGCTTTCTATCAACTGCTCAGCGTGGGCGACTTCGAATCAGACACGCTCTACCCGGACGGCGAGCGCCAATCGGTCGTAACGGAGGATCTCAGGCCTGGACACACCATGATGCTGGAATGGAAGCCTGAGCACGTGGGACGCTGGTTGTTTCATTGCCATTTTCAGGCCCATATTTCGTCGGAGGAGCGGGTGCCGGTGCTGAGCCAGGTTGCCGCTACCCACAGCAGCACGCCGGAGATGGCGGGCGGTAAGCACGACCATCATGAGGCGATGGCCGGAATGAATGACATGGCCGGTCTGGTGCTGGTCATCAACGTGGATGCCGCGCCCTCAGCGCATCCTGTCGTCGACGCTACGCCAACCCGCGAGATCGATCTTGTGATCGAGCCCACGGCGGAAAGTGCGAAGTCGCCCACGTTCTCTTGTTCTGTGCGCGAAGGCAAAAAGATCGTCGCCTCGCGAGACAAATCAATGGGCCCTCCGATCGTGGTAACACGAGGTGAGTCGACCGAAATCACGGTCGTGAATCACCTGGCCGGTCCGACCTCCATTCACTGGCACGGCATTGAACTCGAAAGTTATTACGATGGAGTGATTGGCGGCGGGGCAGGGAATCAAGTGACTGCTCCGATTCCAGCCGGCGGCAGTTTTACCGCGCGCTTTACACCGAACCGCGCGGGAACTTTCATCTATCACACGCATGCGGCGGATCCGGATCAACTCTCCGGCGGCGTTTACGGAGCGCTCATCGTGCTCGATCCGGGCGAGACCTTCAACCCGGAGCACGACAAACTGCTGGTTCTCGGCACTCGCGATCAGGACTTCACAGCCACGCGAATGACGATCAACGGGATGGAAGCGCCCATCCCAATGGAACTGAAACACGGCGTCAAGTACCGGCTGCGCCTGATCGATATGGCGCCAAATCTCCCCGCCAATTTTCAGCTCGGGAACAAAGATCAACCAGTGACGTGGCACGCCATCGCCAAGGACGGCGCCACGCTACCACCGCGACTGGCAATCACCAGTGAAGCCGCTGTGCATCTGGCTTCCGGGGAAGCCTACGATTTTGAATTTCAGCCAGACACGCCCGGCGAAATTCCTTTGCGGGTCGAAAATGCAGTGAACAAAACAACTCTGCTCGGGAAGATTATCGTGCAGTGAGACCAATGTCGTTTGCTCCGCTTTGCAGGGCGGGGTCAGACCCCGAATACCTGAACAGTTTTCTGAAGAACTCTGGTTTTGCAACGCTTTACCGCTGCGATAAGTCGTTTGTTTTGACTTGGGCATTAAATCAAGCAAGAGTCAGTGGAAGTGGCAATTTCCCAGAAGCCGACTTCTGGTCCGCGTCGTTGAAAGTGTGTTCCGAGGCCATAACTTCCGGGCGGCCCCTGATACGGGAGGAATGTACCGCGCCGACGCCGGGCTTCTTCGGGGGTTCGATCGTGTGGGATAGTTCGCCGGTTAGGATTGCAGATTTGTCCGGCGGAGAAAATCGGCGAAACGCGGGTCCGAGCGCAGCGAATCGAACATGGGGTTCGTTTTGATATACCCGACGCTTACTATGGAGTGGTCCTCATAAGCTTTTTCCAGCCACTCGAAGGCTTTGTCTTTCTCCACAAGGCCCGCATAGATTTTGACTCTC
>DATMNN010000089.1:0-62652 GCA_035569025.1 Terriglobales bacterium
CACAAGTTGAGTAGCGCAGGCATCAAGGTGCCTTGTCGAGAACCTTGGGAGAAACAAAATCGTTCAAAACGGAGGGATACACTTCATGGCAACCAAGAAGAAAGCCGCCAAGAAAAAGAAACACTAAGCGAGCAGGACGCTCGTTCTCAGAAGTTCCCTAGAGCCTCCGAAGAGAAGCACCTCTTCGGAGGCTTTTCATTATCTGCAAAAAACGCAAATGGTAGAGACGCGGTTTGCACATTGCGGGTGTTGAGTACACGACCCGACGAATGTACGAAAAGCAGTTGTCCCGCTGAGGGCAACCGTGCTAGAAACGCGGTACAGATGTTTGGTGCCCACGGTGAGCAAGTGATGAGTCCCCGAACGAAACCCGCGGCCAGGAAGCACCGGAGCGCGGAAGTCATCATTCCCGACAAACTCTATTTCCGGATTGGCGAAGTGGCCCGCCTGTGCCGTCTTCCGGCCTATGTGCTGCGTTTTTGGGAGACCGAGTTTCCGCAGCTCAAGCCGGTAAAGAGCAGTACCGGCCAGCGGATGTATCGACGGCGCGATGTGGAGTCAGTGCTGCGCATCAAGAAGCTGCTCTACGAAGATGGCTTTACGATCGCGGGCGCGCGCGGGCAACTGAAAGAAGAAACCAAGGCGGAGCGTAATCAGACGGCGCTTCCGTTCCCTGTGCGATCCCAGATCAACGTGGCGCACCTTAGGCACGAACTGAAGGAAATCCTACAGATGCTGTCCGCGCGCCGTTAGACGCCGCCTCGGTGGAATCGGCATGAGACGCGGCAAGCCGCGTCTCTACCAATCAATTCTTTCCATCCCAATCAGGCGGATTTCGCAATCGGGCCGGCTTTGACGAGCGGTTCTTCGACCAGGTGTTCGCTGAGGAACCAGACCTGCAATTCATTGAGGCGGAGCACATCGCTGACGGCGAGATCGTTGGTGCCATCGTCGCCAAGTTTATCGGCGCGCTCGGCTAGTTCGCGGCAATACAGGATGATTTCCTGGTGAGCGTCCAGCAGGCGCGACAATTGCACGGGCACTTCTTCGCGTCCCTTGGGCGGACGCTCGATGCGCGTCGTTTCCGCTACATCAGCGGCCATCGCTATGCTGATTCCGCCCAGCAACTGGATGCGCTCGGCTATCGTGTCCACGACTTCGTCCTGCTCCTCATAGTGTTTGTCGTAGAGCAAGTGCAGTTGGTAGAAGGTCGGTCCGGAGACCTGCCAATGCGACTTCTTGTAGAGGTCCCGCAGGGTCATGGTGTCGGCGAGGAGCTGATTCAGGCGCTCCGTCATTTCCAGGCGCACCGGTTCTTCCAATTGCAGGGGGCCGCGGTTCGCAACGGTGCCAAATTGCTGGAGTTCAGGCGCTCTCTGGTGGTAGCGCGGATTCGGGGACAGTCGAGGTTGGCTGGGAGGTGAGTTCTTCTTGGCCATGAGTCTCTCCTTGGAATCTTGAGTATAGAAGTTGCGGCGGCCCGACATCGGTGAGCGTGGATTTGCGCGAGAGGAGGCCGTCCGATTCTTAGCTTGGATGCGCCGCAGACAAAAGAGATTCCCTGACAGCTCTGAAGCTCCAGAGGTTATGAGAACCGCCATTTAGCAAGAACCGCCGGGCTACGGTTTGCTTGTCTGCGGCGAGGCTGCCTCGATTAGCTTTTGAATCGAGGGTGCGACCATGATCAGCAGATTGGCCCTCGGCTTCATGGAGCGGTCAACGACTGCGAGCTGCTCGGCACGCCAGGATTCCGGGAGGGGTTGATTGCTCTTGATGGCATCGAGCGACTGCAACCCGGCGCTGGAGAGAGTGGCAAGATCCTCGGACAGGGGCAGGGCTTCCGTGAGCAGGAACGATTGCTCCAGGACCGGCTTCAGAGTCGCGTGGTTACCCTGCCACTTCACAAGCCATGATCGAATTTGGGCTTCGATCACAGAATCTTTGTAACCGCTCTGCGCATAGGCTTCCACAATTTCGCTAAAGTGGCGGACCGTTGAACTTTCAGGCCGTGCGACGTCCACCAGCCGGTTCAGAGGCACGCGCTTCACCGGAGGCTCCGGCCAGACTTCCGACCGCGTGTAATCTTTAGTGGGCTCCACCGCGTCGGCTAGCACGCGCAGGGCGCGAATGTCGTCGCCACCAGCCAGCCGGCGCAGCATCGGCACATAGTTCGAGTCATGGGTCAGGCCGAGCCATCCCAGGCGAACGCTCATCTGGTCCAGCCGCTCATACATCGATTTCGGATCGGTCGCGTTCTGCGGAGACCACAGGCGTTCGGCGACTGCAGCCATGCGCGGCCAGATGCGCGAATCGATGGTTTCGGGCGTGATGTATTCGGCCCACATGCAGGCCTCGCCGCCGAGGATGTGTTTGGACTCTTCGGGCGTCAGCGTGGCGGCGTCACCGGACATCGGATCGACCGCATAGTGGCGCGCGGCAGGCCACATCAGGTCCAGGTAGTAGCCGTAGGACAGCAGCGTGCCGTGGCCGGCTCGCGCGGCGGCCGCGAGCGATTCCTGTCCGCGCCACGAATGGACCACAACCGGCTTCGGCAAATCAGGATGCAGGATTTCGTCCCAACCCATCATGATCTTGCCGTGCTTGCTGACGATTTTCTCCAGGCGCTGATTGAAATATTCCTGGAGGTCCTGATTGTCCTTCATGCCGTGCGCGTGGATGAATTCCTGAATCTTGGGATTCGAATCCCACGGCTTGTTGTTGACCTCGTCGCCACCGATGTGGAAGTAGGCGTCCGGGAACAGGCCCGCCATTTCAGCGATGAGCTTATCGAGAAATTTGTAAGTTTCGTCGCGCGTGGGATCGATCACCGTGTCGGCGTCCTGGATCCTCCCTGCCTCAAAAGGGCCGGGCGTGCTGGCCAGTTCGGGATAGGCCGCTACCCATGACCGGCTGTGTCCGGGCATATCGAATTCCGGCACCACGCGGATGCCACGCTCCCGCGCGTAGGCAAGAAAATCGCGAATTTCCGCCTGCGTGTAGTAATCGCCTTGCGAACCGAGTTCCTGGAGTTTGGGAAACTTCTTGCTTTCGACGCGAAATCCTTCATCGTCCGACAAATGCCAGTGCAGGACGTTGAGCTTCACGGCCGCCATGCCTTCGAGATTGCGCTTGAGCACCTCGATCGGGAAGAAGTGGCGGCTGACGTCGATGAGCAATCCGCGCCATGCAAAGCGCGGCTGGTCCTGAATCGACACGACCGGAACCGCAAAGCCGGAAGGAGTGGTCGCGACGAGTTGCAGAAAAGTCTGTAGTCCGTGCAGCGCACCCAACGGATTGGGCGCATTAAGCGTCGCGCGCGTGGCGGTGACTTCGAGCGAGTAGGATTCGTCCTCGCCAAGTTCCTGTACCGCGCGGCCAGCGCTGTCGCTGTGGATCACCAGTGTGGCTTTTGCGGAATCGACGAGCTGTTTGTTCAGGGGCATTCCCGTCTGGCGGCTCAACTGGTCGAGGAATCGGGGAACGCCGGCATCGAGCCGCGCATCGCGAGCGCCGGTGACGGCCACGGTGAATAGCTGATCGATCACCAGTTGGCCCGCGCCCGGTTGCAACTTCGCGGGCAGGGGCATGAGGTCAGGAGTGGATGGGGTCTGGGCGTCCGCTAAACAGGTTGCACAAACGATGGCGCATAGAAGCACAAAAAGAATTCGCATGGGTTAGGAAGAATGCAGAATGCGGAACTAGTTTCGCAGGAAGAGGGCGGACTTGTCGATGATCGTCGTTAGCGGTAGTGCTCAAGGTAATACAACGCTGCGAATGCGAGGATCAGA
Organism: Terriglobales bacterium; assembly: GCA_035569025.1. Classification (GTDB taxonomy): domain Bacteria; phylum Acidobacteriota; class Terriglobia; order Terriglobales; family Acidobacteriaceae; genus Acidiflorens. Next base: position 3,789 of record DATMNN010000089.1, read on the forward strand.
GCCACGGCCGGAACCGCCAGCGGACGTACGCTCCGCAATGGCTTTTTCCAATCCGCTGTCGCCAGGAAGAGCAGGAGTGTCGGTACCAGCAGAACGATGTCGATCTGAAAGATGTGTGCGCCAGCGCCTTCATCCGGTTGCGGAGGCTGCAGGTACCCGGTTAACACGGTAAGGAACGCGATCACCGATAGGACGATCGCGATCTTCAAGCTAATGCGATTGATTTGTAGTCCAGTCATGGATGCCCATCCTTGACTTCCAAAATGCCTGGGGACGACCCGGTTGGGGTGGTTAAGGTCAGTTTACCGCAGACCATTTGCGAATGCGCTTATTCCATCTGCCGCTTCTCCAGCCGGGACACGAAATGCAGCTCCCGATCAAACACCAGGCTGGCCGGCCACGGATAGAGCCGCAACGACTCGTCCCAGGTGACCGGAGCCAGGCCAGCCCGCTCGATTTCCAGTTGCCATTCGGCGCGCCGCCAGTAGCGATAGGGGAGCGCCACGCCGTGGCGCGCATTGCCGACCCAATCCATGAATCGCAACGTAGGTGCGGCGAGTAGGCCTTCCAGCAGGTGGTCCTTAACCACGACGCACTGCGACGTTACCCGCGCCGCCTCGCGAAGAAGCCGGGCCGGGTCGTTCTCGTGGTGAAGCACGTCGACCATCACTACGCAGTCGAAAGACTGGTCAGGAAACGGAAGATTCTTTCCATCGTAGGCCGCCACCGGAATCTCGGACCTGTCGCGCAGCAACACTTCGACGCCCTCGATATGTAGATCGGGGCGCAATTGCTGAATCGCCCGGCTGACTGCACCGTCGCCACATCCCACATCGAGCACGCGGGCGTTCTCGGGGAGGAGCGGCGCGACAAGATTGGCGAGGATGCGTACGCGGCGCGGAGCAACGTAGCGGTCATGGAGAGAGCCGGCAAGGTCGGGCATAGCTGCGGTCTTTCATTATGACCTGCGCCAGCATGCCCCGGCCGCATAGTGATAAAATCGTCGAGTCAACCCCGCGCTGCCGGTCTCGGCAGTGCAAAGTGTCGGGACGTAGCGCAGCCTGGTAGCGCACTTGCTTGGGGTGCAAGGGGTCGCGAGTTCAAATCTCGCCGTCCCGACCAAATCTTGATGACCTCTGTAATCTTTCCCGTTTCGGCGATGCCTGATATTCCTCAAGCGTGACTCCGTCCGTGGTTTCACCTGTAGAGGGAACATGAAAGCGTCGCGATTGTTGTGGCTGGTTTGGATGATTCTAGGTGTGGTCTCCGGTTTAGCCTTGGGAGAAGACGCGCCGCCGCAGCCTGAAGTGGCTCGAGCATTGTTACAGGCAAAAAGTGTCTATATCATCACCGGCCACGTCCGCTACTACAAAACCAAGGGATTCTTAAAGAAGGAACTCGTTGACTCGACGCCGTTTGAAGAGCCTTGCCGCAAGGAACTCGAAAAATGGGGACGGTTCACGCTGGTGCCCGATATCAAGGGCGCGGATCTGGTGATTCGCGCGTACGAGAAGGGTGAGGCCAATTATGTTCCGGTGATAAGTCCGGGCGTTACTGGAAGCGTCAACGTTGGGCAATCATTCTTCATCCTGGATGTGTGGCAACCTTCGTCCAAGAAAGTCATTTGGTCTGCCTCCAAGAATGTGGGCACAAGCTGGAGTACCCACACGGGCATCGCAAACCTTGTAAAAAAGCTCCGAGAGTATGTGGAGGAGCAGGAAAAGTTGGCCCCAAAATTGGACGGTGTCTCAAAGGCAGGCTCTCCAAATCCGCAGAACTAGCATCACGGATGCCTCGCACGTTAGCCTCGATCCCCACAACGGAAGACCAAGCAGCTCCTCTTGTTCTTCTGCCGCTCAATGGCTGTGGTGTTAGACTTCCCGCGTATGCAGCGGCTTCTCTCGTCAATCGTACAGGACGGTAATGGCTGAGCGCTGACTGCTGAGAAGAAGAATGCAGACTTTCTCCGTCCCCACCACGTTGCCGGCGCGTTATTACACCGACTTGGATTATTTCCGGGAGGAACTGGAACGCTTTTATTGCCAGACATGGATCTGCGCCGGACGCACGGAGCAGGTCCAGAAACCGGGTGAATACTTTCTGCGCGAGGTTGCGGGCGAGAGTGTCATTGTCACGCGCGATCGCGAGAACAGGTTACAGGCGTTTTTCAATGTGTGCCGGCATCGCGGCACGCGGCTGTGCTCGGCTACGGAAGGGCAGTTTGCGGGGCGCATCCAATGTCCGTATCACGGTTGGACCTACGGGCTTGACGGCAGCCTGATTGGGGCTCCTCACATGCACGATGGATTCTGCCGGGAAGACTATCCGCTGAACCGGGTCGCGCTGGATGTTTGGGACGGGCACATCTTCATCAACATGAACCCGCAGCCCGACTCACTGGTCAGCCAACTGGAAGACCTGCCGCAGAAGTTCGCGAACTGGGGGATGGCTGATCTGCGCATGCATCGGCGCATCGAGTATCAGGTGAAGGCTAACTGGAAACTAATGGTTGTGAACTACAACGAGTGCCTGCATTGTCCGATTCTGCATCCGTCGCTCAGCGCGATCACCGACTACCTTTCCGGCGAAAACGATGAACCTCATCGCGGATATATCGGCGGCACGATGGAATTTCAGGGCGGTGCGCAGACCATGTCCAAAGACGGCAGCCTGCGCCGCGATTACCTTCTGGGACTTACCGCAGAAGAACGCAGCAGGGTTTATTATTACGCGGTATTTCCTAATCTGTTCATCAGCCTGCACCCCGACTATGTGATGACGCATACGCTGTGGCCGCGAGCTGTCGATCACACCGACGTGATCTGCGAATGGCATTTCCATCCCGCAGAAATGGCGAAGCCCAACTTCGAAGCCGATGACGCGATCGACTTCTGGGATACCACCAACCGCGAGGACTGGGCGATCTCAGAACTGTCGCACGCTGGAATCAAATCGCGCGCCTATAAACCCGGGCCCTATTCCCGTTGCGAATCGCTGCCGCACGCGTTTGACCGGATGGTGCTGGAACGGGAAAGAGAAGGACGCGAGAGGAAGTTGTAGAGGCACGGATCACCGCATTCTTATTTTCTCGACAATCCAAGAATGCTCAGAAGGAAGCTGGCGAGGCAGATTTCCACGCCCATCGTGAACAGCACCATCGTGGTTGCCACCACACGGACCAGCCGGACGGGGTCCATGGGGCCGAAATGATGAGCGTTCCAGAGAAACAGCGAATAGGCCGTGAGGCCGACACCCGCCGTCATCATGAGCGCGCCGATCGCCAGTCCGGTTTCGAGCCGGAAGTGGCGAAAGAGCCAGGTCAGGCGCGGGTCTTCAGGCATCGGCTCTTCGGTGATCGCGAACACTTTCGTGAAAATGGAGAACGTCACCATCTGAAAACCAATCAGGATCGCCATCACCGCATAGAGCAGCGTATGAATGTCGATGGTGATCGATCCCAGTGTGCGTGGGCCGGGCAGCAACCACAACGCGACTGCTGTACCGGCGATCATGAGCGCCGCGCCGGGGTAGAGAAACGTCCAGCGCGGACTGTACATCATCAGGAAGCGCAGGTGACGCCATCCGTCGCGCCAGCTTCGCAGGTGCGGCGGACGATCACGGCCAGCGGGAGAAAGCGTGGTCGGGACTTCGGCAATCTTCATCCCGAAGAGAGACGCTTTTACTACCATTTCGCTGGCGAACTCCATGCCGGTGGTTTGCAGGTTCATGCGGCGATAGGCCTGCATGCTGAAGCCGCGCAAGCCGCAATGGAAGTCTCGGCACGGAGCGCGGAAGAAGAGGCGCCCCAGAAAGCTCAGCAGGGGATTGCCGACATGGCGGTGCAGAAGGGGCATGGCGCCTTTCTGGATGCCCCCGCGAAAACGGTTTCCCATGACGAGATCGGCGCCGGCGCGCAGTTGCTCGAGAAATTTCGGAATGTCGCCGAAGTCGTAGCTCGCGTCGGCGTCGCCCATGATGACGTAGCGTCCGCGTGCCGCAGCGATTCCGCCCATCAGCGCATTGCCGTAACCCCGCTCAGCGATGGCGACGACTCGTACTCCCAGCTTGCTCGCGATATCCGCCGAGTCGTCGGTGCTGGCGTTATCCGCGACGATGACCTCCGCGGAAAGGCCGTGGCCGGCAATCGCGCGCTGAATCTGGGCGATGCAAGTGGGCAGCGTGCGTGCCTCGTTCAGGCACGGAAGCACAACGGAAAGTTCAGGCTCTTCGGCGGAAGTCGTTTTCGGGCTTCGAATTGGGTCGTCCAGCACGGTGGAAAGGTTGGTCCGGTTCGATTGAAAATCGAAACCCGTCTCCTTGCAAGTCATCTTTCAATCCGATCAAATAGAAGAGTTGATCAACGAAAGAACGAGGGTTTAGTCCATTGGCAATTCTGGTGGTGGGTGGCGCGGGGTATATCGGCAGTCATGCGGCGCGTGCATTGAAGCGTGCTGGATATGAAGCAATCATCTACGACAGTCTGGTCAACGGACACCGTCGTCTGACGCAAGGCTTTGAGCTGATCGAAGGCGAAATCGCCGACAGCGCCAAGCTGGGATCTGCGTTGAAGCGCGTGGACGGGGTCATGCACTTCGCCGCTCATGCCTATGTGGGCGAATCAGTTGAGAATCCCAGAAAATATTTTCACAATAACGTTGAAGCCGCCCTGAATCTTTTGAACTTGACCGTGGACGCGGGGATTCGTCGGTTTGTGTTTTCTTCGACCTGCGCTGTTTATGGCGAACCGGCGAAGATCCCCATCACGGAGGACAATCCGCGGCAGCCGGTCAATCCCTATGGCACGTCGAAGCTTTTTTGCGAATATGTGCTCGAAGCCTACGACCGCGCCTACGGGCTGCGGTCGGCGCGACTCCGTTACTTCAACGCCGCCGGAGCTGACGAAAGCGGCGAAATCGGTGAGTTACATACTCCTGAAACTCATCTGATTCCGCTGGCCCTCGCCGCAACCGAGAATGGCACCGGCGCCGAGTTGAAAATATTCGGAACCGACTATCCCACGCCCGATGGAACGTGCGTGCGCGACTACGTTCATGTGACCGATCTGGCCGAGGCGCACGTACGGGCCCTACAGCATCTGGAGAAAGGCGGCGAGTCGATCGCGCTTAATCTCGGATCGGGTACGGGGAATTCCGTACTCGAAGTAATGCTTGCGGCCGAAGCCGCGACCGGGCGTCCGGTTCGACACAAGTTCGGGCCGCGGCGAGCGGGCGATCCGCCGGTGCTGGTGGCGGACCCAGCGTTGGCTCAGAAAGTGCTGGGCTGGAAAGCTGCAAGAGGACTCAAGGAAATCGTATCGAGCGCGTGGAAGTGGATGCAGACGGTGCGAACGCGTCTTTAAGGAAAACCAAAAGCAACGGCGTCGGACAAGAGTGTCTGGACCTACAATCTGAGTTTCTACACGACTGCTATGGAGGAATGCGGATCACGCAGGCGGGCCCCTGCGTTTGCCAGTCGGTTGGCCTCGGCGTTTTCTTTTCGCGCTACGTGCTGAATGGAAAACTCGAGCGAACGGGCCAGCTTGCGGCAAATCCAGTGGAGGGAGTACAGGCGCGGACTGCGACATTCATATTCACCGCGCATCTGGCGGACTACAACCTGGGAATCTGAGTACACCTGCAAAGCGCTGGCCTTCAGGTTGAGTGCGCACTGCAGCGCTTCCAGCAGGGCCACGTACTCGGCCACGTTGTTGTCCTGGTGGCCGATCCACTTGGAAATGCGAATGGGAGCGCCTTCGGGTGTGTCCATCACAACGCCAATACCAGACGGCCCTGGATTGCCCAGAGAACCGCCATCCACATAAGCTACGAAAGCAGACATTGCAAACCCATTGCTACCAACATGCGGGACGACGCGGCGTTCCGTCAAGATATAACTGTTTTTCCGAATACGATGTGTCACGCCCGCTCGGATTTCTGTGCAAGATTCTGTGCAAAATGTGTCCCGAACTATTTGTCGACTCAGCAAACGTTTCTTATTCATAGACTTGTAACAATCATCGGCAAGTCTTTTTGATTCTTCAATTGCACCGAAATGCGGCATTGACATTTATGGGTGTTGCCTTTAACTTGGCTCCCGTCGACGGCTGAAAGGGAACGCCAAAATAAATCGTGGCGGGCCTGAAGTAGGCTGAGTGACGGGCAAGCTGAGGCGACTCGGCAAGCTGCCAGACCCGAAAAAACCGACTGTTCTGCGAGGTTCAGCCGGGGTTTGGAACTGCGAAAGCGGTGGTCACATCGAGGGTCGTGACGGTGCATGCGTCCACGCAGTTAGCTCCCTCGCAGGAGCTGGCGGCTAGAGCGTAACCAATGTCACGGCCCTTTCAATTTTCCCTCCTGATTTTCCCGCTCTTTGTCTCCCCATAATCCATTTGAATTGCGGCAGCAGTTGTGAGTCGGGTGCGATTCGCGTAGGCTGCGCGCATGGAAAATCGAATATGGTCGGCTGTCGGGTTATTGTTTTGGATAGTTTGTAGTCAGTGCGGAGCGCAGACTTCTTCAGGATTCTCTATCGAACAAGTCATGAGTTCGCCGTTCCCTACCAATCTGGTTGCATCCCAGCAGTCCGGACGGATCGCCTGGCAGTTCACCGCCACGGGTGAGCACAACGTCTGGGTGGCGGACGCTCCCAATTTTGAAGGGCGACCGGTCACCCACTACACAGGCGATGATGGCATGCCACTCGCGGCCCTGAAACTCACGTCCGACGGACGCACGGTCGTCTACGCTCGCGGTACCGAGGCCAATAGCGCGGGTGAAATCGCTGATCCGACGAGTGGAGTGGAAAAGCGCACGCAGCAGGTCTGGGCTGTTGACGTCGACAAAGGCGAGCCGCGTCTGCTGGGCGAGATGGGCTGCGACGAAGAAGGATGCGAGGACATCCAGACTTCGCCGAACGGGGAATCGGCTGTGTGGTCGGCGAAGAAACAGATCTGGATTGCTCCGGTCTCGGGTAAAGACAAGGCCAAGGCCCTGACATTCGCGCGCGGCAATAATTCACAGCCCAAGTGGTCACCGGACGGAAAGAAGATCGCATTCGTCAGTGACCGCGGCGATCACAGCTTTGTGGTCATCTACGAATTTGGAAAGAACGGGCTGCACTATCTTTCTCCCAGCGCGGACCGCGACCTTGCGCCCCGCTGGTCACCGGACGGGAGTCAGATTGCATTCATCCGCCTGGTCGGTAAGCAGATGAAGCAGCCCATCATTCCGCTGACGCCACTGCCCTGGTCGATTTGGGTTTATGACGTCGCCAAAGATTCGTCGAAGGAAATCTGGAAGAGCGGGCAGGCTCTAGACGATTCGCTGCCCGCCCTAACCGCCGACGCGTCGTTTCTGTTCGCCGCCAAGAATCGCATTGTGTTTTCATCTGAGCAGGATGGCTGGAACCACCTGTATTCCGTCGCCACAATGGGCGGAGCTGCGACATTGCTGACTCCCGGGAAGTTCGAGACTGAGGATGTTGCTCTCAGCGCGGACCGCGCGTCCGTGATTTATTCCTCGAATCAAGATGACGTCGACCGCCGGCATCTCTGGCGGGTGCCAGTCGAGGGTGGATCTCCGGTCCCACTCACTCGCGGCGCGACGATGGAGTGGGCGCCGGTTGAAGTGGCTGGCAAGGTCGCGTGCATTGGGTCCACCGCCACCAGTCCGGCAATGCCCTACGTGGTTACGCAACAAGGCCGCGACATGATCGCGAAGGCCGCGCTGCCGGGGGACTTTCCCTCCGCGCAACTTGTGACTCCGAAGCAGGTGATTTTCAAAGCGGAAGATGGATGGAAGATTCACGGGCAGTTATTCGAGCCGAGGGAGGGAGGGCGCAGGCCTGCGCTCATCTTCATTCACGGCGGATCGATCCGGCAGATGATGCTCGGCTTTCACTACATGGACTACTACCACAATGCCTATGCGATGAATCAGTATCTGGCCAGCCGGGGATACGTCGTGCTGGCCGTCAACTATCGAACTGGAATCATGTACGGCCGCCATTTTCGGGAGCCGGCGGACGGTGGGCCTCGCGGCGGGGCGGAGTACAAGGACATCGTGGCTGCTGGCCATTATCTCCAGACTCTGCCCAACGTTGATGCGAAGAAAATCGGACTGTGGGGCGGATCGTACGGTGGCTATCTCACGGCGATGGGGCTCGCGCATAATTCCGATATGTTTGCGGCGGGCGTGGATTCCCACGGCGTCCACGACTGGTCTGATTTTGGGGAAGAATTTCCCAAGGACGCTCCCGATCGCGACGCCGCTTTGAAACTTGCTTTTCAGTCGTCGCCCAACGCGGCGATTGCCACGTGGAAGTCGCCGGTTCTACTCATTCACGGCGATGACGATCGAAACGTAGAGTTCAGTCAAACCGTAGATCTGTTGCAACGGCTGCGGGCGCAGAACGTCCACGTCGAGGAACTCATTTATCCAGACGAGATCCACGACTTCCTGATGTGGAAGAGCTGGATCAAGGCGTACAAAGCGACAGAAGAATTCTTCGGCCGACAGTTCGGACAGTAGCCTCGCCAATCTATGGGGCCGGAATTACAACTCGCACTTCGTTCGAGTAAGCGCTCTCCACATTGTTGGAATCGACACTGGTGGCAACGTAGTAGTAAGTTGCGCCTGCGCTGACCGTGTTATCGGTGTAACTAGTGGTCGCGTCAAGAACTGTGTTGATTTTTGTGTAGGGACCGCCCTTCGTGCTGCCGCGATAGATGTTGTATCCGATCACGACGTCCTGGCTGGCCGTCCAGGTAAGATCCGCGCTGTGCGCCTTCACGGCGACACCCACGCCAGTCAAAGGCACCGTAGTGGGCGAGTTCACGGCATCGCTGATCAGGGTTAGGTTTGCGGTGGCTGTACCCGAAGCGTTCGGAGTGAAGGTTATGGTCGCCGTCACGCTCTGGCCAGTCGCTATGGTTTTAGGCAATCCCAACCCAGAGATCGTGAATTCCGAGCTGTTCACCTGTGCGGAAGAGATCGTCACAGTTCCATTCGAGGCTGAGAGAGTCAACGGAAGGCTGGACGGCGAACCGACCGTGACATTTCCGAAATTCAGACTCGTGGGCGAAACGCCGAGTGTAGCCGTCTTTGCAGCTACACCGGTTCCGGAGACTCCGACCGAGAGCGTGGGATTCTTGGCGTTACTGTGCAGGGTAAGCGTGCCAGTGATCGTTCCAGACGCGGACGGCACGAAGTTGACGGCCATCCGAGTGCTTTGCCCCGGCTGCAGCGTGATCGGCAGGTTGAACTTGCTGAATCTAAATTCAGCGCTACTTTTGCCTTTGGAACTGATGGAAAGAGCGCGGCTGCCGGTGTTGGAAAGTTGAAAGACATACTGCGTGGAAGTACCAATCTGCACTTGACCGTAATCGTGGCTACTGGGACTACATTGGAGCTGCTGAGCCACCGCATGAGAAAGCGGCCAGGCAGACACAAGTAGAGCGAGCGCCATCCGGGGGAGGGATTTCATGGCACTTCAAGTTTGTGGGATCACAGACGAGCGAGCAAAATCACTTGGGCCACTAACTACTTACTAGTGCAGGAAACGCCAGATCGAATAAGTAGTGCTGTGTGTGATACGCGACAAAGTCGTGCAGAGCACACTTAGTGCACTTATGATTCGTGAGTCGGATCGCTCGTTGATTTCTGCCACGCTCGCCTGATCCGCTCCCATGTGACTTCCAGGGCCTCGGGCAAGACCCGCGTCTCGCCGATCACGCTGACGAAATTTGCGTCGGCAACCCAGCGCGGCAGGATGTGCATGTGGATGTGTCCTGCGACCCCGGCGCCAGCAGCGTGTCCAATATTCATTCCCAGATTGATGCCATCGGGCCGGTAGAGTTCGCGCTGGATGACTTCCATCCGTTGCGTAAGGGTCATCATTTCCTGGGCCGCGTCGGCGGGCAGTTTGTGCAATTCATCCAGATGCGCGTACGGAACAATCATGACGTGGCCGTTGGTGTAGGGAAAAGTATTGAGGATCGCGTAACAGTGTGTGCCGCGATGGACGATGCGGGCCTTTTCGTCAGTCTCACGCGGAGCACTACAGAAGATGCATCCGGATGCGGGAGCGGCGCCGGTCACATAAGCGTAGCGCCATGGGGTCCAGAGATAGTCCATGAAGCGAGGGTAGCAGAAGCGTTTGTGGGTCGGGCACTCTTCCGAACAGACAGGAAAATCACCCCGAACGGCGTCCGACAAAGACTCTCGCCTCGCAGTCTGCCGGGTAATGGTTACCTCCCGATGCGAGATGTAAAGGAACGGTAAATTTCTTCGATCGAAGGCCGGAAGCGGGGTTTCTGGTTTGACACTGTTCGGAGGCGATTGCTATAGTCCAAGAGTCCCCTTTGGACGCGGGTTCGAAGCGACGTTTCCGGCAAGCTGGGATTGTCATTAAGGTCTTCCGCCAGGACGGCCTCAACACAACCAACGACCACCGCCAGCAGTCCGCTACACACCGTTCCCGCATCCGTCGCACGCCGAAGTGTGCGGCACCCAGAGAGGCTATTGACTTTGTTCGATGACAGCACAGCCCGAAGCCTTGAACCCATGACAAACGCTACTGAAACCTTGACCAACGGCCCGGCCCTAGAGGAACATCCGGAGCCCGTACAACCCGCAACCGCGACTCAGCCCGAAGCAATGTCGCGCTCGGATTCGTCCGAGGCGGATGCCTCCGCTCACGAAACCAGTCAAGATACCGGCGGAGCCGGCTCGAGCGACGACTTTGCCACCGCCCTCGAGAACTTCACCACCGAGTCCGAGGAAGCGGCTGGCGAAGACAACGTCATCCACGGTACGGTCGTGAAACTGACAGCGACCCATGTGGTCGTGGATATCGGCACCAAGTCCGAAGGTATGGTGCCCATCGCCGAAGTCACGGATCACGAGGGCAAGCCAAAGTTCAATCCCGGCGATCCGATCGACGTGATGCGCGAAAAGGGGATGAACGAAGAGGGCTACGTCAACCTCTCTCATCAGAAGGCTGCTCGTCTGCGGGCGTGGGATGACATCGAGAAGGCGTTCAACGAGAAGAAGCCGATCAAAGGCATCGTCATTGATCGCATCAAGGGGGGTCTGACGGTCGACATCGACGGCGCCCAGGCGTTTCTGCCGGGATCGCAGGTCGATCTTCGGCCCGTGCGCAATCTGGACGGCATGAAGGGCCAGACGATCGAAGTCGCGGTCATCAAGCTGAACAAGAAGCGCGGCAACATCGTGGTTTCGCGCAAGCAGCTTCTGGAAGAAGAGCAGACGGAAAAGCGCGGCAAGACGCTGGAGCACCTGGAAGAGGGCGCGATCCTGACCGGTGTGGTGAAGAACCTGACCGAGTACGGCGCCTTCGTCGACATGGGCGGCATCGATGGCCTGCTGCACATCACCGACATGTCGTGGGGACGCCTGACGCATCCTCGCGATCTGGTGAATGTCGGCGATCAGATTCAGGTCAAGGTCCTCAAGTACGACAAGGACAAGCAGCGTGTTTCGCTGGGCTTCAAACAGCTCACTCCCGATCCGTGGCTCGATGCCGAACATCGATATCCGGTCGGTGCGCACGTGGCCGGACGCGTGATCAGCGTCACCGATTACGGCGCGTTCGTGGAACTGGAACAGGGCATCGAAGGCCTGGTCCACGTGAGTGAAATGACGTGGTCGAAGCGGATGAAGCATCCGTCGAAGCTGGTCAACGTCGGTGATCAGGTGGAGTGCGTGGTGTTGAGCGTGAATCCGACCGAGCGCAGGATCTCGCTGGGCATGCGGCAACTGGCGTCGAATCCGTGGGACACCTTGCACGACAAGTATCCCGTCGGTATGGAAGTCGAGGGCAAGGTTCGCAACCTGACCGAGTTTGGCGCCTTCATCGAAATCGAAGACGGCATCGACGGCTTAGTGCACGTCAGCAACCTGAGCTGGACCAAGCGCGTAAAGCATCCTTCGGAAGTGTTGAAGAAGGGTGACAAGGTCAAGGCTGTTGTTCTCGCGATCGAGCCGGACAAGCGCCGCCTGTCGCTGGGCGTGAAGCAGCTTCAGCCCGACGTTTGGGATAGCTTCTTCGCGCAGCATCGCGTGGGCGACATTGTTCACGGCAAGGTTCTGCGGGTAGCAAACTTTGGCGCGTTCGTCGAAATTGCGGACGGCGTCGAAGGCCTCTGCCACAACTCGGAAGCGGTCGATGACAAGGGCCAGCCGGTCACGCTCGAGCCGAATGCTGAATTCGACTTCAAGATCATCAAGATGAATCAGGAAGAGAAGAAAGTCGGCCTGAGCATCAAGGCGGTCGGTGAAGAAGCTTCGCGGCAGGAAGTGGAGTCCTACAAACATCCGGCGTCCTCGACCAGTTCGACGATTGGCGAACTGATCTCGTGGAAGCGGGCGGGCGGGGACAACAACTAGGTTCTCGCGTCGAAGAGCTCAAAAGGCCGCCAGTGCTGGCGGCCTTTATCTTTAATCTCAACTGTCATCCTGAGCGGAACATTTGCTTCACGAATATGAAGCGAATGCGTAGTCGAAGGACCCCTGCGAGATCAATTCTTTCAGGACGCGTCAGGGAATTCTCCTGGTGATGCCGGAAGCGTTGTGAGAACTCCTGCAACATCCTTTGGCACTGCTGGCGGTGTTGGGGTCCTTCGACTCCGCAGCTGCTTCGCTTCGCGAACCAGCTACTGCGCTCAGGATGACATTGTTGTTTAGCTTGTTACGCAGTCCCCTGCGCCCGTGCCAGTTTTACTTCTACCTGCTGGCGTTCCTGATCGCTCACCTGAAATAACTGTCGAGGCCGCAATCCCATTTGCCGTGCCAAGAAGACTTCGGGCAATTGCGCGATGCGGGTGTTATAGCTGGCGACATCGTCGTTGAAGAATTCGCGGCGGTCGGCGATGCGTTCTTCCAATTCTGAAATACGTCTTTGGAGCGCGAGAAAATTCTGATTCGCCTTGAGGTCGGGATAACGTTCCGCAACTGCGAATAAAGCATGCAGCGCTCCGCTGAGTCGCAGGTCCGCTTGCGCTTTCTGTGGAATGCTGGCGGCTCCGATCGAAGCAGTCCGAGCCAGGGTGACTGCTTCCAGCGTCTGGCGCTCGTGATCCAGGTAGCCTTTGACGCTGGAAACCAGGTTGGGTATTTCGTCGTGACGCTGCTTGAGAAGGACGTCGATGTTCGCGAACGCGCGGTCGTTTTCGACCTTCAAGCCGACCAGTTCGTTGTACAGGGTTACGGCGTAGATCACCGCCCCGGCCACAAACAAGGCGACGGTCGCGGCGGCGAAGAGCGTCATAGGCGTCTTTTGAGAATGTAGCGAAAACGCCTCGAGAGGGACAAGTTACCGCCGGGTGACGTAACGCCTGCACTACGAGGGTTATTTGCTGTCGATTTTCAGGTTGATCGATACCTGCTGGCGGTCGTCGAACTGGCTGACGGTCTTGACGTCGCTCTTCCGGCCGTTGTGCTGGGCGTAGACTTCGTAGTCGAGGTTCGGCTGGAGCGCCGGGAATCGGTAGCTGCCGTCCTGGCTGACGATGTAGGTCTTGACCGCGCGCGTGCGGGTGTTGGTCAGGTAGACGACAGCGTTGGGCAGGGGACTATCGGATTTGTCCAGCACCTTGCCAGTCAATAAACGGCTGGTGTCCGCCTTGGGGCGGTTGCCAAACTGGGGTGGCGGAGACGCCACCGCCGAAGCCGAGAACAGAAGCAGAAGCGAAGCAGCAATCGCAGAAGCAATGATCGTCTTCTTCATATGTGCCCCTTTCCTCGATTATTGTGTCTTCTACCCTACCAGATTAGATGCAGGCCGGTGTCGGCGCGCTCTTCGTTGTAAATATGGACGGTTACCTCCGTACCAGGCTTCAAGTGCCTGCCAGAAGGCAACTTATAGTCTTTGAAGTCGGCCCAGACGACATAATCAGCCTTGCCGGGAGGCACACGTTGAGCAAATTCGCCCCGATGGTCGGACATGAGTTCCCAGCGGGTCTTCTTTTCCTCTGCGCGGCGGATTTTGACCTTCACGCCGTAGACAGGAACACCGTCGGGATCGAATACGGTGCCATAGATGAGGGCGTAGGGCTTTTCCTGGTGCGGCTCGCCGGCAAGCGAAGGGCAGCCTGTCAGCAGCACAGCGAGAACCAGAGCGGCCGTCGCCGTGCATACCAGCTTCCGGCGTGTTGCGAGATAGAAGTCAGGCTTCAGTCGTCGTCCCCGTCGTCGGCAGCCTTCGGGACCTTCTCTTCGTCCTCGTCGTCTTCGTATTCTTCGTCGTCCACCGGTTTGAGTTCGATGGGGTTGGCGGTAATCACTTCAAAGTCGCTGCCGCACTCGGGGCAGGACACGACTTCGCCTTCATCGACTTCATCTTCCTCAATGTCCAGATCGGTCTCGCACTCAGGACAGTTCACCATGACTCCTCCAAGCTCGGGATACCCTGTTATATTTAGTTTCTTCACGAGCCAAAGGTCAAGAGGCTCGCACAGGATTTTCTTGTGATGCTGAAATCTTCCCGGTGGTCGCACGATCTACGCATCTGGATTAAGCCCGTCATTCTGGGAGTTGCACTGATATTGGTGCAACGCATCCCCTTGTGCCAGGCGCAACGCATGATGGCGGAAGATGCAGACCCGCAGATCACCGCGGCGCTCCGGCAAGTGTCCCCCGACCGCATCAGGCAGACGGTCGAGAAACTGGTCAGCTTCGGGAATAGATCCACGATTTCGGCGCAGGACGACGAGACGATCAAGGCCGGCAAAGGCATTGGGGCAGCGCGAGAATGGATCAAGTCAGAATTCGAGCGCTACTCCCGGGATTGCGGCGGCTGCCTCGAAGTCAAGACCGATTCCTTTCTTGAACCCGCAGCAGACCGGATTCCGAAGCCGACCCAAATCACGAATGTGTACGCTGTGTTGCGCGGTACGGATCCGAGACAGGCTGACCGGATCGTGCTTGTGACGGGCCACTACGATTCGCGCAACAGCGATACCTTCAACACTACCGACCCCGCGCCGGGTGCGAATGACGACGCCAGCGGAACAGCTGTGAGCCTGGAGTGTGCGCGCGTCCTGAGCCGGATGAAGTTCCCCGCCACGATAGTTTTTCTCACGGTGGCCGGTGAAGAGCAGGGACTGAACGGCAGCAAGCACTTTGCTGAGATGGCGAAGAAGCAAGGCTGGAAGCTGGAAGCGGTCTTGAACAACGATATTGTGGGCGGCGACCGCAGTCCTGAGCAGGATGGGAACGTCGTGCGGGTCTTTTCCGAGGGCGTCCCCAGCGCCGCGACCGACGCGGAAATCCGGCGGATTCGCGCGCTGGGTGGAGAGAATGATTCTGCGTCGCGGGAACTGGCACGGTACGTATTGGAAGTGGGGCGAACCTACCCGTCGATGACAAGGCCGGTGATGGTGTACCGGCTCGACCGCTTTCTGCGCGGCGGGGATCACTATTCGTTCAACCAGCAGGGATTCGCAGCCGTACGCTTCACCGAATTCCGCGAAGACTACAATCATCAGCACCAGAACGTGCGCTCGGAAAATGGCATCGAATACGGTGACTTGCCGAAGTTCGTGAATTTTGACTATGTGGCTGATGTGGCGCGGCTAAATGCGGCGACGTTGGCTGCCCTGGCATCGGGTCCGGCGCCTCCGTCGAAGGTAAAGATGCAGACCAGGGAACTGGAGAACAACACGAGTCTGACCTGGGAACCGGCAGTCGGGGCGACGGGGTATGAGGTAGTGTGGCGTGCGACCAGCAGTCCGGATTGGGAGCACGTCCAATCGGTAACGGGCGCACCAGGTGCATTGCTGAAGGTTTCCAAGGATAATGTGATATTCGCGGTCCGGTCGGTTGACGCAGCGGGACATCGCAGCCTGGCCGTTGTGCCGCAGCCGGAAAGATAAGAGTGGGTAGTGAATAGTGGTTGGTGGTTAGCGAGAACCAACCACCAACCACTAACTACTGATTCTATGTATCGCGGAAAAACCATCTCGCTGAGCTTTCCTCCTTTCACGCCCTGGGTGAAGAGAATCGTCATTGCGTGCGCGGGGATCTACTTCCTGGAAGTCGTGATGGGGGCGGTCGCGCCGCGATCGGGATTCGGGGAGTTCCTGGGTGAATACTTTCGACTAATTCCTTCACTCGTGATGAGCGGCTACGTCTGGCAGCTTGTGACCTACTCGCTTCTGCACGGTGGCCTGTGGCATCTACTGACGAACATGCTCACGCTGTGGATGTTCGGGTCGCAGGAAGAACAGGACTGGGGCTCCCGTAGATTTATTGAGTTTTACCTCTTTTGCGTTGTGGGCGCCGCCCTGGTCACGATCGCAGTGGCGTACCTCGGATGGGGCATGACTCCGGATACCGCGACCCTCGGGGCTTCCGGCGGGATTTACGGCATCCTGATCGCGTTCGGAATGTTATATGGCGATCGCGAGTTGTTTCTTTTCCCACTTCCAGTTGCGATCAAGGCGAAGTACCTGGTGGGCATCCTAATGTTCATCGTTTTGATTTCGGCGTTCCAGCCATCACAAGGCGGGGTCGCCAACTTCGCTCATCTCGGCGGGGCGTTGTTCGGATTCCTCTATATAAAACTCTTGCCGAAACGCGGCCTCGGCTTTGCTGCCTCGGAAAGATATTTCAGCCTGCGGAACTCGTACTATCGATGGAAGCGCAAGAAGGCAGCCAAGAAATTTGAAGTTTACATGCGGGACCACGACCGCAAAGTAACCTTCGACGAACATGGGAACTACGTTCCTCCCGACGAAAACGACAAGACTAACGGCGGCTCGAAGTCGGGGTGGGTGAATTAGCGGTTGGCACTGAGCCTCTAGTCGTTATATCTGGGATTAGAGTATTTTCTTTCGCCCGTCCTTGGGCTTCCGAATCTCCCTGCGGCTGCTCACGGCTTGCGAGGCTGCGCAAAAGCTCATAGCGCTGGCAAAAAGCGCCCTCAGGCGCTGGAAGCGCGGACACATTCTCCACCACTTGTCGTCACGAGTGGAACTCGTGCCCTTCCCAAAATCGTACGAAATCGGTTTTTCCGCAACCACTTGCGCCGTGGGCTTTATTCTTGCGCCGCTTCGCGGCTACCTTGTGGTTTTAGCCGCCAAAAAAAACGGGGCAGCATGGCATTTCTGCATTGCTGCCCCAAGTTAAACCCCCACGTTGTCTAGCTCGCGAGCTTTACGGCGCAACCACCAGGACCACCGGGATGGTCATCGATTGGCCGGGGTTGGCGAACTGGATTACGTTGATTTCTCCCACGTAGGTTCCCGCCGCCAAGGCGCTGGCATTCGCGCTCACCGTGATGCTGGTGGGCGTGTTGCAGCAGCCACTGCCGGATGGAGTGATACCCAGCCAGTTTCCGCCCTTGCCTGACGCTGCGATCGGTGTAAACCGCATCACGGCGCCTGTGCTGGCAATCGAGATCACCTGGTTCGCGGGATTGACTCCGCGAGTGGTGTTGAACGTAACCGTCGGAAGCTGGACGAACACCGGATCCTGAATCGTGACGCTGACCGGAATCGTCACGTTTCCGGTCTTCGCCTTCAACACCTGTTGACCAATGTAGGTGCCGGCAATTAATCCCTTGCCGGGCAACTTACTGGTCGTAACGGAGACCGTGTAGCTTCCGGCGTCCAATCCCGTCGTTGGAGTCAACTTGATCCACTTGCCGGGATCGGCAGTGGTGGCGGCGACGCTCCAGGCCAGTCCTGTTCCGGTGCCGCCATCGCCAACCTGAATGGTCTGCAACGGAGGATTCTTGGTGCTGGCCGTGAACGAGAAACTGGTCTGGCCAGGCAGGTTGTCGAAGAACGCTTTGGCCGACGCCACGACCGTCAGATTCACGGGCACGAGCATGGATCGTCCTGGATTGGCGAACTCGATGATGCTGATTTCGCCGGTGTAATTTCCGACCGGGAGCGATGTTGCGTTTACGCTTACTCGCTCCGGGAACGAGGTAAAGCAGCAGCCGCTTCCCGCGGTCGAGAGGCTGAGCCACGCTCCACCCTTGCTGGTCGCAGAACTCGCGCTGAAACGAGCGTTGGTGTTGTCGGAAGTCGGAACGGTGATCACCTGAGGTAAGGGATTCGGTCCGCCAAACGGCATCACAAAATAGAGAGGGTTCACCTGCGCGAATACCGAAGTCGCGACGGTGACGGTGACCGGCACAGTAACGTTGCTGCCGGGCGCCTGAAGCAGGAGTTGGCCGTTGTAGGTTCCGGCGATGGAGCCTGCTCCGGGCAGGTTGAGTACATTCACAGCGATGGTGAGTGCTTTGGGAGCGGTTGTGGCTATGGGAGTTGATGTCAGCCAGAGGCCGCCATCCTCGGTGATTGGCGTAACTGTGAACTTGAGCTTGCTGGTTCCGCCATTGGCAACGAAGAGAGTTTGAGAGGTTGCCTTCTTGCCCGGCTGCACGGAAAAGGTAAGCCCGCCGGGAAGGTTGCCGAAGAACGCGCCCGAAGCGGACACAATCAGGGTTACGGGAATCGTCATTGACCGCCCCGGGTTGGCGAATTCGGTAATGATGATTTCGCCAGTGTAGGTCCCCGCCGCCAGAGTGCTGGCGTTCACGGTCGCCGTTACTGCCAGCGGAGTGAAGCAGCATCCGCTGCCAGAGGGAGAGATCGTCAGCCAGCTGCCGCCGTTGGCTGTGTCCACGCTCGCATTGAAGCGAACGGCGGAACCGTCAACGGTGGAGATGTTCAGCACCTGCGGCAGCGGATTCGTGCCGCCAAATGGCATGGCGAAACCAACCGGGTTCATTTGCGTGAAGACGGCGGTTCCCACGGTGACGGTGACGGGAATCGTGGTCGTGTCACCCGCCCCTTGGAAGACCACTTGACCGGTAAATGTTCCGGCAAGGGCTCCACCTCCCGGCAGGTTCGCCGGGGTCACGGAAACGGTTGCGATGGATGGGGCGGTTCCGCTTGGGGTTACGGCCAGCCACGCACCGCTATCGCCGGTGCTTGCAGTCGCCGTCCAGCTTAGGGTGCCGGTGGTGCCCCCGTTATTGACCTGCACAATCTGGGACGTGATTGTTCCGCCGGGCTTCATGGCGAAACTCAATCCGCCGGGCAGGTTGTCGAAGAACGGTCCGCTGGCAATGATGTTCAGGTTGACCGGCACGACTACCGACCGCCCCGGATTGGCAAACTCTGTGACGATGATTTCTCCCGTGTAGGTTCCCGCCGGCAACGTGCTGGCATTGATGCTGGCGGCAATCGCAAGAGGAGTGAAACAGCAGCCACTGCCTGTAGGAGACGTAGTCAGCCAGGCGCCTCCGGTTCCGGTCGCGGTGCCGACGTTGAATCGAATCGAAGAATTGTCGACCGTTGCAACGTTCAGCGTTTGCGTGAGGGGATTCGCTCCGCCGAAGGGCATGGTGAAGCTGATCGGGTTTAATTGCGTGAATACCGACGGGCCCACGCTGACGGTGATCGGAACGGTCGTCGTGTCTCCGTTGGTCTGGAAGACCAGTTGGCCGACAAATTCGCCGTTCAATGCGCCGCCTCCGGGGAGTGCGCTTACGTTGATGCCGACAGTGACGGTCGAGGGGGCGGTCCCGCTGGCGGGGGTTCCCGATAGCCAGTTGCCGCCGTCGGACGTGCTGCTGGTCAGAGTCCAATTCAACGCGCCGGAGCCCCGGCCGCCGACCTGAATGGTTTGCGGCGTGATGGTCGCGCCGTTCGTTTTAAGGTTGAAACTCAACTGGCCGGGCAAATCAGAGAAGTAAGCGCCCGACGACAGCACCGTCAGGGTGACGGGGACGACCATCGCCCGCCCAGGGTTGGCGAACTCCGTGATGACGATCTGCGCGGTGTAAGTCCCGGCGGCGATCGTGCCGGGATTGATGCTGACCACCTCCGCCAGCGGCGTGAAACAGCATCCGCTGCCAACCGGCGAAATCGCCAGCCAATTGCCACCTTTCGCGTTTGTAACCGACGTGTTGTAGCGAACGGCCGCGTTATCGCTCATCTCGATATTGAGAACCTGCGCGAGCGGCTTGTCTCCGCCAAAGGCCATCGTAAAGTTGAGTGGATTCACCTGTTCGAACACACTGGGACCGACAGTGAGAGCGACTGGGATGGTTACGGTGTCGCCGGATCCTGTCAATACCAACTGGCCAAGGAACGTGCCGTTGGCGGCTCCTCCGCCGGGCAGGGCCGATTTCGCAATGTTGATCGTGACGGTCGAGGGCGCGGTCCCACTCGAAGCAGAGGCGCTCAGCCAGTTGCCGCCATCGGCTGTGCTCGTGGACAGTGTCCAGTTCAACGTTCCGGCGCCGGCATTACGAATCTGAAACGACTGCGCGGTCGGCGTTCCGCTGGTCTTCATGGAGAAGCTCAGCTTCCCGGGGAGGTCGTCGAAGAAGGTTGCGCCTGACGCAGCCACGACAAGCGTCACGGGGATCGTCATGTTGATCGAGCCGTTGGAGAAATTCGTAATGACCACCTGTCCGGTATAGGTGCCGGCGGCGAGGTTGCCGGCGGTCACAATCACCTGAACAGCCAGCGGGGTGAAACAGCAGCCGCTGCCGGTAGGGGACGTGGTTAGCCAGGCGCCTCCGCTATTCGTCGACGCAGCGACGCTGAAACGCACGGCGGTCTGATCGGTATAGGCAATTGTCAGGACTTGAGGGAGGGGTTCGGCTCCCGCGAATGCTTTGGTAAACGAGAGTGCCGGAACGGTTTGGAAGGTCTGAGCCTGGAGCGGGCTGGCGAACGTGAACACGACGGCCAACGCGAGAACCGCGAGGGCAACTTGAAGTCTGCTAGTTTTTGAGTCGCGAGAAAACATTGATGTACTCCATTTCCAGATTTTTCCAAGCTCGGGGAAGCCTGAGGGCGCATTAGGGGCGCCTCGATCGGCAGGCCGGACTTTGCCGATTCAACTTGCAATGCGTAATCGGGAAGAAAAAACCGTCATGGGGTGGGAAATAATCCGACACCTAGTGATTCGAAGGTTGGTTGAATGGGAGGGAAGGCCTCGGGCGGTCGAGCCCGCGTTAGAGTGTTTTCGTGCTGCTTCTGGCCCACGCGGCCGCAGCCGAAACGTGCGCTTGCGCGGCTTCGAGGCGCGACTTTTCGGCCAGCAGGTTGCTATGGAGTTCGGGGAGAAAGTCCCGCAGCTTTTCCAGATTGCCACGATAGTCGAGAGCTGCCTGCCGGACTAGTTCCGGCGTGTCGGAATGGATGGGTTGGAGACGCAGGCACTCGGCGCCACTCAGAATTTCACTCAGCAACCCGGCAAAATTCTGGGCAGTAATGGTCGAGCAGTTCTTCTGATCGGAACGAAAGCGGAACATCGCCGAACGCAGGCTGTTATTCACGTTCCGCAAAGTAGTGAGCGTGTCCACTGTCATCACCCTTTCCAGTCGACACGGCTGGCGCTGGAGCCTGATCCGGCCGTGTGGGAAGGGGGCGAAGGCGGAGGTGTTGCCGACTTCTCGGCGCACTCGACTTCGATCCACGCTTCGCGTAATGCCTGCACGTCGGTGATCTGCTGTCGGATGCCGGCGGTAGAAGGCGAGAATTGCACACGCACAAGATTTTGACGCAGGATATTGTAGAAATGATCGAGGTCCCCGGCCACTTTGCCTCCGTTGCTGAAGTCGAGGGGCGACTGGAGATGCGCGATCACCAATATTGCGTGGTTCAACAACTGCGTTCGCTTTTCGATGTCGCCAGCGGAAATGGCGTCCTGGGCCTGCGCCAGGTCCTGAATCATCTGGTCATAGAGCAAGATCACGAGTCGGATCGCTGACGCTCCGTGGACGTTGCTTTCGCGATAAGCGGCGCGCGCGTTCTTCATGGCCTTATCTGGTAGGCGTGCCGGTGTTGGGTGTTGTGTTGCTCGACGGCGACGCGACGTTGAAATTGCCGTTGAGCGCTCCGATGATCGAAGTAACCGTATACAGTAGCGACGGATACGACTCGAGTGTGGCATTGACGCGTGAATACAGCGCTGTCAGCTGCTGCTGTTGCGCGCTGAGACGGTCCTGCAAATTCGTGATCTGTGTGGCGAGCGCTTTCTGTTGCGTCTTGTTGCCCGCGAGGTCGAGGTTCACGATGCCATCGGTAGCATCGGTCAAGCTGAAGAGATCGTTGTTGAAGGCATTCGCGAAGCCCGTGCCCGATGCATTCTCGAAGAAGCTTTGCACCGCGCCTGGATTCTTGGCCAGTACATCGCTGAGCGCCGGATGGGTCTCGGTCGGGACCTGATTCACCGACAGTGTGCCGTCGTTGTTCAAGTCGATGCCCAATGCCGCCAGGTTAACGATCCCGTTATTCCCTGAGACTGAGTAGGTCACGTCACTGAGCAAGCGGGACTGCAGGGCTCGCAGCGTGCTGTCGGCTCCGAGCGGCCCCTGCGTGTTGGTGGTCGGATCCACCGTGAACTGAGTATTGATGATGCCGATCACCGAGTTATAGGCACCCACGAAGTTGTTGATCGCGGTGGTGGCGGCGGTTGCATCGGGGCCTACCGTCAGTTGCACCGTGGTGTCCGGTGCAGCGCCGGCGAGATTCAGGGTGACTCCGCTGATGGCGCCGGCCACGGTGTTGCTCGCGCTGCTGATTGGCACGCCGTCGATCGTCAAGGAGGCGTTCGTTCCTCCCACGGGCGCGTTGAATGCCAGGCCAGTGTCGTTGTTGGCGATTGCCAACGCTCCCGGAGTGCCTGTGGACTGGCTGAACAGGGCCAGTCGCGCCCCGCCCGCATCGGTGACGACGTTGGCCGTCACGCCCCATTTCTGGTCGTTGATGTAGCTGGCCAGTGTGTTGATCGCGTCGTTGACGCCGGCTGTGATTGCGATGTCATGGGTTGTGCCGCCAGCGCCGCCTACCTGCAGCTTGATGTCGCCGGTCGAAGCGCCATTCGCGAGGAACGAGGTATTGCCGTCAGCGAGAGGGTTCGTGTAGAGCGTGCCGGTGGTCGCCAGGCTGCTGACGACGATCTGATGAGTACCGGAGGCAGCCGCGTTCTGCGCTGTGGCCGTAAGAATTCCACTGTCGGATGACACCGCCGACTGCGAAGCCAGCGGTCCGTGAGGATCGGCAAGCGAGAGCGCGGTGGCGGCCAAAGTGGTGAGATTGTTGTTCAGTCCGGCCAGGATCCCCGCTTGCGTGGATAAGTCAGTCTGGTGATTCTGCCACGCGGTGAGCGGGCCGGTTTGCTGATTCAGAATCGCGTTCACGACCGACTTCACGTCGATGCCGTTGCCGTTCAGCAGAGCCGAGGCGTTAAAGCTTATTGCCATTACCGTTCCCTTCTATTTTTGTGGCGGGGGCGGAAGGCTCATCGGACGTCGAAGCCTTTCCGCGCGCAGCGATGCGCTGCAGTAATTCCTGCGACTCGTGGATGCCGCGCAGTTGATCGGCAGGCGGCACCTGGAGGACGACGTCGCCTGATCCCTTGTCCAGTACCTGGTAGACGAGGGTATTGTTGTCGGTGGTATCGAGGATCACCTTGACCTCGTGTTCCGGAATGGCCAGCGGTGCCGGAACGTCCTTCGGTCTGTCGATCGTAGCGCTTCCGTGGTTCCCCGAGTCGTTGCTCGGCGGAGCCGGCGCGGCTTGCTTTTTCTCGGGAGCCGGACGCTCAATCACGGGTGAACTGCTATGCACTGGATCCACGCTCACAACTCACCTGCCTTGTAAAAATCGAAAGGAGGCGGGATGGAACCGCCTCCTCTCGATGCCACTCCTTATTGCAGGAGCTTCAGTACAAGTTGCTGTTGCTGGTTGGCCTGGGCCAGAGAGGAAATGCCTGTCTGTTCCAGAATGGAGAACTTGGCGAGAGTCGCGACCGTCGACGGAATGTCGGCAGCCCGGACGCCGTCTTCAGCACCCGTCAGGTTCTGCACCTGGTTGGTGATGACGCCGGCTGCGCTCTGCAAGCGGTTGACAGTCGCGCCGATCTTGCCACGCAGAGCGGCAACCGACGCGATGGCGGCGTTAATGCCCGTCAGCGCGGCGGTAGCGTCCGCAATGTTGGACAGATCGTTCACCGATCCAGCAGTGCCAGCCGTCAAACTGGTACCCGCAAACGTGTTGGACGTCCCGGTGGCCGAAGTGGCGATGCCGTTGCCGGTAGTGCCCTTGTTGAGTGCGGTGAAGACTACGCTGGTTGGCGTAGCCAGCGCCGAGGCATCGACGTTCTTGACCGTGGGGGCTCCGTAAGTAGCTCCTGCGCCGCTTCCGCCATTAACGGCGTTCGCCAGGTTGGTCAAACTGGCCGCTTCGGTAGCGCCCACCAAAATTTCGTTCGCGGTAGGAGTGCTGCTGAGCGCGGTCACAAACAGGTAGGTTTGCGTGCCGACCGTGACGGTGTCGCCTCCTGTGGCAACCGGAGGAGCTCCGGCATCGACGCCACCGGTGAAATCCAGGGTTGCAAAAGAGCCGACCGAAGCTGCTCCGGAAATAAAGTTCCCGCCGGCGCCTGCGACGTTGGCCGTGAAAGTTAACGAAGTGCCGGCCACAAGAGGCGCCGCTGTGACTTCGGTATTGCGCGTGGTATTGCTGCTGTAATTGGTTCCGCCTGCTCCGTTGACCGCTGCCGTCAGGTTTGTCAAGCCGATGGCCTGGCTGCTGCTGATGACTTCATTCGCGGTAGCAGTATGGCTGAGCGCCGCGACGAAGGTGTAGGTCTGACCGCCTACCGTGACCGTGCTGCCGGCCGTTCCGCCAGCCAGAGTAGCGCCCGTGAAGGCTTCGTCGCCTGCGACGGTCGTTGTGGAAGTGATCGCATTTCCTGCCGTGCCATTCACGTTAGCAGTGAAGACGAGAGTGGTTCCCGCTACTGCGCCAGCGTTTACGTTGACGTTGGCCACCGTTCCGATGCCGTACGCTGTGCCGGCGCCGCCGGGTGCCGCATTCACGGCAGCCTTCAGGTTCAAGAGCGCCTGCGCGGTGCTGCCACCGATAGCGACATCATTGGCAGAGCCTTGTCCCGTCAGTGCAGCACGGAAGGTGTAGGTTTTGCCGCCGATCGACACCTGATCGCCGTCACCTGGTCCCGTGCCTGCGGTGGTCAACGTGGTCGTTGCTGCGGCCGACGCTACGAAAGCGCCCCCGGTAAAGATGTCCGACGCAGCCACCGCAGCCGTGCCTGCTGCCTGTGACAGAGTGCCTGTAGCAGCGACTGGTCCGCCTAAGCCCAAGTCGACGGCCGACAATACGCCCGTCGCGACGCCTATCAAGCTGTTGCTGTTAGCGCTGGAATCGCTCAGGAATACATTGAGGGTATTCGCGGTGAACACCTGCCCACCGTTGTAATTGGTCTTGGAACCGACACGGTCGATTTCAGCTTTGATGGCCGTGAATTCGTCGTTCAGTGCGACACGCTGCGGATCGGACACCGTGCCGGTTGCCGCTTCGGTTGCGATCGTGACGGCGCGGTTGAGCAGTGTGGTCACTGCCGCCAGCGAGCCGTCTGCTACCTGCAGTTCGCCGACGCCGTCATTGGCGTTGCGGGCGGATTGCGTAAGGGCTGTGATGTTGGCATGCAAGCCGTCGGCAATAGCCAGGCCAGCGGCGTCGTCCGCGCCCGTGTTGATGCGCGAGCCCGAGGACAACTGAAAGAGTGCTTTCTGGAGATTGCCGTTCGTGATCGTCAATTGGTTCTGCGCCGCCAGGGACGCGATGTTATTCAATACACTCAGTGACATGGAGTTACTCCTTGAAAATGGGTTTCGATCTTGGGATCCGTCCCCCGAAACCTTCTTCGGAGCCACCGAACCGCTCTGCGGAACCCAATTGCGATTACAATTTCTTCATCGGCAGCCTGCGTCCCGGCTTTATTCCCACAAGCACCGGCCGACATAGCTCCTAGGTAACCCGCTTTCTCGTCACTGCTCTCTCTTTGTAGTAGCTCATTCCGCCGATCTCTCCTGCTGGAGCTTTGCCATAGAGGCGGCTACCTCTGTCCAGGAGCCATTGATGATTCAGCTCACCCGCCTCAACAACCATCCCTTGAGCGTGAATTCGGACCTGATCAAGTTCGTCGAACAGTCTCCGGATACGGTGATCACGCTGGTGACGGGAGAAAAGATCATCGTGCTGGAAAACGCACAGCAGGTTCTGGAGCGCGTGATTCAGTTTCGCCGGGCAGTGCTGCAGGGCATCATGGTGTGGTGGGACGAGCGTTCTGCTTTGTCTCCGGTGATCGCGAACGATAAGCGCACCCCGGACGAGAAATAGGAGACGACGTGGATACGGCCACCCTCGCCGGTCTCGTGCTCGCTCTGGGAGGCATCATTCTGGGCCTGATCCTGGAAGGCGGCAACGTGGGTCAGCTCCTTCAGCCCACGGCCGCGATGATCGTTTTTGGAGGAACTCTGGGCGCGGTCCTCATCAACTTTCCGATGGCGGTGGTGTTGAGAGCCTTTCGACGGGTGGCCAATATGTTCCAGGAACCCGGCGACAGCGGTCGCGAGACGATTGAGACGCTGGTGAAGTTTGCCAATCGGGCGCGGCGTGAAGGGATCGTAGCACTCGATGGCGAGGTCGCGAACATTGAAGAGCCCTTTTTACGCCACGCGCTCATGCTTGCGGTTGATGGAACGGAGCCGCAAGAACTGCGCAAAATCATGGAACTCGCGCTCGACAACATGGAAGAACAGGAAGAAAAAATCCCCCAGGTTTTCGAAGCCGCCGGAGGATTCTCCCCGACTATCGGCATTATTGGGGCCGTGCTGGGACTGATCCAGGTGATGCAGCATCTGGACAAAATCGACGAGGTTGGCAGGGGGATTGCGGTTGCGTTCGTCGCGACCATCTACGGAGTAGGCGCCGCCAATGTCCTCCTCTTACCGACCGCCGGCAAATTGAAGATCCGTATCCGTGACGAGCAGGTGATCCGCGAGATGACGCTTGAGGGCGTGATATCAATTCTGGAAGGGATGAATCCCCGCATGCTGGAGGACAAACTACTGGGATTCCTGTCCCAGGCGCACGAAAAAGATGCCGTCGCGGAGCCCGCTGAGGTATGAGGCGTCGAAGAAAACATCGCCCGCATGCGAACCATGAACGCTGGCTGGTTTCTTACGCCGATTTCATTACGCTGCTGTTTGCATTTTTTGTGGTGCTCTACGCCTCTTCGCAAGTGGATAAGAAGAAAGTCGGCAAACTGGCGATGGCGATTCAGGTTGCGTTTCAGGAAATGGGAGTCTTTGAAACGTCCTCGGCAAAAGTGCCGGTGGATCTGGAAGATCCCATGCCTTTCGATAACGTGGAAACCGTGGAAAGCCTGCAACGCAACGCGAGTCTCGCACAAGTCGCGTCGCGCCCGAGCCCAGCTTTGGGTGGCGGAGGCGGAGAGAATGGCGACCTTGCCGACTTACAGCACGAACTGGAGAGCACGCTGGCTCTGGAAATCTCGCGGCAAGAAATCTCCATGCGACGCGAGCCTGACGGCCTCGTGATCAGCTTGCGCGAAGTCGGCTTCTTCGAGAGCGGCTCCGGAGCAATGAAGCAGGAATCGCAGGCCGCTTTCGATCGTATTGCCGAACTCTTGCTTAAGCGCCATTGCCGTCTTCGCATCGAAGGCCACACTGACAACGTGCCCATCCACACTTCCAGGTTCTCTTCCAACTGGGAACTTTCCACTGCGCGAGCAACCGAAATCATCCGGCTGCTGATTGTCAGGGATGGATTCGATCCGCGCAATCTTGGAGCCGCCGGGTACGGTCAATATCATCCGGTCGCTTCCAATAACACGAAAGAAGGGCAGAGCATGAATCGGCGAGTGGATATCGTGATTCTAGGAGGTACCTCACCAGCGTCACCGGCCGTTTTCGGTCCTCCGCGCGACCCGGCTGCTCCTACTCTTGGGGGCGTTCCCGCTCTACGTCCCTCACAGTAACAATTCGAGGTACAGAGCGCCGGCAATCGGATTCGCCCGATAAGGATCGATCTCGCGGAAGCCCCTGCGGCGGTACAGCGCGATGGCGTCCTGCATTGAAGATGCGACCGTGTCGAGACGCATGCGTTCATAGCCGATGCCGCGCGCCTCGGCGATTATGCCGTCGACCAGCAATTTGCCGATGCCTTTTCCACGATACTCAGGACGGACATACAGTCGCTTCATCTCGCAAATTCGGCTTTCGAGCTGACGGAGAGCAATGCAGCCTGCGCTGCTGTCTTCGCACCGAGCCAGGAGCAGACGGCCTGCCGGCGGAGAGTACGCGCCGGGCAGTGTGCGCAATTCTTCGTCGAACCCCTGAAAACACAGGCTGAAATGGAGCGATTCGGCGTATTCGCGGAACAGCTGCCGCGCTTCTTCGACTTGCTCGGACGAGAATGCCTGCGACAACGAAATGGCGGGTTGTGGAAAAGTTGCCACCGAGCCTCCAAATGAAGAGCTCCAAATGAAAATTGCGTACTGTGCCACGGGCGATTAAGATTTCTGAACTCCCATGTCTGAAGTAATTTTAAGCGAGCCCCCAACTTTGAGCGATTCCGGCAGCCAACGAGAACCTTCCGTCGAAGTCTTTGCCGTCTACGGCGTGGAGCCTGAGATTCAGGCTTATGCCATGGCCAAGTATTCGCGATCCTCGCTTTCGATGAAGGAGTCTCTGAAAGAAATTACGTCACAGAAGGCGGAGAAGTTTCTCAACACGTTCTATTTTCAGTATGGCCACCGCTCGATCGCCGACCTTGCCCACATCGCGCTGGCGATTGAACGGTTGTCGATTCTGGCTGCGATCGTGGTTGCCGACGAACAGCGCTGGGATGGGCAGGAGCGGTCCACGCGCTATCAAGATTTCCGCAAGAGCGGCTACTACACGCCCGATTTCGGCGATGACGCCACAACGCGATCCTTCTACCGGCAGACTCTCGATCAGCTGTTCACCGATTACGAGCAGCTTTCCGAGTCGATGTTCGAACATCTTCGCGCGATCACGCCCAAGCCCGCCGAGATGAAGCAGGACGCCTACGAGCGCACATTGCGCGCGCGTGCTTTCGATATTTCGCGATACTTTCTGCCGCTGGCGACGAATACGTCACTGGGAGAGATCGTCAACGCACGCACCCTGGAAACGCAGGTGGCGCACCTGTTCGCGCACACTCATCGCGAAGTGCGGGATCTGGGATCGCTATTGAAAAGGGCCGCAACTTCACCGGCTTACAATGCGAACGAAGATTCGCTGCGTGCTTTGGTGGAAGAGATTCGGCGAGTGTCTCCGGAATTGGCCGAGCGCGCCGAACAAGAGCTACTGCGCGAAGTGCGCGTCGCGCCGACGCTGGTGAAGTACGCCGATCCGAATGTGTACGAAATCGAGACGCGTCGGGAATTGCGCGAGGCTGGCACGGAACTATTGCGCGGGGCGGAGATCGCGTCCGCGCCGCTAGTCGATTTGCTGGATGAAGAACCGCTGGAAGTAGAACTGGCGTCGACTCTTCTTTATGAACACTGCGACCATTCGTATCGACAAATCAGGCAGGCGGTGGCAGGGGCGGGAGACGTGCGCCGTCGCGAAATCGTCGACCTAGGCATGCGCCATCGCGGCAAGCACGATGAGATTCTGCGCCCGTTCTCTTCCGGCCAGCAATTCCGTTTCGACATCCTGATGGATATCGGCGGCTTCCGCGACATGCACCGGCACCGCCGCTGCGTGCAGATCATGCAGGACTTCACAACCGTTCACGGATACGACACACCACCCGAAGTGAGTGCCGCGGGCGTAAGTGCGGAATACGATGCAGCCATGACTCGCGTTGAGGCAGCCGTCCGGAAAATCGCAACTAGCGGCAGCGTTGAGGCCGCGCAGAATGCCCAGTACGCTATCCCGCTGGCCTTCCGAAAGCGGACACTCTTCAAGATGGATTTTGCCGAAGCGGTCTACATCTCGGAGTTGCGCACCACACCCGCAGGGCATGCGTCGTACCGGAACGTGGCGTATGCGATGTACGAAGCGGTGGCTGCGAAATATCCCGCGCTGGCGAAATATTTTCGCGTGCACGATGTCAAGGCCCCGGTCGATTTGCTGAAGAGATGATTGTGCCCGTGCGGGCGGGCGCCCCCGTCCGCGACATCATGGAGCACGACATGCTGGAGTCGACTCAACCCCCCGCTTGACCTGCTAGAATCCGTAACGATGCCCCTCTACGAATACGAATGTAAAAAGTGCAAGCACCGCTTCGAGAAAATCCTGAAGTTCTCCGACAAGCCCATGAAGAAATGCCCTGACTGCGGCGGCGCGGTCGAGCAGTTGATCTCGGCGCCCACGGTGCAGTTCAAGGGCGGGGGCTGGTATGTCACCGACTACGCGAAGAAAGGGACGTCGTCTCCGTCGAAGGCGTCGGACGGCGAAGGCGGATCGAAAGACTCATCGAAGGACAAGGATAAGGACACGAAAGAGACCAAGGACTCCAAGGAATCGAAGGAATCAAAGAAGGAAGATAAACCGAAGGCGGAATCGTCCTCGAAGAAGAACAAGAAAGACTGAACCCCGCCCTCGAAAGACTGCCGTCCAGCCGGCCTCACCGCAATCACAAAACACAAACTAAATGTTTGGTTGCTGAATCTCTCCGGCACTACTAGAATCGCCCCTGCACAAAGAAAGTCCATCCTGTAGCCCCCCTTAGGAGGGAACATGAGACTAAGAACAATAGCTTTAACTGTAATGGTGTGTCTGGTTGCAGCCGTTTGTCTGGCGAGCGGTCCGCAAATGGGTACCTGGAAGTTGAATGAGGCCAAATCGAAATTCCCGACCGCCGCCCGGAACAGCAAGGTGGTCTTGGAAATGGCGGGCGACACGATCAAGGTCACAATCGACGGCGTCGATGCCGCTGGCAAGCCTGCGCACAATGAGTGGACGGGCAAGTTCGACGGCAAGGATTACCCCGTCACGGGCGACGCGACTTCGGACGTGCGGTCTTACAAAGAGGTGGATGCTCAAACGCTTGAGGTCTCCGCCAAGAAGGGTGGCAAAGTCACGCTGAGCGGCAAGATCGTCGTGTCCGCCGACGGCAAGACACGCACGGTCACCGTGAGCGGTACCGACTCGATGGGCATGAAGATGGACAACCTCGCAGTGTACGACAAGCAATAACGGCGCTCTCAGTACAAAGCTCGCGATGCCCTTCCGCTCGAAGCCGATCGGGAGGGCATTTCTGTTCTTGCGCCCTGAATCCCACCGAGGAAACCCACGCCTGAATCTTTCCATGCACCGGAGCATCTAAATGGTTGTTACAACGACTAATTGGGAGATTTCCAATGATTACCATCCGGCGCAGTAACGAACGCGGAGGCGGCGACTACGGCTGGCTCAAAACACGGCACTCTTTCAGTTTCAGCGATTACTGGGATGAGAAATGGATGGGATTCCGCTCGCTGCGCGTAATCAACGAAGATTTCGTCGGGCCGAACGCGGGATTCCCGACCCATCCGCACCGCGACATGGAGATCATCACCTACGTTTTGTCAGGTGAACTGGAGCATGAGGACAGCCTGGGCACGGGTTCGGTGATCCGCCCCGGCGACGGCCAGCGCATGACTGCCGGGCGCGGTATCCGGCACAGCGAGGCCAATCCGTCCGCCACCGAGACAGCACATCTGCTGCAAATCTGGATCACACCCGAGAAGACGGGACTCGATCCTAGCTATGAACAGAAGAGTTTTCCGGAGTCCGATAAGCGCGGCAAGCTGCGCCTGATCGCATCGAAGGACGGCGCCGGTGGTTCGGTCAGAATCAATCAGGATGCTAGGTTGTTCGTGACCCTGTTGTCGCCCGGGGAAGAAACGATTCACGAGCTGGAGAGTAAGCGCCATGTCTGGCTGCAAGTGGCCAAGGGAGAAGTCGAACTGAACGGAAAGAAGTTGGTTCAGGGCGATGGTGCCGCCGTGAGTGATGAGAAAACCTTGACTATCCGGGGAATCAAAGACGCTGAAGTCCTCTTGTTCGATCTCGCCTGAATGCAATCGTAGAGATGCGGCTTGCTCCGTCTCCCTATTCCCATCGTCTATCTCAGTGCGGAGGGGAGGCGGCAAGCCCCGTGTCTACCGCCGCGCTTATTTTCTGGCGCGAACTCCTGCCACGGCCATGAGCCGTCCGGTGATTCCCCTCTCCGCACGGTGGCTAAATAGCAGATCGGTGTGACATGCCGTGCAGGGGGACGAAGCCTCAATGTTCTTGCCCAAAACGCCGCTGTCGAGCAACTGCCGCCGGTTGGCTTCTACCAGGTCGAGGAAAATGTTAACTGGGAGTTCACTGTGGCCGGGGGCGCGGGCAGTAAGAAAGAGCAGCGGATATTTTTGGCGGACGGGATCAGACTCTTTCACCTCGCGGAACAGTTTCTCCGCATAGGGGAACTGGCTTTCGAAATTCCGGCGCACTTCTTCGCCGACTTTGTAACAGCATCCCTGCACTCCGGGGCCAATGGCCGCGAGCACGTGCCGCGGATCAGTACGGAAGTAGCGGCGCATTTCGGCGAGCCCTTTTTCGACAATTCGCTTGACCGTCCCGCGCCAGCCTGCGTGAAAGACGCCGACCGCCCGGCTTTTCTGGTCCACGAGAATAATCGGCAGGCAATCTGCGGTCTGAACGGCGAGCAGCAGTTCCGGGGTGTCGGTGATCAGTCCGTCGCCTGCCAGAGGGTGTTCCGGCGGGCGGTCGACGGGATGAATCAAGTCGGAATGAATCTGGCGCAGAGTAATCAGCGGCCAGCGTTTGCGTCCCTGAGTAACGCCGAGAGACGAGAGAAAAAGTTTGCGATTGCGTTCAACAGCTGCGCGGGTATCGTGGCTGGTAAAGCCGAGATTCAGCGCGTTCTTGCCGTACACGCGCGAAACTCCACCGTGGCGGGTGGAGAAGGCGTGGATGAGCCAGGGCAGCTTGCTGAGCTTCTGCGAATGCCGGAGCTGAACTTTGCGTTTGGGAGGAGCCTGGGTAGCCACGTTTCGATGATACCGGAATGGGATTGCGGGAGAGCTTGCTTGCAACTTTCGTCCGCCACGCTAGAATGCAGGGGCCGCCTGGCTCTGGGTGCTGCCTAGGAACCTGCGGCAAGAGGGGTCGCCTATGAAGCGGTCGGTCGGCGTGACGACAATCGCCATTTTGGATCTGCTCGGATCGGCGGTCATGCTTCTGATGGCCGCGTTCATGATGGTAATCCCGTTTCTGGTCCCGATGTTCAAGACAAGCCAGTTCCCCGGTTCGCCGACGGCCTTCAAGTCATTGATGCTCATTTCCGCTCTCATATACGTGCTTCCGGCGGCTTGGGGGATTGCCACCGCCATTGGTCTGTTCCGGCTAAAAGAGTGGGCGCGGATCTCGATCATCGTCTTCTCGGTTCTGCTTATTCTGACGGGCGCTTGTATGGGTCTGGGGATAGTGGTGTTTTTCACTCCGCCTGCTGCGAGCCCAGCCCCGGATCCGACTGTCATGGAGGGCGTTCGCTGGTTCATGGGCGGGTTCTCATTCCTGCTTCTTAGCATCGGCATCTGGTGGTTAGTCTTTTTCACACGTCCACGAGTGAACCAACAATTCGCTACCGTGCCAGCGGCGTTGGGCGCCACCCCATCGCCAGCGATTCTCCAGCCCGGTTCACCCATTATTCCAGTTGCCCCGCCTGCTGCCAGACGTCCGTTGAGCATCACGATTATTGCGTGGTTCCTGCTGGTGGGATGCTTGTTCATTCCGCTGAACTTTTTCCTCCACACCCCGGCCATCTTGTTCACGAAGATCGTGACTGGTTGGGCGGCAGTCTTGTACTTCGTGACGTTCGCCGCATTGAGTTTGTACATTGGCGTTGGACTGCTACGTCTGAAGCCCTCTGCCCGTACCGTGGGCGTTACGTACTATGGGTTTTTTATCGTGAACCTGGCTGTGTTCTACTTCGCGCCCGGAGCGAGTTCGCGAATGGCAGACTTAATGCAAAGATCGCAAGCGCTATTCCCGTGGGCACCGCAGCAGCAATCCAGCCTACTGTTCGATCCCACGCGGCTCCTGCTCATGGGGGCCTCAATCGGACTGATATCGTTAGCACTCCCTCTGTATTTCCTGGTCACGCGAAAACAGGCATTCGAAAAGGCTGGGCTTTCACCAACCGTCTGATGAGGGTGCCGGCGCCTGCGGTTGCTACTGACACGCTTCGAACGGTACTATTCTTGGAGTCATGTTCACAAACTTCACTGCCGCCGACCGCTGGACCAGGAAACCCGTCCATTGCCAGTATGAGTGCCTGATAGTGGCGATCGCCACGCGTCACGCGGATGCCGTGGATATCAAGTTTCTGGTTGATGGGCGGCCGGTGTGGGTGGCCCTGCCACATCCGGCGTGGGTGGAGTACAAGAAGCGCACCGGGACGCAGATCACCGACGCGCTTGCCAAGGAAATCGCAGGGCATTTTCTGAAGACTGGTCTCGAATCGGGCGAGGGAGTAGGCCGCGAGATGTACTCGCTGACCATCGAACAAACGCTTAATCACCTAGATGCGGTAGTGGCAGAGTCAGGGGCGGAGGTTGCGACCGCCCGGTCGTAGCCCGATCAATTTTATCAACCCTGCCAACGCATGTTTCGTGATCGATCAGGCTGACGCGTCCCTCAAAATCAAGCTAAGTTACTGAGACACCGACCCATTGGTCGGTCGTCCACTTGGAAAGCGTGGCTCAATGAGGGACAATAATACGTTTGCCTTGCGCGCCGGGGGCTCGTTTTCGCCTTCATAGATTCCCTGTAGATGCCTGCGGGATGCAACAGTTCGCGCAGTCGTGAT
The DNA here is from genome assembly GCA_035569025.1 of Terriglobales bacterium. Classification (GTDB taxonomy): domain Bacteria; phylum Acidobacteriota; class Terriglobia; order Terriglobales; family Acidobacteriaceae; genus Acidiflorens. The sequence continues at coordinate 38,506 of DATMNN010000089.1, forward strand.
TGAGGAGCCGCCTTTATGTCCAGCCTTATTTTGGATGTCGAAACCAAAACCGCAGTCCGACACCGGCGGCTCGCGCAGTGGGTGGAAGAGTGCGCCCAGCTCTGTAAGCCGGAGCGGGTGCATTGGTGCGACGGTTCGCCCGAAGAATACCAGGCCATGCTACGCGCGATGGTGTTGTCCGGCACGGCAATCCCGTTGTCGGAGGAAAAGCGGCCGAACAGCGTTCTCGTGCGGTCAAGTCCAGCCGACGTAGCTCGAGTGGAAGACCGGACATTCATCTGTGCGCGCACCAGGGACGAAGCGGGCCCCACCAACAACTGGGAAGATCCCGCGAAAATGAAGGACAAGCTGAAAGCGCTGTACGCGGGTGCGATGGCCGGGCGCACGATGTACGTCATTCCCTACAGCATGGGGCCTATCGGGTCTCCGATCGCAAACATTGGAGTTGAGATTTCAGATTCGCCCTACGTGGTTGCGAATATGCACATCATGGCGCGAGTCGGTACGCGCGTGCTGGAAGTGCTGGGTGACGACGGCGAATTTGTGCGGGGAATCCATTCCGTAGGCGCTCCGCTGGGACCGAACGATCAGGATTCACCCTGGCCCAACAACGCGCAGGAAAAGTACATCTGCCACTTTCCCGAGACCCGGGAGATCTGGTCATTTGGCTCGGGATACGGCGGCAATGCCTTGCTCGGCAAGAAATGTCATGCTTTGCGGATCGCTTCGGTGCAGGCGCGCGACGAAGGGTGGATGGCGGAGCACATGCTCATCCTGAAGATGACCAGCGCGGCCGGACAGGTGAAATATCTGACGGGAGCGTTTCCCTCCGCCTGTGGCAAGACCAACCTGGCGATGCTGATTCCCACCATTCCCGGCTGGAGAGTGGAGACCGTCGGCGACGATATTGCGTGGATGAAATTTGGCGCCGATGGCCGTTTGTACGCGATCAATCCTGAATTCGGTTTCTTCGGCGTTGCGCCCGGAACGAGCATGAAGTCAAACAAGAACGCCATGCTCACCGCGACCCGCAATTCAATTTTTACCAACTGTGCAATGACCCCCGATGGCGACATCTGGTGGGAAGGAATGTCCGAACAAAAGCCGTCGGAACTGGTCGACTGGCTACGGCGGCCCTGGACGGCCAGTTCGGGAAGAAAGGCTGCGCATCCGAATGCGCGTTTCACCACGCCTGCAAGTCAGTGTCCCGTGATTGCGCCGGAGTGGGAAGACCCCAAAGGCGTGCCGATCGATGCGATTCTGTTTGGCGGACGCCGCGCGGGCATCGTCCCGCTGGTTACCGAAGCCCTGACCTGGCAGCACGGGACATTTCTCGGCGCCACCGTCAGCAGCGAGACCACTGCGGCGGCGGCGGGCAAAGTGGGACAGCTACGTCGCGATCCGATGGCCATGTTGCCGTTTTGCGGTTACCACATGGGAGACTACTTTGCTCACTATCTGAAGATCGGGGCGCGTTCGGGAGCGAAGCTTCCGAAAATCTATTACGTGAACTGGTTCCGAACCGATGAAAACGGGAAATTCCTGTGGCCCGGTTACGGCGAGAACAGCCGCGTACTGAAATGGATTTTCGAGCGCTGTGATGGCAAGGTGAATGCCGTCGACACGCCGATTGGCCGTCTTCCCGCGCCTGCGGATCTCGATACGAATGGCCTCGATCTTCCGGCAGATCGCGTCGCCAAGCTGCTCAACGTCGACGTCGAAGGCTGGCTGGGTGAGGTTCCGAAAATTCGAGAACACTTTGCTAAATTCGGCGACCGGCTGCCGCAGGGGTTGAATCAGGAAGTGAACGACCTCGAACAGCGGCTGCGTAACGCCAAGAATTAAGCGCGGAGCGAATTTCAAGCAGGGCCGGGGCTCCCTGTCCCCTGGTATTCCAGGCCGCGTTGTCCCCTCCCTGTGCTTAAATCGAAGCATGTTTGCCCGGAAAGTCAGCGTGGAATATATCCATGACGGGAAGTTGCAGGCGTGTCCGTTGAAGTGGCTGGACAGCTTCAGCATGCGCAATTTTACGAATGCGACCGTGTTTGACGACACTCTGCCTGTGGCGGACGGGCAAATAGAGATCGGAACAAACGTGCTGCTCGATCAGTTGCGAGAAGCGATGGAAGACTGGTTCCGGCGAAAAAGTTACCTACCGAAAGATGCGAGCCTGACGGTCACCGAGAAATAAACGCGGCTATTAGCGGGGCGATTGTGCCTCATCCGCCAAAGCTGGGGGTCTTTTCCATCTTCATCTGGCTCGCAAACAGGCGGACGATCATTCCGTCGAAGCGGGTGCCGCTCAGCTTTTCAAGTTCCACCATCGCCTGGTGGTGCGATTTGGCGGGAGCAAAGGCACGGTCGCAGGTCATGTTCACGTAAGCGTCGCTGACCGCGATGATGCGTGCCCAGAGGGGAATATTCTCGCCCTTCAGTCCGGCCGGGTATCCGCTTCCATCAAAGGCTTCATGATGAAACTCGACTGCATGCTCCACCGCTGCGCTGTCAGGGATTGCGCGCAGTACTTCCGCTCCGACGCTTGCGTGCGTCTTCATGACGTCGTATTCGTCGTCGGTAAGCGGGCCGGGTTTGTTCAGGATGTGCTCGGAGATAAACAGTTTGCCGACGTCGTGAACGCGAGCGGCGAAGGTTATGTCCTGCACTTCCTGGGGCGATAGATTGAGTCCACGCGCAATGATTCCGGCATAGTGGCCCGTCTGCTCGCCATGACCGGCGGCGTGGGGTTCGCGGACTTCGGACGCCCGCGCCAGCGACTCGATCCCCTCTTTTAGCGTTAGCCGGTCCAGTTCTTCGCGTCCTGCACACAATTTGCGCAGAGTCGAAACCAGCTCTTCCATATCATCGGGGCCGCTATTTTCGCGTTGCAGGAAACCTTCGATATAGCCCGAAACGAGCTGGCGCTGTGCGCCAGAACCTTCTCCGTCGCTGAGCAACTCGGCGGATCGTACCTGATTCCCGCCTGCATGCTTGGAGATGTACATGCCAGCGTCGGCGACCCGGATGATGTCCTCGGGCGAAAATCCGTGAACGGGAAAACTCGCAACGCCAAAGCTGCCGGTAATCTGGTGTTCTTCGAGCATCGGGTCGGTGGCCAGCCAGAGCCGCAACCTCTCGGCCAGCGCTTGCGATTGTTCGATGCTGGTTTCCGGCATGAGAATGATGAACTCGTCTCCGCCGTAGCGGGCGACCACATTGGACTGACGGCATTTCTGTTCCAGCAGGCGGCCGACCCTGGCCAGCACCAGGTCGCCTTCCAGATGCCCGAGGCCGTCGTTCACTTCCTTAAACTTGTCCAGATCGATCAGGACCACCGAAAAAGGCCGTCCAGATCGGGATGCGCGCTTCCATTCCGAACTCAGCGCTTCCCAGAAGAACCGGCGGGTCTTGATGCCGGTCAGTCCATCGGTGATCGACTGCTGCTGAAGCTTCTGGAATACAAACGAGTTGTGCAGCGCGGTGGCCAGCAGGTCGGCAAGCGTGTTAAGAATCAGAACGTCCTGCGGGGCAAACGCGTTTTCATTGCGGCTCTCGACGTTCAACACTCCCAGCAACGTTTTCCCGTAGGTGATTGGCAGACACAGGACCGCGCGTGATTCCGGGAGGACTCCCGACAGTTGTCCCAGGCCAGCGTTCTGCACGAGTGCGCTCGCGCCGGTGCGAGCCACGCGTCCCAGGATCCCCACTCCCACCGCGATACGCCTTCCCAGCGCCTGTGAAGTGGTGCCGGCCTCCGCTTTGATCTCGATGTCTTTGGTGGCATAGTCCATGATGCCGATGCCGATATGGTCGTAGCGGAAGTTCTTTTGGATCTCTCGCACGATATCGCCCATCATCTGCTCGGCGTCCTGGCTGGAAATCGCCGTTTTCGAAATGGTGTTCAAGAACGCGAGATGCCTAGCGCGCCGTTGTTCCTCGGTGAACAGGCGGGCATTTTCCACCGCCACACCCAACTGCCCGGCGGCCGTTTTCATGACTTCAAGATCGCGCGCTTCGAATACATACTCCCGGTCGACGCTCAGGGCGCCCATGACACCCGCTGGCTTGCCACCCAGAAGAATCGGCACCGCACAGAATGACTTAGCCGGACGGGGCGGAATGAAGTCCACCCCCAGGTGCCCGCGAACGTCCTCAAGACTGGATTGGATGAGCAGCGGCTGCCCGGTCCGGATGATGTATTCGCTCAACCCATTGCTTACCGGGCGCGAACGCTTTGGTAAAACCTGGCCACCTTCCACTTCGAGTTCGAAGCGAATTTCGTCGTCTTCTTGAAACGCGATATAGAAACCGCTGGTGTCGAAGATCTGCCCGAGCTCGAGATGCACCGTGCGCAGCACTTCGTCCTGGTTGAGGTGGGAACTGATCGCCTGCCCGATTTCCGTCAGCAGCTCGAACTCCTTGGTGCGACGCTGCGCGTCGTGCATCACGACGTAGTTCTCGAGAGTCAAGGCGATCTGCAACGACAGGCCGATCAGCAGGCGCAGATTGGAAGACCCGAACATCCGCCGTTCAGCGTGAGGAAACAAGATCACTCCAAAGTTGTGTTCCCGCGTCTGCAGGCTTACAGCCATCAGGTCGCGAATGCCTTCGGACAGCATGACATCCTTGAATGCACCGAACCGCCCTCCGGGTAGCGCGGGCAGCGGTTCTTCGAGTTCGGCCAGACGGTGGAACGTGACGACTCCGCCGCGGCGATAAGCCAGTTCCGCGAGGTAATCCCCAGCGCCAGATTTTTGCAGTTTCTCCAGAAATTCGGCAGAGAATCCCTTTTGTACCGGAGGCAAGGTGGCTCGCCAGGGCTCGGAGATATAAACGGCAGCGTCGTGCGTTGGCAGCGGCGCCACCAGGCGGTCGAGAAAACCCTGCATGCTGGGGACCAGATCCTTCGCGGCAAACAGCATGCGGGGATCGATGCCGAGAGTGGAGAATGCGAGGGCGTTCTCCTGAACGGCATTGCGCTGGTTCTCGGCCAACACCATCACCATGGCCACGGCCAGCAGCATTTGCGGAATCGGTCCGAGGAAATCGACCGACAGACCAAAAGTCTCCAAATATGGATAGCGCACCTGTCCCACTGCCATTAAGGCGGCCCATATTGCCAGAGAAACTGCCAACAGCCAGAAGGCGAGCGAATTCTTGCGGTGGGCGTAATGGTAAAAGCGAAACGAGCAATACAACAAGACAGTGGCCAGGCCGATTTCGAGCCTGGAATATAGAACGGGTTCGCCTTTCTCGCTGAGCAACCCGCCCAGCATGTGAGCCCGCAAGTTGAGAGACGCGAGTGCCACGCCCGTCAGGGCAAGGGCGGCGTCATACCACTTCAGCTGGAAAGGACCCCGAATGAGGCGCGTCGAGATAAAGATACAGAGCGCCATCACCACCAGCAGTAGGGAACTGAGAAAGAACAGTCCGGGTGATGATCCCCGGAAGTGCCCGATCGCTTCCAACGCGTAATGCGCCGTGTAGGCCGCCCACGCCAGTTGCCAGGCGCGAAAATAGCTTTGCCGGCTTTGTTCGTAGAGGTAACTGAAGAGAAGACATACCAGCAAGGCGACGACCCCGGGAATCAGGACCATACCTGTGGCGGCATTGTTCATGGGAGAGTCTCAATCGGGCCGAAGCCGTTGGGAATTATCGTGGCACACATGGCCGTGGCAAAACAATAGACAGAATGAAGGAGTAGCTGTTGACCCCGGCACGCGGATGGCCTCCTCATGCCTATTGAGACGCGGATTTGGCCCATTTTGACGCTAGTTTCCCCCGTGAATGGGCTCCCGAAGGATGGTTACTAAAGTAACTGGCATCCGTGTAGGCTTCGACTGGGACGCCCGTCACCATCAGTTTCGGTGGGTTCTGGGAGGCCGGAGGCGGAGCCGCGCCTTGCTATACTCGCGGGTTATGCTTCGTGTTCGATTTGCGCCATCGCCCACGGGTTTTCTGCACGTAGGGAGCGCTCGCACATTTATTTTCAACTGGCTGTACGCCCGCCACAATGGCGGAACCATGGTCTTGCGGCTCGACGACACTGACGTCGAACGCAACACGGATGCCTCGGTGAACTCGATTTTTGAGGGACTGCGCTGGCTGGATCTCGGGTGGGATGAGGAATACAAACAGTCCGAGCGGCTGGGACTGCATCGCGAAATCGCCGAGGCGATCTTTCAGAAGGGACATGCCTACCGCGACTTTACTCCTGCGCATGTCGGTGACACGAAGAAGTCAGGAGCGCACCAGACCTGGCTCTTTAATCCCGGCATGCGGGAACTCTCGCGGGAGGAGAGCGACCGCCGGGCTGCGAGCGGAGAGCCGTTCGCGCTGCGTTTTCGTGTGCCACGCGGCACGGCAGAATCGGTCCGGTTTGCCGACGCTGTGTACGGCGAGCAGGTCAAAGCCGCGGATGACATTGAAGACTTCGCGCTCCTGCGTTCGGACGGGATGCCGACCTATCATCTGGCTTCGTGCGCGGACGATGTCGATCTGCGCATCAGCCATATCATCCGTGGTCAGGACCACCTCTCTAACACTTATAAACATGTGCTGATTTTCGAGGCGGCGGGCGGAAAGGCGCCGCAGTTCGCCCATCTGCCGCTGCTGGTCGCCCCGGACTGGTCGAAACTCTCCAAACGGCGGCACGGTCCCGTCGTGAGCGTAACCACGTATCGCGACGCCGGCTTCATGCCGGAGGCGTTTATCAACTTTCTCTGCCTGCTCGGATGGTCTCCGAAAGACGATCGCGAAAAGCTGTCACGCCAGGAACTGGTGGATGCGTTTTCACTGGAAGGCATCAATCGCGCCAATGCGGTAGTCAATTTCAAAGAGCCGGCGGCGACGCCCGAGGAAACATTCGATCCAAAAGCTGTGTGGCTCAACTCCGAACACATTCGTGGATTGGCGATCGACGAATTGAGCGCGCGCCTGCTACCCATCGTGCGCGAAGCGGGGCCGCAGGTCACACGAGAAAAAATGCTGGCGATTACGCCGCTCATTCGCGAACGAATCAAGCTGCTGCGCGATGTCCTCACCGCGGCCGATTTCTTTTTCGTCGATCAGCTTCCGCCCTACGACGTGAACGAACTCATCCCGCAAAAAGGCAATGCTGCCTTGGCGGCCAAGGTTCTGGCTTGTGCCGGCGAAGTGCTGGCGAAAACTGAGTTCCAGCATGATCCGCTGGACCGGGCACTTCGAGCTGCCGCGCAGGAACTCGGCCTTAAGGCGGGACAGATGTTTCAGCCGATCCGAGTGGCTGTCTGCGGGCGGAAGAACGCTCCGCCGCTGTTTGAGACGCTGGAAGTCCTGGGGAGAGAGACCACCCTGGCGCGGATAGACGTGGCATTTCAGAACCTGAAATAAGCGCCCAGCCGGCCCAGTTTCGGGGAACCAAAACCCGCGAACAAACGTATCTTGTCTTGTACGCGGGCAGTTCGTTGTCCGAAATGCGATTCGTACGTTCAGGAGATAACCATGCGTCAGCGTTCCAGTTTCCTCTTGGCCCTTGTGGCTCTTGCCTTGCCTTTGTATGCCGGGGCACAGAAAACTGCGGTCGCGTTGCCCGATGATGGCCAGAATTCACTGGTGATCACATTCAAAGACGGCAGTCAAAAGAGTTTTTCGATGGCCGACATTGCGCGCATCGAACTCAACAATCCCAAAATGGCCAGTGTAGGCAAAGCCCAGAACCGCTTTCTTGGAAAGTGGAGAGTGGGAGACGGCAACGGGAATACCTTCTTCATCACGTTGGAAAAAGATGGCGTTGCCTGGAAGTCCATCGGATCGAGCCGCGGCAGGTGGACGACGGTGGACAACCAGGCCCGCATCACGTGGGACGACGGCTGGCATGATGCGATCCGCAAGACTGGCGCGCGATTCGAGAAAGCGGCGTTTGCGCCCGGCAAGAGCTTTACGGCCGAACCCGATAACGTGACCAACGCCGAGAACACGGAAGCACAGCCGCTGTAGTGACTGTGCTGGAGACTAGTGGCCCGTTAACGCCGCTGCTTTCCTGCGGTAATCGGCTGCTTCCTGTTTCATACCCTTGGCTTCGTAAGCATTCGCGATGGCAATTTCCGTGTCGTAGTCATCGCCGGCCTTGTCCAGCTCTTTCTTGAACGATGCAATTGCGTCATCCCACTGACCAAGCTTGGCATGGGCCAGGCCCTCGTTGAAGTGAACGCCTTGCATCTCAGGATCGAGGCGCGCGGCAGCCTGGAATTCCTGAATCGCGCCCTGATAGTTCTGCTCCGCCATGGCTACGGCGGCCAGACCGAAGTGTGCGTCCGCGCTTTGAGGGCTCACTCCGAGGAGCCGCTGAAAGGTCTCGCGAGCCTGCGGGAGCTTTTTTTGTTCGAGGTATGCGAACCCGAGGTTGTAATAGGAATTCTCATTGTTCGAGTTCAGCGCGATGGCGCGCTGGAATTCTGCTTCTGCGTTGTCGTAATCCTTCTTTTCCGCGTAAGCACGCCCGAGAAGGTAGTGAGCGGGAGGAAAATCGGGGCGGCTTCGCAGCACTTTCTGAAATTCCGTGATCGCCTGATCCGTTTTACCTTCACCGAGCAATCCAGCGCCGCGCTGCATGTGGCGAATGTAGTCGCGGGAATGCAACCACCAGGCGGTACCGCCGACGATCAGCATGAGCGCCAACGCGAGCACTCCAAATCGGCGAGGACTGTCCTGATCAGGCGCGGCCTTGGCAATCATGGCGCCGAGAATCAGACCTCCGATGAGTCCCCCAATATGGGCAGCGTTGTCTACGCCGCTGATGGCCGCTCCAAACAGCAGGTTATAGCCGATAAACGCAGCGACACTACGAAGCGTGCCCGTGACTGCCGCCCGCGGCAACGAAAATTCACCGAGATAGAACGAGGCGATCAAGGCGCCGGCGATCCCGAAAATCGCTCCGGAAGCGCCCACGCTGGGGGCGTTCGGGTGCCAGATCACGCTACCCAGCCCCCCTGTGACGCCGCACAGAAGATAGACAACAGCATAAGTCCAGCGTCCATAGAGGGACTCCGCCATTGTGCCCAGATTCCAGAGGCACCACATGTTCAAGGCGATATGAATCAGGCTCCCATGTTCGAACATGTAGGTCACGAGCCGCCACCATTGACCGCCCAGAGTAAGGGGGCCGTAGTTCGCGCCCCAATGCACAAGATCCTGGCCGGAGGGATTGTCGATGATCGAGACGCCGGCAAACAGCATGCCGAGAAACACCGCGACATTCATGCCAAAAATGGCTTTCGTGACGATGCCCGAGCTATCTTGCCGGCGCTTCCAGGGTGGGGCCTCAACGCGCTGGACGGCATTGTCCGGCTCCAGCCCGCACTGTGCCGCTTCGTGTTGAACACACCACGAACAAATCTTTTTCCCAAAGGAGAGAGCGGGAAGGTTACGACCACATTGGACACAGTTCGCCATGACGAATATCCAGAATACAATCTCGAACCGGTTCGTGGCATCTCGGGATGGTTATAGAATGACTTAGTACATGAATCCAGCGAATCCATCGACTGAAACTGTGACCGATCCATCTCCTGAGCCGTCGTCCGCGCCCTCAAATTTTGTGCGCGATATTTTTCTGGAAGACATCCGCACGAAGAAATTCGGCGACGCCGTCATCCAGACGCGCTTTCCTCCCGAGCCGAACGGTTATCTGCATATCGGGCACGCGAAGGCGATCTGCCTCGACTTTGGACTCGCCGACGAGTTCGGCGGCAAGACCAACCTGCGCTTCGACGACACCAATCCGGAAAAGGAAGAGCAGGAGTACGTTGACTCGATCATGAACGACGTCCGGTGGCTCGGATTCGAGTGGGACGGCCTCCACTACGCATCGGATTATTTTGATCAGCTCTACGCGTGGGCGATCAAGCTGATCAAAAACGGCAAGGCCTACGTCGACGACCTGAGCGCGGACCAGATCCGACTGTATCGCGGCACGCTCACCGAACCCGGCAAGGACAGCCCGTTTCGCAGCCGTTCGGCGGAAGAAAATCTCGACCTGTTCGAGCGTATGAGGAAGGGCGAGTTCCCGGACGGCTCACGAGTCCTGCGCGCGAAGATCGACATGGCGTCGCCCAACCTGAACATGCGCGATCCGGTGATGTACCGCATCCTGCATGCCGAGCATCACCGCACGGGCGACAAGTGGTGTATCTATCCGATGTACGATTACGCACACGGGCAGTCGGACTCGATCGAATGCGTTACGCACTCCATGTGCACGCTGGAGTTTGAGGACCATCGCCCGCTTTACAACTGGTTCATTCAACAGTTGGGAATTTTCCCGTCCCAGCAGATCGAATTCGACCGCCTCAGCCTGACCTACACGCTGCTCAGCAAGCGCAAACTGCTGAAACTCGTGCAGGAGAAACTGGTAAGCGGATGGGACGATCCGCGCATGCCAACGCTCTCCGGAATTCGCCGCCGTGGATTCACGCCCGACGCGATTCGAAACTTCGTGGGGGCAATCGGAGTTTCCAAGACGAACGGCACGCTCGAACTGGCGATGCTGGAACACTTCGTACGCGAGGATTTGAACAAGCGAGCTCCGCGGGTGATGGCCGTGCTGCGGCCGTTGAAGGTTGTGATCGATAACTATTCCGAAGGTCAGTCCGAGGAAGTCGAGGCCGTCAACAATCCTGAGGACGAAAGTGCCGGCAAGCGCAAGGTCCCGTTCTCGAAAGTGCTTTACATCGAGCAGGACGACTTCCGCGAGGATCCGCCGAAGCAGTATTACCGCCTATCGCCGGGACGCGAAGTGCGTCTGCGCTACGGATACTTCATCACCGCCACCAGTGTGGTGAAGAACGAGAAGGGCGAGGTGATCGAGGTGCACTGCACTTACGATCCGGCCACGCGCGGCGGCAATGCGCCCGATGGACGCAAAGTGAAGTCGACGATTCATTGGGTATCCGCCTCGCATGCGGTTGACGCCGAAGTGCGCGTCTACGACAAGCTCTTTACAAAAGAAGACCCGAACCAGGTGGAAGCAGGCCAGGAGTTCACCGCCAATCTGAATCCGCAATCGCTGGAAGTGATTTCCAATGCGAAAGTCGAACCCTCGCTGGCTGGCGCGGCCATCGAAAGCCGGTTTCAGTTCGAGAGGCTGGGGTACTTCTGCGTCGATCCGCATTCGAAACCAGACAAACTGGTATTCAATCGCACTATGGCGCTGAAAGATACCTGGGCGAAGATTGAAAAGCGGGCGGGATCGTAGACGCCCGTTGCATGGAGACTCGGTTTCCCGTCTACTTCGCGAATGGATAAGCTGCGCCCGCGGAGGTGCGGCCAACGCGTCTTCACTCAAGAGTGTCGTCTGGTGTGCGGAATACCTACTTCTTCAGTGTGCGGATGAACTTCACCAGGTCACTAATTTGTTCTTTGGAAAGCTTGGTCCCGTAGGCCGGCATTTTGCCTTTGCCTGCCGTGATGATCGCGGTGAGTTCGTCGTCAGTTAGCTTCTGTGCGTCGGGGGAACCGAGGTCGGCAAGTTTCAGATTCTTGCCCATGGTGGTGTCACCGGCGCCGGTCGCGCCGTGGCAGGCCGCGCATCTTGTTTTGAAGATATCGCCACCGCCATCTGCGAATGTATACGTCGAGAATGATAGCGCCAACGCCAGCATCGCGAACGATGCCGCAGACCTGAGTCTCATGATTCCATCTCTCCTGATAATCAATTGGGAGTTCTTTCCCCGCACCATTACCAGTTCAACTTCACCGCAAACTGGAACTGGCGTGGATCGTACGCCGCCGTCGCCTGTCCCGCATTACTGAACAGCGGACTCACCGCAGACACATTGTATCGGTTCGCGAGATTGAACATGTCGGCGATCAGTTCCATGTTGAAACGCTCGTTGAAATAGATGCGCTTGGCGATGCGGAGGTCGTTGAAGACGGTCCAGGGAGTAATGCCGCGGTTGCGTCCAAGGTTGCCGTCGAGTTGTACGAGTGTGGGAAAGGTTCCGGTGAGAACAAAGCTGTTGATGCAGGGCTGTTGGAGTGTGCCGCTCGGCGAATATTTGCTCTCAGACGCCGGGCCACAGGTTGGATCGACCGTAGTATTGGGACGCCCGGTAAGCGATGACAGCTGAAAGTTGTCTCCGCTGCCAGTGATGATGTTGAACGGGCGTCCAGAACTGAACTCGACTAGAGGCGCAACGGTCCAGTTGCTGAAGAACTTGCTGGCGAAGCCATCGCCGGAGAGCTTGCCGCTCTGGTAAACACCGCTGAAGACAAAGCGGTGGCGCTGATCGAACAGCGACGTCGAACGATCATGCCCAGGGAAGAAACTGTCTTGAGGCGTGGTGGTGGACTGGAGATCTACCGAGTCGTCAATCGCATGCGACCAGGTGTACGACGCCAGGAATTCATAGTGGCCGCTGAAGCGCTTGCGCAGGTTGGCGCTGAAGCTGTGATAGACAGAACTTCCGTTGGAGAAGTTGGCATCCATATCACCGAAGGGAACGCAATTGGCGAGAGTAGATGGATCGCAGGCAGTATTGAAGCCTTGACTGCCCAGTCCCTGCAGTATTTGCTCGGCCTTGCCGATACAGTCGTCTCTACCAATGGCATGGTAAAACCCGACAATGGAAGGATTCAGGCCAGAGCGCCGGAAAAAGTTCAATATCGCGGGATCCACCCAGAGCGGGTGGCCTGGAGCGCTACAAAAGCTCATGGCGAAGGGGCTGCTGAAACTCTGCCCATCCAAAGACACTGCGGTGACGAAGTTTTGCGTCAGCAGATCGCCACGCACGGTGTTGGCGTTGATCGGTCGATTCAGATGGCGTCCACCGTTGAAGTTGTAGGCCAGGTTCAATGCGAAGCCCTTCCCCAAGTCGCGTTCGATGCTGAAGTTGGCCTGCTGCGAGTAGGCATACACAAAATTCTTCCCCTGCGGATAACCGAACGGCTGGAATCCAAGGGGTAGAGGTGTTGTCGTCAAATAGTTCTGATTCAAGAATGCCGATTGCGGAAAATTAAGGGACGTGAATTGTTGTTGGTTGGGCAAATATCCCAAAGCGTCGGCGACAGCCTGGCTAGTTGAGGCGGCGCAGGGGTTGGCTGGATCGGCGACATTAATCGGCAACCCTTGGAAGATCGGAATGGCATTGAGATTCCCTGGGTTTCCGAATCCACCGCAGATACCCGTGCCGCCGAAGGCTAACTGACCACTGGTAGATCCATCGGAGGCGTCGCCCAGGAAGTACAAACCGAGCAGCGGGTGATCGTAGAAAAGCCCGTATGAAGCCCGAACTACGGTCTTGCCATCGCCATGCGGATCCCATGCCACGCCGATACGAGGCTGAAAGTTGTTCTTGTCGGTCTCGATGCCTTTCTGCAATCCGAGAAAGTTATATCCGACTTCCGCCAGGTCAGTCGGCTTCTTGAATTGAGGCGGGAATTCCACGTCATAGCGCACGCCGAAATTCAGAGTGAGGTTATGCCGCATATGCCACGAGTCCTGCCAGAAGAGCCCGAGCGGTTTATTGGAGAAAGAGTCATGGGGACTGCCGAGTCCTTGAACAAAGGTCCCCGGCAGACCTGCGCCATATGCTTGTACCGCAGACAAAGGGGGCCCGGGGAGACCAAAGGGCGCCACGCTGAATTGGCCAAAGTCATAGACGCCACCATAATTGACGGTGAATGTGGCGTCGAGGGGTAAGTAATTGAAGTCCCCGCCGAACTTCGTGTCATGGCGGCCGATGGTCCACGAGAACGTATCTCTAAACTGATAACGTTTTTCCGTCCGTTGAATATAGGAGTAGGGTTCGCGACCGAAATAGGCAAAGCCCGGGATATTGACGGCTGGGTCGGAACCTCCCGGCGTGTCGGTATTGAAGAAATAGGAGAGGCCTCGGCGGGCGAATTGGAACATGAACTCGTTGACCTTGTTCGTGCCGAGTGTGGCTGTTTCCTGCACGATCCCGTTGATGTCACGGAACGTTTGGCGCGATGTTCGTGAATACGCATTCTGACCAAACGGCTGATCCTGTCCGCCGACTTCTATGCCGGTGATTGTGCTGGGGCTCACGCCCACTCGAAGACTCAGACGGTTGTTATTGTTCAGGTTGTGATCGAGGCGTAACGAATAGACACTCGTTCCTTCGAATACCGGGAAATTGCCCCTTTGTGAATTTAGGGTCTGGTAGGAGAGCGGCACGAAGCAGGGAGGAACCTGGCATGATGTTGTAAAGCCGCTCGCGCCGCCTCCGAATGCGGGAGGTCCGGGCCAAACGCCATCTAGTGCCATTCCCGAGGACCGACCCACGAGAACGACGTACTGAGCCAATCCCGGATCGCCTGGCGAAGAATCGTTCAGGAATGCAACCTGGTCCGGAGTAGCCTGGATTACAAAGGCGGTTGGCGGCAAGCCCAGAAAAGCAGAAGCGTCATAAGGCGATAGTCCAAAGTTGTCCTGCCCAATGCTCGAAAACCCCGTCTCATGCCGCCGCGTAGTTTCAAATGAGAAATAGTAGTAAGTCTTATCTTTCTTGATCGGCCCGCCGAACGCAACGCCTCCCTGCACGCGTGTGTACGCCGGATCGGAGACTGTACTGAACGGGTTCACTGCCTGAAACTTGCGGTTGCGCAGGAATCCGAAGACGTCGCCATGAAAGTCGTTGGATCCCGATCGCGTGATGATGTTAACTACACCACCCGAGGCTCGCCCGTATTCCGGCTCGTAGTTGTTCGTAATGATCTGGAATTCCTGCACCGCCTCCTGCGAGACGGTCGAGCGGACGCCGTTCACGGAATTGTCGGTCGCGTCGGCGCCGTCTACGTTGACCAGGTTGGATCGGGCCCGCTGGCCGCTCATATTGAGTCCGGAGGTAGGTGCGGCGCCAGTGTTGGGTGCGTTGTCGCGGACTATGCGAGAGTCCGTCAGTGTGAAATTGATGTAGTTGCGGCCGTTGATAGGAAGATTGTCGATGCGGCGCTGGCCGATCGTTTCTGTGGATGAGCTGCGCGAAGTCTCCACCAGCGTAGCCTCGGAACTGACTTCGACGACCTCTTTGCCGGACGCAATCGTCACTGCGACCGGAAGCTCAGCCATCTGTCCGACGGTGATGCTGACACCGGTTGCTTCGGTTTTCGTGAATCCGGGCGCTTCCACTGTCACGGAATACACTCCCGGAGGCAGCAGGCGCACGCTGTACCCTCCCTGGCCGTCGCCGGTGCCGGCTCGTTCCAGGCCCTTGGCCACATCCCGCACCGTCACCGTGGCGCCATTGATCAGACTGCCTTTCGGATCCTTGACGCTAACGTGGAGGTCTCCAGTGGCCACGCCCTGGGCGAACGCCATGCAGGGGACGAGCGAAAACAGAACGGCGGCGCAGAGCAGACGCATCATCGTGGTTGCGTTCATAAGGAAGTCTCCTGGGTCTCCCGCGGGGTGGGCGCAGGCGGGAATCGAGGTGCACGATCTCTTGCCAACTACTTGTACTTCAGGCACGTGATAAGTTTCGATTACCGCTGGTTTTTACATCACATCAGGGTGCGAAAGCAAGCGTTAAGCTGGATTCCGCGAGGCGCGACATTCGTTGCCTCATTGCGTGAGCGCTGGATCGGCAGGTTTTGTGGTGTAGGCTCGCCGGGACGACTCGGGCGCGCATTGCCTTTGCGCGATGGTTTCGGTAGGGTGCGTTGGGGTCCTCTTCACGCATGAATGTTGCAATCAGCAACGGCCATTCCATGACCGGCAAGCTGTTGCGGGTGATGGTGTGTTCACCGCAGCAAGCAGGTTGGGAGCAGGCGGATCGGGCTGCGGCCTGGCGGAAACTGGGATTCCACCGCGCGCCTGACTTTTCGGTGGCCCAGTCGCAGCATGACATCTTGTGCGGATTGCTTCATGAGTCGGGCGCGGAAGTGCTCTGCCTTCCGGCGGACGAGTCTCTATCCCTGGACGCCGTTTACACCCATGATGCTTCGCTGCCCACCGATCATGGACTGATCCTGATGAATCCGGGAAAGGTGAACCGAGTGCCCGAAGCGCAAGCACATGCGAAATTCTGCCGGCAACTGGAAATTCCGATCCTCGGCAAGATTCGCTCGCCGGGAAATTCCGAAGCGGGCGATATGGTCTGGCTGGATTCCCAGACCCTGCTCATCGGATCGGGTTATCGGACGAACCAGGCCGGAATTTCGCAGATGCGCGAACTGCTCGCTCCGCACGGCATCGACTTGCTTACAGCGCCTCTGCCGTATGGAGCCGGGCCGGCGGCGTGCCTGCATCTGATGTCACTCATGAGCATGCTCGATGAACGCACTGTCCTGGTGGATTTGCCCTGGCTGTCGGTCGAGACGGTCGAGCTGCTGAAAGCCCGGGGTTTGCGCTTGATCGAGATTGACTATGCGGAGCGAGACTCGCTGGCCTGCAATGTCCTTTCGCTGGGCGAAGGCCGTTTGATTGCGTTGAAAGAGAACACCAAAACGAATCAGCGGATGCGTGAGGCCGGATTCGATGTGCGGAAGTTCCCGGGATCAGAGTTGTGCATTAACGGCTCAGGCGGGCCTACCTGCCTGACGCGGCCACTGCTCCGGAGTTAGCCCTCCTCCGTGACCTCTGTGTCCTCCGTAGTTAAGCTTTTGGGTCCCAATCAAGGAGGACGCAGAGGTCACGGAGGAAAACCGGCATTCTGCCGACAACCTCACGCCTTGATAGAATCAAACAGTAATGCTGCTACCCTTCGTCCGCGAATTGTTTGCGGATGTGGAACTCCTTCCTGCCTTCACGCGTGCGGCCTCCCATCTGAAGGAGAGCGCGGGGCGGATTCGTGTTACTGGACTCTCTCCCGCTGCTAAAACTCTGATCACTGTTTTGTTGCGGCGCGCTGTTGAGAGGCCGTTTGTGCTGGTCGTCGCGGATAATCGCGCTGCCGAAGATCTGCTGCCCGTGCTGCGGGCATTTTGTGAATTGACGCAGGCGGCCGATCCGGATGCGATCGTTAGTCTGCCCGCACGCGACGTGCTGCCTTTTCAGAACCTCTCGCCGCATCCCGAAATTCAGGAGGAGCGCGCTACGGCGCTGTGGAAGATCGCGACTGGCCGCGCTTCGATCGTCATTGCGCCGGTGGCGGCAACAACGATCCTGCTGCGCTCTGCTGACTACTATGCCGACCTGGCCCGCGTGCTGCGGCGAGGCGAGAGCTTCGATCTTGAGCGTCTGCTACAGCACCTGAATACGGTTGGCTACACTCCGGCCGATGTGGTCGAAATGCCGGGGCAGTATGCCGTCCGCGGCGGCCTGCTCGACGTATATTCTCCCGAGTCGGATCGTCCCGTGCGTGTGGAGTTCTTCGGTGACGACATCGAATCGATGCGCAAGTTCGATCCCGCCAGCCAGCGCTCGTCGAATCCGGTGGACGAAATCATCCTGTTGCCGTTGACGGAAACTCCGGTGACGGAGGAATTGCTCGGGTCAATCAACGCACGCCTTTCGGGCAAGCGCATCAGCGGATCGCAGGAAGTGATCGAGCAAGCGGCGCGCGACTCGGGAGCGGGAGTATTTCCGGGATGGGAATTCTATGCGCCAGTCGCGGGCGCCGATCGTACGATCTTCGACCTGCTGCCTGAAGCGCGGGTGCTGCTCGACGAACCGGAAGTTCTTCAGCAAGAACTCGAAAAAATCTGGACGCGTATTGAAGAGGCGCACGAACGCAGCGAGATCGGCAACCTGGTGCGGCCCACGGACCTGTATCTTTCGCCCGAGGGCTGGACCCAGAAAACTTCCAGCATCGCTAGAGCCGATCTCGAATATCTCGGCATTGCCCGCGACAGCGTTCCCGAAGCCGCGTTCATTTCGCAGCCCGCCAGCCGCTTCCACGGCCAGGTACCGGCCATGATCGAGGAAGTCCACAAGCTGGTCGGTACGGGCACGCAGGTGATCCTGGCTGCGCCGAACACCGGCGAAGTCGAACGCCTCGCCGACATGTTTACCGAGTACAACGCTTCCTACCGCCTTGGAAGCCGCACCCGCGGCGGCGAGAGCTACGCCGACGAAACGTCTTATTTCTCAGGCGAGGTGCTCACCGCGACGCTGCTGAAAGCGTACCTTCCCGACGGCTTTGTCCTGCCGGACGCTCACTTGGCAGTCTTCGGCGCGCGCGATCTGTTCGACGAGTCGGACCTCGTCGCATCCCGCCCGCAGCGCCAGAAGTCGAAGGTTTCGGCGTTTCTGTCCGACTTCCGCGATCTGCAAGTCGGGGACTACGTCGTCCACGTCGAGCACGGCATCGGCCAGTACCAGGGACTAAAAGAAATCAATCAGGGCGACGGCACTGCTGAATTCATGTTGCTGGAATATGCCGAGGCTGCGCGCCTGTATGTTCCTCTAACGAGGCTCGACCTCATCCAGAAGTACCGCTCGCAAGAAGGCGCAAAGCCTGTTCTCAATCATCTCGGCACACAGCAATGGGCCAAGACCAAGGCACGCGTCCGCAAGGCCATGAAGGACATGACGGACGAACTGCTCAAGCTGTATGCGCAGCGTCAGGCAGCCCAGGGGCATGCCTTCCCCGCCGACACCGAGTGGATGAAGGAATTCGAAGACGCCTTCGAGTACAACGAGACTGAAGACCAGGCCGAAGCCATCGTCGACGTCAAGAAAGACATGGAATCGCAACTCCCCATGGATCGTCTGCTCTGCGGCGACGTCGGCTACGGCAAGACGGAAGTCGCAATGCGCGCGGCCTTCAAAGCCATCAGCGATAACAAGCAGGTGGCGATCCTCGCACCCACGACGGTACTGGCTTTCCAACACTTCGAAACGTTCAAGCAGCGTTTCGCGGCGTTTCCCGTAAAGATCGAGATGATCAGCCGCTTCCGCTCGCCGAAGCAGATCAAGGAGATTCTGGAGCGCGTCGCGACCGGCAAAGTCGATATTTTGATCGGCACGCACCGCCTGCTCTCGAAAGACGTAAAGTTCACCGACCTAGGCCTGCTGGTAGTGGATGAAGAACAGCGCTTCGGCGTACGGCACAAAGAGCGTATCAAGCAGATGCGCACGCAGGTCGACGTGCTCACCATGTCCGCTACGCCGATCCCGCGCACGCTGCACATGTCGCTGGTCGGGCTGCGCGACATGAGCGTGATCGAGACTCCTCCCAAAGATCGCATGGCGATTCAGACCGTGGTCGCCAACTGGGACTTTCAATTGATCCAATCGGCCATCGAGCAGGAACTGGAGCGGGGCGGTCAGGTGTACTTTGTCCACAACCGCATCGAGTCGATCTGGGAAATTGCCGCCAAGATTCAGGAACTCGTGCCGAAGGCGCGCATCATCGTCGGGCATGGTCAGATGGGCGAGGGCGAACTTGAGAAAGTCATGCTCAAGTTCATGAATCACGAAGCCGACATTCTGGTTTCGACCACGATCATCGAAAACGGTCTCGATATTCCGCTCTGCAACACGATCCTGATCAACCGCGCCGACCGCATGGGTTTGTCGGAACTCTACCAGTTGCGCGGACGCGTCGGCCGGTCCAATCGCCGCGCCTATGCCTATCTGCTGCTTCCTTCGGAAATTGAGCTGACCCCCGTTGCCCGCCGGCGTCTGGCGGCGCTGAAGGAATTTTCCGATCTCGGCGCGGGCTTCAAAATCGCTGCGCTCGACCTCGAACTGCGAGGCGCAGGCAATATGCTGGGCGGCGAGCAGAGCGGACACATCGAAGCAATCGGCTTCGAACTCTACACGCAGATGCTCGAACGCGCCGTCCGCGAGATGAAGGGCGAATCGGCGCCCGACGAAGCGGGAATTCAGCTCAATCTCGGATTGAACATCCGTATCCCGTCCGACTACATCGCAGAAGAAAACCAGCGCCTGCGCATGTACAAACGAGTCGCCGGGGTCGAATCGGAATCGCAATTGCGCGACGTGAGCAACGAACTGACCGACCGCTATGGCAAGCCGCCGGCCGCGGTGCGGAATCTGCTGGAGTACGCAACGCTCAAACTGGCGGCCATGCAGGCAGGGGCGACGGTGATCGAACGCAAGCGCGACCTTGTGAACATCAAGTTCCGCCAGAATGCCGCGATCGATCCCGGCAAACTGGCGCGCTTCGTGGCTTCGCAGCGCGGATCGCAATTTACGCCGGATGGTACCTTGAAGTTCTCCATCAAAGCGACCGCCGCCGAAGCAGTTCTGCAAACGCTGCGTGATTTGCTGGAGGAACTCGCGGTGCGGGAAGTACCCGCGGTTTTGTAGGTGCGGGCCCACTGAGATTTTTGCGACTCAATTTACAATCTTCTCGTCTAACCGGGCGGAGGAATCACATCATGACGGAAACCCCTCAACAATACACTTCGCGAATCATGAGCAATCTCACGGGCGAGGATCCGGTTAAGATTCAGGCCGCTACTCCGAGAAAAATCGAACGTCTGATCAAGGACAAGCCCGCCGCAAGGCTGCGCAAGCGGCCCGCGCCGCAAAAATGGTCGGTCGCCGAGATTGTGGCGCATCTGGCGGATGCGGAGATTGTCCTCGGATATCGGGTGCGACTCATTCTGGGCGCGCCCGGTACTCCGATCCAGGCCTTCGACCAGGACGTGTGGGCCGAGGCAGGGCACTACGAGAAGCGCAATCCGCATTCCAGCCTTGAGCAACTGCGCGCTGCGCGCGAAGCGAATCTGTCGCTCTACAAATCGCTCACTCCCGAACAGTGGAAACACTGGGGCATGCACTCGGAGCGCGGCCAGGAATCCGTGGAATATATCGTCCGCATGATTGCAGGCCACGACCTGAATCATCTGCACCAAATCGAAGAAATTCTTGCACCGAAAAAGAAGACCTCCCGATGATCATGAAAGTCCGCAAAGCAATCTTTCCCGCCGCGGGATTAGGAACGCGCTTCCTTCCCGCCACCAAAGCGCAGCCGAAAGAAATGTTGCCATTGGTCGACAAGCCCATCATCCAGTACGGCGTGGAAGAGGCGCTGGCCGCGGGATGCGACCAGATCATCATCATCACCGGACGCGGCAAGAATGCGATCGAAGACCATTTCGACGTCAGCTATGAACTCGAGAAGACGCTCGAAGAGAAGGGCAAGACCGATCTTCTCCAGATCGTCCGGCAGATCTCGGACATGATCCACGTAGCGTACGTCCGCCAGAAAGAAGCGCTCGGCCTGGGACACGCTGTTCTGACTGCGCGGGAACTCGTTGGCAATGAGCCTTTCGCAACGCTCCTCGCCGACGATGTCATCGATGCGAAGGTTCCGTGCCTTCGCCAGTTGATGGATGTGTTCGACGAGAAACAGTGCTCCGTGATTGCCACCCAGGTCGTCGAAGGCCCAGCGATTTCGTCGTACGGCGTTCTGAAAGCGAAAGAAGTCCCGGGATCGGGCGGAAAACTCTACGAGGTCCTCGATCTGGTGGAAAAGCCGAAGCGCGAAGAAGCGCCCTCGAACCTGGCTGTGATCGGACGCTACATTCTGACGCCCACGGTCTTTGAAACGCTCGCCGATATCACGCCCGGCGCGGGCGGGGAGCTGCAACTGACCGATGGCCTGCGCGCCCTGCTCAAGCGCGAAAAAATGTACGCGTATGTGTACGAGGGCCGGCGCCACGACACGGGCGACAAGCTGGGATTTCTGAAAGCGACCGTGGAGTTCGCGCTCAAGCGCGACGATCTGGGCGGTCCGTTTCGGGAGTATTTGAAGGGGCTGAAACTGTAAGTCGCGTCAGCCCTTTAACGACGCTTGTAACTTCTTCGATTTTTCTTCCACGCCCTGCGCCAGTTTCTCTTTGTGCGCATTCAGTTTCTTCGCAATCGACGAATCGTTCAGCGCAAGCATCTGCGCAGCCAGGATGCCGGCATTGGTCGCGCCCGGTTTTCCAATCGCAACGGTAGCGACCGGAATGCCCGCCGGCATTTGCACTGTCGCCAGAAGGGAATCCATTCCCTGTAGAGATGTCGAAGGAATCGGTACGCCGATGACCGGCAGCGTCGTGTGCGCCGCAATCACTCCCGCGAGATGTGCGGCGCCGCCCGCGCCGGCGATGATGACGCGAATGCCGCGTCCGGCGGCCTTGCGCGCGAAATCGGCGGTGCGGTCCGGGGATCGGTGCGCCGACGTCACGTCGATCTCGTAGGCAATGCCGAATTCTTCCAGCGCCTTGCCGGCCTCGCGCATGATCTCCAGATCGGAGTCGCTGCCCATCACGATGGATACTTGTGGTTTGCTCATCAGACTCTCTGTCAGCTCCTGAATAAATTCTTGCGGTGTTCAAGCACCTGTTACTTCTTCTTCAGTGCCTTTGCCGCGATGTCTCTACGGAAATGAGCGCCGTCAAAGCCAATGGTAGCGGTCGCCTTGTAAGCTCGATCCATCGCCGTGGCAGGACCCGCGGCCCTCGACGTAATCCCCAGCACGCGACCGCCGGAAGTGTAAAAGCTGCCGTCGCGCTTCGAGGTCGCGGCATGAAAAACCTTGACGCCCTCAATCTTCGCCGCATCGTCGAGGCCGATGATCTTCTTACCAGCCTCGAAGGCGCCCGGATAACCGCCCGATGCCATGACGACGCATACGGAAGAATCCGTCGACCATTTGAAATCGCCATCGCTGGTGCGGCCGTCGATGGACGCTTCGAGCGCTTCGATCAAATCACTCTCCAGGCGCATCAGAATCGGCTGCGTTTCCGGATCGCCGAAGCGGCAATTGAATTCCAGGACCATGGGGCCGCGGGCTGTCATCATCAACCCGCAGTAAAGCACGCCGCGATATTCCGCGCCTTCCGCCTTCATCCCGGCGACGACCGGACGGGCGACGTGAGTCACCAGCCAGTCGCGCATCTGAGCGTCAATGATCGCGGGCGTAGTGTAAGCGCCCATGCCGCCGGTGTTGGGACCGGTGTCGCCGTCGCCGACGCGCTTGTGATCCTGGGCGGCCACCAGCGGCGCAACCCGCTCGCCGTCGCTCACCACTAGAAATGAAAGTTCATCGCCCTGTAGAAATTCTTCCAGCACCACGCGCGCGCCGGCCTCGCCTAACATTTTTCCGCTCAGCATTTCGCTAGCGGCGGTAGAGGCTTCGTCTTTGCTCTTCGCAATGACGACGCCCTTGCCTGCAGCCAGCCCATCCGCCTTCACAACCACCGGAGGATGAAAGTGGTGCAGGGCCGACCGGACTTCTTCCATCGAATTGCAGATCGCATAGTGTGCGGTCGGAATATGGTGCCGCTGCATGAATTCCTTCGCGAAACTCTTACTGGTTTCAAGCTGCGCAGCGGCCTGCGTCGGACCGAAAGTACGCCAGCCGCGGCGCGTGAATTCATCCACAACTCCGAGCATCAGCGGCAACTCGGGACCAACGACAGTCAGGTCAGGCTGGACTTGATTGGCGACAGCTACCAGCGAATCAAGACTTTTGACGTCGGCCGCAAGACATTCCGCTTCTTCGGCGATGCCACCGTTTCCGGGCGCACAGTAGACCTTGCTGACCCGCGGCGACTGCCGGAGCTTCCAGACCAACGCGTGCTCGCGCCCGCCGCCGCCGATGACGAGAACTTTCATAGTTTGGACAATCAAGGGTAGGGGCGAGAGGAAGTTGATGTCAAACGCGAGATCGCAGAAGTCAGATGCTGGATTGCAAAAGTAAATCGTGGCCGCTGCGTTTGACCCGCAGGCGTTCACTTCTGCAATCAGTCTTTTGTCGTCTCCAATCGCTATTAACCATGCTTAATCCCACCGTATAATCGCCTTGGTGATTACGGTTTCCAAAGAGGACTACCTCAAAGCCATCCTCGAAGCCGAGAGTGAAGGCGAAACGGTCATTTCCGCCACGCTCGCCCATTGGCTCAAGGTGTCGCCACCGGCAGTGACGATGGCTGTGCGCCGTTTGAAAAAAGATGGACTCGTACGAGTAGAGGACGGCGAGGTGCGTCTCACGGCCGCCGGCCGCAAGATCGCGCGCAAGCTCACGCTGCGGCACCACCTGATCGAACGCATGCTGTCGGAAGTGTTTGGGATGGAATGGACCAAAGTGCATGACGAAGCCGAACGCCTGGAGCATGCTGTCTCTCCCGACTTTGAAGCGAAACTCCTTTCCAGGTTGGGTCGTGGCGGCCCTTGCCCGCACGGCAACCTCAGCGAACTCGAGAGCCCTGCAAGCCGGCGCCGCCGCGGATTGCTGCTGCTGT
>DATMNN010000090.1:0-152272 GCA_035569025.1 Terriglobales bacterium
GCGAGGCGATGTTAGGTCGAACAATGCTTTTACTACAAACGGAATTTTCATCGACTCGAACTTCTACACCACCGTTAGCATGGTCCACACAATGGAGGAATTGCTCGGTCTCCCGCCGATGAACCTGTTCGACGCGCACGCCCCGCTAATGGTTCCGCTGTTCGCGGGTCCCGGGACGCAGCCGCCATACCAGGCGGACGACAAAAACCTGCGGAACGGACTGATGTATCAAGTCAATTCTAGGAACGCGCCCGGCGCGAAAGAATCGTCGAAGATGGATTTCTCGCGGCCGGATGCCGCCGACGCATCCAAGTTGAATGAGATTCTTTGGCGGAGTGAAAAGGGAGACACGCCCTTGCCGAAACACACTCAATCGATGCTCCGGTAAATTCTGTATCTCCGAGTCCGAGCACGGTTAAAGGACGTTATGAAATCCGCAGCCATCGCGAAGATACTCCTGTCGTTCATCGCCCTGAGCTCGTTAATGAGCGCGGCAGGGCAGGCGCCTTCAACCAGCAACTCCAGCGCACCGCCCGCTGGAACCCCGGTTTTTCGCGCCAATGCCCGGCTAGTCCTGGTGGATGTTGCCGTTAGCGACAAGAAAGGGCAGTTCGTTCCCGGGCTGAAGGCATCCGATTTCAAGATCTTGGAAGACGGCAAGCCGCAAGCCATCAAAGGATTCTCGGTTCATTTGACAAAGGTTGACCCGGCGCCGCTTCAAATCCCGCAGCTACCGGCTCACCAATACACCAACTTCCCGGTTCAGGACCCTGCGCACGCCATCAACATCGTCTTACTGGACATGCTCAACACTCCGTTCAACGACCAGGCATATGCCCGCCAGCAAATGTTGAAGTTTCTGGCTGCACTGCCTCCTGGCCAGACGGTAGCGCTTTTTGCTCTCGGCAAGCGGTTGAGCATGATTCAGGGATTTACTGGAGATTCGAGCGCATTGGTCAGCGCCGCCAAGTCGCTTCTAATGAATACTTCGACCTCGCACCTGACCACCACGGAAGCGGAACGCCAGGATGTAGAAATCACTGCGGCGAATATTAGTGCCGGCTCGCCCTTAGCAAGTCCGCTTTCGGATGCGATTCTGAAAGAATTGGCCGCGGAGGAAGACCAACAGGAGATCGTGCGCGCCGAAGTCACCGTGCAGGCACTGCAGGTGCTGGCTCGCTCCGTTTCCGGATATAACGGCCGCAAAAATCTTTTGTGGCTTTCGAGTGAATTCCCGTGGCGGCCAGGTCCGCGATTCGACCGTGAGGAACGGGAGCGGCGCGTCGACATTAGCCGAGAGGAGTTTCTCAAGAGTACGGCGTTGCTCTCGGCCGCGCAAATCGCGGTGTATCCGATTTCCATAACCGGACTCTCCAACGTAGGGCTCGCAGCCAGTGTGCCGACTATTGTGAACGGCGGCACAACACTGAGAGGCGAACTCGATACCGCGTCGTCGCGCCAGGTAACGCAGAGCTGGGACCGGGAAGACGCGATGACCGAAATTGCCCGCGAAACGGGTGGGGAAGCGTTTTATGGGAGCAATGACATTAAGTCCGCCATCGCAAGCGGGATTCAGAGCGGATCGAACTACTACACTCTCGCCTACACTCCACAAAACGGCAAATGGAACAACGACTACAGGAAAATCGAAGTGAAAACTGCAACGGGCGGATACCAACTCCGCTTTCGCCATGGCTACTATGCGGTGCCGGAGCGCGACACGACCGAGGATGAAGCTGCAAAGAAGCTGGCTTCGGCGATGCAGCCGACCGTGCCGGAGTCCACCATGCTCCTTCTGCGTGTTCTAGTCTTACCTCCGGACAAGGATCACAAGACCGTGAGAATTGACTACGCCGTGGACGCGAGTGACATCGGTTTCAGCGACGGCAATGGCGATGATCATCTGAAACACGCCTCCGTCGATTTCATGGCCGTTGCCTGGGATGGCAATCTCAAGAACGCCGGCTACACAACCGACATGATCGCAGCCCACCTGGAAGCAGAAAAGTACCGTCAAATCCTGCAGACCGGATTTCCCGCGCATCAGGAACTGGACCTCAAGCCGGGCTCGTACAGGTTGCGTCTCGGCGTGATCGACCGGGCCACTCAAAAAGTCGGCACTGTCGATGTGCCTCTGGTCGTCACCGAGGCGAGTGGTGCGGAAAAATAACAATAACTACTGACCCTGCGACCGTCATTCGGTTTCGAAGACCAGGAAGTAGTCCATTCCATCACCCTTCACGAAATCGTAACGATCCACCAGTTTGTAGCCGGCTTCGCTCGCCTCATCAACTACGATCTTTTCGGCGACGCCATGATCCTCGCCGTTCCCATTGCGGTCGATGATGCCAATCCTGGCCTTTGGCGCCAGCGACTCGCGAAGGTGCTTCAGCAGCGCGACCGGCTCGGCAATTTCATGGTAGGTCTTGAGGAGCAGCACGGCATTGACCTTCGCGGCCGGCAGAAGCGGATTGTCCGTTTTGCCAAGAACCGTCCGCACATTGCTGTAGCCCTCTTTCTCCGCACGCTTCTGAATGTGCGCAATCGCCTCTGCGTTAATGTCCTCGGCGTAAACCACTCCCTGACTGCCAACCCGCCTGGCGGCGCGAACCGAGAACCAGCCCGATCCGGCGCCAACGTCGGCGACAATACTTCCCGGCGCGATTTTCAAAATATCCATGACCCGATTGATCTGTAGCCGGTCTTCACGCCCTGCTGAATCAAAAATAGACAAATCGCCGGTGTAAGGTTTGCTGGTCTTGCGCGCGGGCGTGGTTGTTGGTGCTTGCTGGGGAGTTTGGGCCTCTGCGGGACGGGATACGAAGCCGGTAGCGGCCGACAGGATCAGTGCGAGAAGGGCTTTTCTCATGGTTGGCGTTGGCCCGTTGTGAGCTGGTGATGGACTTATTCTCATAGACCAATCAAGAAGCGGAAAGGTTAGCGGCGTATTCCTGACGGGCGACCGCCCGCCTAGGCCGATTTCGGTGCTTTCTTCCGGAATTCGTCGAACGCATCGAGGAACCGATCGATGTCCTGCTTCGAAATGTAATACGGCGTGGACAGCCGCAGCTTGTTCGGGTCAGCGCCGCGGATACGGATTTTCTTTTCCTTCCACAACCACCTTTCCAGTTCCATCCGTGGCGTTGGAGGTACGTTCACCGTCGCAATCCCACAGCGCATGGTTGGATCTGGCGATGTCCAGGAAACCGCGCCGCGCTTGATCATCGCGTCCAGCAGGTAGTCGCAGAGTTGGCGATGCCGCCGCTCGATTCGGTCAATACCAATCTCGTTCGCCAACTCGATCGACGCCCGTAATCCCGCCAGGACCGGGACGTTCGAGCTGCCGATACGCTGGAATCGTTCGGCGCGAATCTTGGTATCGTCCCAGCCTTCGGTGGCGATGGTATTCCAGACACGATCGATCACCTCGTCACGGACATAGAGAAAACCCGATCCCTTCGGAGCCTGGAGCCACTTGTGCGGACTTGCCGAATAAAAATCGCAGCCCAGGTCGTGGACGTTCAGTCGCATCATGCCGGGCACATGGGCACCATCCACCGCGGACAGAATGCCTTTGCTCCGAGCCAGCGCGCTCAGCTCCTTTACGGGCAAAACCACACCCGTAAAGGTTGTTATGTGGCTGAAGAATAGGACCCGTGTTCGCCGTGTGATGGCCTCACTGAACAGGTTCAGCACCTGCGCCGGGTTTTCCACCGGCTTTGGAAGTGTGACCTTCTTGACTACAATTCCATAGCGTTTCGCACGCAGCAGCCATGGGTTCTCTCCGCCTGGATGCTCCTGGTCAGTGAGGAGCACTTCGTCGCCGGGTTTCATGTCCACGCCGTTGGCGATATAGCTATTAGCCTCGGTGGCATTACGCAGCAACGCGATTTGGTCGCGATCGCAACCGACGAAGTTGGCCAGCGGGTCGCGGAACTTGTTCCAGGAAGCGTATCCCCAGATTGGATAATCCTCCGGATCGGCCTCGTTCAGCTTCTCGGAGGCCTCATACGCATCCAATACTGCACGCAGAACCGGCGCCGGGCTCGAACCGACGGTACCGTTATTCAGGTAGACTTCATCGGCCGGAATCAGGAACTGCTTGCGCATTTCGCGCCAGTACGCGTCTTCGTTCGAGTCATAGCGGGAGCGGTCTGGCAATTTGGTGGGCAGGGAAGCGAGTTGCGCCCAGAGGCCTTGAGGAAGGGTCAGGCCGGCGCTGAGGGCGAGCGAGGACGAGAGGAATCCACGACGGTTGAGCACAAGAGCCTCCATTGTCGAAAAATGCTTGGCAAATGTTTGGCAAACGCGTCATGGTACACCTTGGGTGTGCTTCATGTTGCAGATTCCCAAGTAACCATCCGGCGCCAACGCGCGTCCAACTAGCAGGGATTTCTGTCGGTTTTCCGCTTGCCATGCGGAGTATAATCGCCTCAACTGCCCCGGTTTTGATGGGAGAGTCCAAATGTATTTCCGTAAAGTACTGATATCGCTGGTGTTGTTATCGCTTTCCCTTCCCGCATCGTGGGCGCAGAGCCAGGTGCCGGACCCTCCCAAGCCCGAGCCGACCAAAACAGACACGCCTGATACGGCCGCAACGCCCGTACAGGGTGACCCTCCCGTGCAGGAACCGGACGACAGCAAGGTCAAACACGACGGCAGCAAGAAGGACGTCGACGCCATCGGCAACCGCAAGATCGGCGGGCGCGGCATGGGCAACTGGTATTCGCTCGAGACCGAGATCCGCATGGGCAAGGAGTACTCCCAGCAGGTCGAGGCCAGCGTGAAGATGGTGAACGATCCGGTAGTGACCGAATACGTCAACCGCATCGGACAAAACCTGGTGCGCAATTCCGACGCGCAGGTGCCGTTCACGATCAAAGTGATCGATTCCGATGAAGTCAACGCTTTCGCCCTTCCTGGCGGATTCTTTTACGTGAACTCAGGGTTGATTCTGGCTGCGGATGAAGAAGCGGAGCTCGCCGGCGTGATGGCGCACGAGATTGCCCACGTAGCCGCCCGTCACGCCACCAAACAGCTGACGCGAGGGAACTGGGCTAACATTGCGACCATCCCCTTGATTTTCGTCGGCGGCGGTATCGGTTACGCCGTGCGTTCTGCGGCTGGCCTGGCGCTGCCGGTCACTTTTCTGAGCTTCTCCCGCGGATTCGAGTCCGAAGCCGATTATCTCGGCCTCCAGTACATGTACAAGACGGGATACGATCCGCAGGCGTTTGTCAGTTTCTTCGAGAAGCTGCAAGCCAAGGAAAAAAAGAAGCCTGGAACGCTGGCCCGCGCGTTTTCGACACATCCGCAAACGCCCGACCGCATTGAGAAATCGCAAGAAGAAATTGGCACGATCTTGCCGGCTCGTCCGCAGTATGTCGTTTCAACGTCGGAGTTCGACGACGTAAAATCGCGGCTGGCTTCGATCGAAAATCGTCACAAGGTTATCGACGACAAGGAAGGCAGCAAGCCCAGCCTGCGTCGAACTTCGACCTCTGACAAATCCGGGAAAGACGGCGACAAGTCCGACGATGATCGCCCAACCCTCAAGCGCCGCGACGATACGAAGCAGAACTGATCAACGATCGACCACACAGAAGAAGACCGGCAGCCGCGGCTGCCGGTTTTTGTTTGCCGAATTGAGATAACCCCAACGTATCCGCAGCCGTGGAAGAGCGGCCATCGGGTTTGCGTAGCGTTTAAGATGAATAGGGGTCAGCCCACCGAGAACGACCGTGCAGCGCTGTAATACGGCCTATTTCGATTTCTCATGTCGGATTGGGAATGTGCGAACAGTGATGCCGGAATCAATCTCAGACTCAGACTCCCTGTTCACCTCTGCTACGTGGACTGTGTTAAGCAGGACTTGGCCTTTCGCGGAGAAAGATAGGCCAAAGGTGATAGCACCGGGATCAGCACCAGCCTGCCAGATGTTGCCCTCAATCGTCTGCGTCGGGGTTGTCCTATACTTACCTTGAAAGACATTTCCTCCTTTCATGAAGAAGGCGACGATCTTTGGCCGGTCTTCTTTCTCCGTAGAACGGGCATCAACCGGACAAATGGGAAACGATGAGCGGTGGATCATTCTCCCGTGCACCTGAACTTCTATACCCATGTACGTACTTTCGGGGCATTTCCCGAACCAATACCTGCGCGGCTCGGGCGCTATCTGACTGGTTTGAGACCACAACCCAGACGGGGATAGCGCGAGAATCAGGAGCACGATAAAACCGAAGCTGTGTGTGCGAACCTTAAACGAACTCACGCCAAACCCCTCAGCTCACCGCTTTTTTCCGAAACTGCCGCAATCCCATCACTAGAAACGCAACATCGAATAGCGCCAATCCAGCCAGCACCCCCGCCATCGGCAGGTGAGGAAATTGCGGGACGAGTGTTCCACGCAGTCCTTCGCTGGCATAGACCAGCGGATTGATTAACACGGCCTTCTGCAAAATTGGAAAGCTATTCAGGGCACTCCAGGGGTAGTAGGTGCAGCCAAAGAAGATCATCGGCGTCAGCACCATGCTGAACATCAATCCGATGTGCTGCTGATTGACGCTGCAGCCGAGCGCCAGGCCGCCGCAGGCCGCAAACAGTGCGACCAGTACCGTAACGCAGGCAAAGCTCCAGGGCGAACTCATGCTGAATACGACTGGGCGAAGGATCAGCCATGCCATGGGAATTACAACGAGTCCAGCTATTAGCGCCTGGATCGCTCCCGCAAGAACCTTTTCGATCGCCACCCACGAGATTTCCATCGGAGCCAGCAGGCGATCTTCGATCTCGCGTGTGAATTGGAACTCCGCGATGAGCGGCATTGCGACTGCCCACACTCCAGTGAAGACCATGCTGATCGCCATAATGCCCGGTAGAAGCAAGCTTTTGTAGGCTTCCGGCATGTATCCGCTACGCACCATGACGCGCCCAAAAATGAAAACGAACATCAGCGGCTGAAGAAAAGTCTGCATCATCAGCACGAGAAAATTGCGTCGCGCGACGTGTGCGTCCCGCGCCAGCATGGCGAAAAAGCATTTCCAGTTCATTCCCGCAAACTCCTTCCCGTGTGGTGCAGAAACAGGTTTTCGAGACTGGGCTCCGAAATATGAACATCATTTAGGTCCACGCTGAAGGCCGCTGCAAGATTTGCGATCTCGCCGACTAACGATCCGCCGCGGTCTGCGTACAAGTCAACACCGGCCGGTTCTTTCGCACGGACCTCCCGCACCCCAGCCAGTGAGCGCAGTCTTCCCAGTAGGTCGGCCGAGTTCTGGCTGAAGCGCAGTTGCAAGAGAAAGCCTCCGGGCACCGAACTCTTCAACTCGCCCGGCGTTCCCAGTGCGATGTTTCGTCCGTGATCGATGATCGCGAGGCGATGGCACAGGGCGTCGGCTTCGTCCATGTTGTGCGTAGTCAGCAGTATTGTTTTCCCGCTCCGGTTGTACTCGCGGATGATCTCCCACAGAAGCAGGCGGGTCTGCGGATCCAGACCGGCGCTTGGTTCGTCGAGAAAAAGTACTTGCGGGTCGTGCATCATGGCGCGCGCGATGGAGAGACGCTGCATCATGCCGCCCGAGAATCCGCGTACCATTTGATTGCCACGATCGTGGAGCTTAAAGCGGTCGAGCAATTCGTCTGCCTGTTTCGCGCGCGCGTTGGAGTCCAGACCAAAGTACCCGCCGTGGAAGAGCAGAATCTCACGCGCCGTCAGCGAGAAATCAAGATTCGGACGTTGCGCGACCACGCCGATCAGCCGCTTAACCTCGACCTGTTGCTTCCAGACGTCATGCTCTCCGATCCAGGCCTGGCCTGCAGTCGGGCGTACGCGTGTGGTGAGAATACCGACCGTGGTCGACTTACCAGCGCCGTTCGGCCCCAGCAGTCCGAAAACTTCGCCCGGCGTAATTTCGAAGGTCAGGCCATCGAGCGCGACAATCTCAGGCTTCGGCTGTTGACCGCGCTTGCCCGTCGAGGCGCCGGGATTAAACCCACCGCTCGCCGCCAACGGGGGCGAAGAATGATAGACCTTGCGCAAATCGAGAGTGCGAATGCCAACCATGGGGAATGCCTCGGTCAGCCCGGAATCGGGCTTACTAAATTTATTTGGACGAAAATCGTATCGTGACATCGACCGTTTTGTCCCGTTCATTGACGGCTTCGTGAATTCCGATTGCCCAGGGTACGTCCCCTGGCACCAATCGAGAGTTCTCATTCAGAAACTTCTTGGGATACTCGCTGTCGTAAGGATCCCCTTCCTTCAGCTTCCAGGCGGCCTGGAGATGCGCGCGGGCCTGGGAATCCAGCCCGGCTACTTCGAACTCGCCCATCTTGTACTGATCGCCCTCATTGACGACAAGGTCGTAGTGGACTGTGCTGCGTTCGTCGTCCATGACCGGCTTGGGATTAATCTGAGCCGCCATGTAGCCCTTGCCGTGGTAAAGCTTCCTGACCGTTTCCAGGTCGCTGACCAGGCGCACGGCGTCGGCCGCTTGACCGTTGGGGAGGTGAATCAGGCGTTGCAGATCGTCCGCGGGGATGACTTTGTTGCCCTTCCATTCGACCGAAGAAGTGGAATAGACCTTGCCGGGCGTCAGAGGCAGGATCGCGTCCACTTCTACTTCGCCTTCCGCCTGCGACACGACGCGAGCCTGGGCATCGGCAAATGACGCCTTCAGGTATCCGCGGTGCAGGCAGACCGGCATGAACTCAATGCTCGCGACTTGCGCGAGAGGCGAGCGCATGTAACGCGCGCCCGCCAGTTTGCGCGTAGCGGCCTGTAAGCCCGGCAGCAGGTCGGGAGTGGCTCCTGGGAATTCCACATTACGAATGTTGATTTCCAGAGCCTCTACTCGGTACGCAACTCCGATCAGCGATCCACCTTGCTGGGGAGCTTCGCGCAGGTAGTCGACGCGGGCGGGAATCTTTTTCTCGTCGATGACCGCTTGCAGAGCCTGTTCCACATCGTCGGGCATTGTGCCGGACACAGGCATTCGCATTTTGAATAACGGAACGCGCTTTTTCAGTTCCGAGAGGAGTTGCTCGTCGGAGAACCATACAAAATTCTCGAAGTGTGCGGGAACCAGTTTGCTGTCGTCGATGTCCGTCAGTTGGAACTCGACCTTGGTGCCGGCCGGCGAGTACGAGAAGGTGTACGACACATCGGAAAACAATCCGGTATTGCCCAGGTGCCGGGCTGCTTCCTTGAAGTCCGCTTCAACGACATTCTGACCGAGCGCGAGGCCGCTGGCGGGAAGGATTTCCTTCTCCGTATATTTTTCGCTGCCCGTGACATTGAGGCCGATCAGCTTGTAGGCCATGACTGCTGGCGACTTGTTGGCCGCAGCGGGTTTCTGGGCGGTGGCGCTTGCGAGCCACAGCAGACAGGAAGAGCAACCAAGGAGGGCGAGCTTTGTTTTCATCATCGTCGTCGTCATCGTGCGCGTTTGACAGGAGCGGCGGCGGTGGAGAAATTTTTCTGCTTTTCCGCGATTTCTATGAATGCCTTGGCAGCGCGGCTGAGTGACTTGTCCTTGCGGAACACCAGCGCCAGGTCGCGGCGAATCTGAGCGTCCGACAATGCCAGGGCGGCCAGGGCGTTTGCACGAATATCTTCCTGAATATTCGAGCGCGCGATGAAGCCGACACCGACGTCCGCCGCCACAAAACGTTTCAGCAACTCGCTCGAATCCAGTTCCATCGCGTAGTGTGGCTTCAAGTGCAGGTCGTAAAACAGCGTCTCCAGTGCGTCGCGCGTATGTCCACCTTTCGGAACCACCAGCGGGTATGCCGCTACCTCCGCCACCTTGACGCTCTTCTTCGACGCCAGCGGATGCTTCGGAGCCGTTATTACAACCAGTTCGTCGCGGTGGATCGGAACACACTCCAGGCGATTGTCGGTGACCGGCAGCGAGACCACTCCGAAATCCACTGAGTTGTCGCTTACCGACTCCAGGATCTTTGCGTAATCCGAGCGCTTGATGTTGACTGCGACGTCGGGATAGTTCCGCTTGAACTGGGCAAATACCTCGGGCAGAATGTGCAGGCAAGTGCCCTCGTTTGCACCCACCACGATGGCCCCGCGCGGCACATGCTCGGTCTCGGCGATGGCGGTAAAGATCGCCTTACGTTCCTCGAGAGTTTCTTCGGCGTACTTGAAGAACAGTTTGCCGGCGACAGTCAGCGAGACTCTTCCGCCAGAGCGGTCCAACAGGCGTGCGCCAATTTCTTCCTCAAGCGCGCGGATCTGCGAGGAGATCGCCGGCTGCGTCCGAAAGCGTTTCTCGGCCGCGCGCGAGAAGCTCGACAGCCGAGCTACTTCCAGAAATATTTCGAGCTGATCGAAGTCCATTGTGAAGGATTGACCTCAGACACTATATCCAGCATTGCGCCGGGGTGGAAGGGGGTAGGCCAGAAGTGCAGGCGAGAAGTAGGGTCTTCCGTTACTTGGGTTGGAGCTGTAGAGCCTGGTCCAGCAGTGGCGCAGGGTTCTTGCTGATCAAAGTCGCGTCCTTGCCTAGACTACGCTCCAATTCCCCGCGAAGGGGTAGCGGTGCGGAAGTCGGCGTATTGGTATCGCGCAGAAGCGCTTCGGCCTTCAGCAGGGCCGCATACGCGAGCTTCCTGGGGTAGCCTTGCTCGCTCAGAAAGATACCGTAGGATTGCCAATCCGCCGCTTCCGCAAGCGGATCGATGGCTGACCGATCGAGCTTCAGCGCATTTTGATACAGCGAGAGCGCGTCGCCGGTTCGTCCCGATTTCGTTTCGAGCGCCGCCTGGTTAACGGACGCCACGCTTTCAATTCGGGGTTGATGCGTTTGCGAGGCAAGATTTCGCCCTGCGGCGTACAGCTTCAGGGCGCGATCGGGATGATTGGCGCGCAGGTTGCAGTCCGCCAGCCTCATGAGGACAGGCAGCACGGCGCCGGGATCCGGCCGCACACCGCTCTGGGCGGTTCTCTCGAGAAAGATCATGTAATGCGGAATGGCGTCTTCAAATTTCTGGTCGCTGTCGAGTTGACCGGCCAGGTAGAGATGAGCGTACGTCTGATTGGGATCGACCTTCAGCGCTTTTTCCCAGCTCGCGATTGCCTCCGACGTACGGCCAAAATAACTCGCCAGAATCCCGTGGTTCAGCAGCAAATCAGGATCGTTCGGCCATTTTGCCAGGGCCTGCGTCGCGACCGCATCGGCGTCAACAAAGCGTTGATTTGTCGTAAGGTATTTCAGGTAAGCGACTCGCGGCGCCGGATCCGACAGGTTCGTCGCAATCGCCTGCTGGTAGGCCAGACTGGCCGCGTTCGCATTGCCCTGGTCGGCCTGCTTTTTCGCCAGCCGCATTTCGAGCGAGGCGTCGAAAGGATTGAGCAGAGCGGCCTTCTGCATGGAATGAAGGTCGTCATTGTGAACCACGAACGCATAGCGCGTCTGGTCGAGTCCGGCCAGCGTAAGCAAGAAAATCGCTGTCGCAATGCGGAAGGCGCGTGGAACAACGGCCTGACTTCGAATCCACGCCCAGACGGGACGAGCTGTGTCGGCAGCAGCCCCCGCCACCGATGACATTCTTTCCTGCGTGTTCAGGAGAAGGGCTGCAATCCGGCCGTCGCGAAGCTTCCAGATCGCGCCATCCAGAATGAAGTGGTGCAGATTCACCAGGGCTGTAAAGATCAGGAAACTCGCAGTGAAGTCGTAATGAAAAACATAACTGGCGAGCCATGGCCCCGGGACAAACAAAGCCACGCCGCCCACAATCTGAACCGCGAAGTACGCAAATGGGCGCCACGTCCTGCGTTCAGCGATCGCTTCGCGCCGAGCGTAGTAACTCGTGATCCAGAGATACTGCGCCGAATGCATGAGGGGTAAAACGCCTGTGCTGTAGCGGCTCTGCGGCAGGCTGATGCCTTTGACCATCGCCAGCAGTCCCGGCACAAAAAACCACAGGACTTGCGTGGAGAAGAGCACCAGCGGCGGCGTCATGGCATTCCACCCGATCTGGCGAACCAGTCCCCGAAGCCCATAAGCGGAGAACGCGATGAAGGCAACCGTCAGCACCGCTCTGATAATCAGTGTGCCTTTTTCCGGAAAACCAAGCGAGAGAAAGAGCCGGTCGGAAGGCCCGGAGTGCAGATTCAGAAACAAGATCGCGTACGACAAAATGAACGCCGAATAAATTGCCTGCCGGACGTTCTCCTCAATCTGCGCGCCCGCACGCCGCGCGAACATCATGAATAACCCGTAGTTCTGACTCGAATAGTGCCACGGGCTGATGGTCAGGTAGAGCGTAAAGATCCAGGGCAAGAGCGAGAAACGCAGGTGCGAAAGCAGGACCGTCAGAATGACGAGTCCGGTGATGTGAATCGTAAAAATGCGATATTTCTTGAAGTCGGATTCGTTGTGATAGGCACGGTACAACGTCGACATGTAATGCGGATAATTCAGGAACAGCGCGAGTCCGTAAAACGCAATCGCCCACGTCGGTGAATTGGAGAGCGAAGAATACCCCAGCAGAATCAGAGGCAGCGACCACGCACCACATCCCACAATGAGGTCCAGAGCAGGATTGTGAATCCAACGCGCAGGTGTGTGCTCAGAAGTGTTTTGATTCGCCATACGGATCAAGAAGGGGGACAAGCAGAATTATAGGGTCGATCGGACATGAAGGCCGCAACCGGGAGGACAGGGCTGAAAGTAACCGGAGGGTAGACGTCCTTCGACAACGGCGATTCGCTTGACGAATCGCCGTCTCCGCCATGATGAAATTTCCAGACTGACAACAACTACACGTTGATCACGCCCACCAATTCCTTTACCGCCGCCGCGCTCTTGTCGAGTGCAGCTTTCTCGTCCGGCGTGAGCTTGATCTCGATGATCTGTTCGATACCCTTCGACCCAAGTTTCACCGGAACACCGACGTAAAGCCCGCGAATCCCGTACTCGCCATTGAGGTAAGCGGCGCACGGCAGAATCTTCTTCTTATCTTTCAAGATCGCCTCGACCATCTCCGTCGCGGCCGCGGACGGCGCGTAGTACGCCGATCCCGTCTTGAGGTGCTTCACGATCTCCGCTCCGCCATCGCGGGTGCGCTGCACGAGACGCTCGACGGTGGCTGCGTCCATCAATTCGGTGATGGGGATTCCAGCAACGGTTGAGTAGCGGGCAAGAGGTACCATCGTGTCGCCGTGTCCGCCCAGCACGAAGGCCGTGACGTTCTCTACGCTGACACTCAGTTCCATTGCGATGAACGCGCGAAAGCGCGCTGAATCTAGAATTCCCGCCATTCCGATCACGCGTTCGCGGGGGAATCCGCTCATCTTGTACGCAGCCTGCGCCATCGCGTCGAGCGGGTTCGAAACCACGATCAGAATGCAGTTCGGCGAATGGTGGACTACCTTGCCGACGACGTCCTTCATGATGTTGTGATTCGTGTTGAGCAGGTCGTCGCGGCTCATGCCTGGCTTGCGCGGAATTCCCGCCGTGATTACAACGATGTCGGAGTTCGCGGTATCGGCGTAGTCGTTTGTGCCGCTGATGAAGGAATCACGTTTTTCGATCGGCATCGCTTCGAGAAGGTCGAGCCCCTTGCCCTGTGGCACGCCCTCGACGATATCGATCAGCACCACATCGGCCAGTTCCTTGGAGGCGATCCAGTGAGCGGCGGTCGCGCCCACATTTCCAGAACCAACGACAGTGACTTTCTTACGCATGAAAGTTCCTTTCCATCGCGGACAAAGATGACAAATCAAAATCTTTCAATGTCGGGAACACAGGCAACAGCGGGAACTACCTCGCTCCCGCCGGCACCGCCGCGCCCATGTTTTCGATCATGGCGCTGGCGAACTCGCTGGTCTTGACTTTGGTCGAGCCTTCCATTAGGCGCTCGAAATCGTAGGTCACTTTCTTCTGCTCGATCGTTCGTTCGAGACTCTGCTCGATGAGATCGGCGGCTTCGCTCCATCCCAGGAAGCGGAACATCATCATGCCCGACAGCATCACCGATCCGGGGTTGATGACGTCTTTATCGGCATACTTCGGAGCCGTGCCGTGTGTGGCTTCGAAGATCGCATAGCCGTCGCCGACGTTG
The DNA here is from genome assembly GCA_035569025.1 of Terriglobales bacterium. Classification (GTDB taxonomy): domain Bacteria; phylum Acidobacteriota; class Terriglobia; order Terriglobales; family Acidobacteriaceae; genus Acidiflorens. Next base: position 14,080 of record DATMNN010000090.1, read on the forward strand.
GCGCCCGGCGCGATGCCGAGTCCGCCCACCTGCGCGGCGCAGGCGTCGGAAATGTAATCGCCGTTCAGGTTGGGAGTTGCCAGCACGCTGTACTCATCCGCACGCGTCACGACCTGCTGAAAAATCGAATCGGCAATACGGTCGTTGATCATCAGCTTTTTCTTCCATGCGCCGTGACCGTGTGTCGTATAGATCGAGTCGACACAATCTTTAACTTCTTTGTACAAAGCCTGGCGAAAATCTTCCGTCGCAAATTCCAGGCCCGGCTCGATGAGTGCCGCATTCTGTTCGACGGTCAGGCTGGCGTTCTTGTCTTTGTTGTCGAGGATCCAGCTTTCGCGCTCGGTGACCACGTGAGTGCGAAATTCGTCCGTCGCGACTTCGTAGCCCCACTTGCGGAATGCGCCTTCGGTAAATTTCTGCATGTTGCCCTTGTGGACCAGAGTTACCGTCTTCCTGCCATTGTCGAGCGCATGCTGGATCGCCATCCGCACCAGGCGCTTCGTGCCCGTTACCGAGATCGGCTTGATGCCGACGCCCGAATCCAGACGCACCTGTTTTTTGCCGCCCTTCAACATGTCCTTGTTCAGGAATTCGATCAGACGGGCACAGTCGGCTGTGCCTTGCTCCCACTCGATTCCAGCATAGACGTCTTCTGTATTCTCGCGGAAGATGACCACGTCCATCCGCTCGGGGTGTTTCACGGGCGAGGGCACGCCACGGTAGTACTTTACTGGACGCACGCACGAGTAAAGATCGAGAATCTGACGTAGCGCTACGTTCAACGACCGGATGCCGCCACCCACCGGGGTCGTCAACGGTCCTTTGATGGCAACGCGGAACTCGCGGATGGCGCTGACGGTGTCATCCGGCAGCCAGTTTTGAAATCGTGCTTTGGCCTTCTCTCCGGCAAAAACCTCGTACCACGCAACAGCACGCTTTCCGCCGTACGCTTTTTCTACCGCCGCGTCGAAAACCCGAACCGACGCCTTCCAGATGTCACGACCCGTGCCGTCGCCTTCTATGAACGGCACGATTGGGCGATCCGGCACGCTGTACTTTCCGCCCTTGTATTGGATCGGCTGCCCATTCGCCGGAACTGGAACGCCGTTAAACACTGCCATGGTAAGAGCCTCCGCGAGCTACGGGAAAGTGATGACCGCAAAAGTTCTGGATTACGCCGTGCGCTAAACGCGTTCGATCGTCAGCGACGTAAGCACCACGTCCTTGTTCGGACGATCCTGCCGTCCGCGCGCAACCTTCGAAATTTTTACCACCACATCCTGTCCTTCGACGACCTCGCCGAAGATCGTGTGTTTGCCGGTCAGCCAGTCGGTGTTTGCGACGGTGATAAAAAACTGCGAGCCGTTAGTGTTGGGGCCGGCATTGGCCATGGCGAGCTTGCCCGCTTTGTCAAAACGATGCGGCGCGCCCTTTGTCTCGTCTTCGAACTGGTAGCCGGGGCCACCCATGCCGGTGCCCTGGGGATCGCCGCCCTGAATCATAAAGTCGGGAATCACGCGATGAAAGACCGTTCCGTTGTACAGCGGGTTCTTGCTCTTCGCGCGAGTGTTGGGATGGGTCCATTCGCGTTTGCCCTCGGCCAGTTCGACGAAATTGGCGACCGTCTTAGGAGCGTCCTTCTCAAACAAACGGCAAACGATGTTGCCTTCGGTGGTATTGAAAACGGCATAAGCGCCGGGGGTGCGTGCCATAAATATCCTCGCGTTTCTAGTTCGAGATTTGTTACTGACCCTGCGGTGTCTTCTTCACGGCCGCGGACGGCTTCGTCCCCGGAGCAGTTTTAGGCGTCGCCAGCTTAGGTGCAGCCGGCGCGCTGGCACCCGCCTTCTGGATTTCAATATGGGTAATCTTCACGGGTCGCAGCGGTCGCTCGCCGTCCGTCGCCATCCGTGCAATTTGCTTCACCAATTCGACTGCCGCCGGATCGCACTGCCCAAAGATCGTGTATCCACCATTCAGGCTGGGGTACGGAACTTCGGTGATGAAGAACTGCGATCCATTCGTATCCGGACCGGCATTCGCGTAAGCGAGGCGGCCCGGCCGGTCAAACGTGAGAGTCGGGGTTGTCTCATTCTTGAACTTGTAGCCCGGATCGCCCATGCCGTTGCCGGCCGGGTCTCCGCCCTGAATCATGAACTGCGGAATCACTCGATGAAAAATGGTTCCGTCGTAGAGCGGCACGCCGTGCTTCTTGGCATGCGACACCGGGCTGGTCCAATCTTTGGTTCCGTTCGATAGTCCGATGAAGTTGGCAACGCCGATGGGCGCTTGCTTGTCGAAAAGCTCGCAGTGCATATCGCCCGCCGTCGTGTGAATGACGGCAGTGGGCGCCGCGGCCGCGGCGGCTGCGGGTGTACGAACCGGCGGCTTGGCCATGGGCGTCCCCTGGCCAAAAGCGGGCAGGGAAGCAGTAATCAAGACAAGGGTGCAAGAGAGCGTTCGCATAGGCATTCCTTGATGAGGATTGGGCAAACAGTAATTGTACCAAGGCGGAGTCACGGAATTCGTGACTTAGTGATTCGCGTCTCAATGCCCAGCTGCGCTGGCTTGCATCTCCCGGCTGACGCGCTCGGCCTCGCGAAATACGCGCATCAGGTTGCCGCCCAGAATCTTCCGGATATCATCCGCGCCGTAGCCGCGATCGAGCAGCGCCTGCGTAATCTTCGGCAGATCGGCCGCAGAGTCGATCCCTTGCGGCAATGCTCCGCTCACGCCATCGTAATCCGATCCCAGGCCCACGTGATCGACACCTGCCACTTTGGCGATGTGATCAATATGATCAATCAGCGATTTGAAGGGCGGCCGGGGAATCTTTGCAGCCCACTCGCGACCAATTCGATCGTTATCGATGTAGGCGACGGTTTTACCGGCGGCTTTCATCTGTTCATTGAATGTCGCCACGGCCGCGTCGCGGTCTTTGCGTTGCGCTTCCGCGGCCTTGCGATAGTCTTCGTCAATAAACGCGTTGTAGAAATTAACCTGTACCACGCCGCCGTTCTTCCCTACCGCCCGCAGCATATCGTCCGTCATGTTTCGCGGATGGTTCGTCAAGGCCCGCGCCGAAGAATGGGACGCAATCACCGGCGCTTTCGTGACCGCAATCGTGTCGTAAAAAGTCTTGTCAGCGACGTGCGAGATATCCACCAGCATTCCGAGGCGATTCATTTCGAGGACGATCTGCTTGCCGCCGTCCGTCAAGCCGTTGTGGTGTTCAACTTTGTCATTGGTGATATCGCCCGAGGAATCGGCCCACTCATTGGTGTTCGACCAGCTCAGCGTCATATAGCGCACGCCCAGGCGATAAAAGTCGCGCAAGAGATGAATATCGTTTTCAATCGAGTGTCCGCCCTCGATCCCCATCAGCGCCGCGAGTTTCTTTTGTTTGTGGGCGCGTTCAATATCATCGGTGCTGAAAGCCATCATCATTCGATCGGGATGACGAGCCGCCTGCTCGTAGACCGAATCAATCAGGTCAAGCGTGTGACGAGCGTAATGGCCCTGATTCGTTTCCGGCTCGACCCAAATGGAAAAAAACTCCGCTCCCAGATTGCCGGCCTCAGCCTTGTCGAGGCTGACGTGGCCGTGGTCTTTGGGATCGCTTGATCCGATGTCGAAGCCCTCGTCGAGAAAACGCTGCGGCGTGTCGGCGTGGGAGTCAATGACTAAAGCCGACTCGTGAATCTGACGGGCTTTGGCGCTGACGGTCGGGTCGGCGTCCTGTGCCGATGCGCACGCCAGCAGAGCGACAATCAGCAGGGGCAGACACTTCATTCGCTTGTTCATAATGAAGAAGGATTCTATATGACCGGCGGCCGGATCAGGCAAGATCTGCAAGAGCCAGCCGCACGCAATCTTCGAACGGCTGGTCGGTATCGATGGTGGTCTTGTTGTACTGGATGGGTTCGAAGTGAGCTTTCACATCCTGATACAAAGAAAAGTTACGATTGCGGGCCGGATGAGAATCGTCGAGTCTCAGCCGGCGCCTCGCCGATTCTTCGGAACAGGCACATTCCAGAATAGCCCACGGTTGCGCCACCTCGACTGCGACCGCAATTACCCGGTCGATCTGGTAGCGGCGTGAGAAGGTTCGGCCATCGAGGAGAATCTTGCGCTGCGGATTCTTCTTCAGCAGGAACGCTGCCGCTTGCAGCATGATCTCCATGCAGAAATCGTCTTGCGTGGACGAATACTCAATGTCATCGGGAGCGAACAGCGCCGCGCGAATCTCGTCTTTACTCAGGACGCACCCGCCAGTACTCTCCGCGAGCGCCCGTGCGAGCGTGGTCTTGCCCGTGCCTGGAAGGCCGGCCATGAGGATGATCATAAGGAAGGCTGAGAGGAACAGGCTAGTTCGAGCCAGTAACCGCGGTTTCAGTGTCGATAGCAGGCAGCCGCGGGAAAACCGTCTGGCTCTGGCGCCAGTCGGCATAGCGGTCTGACACCATGACATGGAAGCACCAGTGCCGTCGCTCTTCCTCCGGTTCGACCAATCTCAATTCGCGGAGATAGAACAGATAGCGCTCCACGAATCGAATCTGCTCTTTCGACATGCCGCGTCGTTGCAGGTCCACGGTAACGCCAGCCAGGTGCGAAGACGCCGTGTCTCCTTCCGCCGGAGCCGCATTGCGGTTGTGGCGGCGAAGTTTCTTCTGAACCATAACCGTGCGCACGGCTGAATTCACTTGAATCTGCTCATGGAACTGCTTGTAGTACGCCTGGCCCAGATCTTCGACAAAGTCACGCGTCCACGGACGGCAGTAGCGGCGCGCCGGATCGAGACGGTGCTCAATCTTGAGCGACTCGCTTGCCACGATCGGAACCAGCGCGTGCGAAGCTTTTAACGCTTCCAGTTCGTCATCATCCTGAATGCGCGGCAACTCAATGCGGTCGATTTCTTCGTTCTGTCGCAGCAGGGAGTCATGCGAAGGCCGGAACATCGGGTTCCATGGCACACGGCGTCGATGGCTTGATTTGTGATGAGACTTCCCGACGCTGGCGCGGTTCGGTTCGGTGCTCTTCAGCGCAAACGCCGCGCCGTGCACCAGCAGTAGCGTGAAGGCCACTGCCACTAAAGACTTGAACCGCATCTGAAACTTGCTCATTTAAGGGAAGCTGCCGACCTTTGGGACATACCCAATAGTTCGTGCAGGAGTGGTTATTCTACCCCAGTCGTCAAGCAGCCTACGGAAGAATCGACCAAAACGGGGTTACGGAAGGAAGTTACCGGTAACCTGTTACCGTCCGGATAGGCCGCTGGGCAGGCACTTTGGGCTCAATCAGTTAGGTATTTTGCACCCGGCCCACCGGTCTATTTCCTGAAAAGGTCCCCGATCGCCTGAATCATGACCTGCCCGCCAACCTCCGCGATCGAGGTGGTGAGTGGAATATCCTTGGGGCAAATCTCGACGCAGTTTTGGGCGTAGCCACATTCCTGAATTCCGCCATCGCCCATCAGCGCGGAGAGGCGTTCCCGCTTCAAAGCCTGACCCGTGGGGTGCGTGTTGAAAAGCCGTACCTGCGAGATCGCCGCCGCCCCCACGAATCCCGTGTCTTCGTTGAACTGGGGACATGCCTCCATGCAGCAGCAGCAGGAAATGCAGCTCGACAGCGGATAGCTCTGTTCCTGCGCTTCCTGCGTCACGCGCGGTCCAGATCCGAGATCGTAACTGCCATCGACCGGAACCCAGGCTTTCACTCTCTTCAGATTTTCAAACAGCACGCTGCGATCGACGCTTAGGTCCCGTACGACGGGAAATTTTGAAAACGGCTCGAGCTTGATCGGCTGATCGAGGTTATCGAGCAGGGCAGAGCAGGCCATGCGGGCCTTGCCATTGATCAGCATCGCGCAGGACCCGCAGATTTCTTCCAGACAGTTTGAATCGTAGGTGATGGGCGTGGTCTTCTTGCCCTCCCGTGTGACGGGGTTCGCCGCAATCTCCATCAGCGCCGAGGTAACGTTCATATTCCGTTTGTAGGGAATCTCGAACTCCTCCCACGACGGCTTCGCGTCGGGAGTGAGCTGGCGCTTGATCTTGATGATGACAAAATCTTTGTTAGCCATGGTTTCGATACTCTTGCGAGCCCTTGGTTGTCGGCAGGCGGTCTTGTTTGGGGACCCAACGATACATGTATGCTGACTGAACTCCGAATGTGAGCATCAGGAATGCAAAAAATCCATCCGAACCGTCAGCGCTGCGAAAAAAGTTGGCAAAGCCCCAGATCATTAAAGCAAAGGACAGTAAGCTCATGCGGAGGTAGACTCCGTTCGAGAGGATGGGGCTGCCCGCCCATCCCCGACTTCGCACTAGCATTACCACTGCAACAACAGCGCCGAAGGCGAAGCCAATCCATCGGTTCGGCCACCAGCCGCTCCACACCCTCAACCAGACATAGACTCCTACCAATACAACTGGCAGCGCGAAGTCATACCATGTCCGCGTGGTCATCTCCATATTCTTCACAACCATTCGACTTCGGGTTACTCGGCACCAGTAAGACTCGTGCCCTTCCCGGTTCCTGATTTACGCAATCGAGATTTACGCAACGATGAGACACTAAGTGCTTCAATACTTCCTGGGCCGCGGCGGAATCAAACTCGCGTCCACGGTCTCGAATTCAAATTTCGGCTCATCCGCGTCCGGCGCGAAGGTTGCCTTGGTGGTCTTCATCCAGTTCTTATCGTCGCGGTCGGGGAAGTCCGGCTTGTAGTGCGAGCCGCGTGACTCGTCGCGCATCGCAGCGCCCTGGGCAATCACCCGCGACAATTGCAGCATGTTGTAAAGCTGACGAGTAAATGCAATTGTTGTATTGGCCCACTGTGACCGGTCGCTGAGATTGATCTTTTTAAAGCGATGCAGCATGTCGACGATCTTGGCGTCCGCCGCTTCGCATTTCTTGCTATAGCGAATGACCGTACAGTTTTCGGTCATTAACGCGCCGAGTTCACGCCAGAGCAGAAACGGGTTTTCCGTGCCCTCCGACCGAATCAGGCTGTCGTTGATTTCTTCCTGCCGCTTGCGCTCCGCCTCGAAATGTCCATTGCTGGGCGCGGCTGCGAGATTCTTGGCATACTGCATCGCGTTTGGACCTGAGACAAATCCGCCATAGATGCACGAGACCAGTGAGTTCGCGCCCAGCCGATTCGCGCCGTGGTACTGATATTCGGCTTCGCCCGCCGCAAAAATTCCGGGAACGTTCGTCGCCTGCTTGTAGTCGACCCAGAGACCGCCCATGGTGTAGTGCATGCCGGGGAAAATCTTCATCGGCGTTTCGCGCGGATCGTCGCCGACAAACTTCTCGTAAATTTCGAGAATTCCTTCGAGCTTGCGGTCCAGAATCTTGCGGTCAATATGCGTCAGGTCAAGGTAGACCATCGGCTTGCCATCGATGCCGAGGTTATACTCGTACACGACCTTGAAAATCGCGCGCGTGGCCACATCGCGCGGCACGAGGTTGCCATACTTCGGATACCACTCCTCGAGAAAGTACCAGCGCTCACTCTGCGGGATGCTCTTTGGATCGCGCTTGTCACCCGGCGTTTTCGGAACCCAGACCCGACCTCCTTCTCCGCGAGCCGATTCCGACATCAGCCGCAACTTGTCCTCGCCCGGAATTGACGTCGGGTGTACCTGAATGAATTCGCCGTTCGCGTAGTAGCAGCCCTGTTGATACAGCGCCGACTGCGCCGATCCCGTACATACCACGGAGTTGGTCGATTTGCCGAAGATCGCGCCGATGCCGCCGGTGGCAATGATGATTGCGTCAGCCGGGAATGTGCACACTTCCATCGTCCGCAGGTCCATCGCGCAGATGCCGCGTGACACGTGGTTTCCATCGAGCACTGCGGATAGAAATTCCCAGTGTTCGTACTTCTTCACCTTGCCTTCGGACTCATAACGCCGAACCTGCTCGTCGAGCGCGTAGAGAAGTTGCTGCCCGGTCGTCGCTCCCGCGAACGCAGTACGGTTATAGAGAGTACCGCCAAAGCGGCGAAAATCGAGCAGTCCTTCGGGAGTGCGGTTGAAGGGCACGCCCATGCGGTCCAGTAAGTCGATAATCCCCGGCGCAGCCTCGCACATTGCTTTGACGGGAGGCTGGTTGGCGAGGAAGTCACCGCCGTAGATCGTGTCGTCAAAGTGTTGCCAGGTGGAGTCGCCTTCGCCCTTCAGATTCTTGGCCGCGTTGATGCCGCCCTGCGCGCACACGGAGTGCGACCGCTTCACGGGCACGACCGAAAACAGATCGACCTCGCCGCCCATCTCGGCGATCTTGATGACGGCTGCCAGACCCGCCAGTCCGCCGCCCACCACGATAATTTTCGGAGCTGCCATTCTGTTTTTAAGCTCGCTATCGCATCACGATGTTTTCCGAACCTGTATTCGAGTTCAAAGGCTGTGGCGGCGTTCGGAAGAATCCGTTCATGCTGAGTCCGCCGAGTAGAATCAGGCCCAGCGCAAGCGCCGTACAAAGATAGCCAAGGCGACGCCGTGCTTTTTCTCCAGTGGTGATCCCCCACTTTGCCGCGAACAACCAGATGCCATAGCTGAAGTGCCACGATGCCGCAATGATGCCTGCGCAGTAGAAGGCAATCATCCACGGATTCTGGAGTTCATGCTGTACTTTTGCGAACGCCTGATCGGGATGGGTTCCCAGAACTACGCCCGTGAAGCGGAGGTAGTACGTATGCTGCACCATGTACGCGAGGGCAACAATCCCGGTCCAGCGCTGCGCTGAGTACATCCAGTTCCCGGTCCACGGATATTCGATGACGTTGCTGTCACCCCGGTACCAGATAAACACGCCGTACAGGCCGTGATAGAGAATTGGAATCCAGATGCCGACCAACTCAAGCACGGTGACGAAGGGAAGGCTGTTGAGAAACTCCACCTGCCGCGCGTAGGCCACCGGGCCTTTGAACGCCTCTGCGTTAGAGACGAAGTGCTCGATCAGAAAAAGCCCGATCGGCACAATGCCGCTCAGCGAATGTAGACGTCGAAGAAAAAACGATATCCCCACACCAGCGCGCAGCGGAGCGACTCCCGGCTCAATCTTTGAAGGCACGGATTGCGTGGATGACGCCAACCTGACGATCCCTTATGTGTTCTGGAGTGAGGAAGCCAACCTTTTATTATGTTGGTTGGTGCAGTCGCACGTCAAGAAAGCAGCGCGTGAAAAGTGGAGAGTGGTCTTGTGTTGGACCAGGCGTAGGGTTGCTCACGTTTGGTGGCGGCTAGGACCTGGCATCGAGCCATGCGAGGAACGCTCGAAAACTTGCTCCGCGATGACTGTAAACCGCTTTTTCTACCGGCGTGAGTTCTGCAAACGCCTTCCCGATTTGAGGGAAATAAAATAGCGGGTCGTATCCGAAACCATTGTCGCCCCGCGGACTATCCAGAATGATGCCTTCAGCCTCGCCGCGAAACGTCTGGATTGTTTCGCCATCGCATGCGGCAGCAAGCACGCACACGAATCGTGCAGTCCGTTTTTCCGTCGGCATGTTCTTCAGTTCGCGAAGCAACCGGGTATTGTTGGCTTGATCGTCAGTACTGCTATCCGCGAGGAGAGGCACCTGGGCGGCGTAGCGCGCGGAGTGGATTCCCGGAGCGCCTCCCAGAGCATCCACTTCGAGGCCGGAGTCGTCGGCCAGAACCATTTCTCCGGGCACCGCGAGACTGTACTCTTCTGCTTTCTTGCGGGCATTGGCTTCGAAGGTTGCGCCATCTTCAACAACCGGCGGCAGAGCAGAGAAGTTGGGGATCGGAACAATCTCAATCCGATGCCTCTCGGCTGCCCCGGCGAAGTCGCGTAGTTTGCCCGGATTTGATGTTGCGATTAACACGCGAGATTTCATAACTAAAGGCTCTTTCGCGCCCCCTGTGGCTAAACCTTTGATCTTTGCCACGGGGACACGCGGCTCACAGAGGAGTGCTAGTGCGTGAAGCTCTCCTTTTCGTCCACACACCCAGTACGACTCCCGCGCACAGCAGGGAAATGACATAACCCCAAGTCCGATCCCGCGTCCGAACGAAACGAATCTGAATATCGTCGTGGCCGGCGGCCACCGGAATCATCATCAGTCCAGTGACGTTGGCTGATTCAGTCGTGACCTGGTGTCCGTTGACTGTAACTTCCCACGCCGGATAGTTGAACAATCGCAAAGTGATCGTTTCCGGACGAGTCACGTCCAGAACAAGATGCTTGTCGGCGGGTGTCCACGTGACCTTCTCCGATTGCACCGGTTCCCCGGAAGCGTCCATGATCAGAGCCTGATCCTTCTTCAACTCATAAGGATCGTCGCCCGCCGGGACGTATTCGTCCGACCCCTCATATCCCGTGTGGTCGGCAACCGCATCACTCATTTCGGTGATGTCGGCTGCCGTATCCCACCACGGCGCCTGGATCCGATAGCCCGCCACCAGCACCGCCCCCAGCAAGACTCCAACCGCGATTACGCGTGAAGTCCACCGCCGTGTTGCCATAGCCACCAGTAACGCCAGCACAGCGTTGAGGCAAAGAAGCCAGCGCCACGGCAACTGGACGAAGCGAAGCTTGGGAAGGTATTGCCACAGCGGGTTCGTGATCGAAATCATGATCAGCGCGGCAGCACCGCCCCAGGTCAGCAGCAACCACCGCTTTTCGTCCAGGTTGCGCTCCCTCCGCGAACCCCACATTGCGAGAAGCAGAACTCCAATCTCCACGGCAGCGACGGTTGAGATGAGCAGATTGAATTGATTGTGCTCGGCATCGGGAATGTGGGTGAACAGGAAGTTGTCCTGCGGACGCAGGCCCGGTGCCAGTACTTCGACAATGTTTACCCATCGCGTTTCGTAAACTGTCGGGACGAGATAAAACGACGCCAGGCCAGCACCGATCACTACAGCTACCGCCGTTCGCCAAAGCGGACGCCAGCTGCGGTCCAGCAATGCCATGACTGCCGCCAACAGGCCGGCTGAATAATGAATCATGACGGATGCGGGCGCGTTAACGAGCCATGCGCCGGCCAGGATCAGTCCGAGCGATAGCATTGGCCGCCAACCGGGTTCTCTTAATCGCAGTACTGCGAGCAGCAGCATAGGCAGCAGTGCCGCTGCCAGCAGTTCGGCGAACGCACTGCGCCAATACACGATCATCAGATGGTAGGGGTTCACCGCGTAGAGAGCTGCCGCAAAAAGTGCGTCCTGCTGCGGCAGCCACGTGCGGGCGAGTCGGTGCATCGACATTCCACAGAACATCAGAGCCAGCCAGCAGAACGCTCCCGGCACCATTTTCCAGGGCAGCATCGCGCCCAGGGCCGCGCCCAATCCCCATGAGACCGGGGGATAGAACAGAAAACGAGCCTCGCCATACCCCCAATGCGCCATTGCGGCCCAGCGCGGATAGAGAATCCCCTGCTTCCATTGGCTGAGCACGTCCATCCACGAGAACATGTGGAACTCGAAATCGTGTCCGGAGGGAGAGCCACGCCAGAAAAACGGAGTAATTGCGAGAAAACAGACTGCGGCGATTACCGCCGCATGCCGAATCGGGATTCTGGAAGAGGGAAGTGACATTCCGCAGAAACGTCGTATGACTGGCAAAGCGAGGCCGTGCCGGGCATCCGCGGAAGCAATTCTAGTGCATCCGAAAATTTAAAGGAGAATTAACGCTCGCGCAATATTGTTCAAACAGCTCTGCGGTAAAGTTACGCCATCGAGGTGGAACAGACCGCCAGGGATCGAGTTGCACCAGAGACGGGGTGCTGCTCGATCCATGGTTTTTGTGGATCAAACAAAGCCCTGAAGATTGTTTTATTGGCTGACTTCCGCGGAATTGCGTTGACGGTGCAAATCTTCCAGGAACTGCGTCTGTTGGAGGGCGGTGCCGCTACGCAGCAATTCTAATAGCGCATCGTCCTCAGATCCTGCTTCTGCGGTTGTATTCAGTTCCTCTGCGCTCGCGACCAGGGCCCGGGGAGAAATCTCGAGTTCCGGTTTGGTGCCTGGGCGTGAAGTCAGAAATTCGATGAACTCGCCGACACTCTTGCGTTGTTCTTCGGTGCGCGCGGGAAATTCAATTCCCATACCGTGCGTGGGATGCATCACTCGCACTAGTCCTTCGGTGTGAATCTCCATTCCCTCCGCCTTCAGGCAAAGGTCGACGGTCGAGGACTGGGGAAACGGCGACTCGGTTTCTACGTAGCATCCGCCCAGGCTCAGGTCTGTCAATTTGCAATGGGATACAGGATCGGGCTCTTCGGGCAGGGCATCCTGAGAATGTGCGGTCAGCCAATCGTTCAGCTGATCGCGCATATGAACATCCATGTCGAGAAAACGGAGTCCGGTTTGCCCGTTGATGCTGCTCCAGGCTACTTCAGCATCGCCCTCTACTTGAACGTTGCCGTCCGGCAGGTCAAAAGAAAAGTGGGCCAGCGAAGCCGATGGAAGGGGCTTGGCCGCCAGAACGTCGATCCCGCCGCTGCTCACATCCAGCAGGATTCCTTCAATGTGATCGCCCTCCGTCAGGCGAAGAGAAATAGCCGCCTGGACCGGAACGCGAAATGCCTGCCGCCGCTCGCGCTTCAACATGGCGGTTGCAGCCCGCAGCGTGGCATGGGCTTTTTCGTGGATGATAGGCTTGACGAGGATAAAGTGGGCGCCCACTCCTAAAATCGTGCGAATCTCAGAGGCATCCTCTAAAACCGCCACCGTAACCGCTGGATTGACCTGCTTGGACTCGGCTTGGCGCTGATTGGCTTCCAAAACCTGCGTGGCGGCCTCGCGATCGTCGAAGTCGAGGATGATCTGGTCGAAGTGATCCTCTTCCAACCGGCTCACCGCGACATCGGCCGCGCTCAGGCGCTCCACGGCCACCCCGAAATTCGCCAGTACCTGCGCCAGCGTTTCCGCAGCCGAATCGTCCTTCGATACCAGCAGTGCCTTCAATGTCATCGAAGCGGAGCCTCCTGCCCGCTCCCGCGCCTACTGCTCTACGGCCAACGCGGAGTTGTACTGCGCGCCGGCTTGGCTGCGGCCGACGACGATTGTGCGCCAGCCTTGGCGGCCATGGCATTCGTGTCTTCGTCTACTTCTGCCAGCACCGCGCTGTCGTCCTCTGCTTCGTTCTCGGCCAGCAGGGGTGCGACCTCGCGCAGTTTCTCGGCGGCTTGCTGCAGCATTTCGATCTGCTTGCCCAGCTGTGCGTATTGCGCCTGCTTGCGGCGCAAAACTTCATGGATATCCTTCATACGTCCCCCTGCGATGAATGTAGGTTTCCTCCAAAGTAAGGTCAACGCCAATCCCCAGGCGCGCGGTTACGGGGGTAACAGATGGAAGCCCGGTCAGAATCGACGTATTCAGTAGCGACGAGGACTCACGGTCTAAGGAATCGAACGCAGATTAATCAAGAAGGAAAAAAGGCGGGAGCTGAAAATCAGAAGCCCCGCCATCGGCGGGGCCCTGAGGTTTAAGTGTTGGAGGAATCTATGCCAATTTTCAGCTTAGGCGTGAACCGAAAACTTGCGACGAAGCATACCGGCAATCGCAACCAGTCCGGTTCCAAGCAGGCCGAGCGTACCCGGCTCCGGAGTCGGGAGGGTGGTACCACCCACACGGATATGTCCGACGCCCGCGGTGATCTGCCCTGGCACGGAATAGATCGTCTGGGACGTGAAGCCGGTAACGAAATGGCCGTTATAGAGAGTGCCCGCGATGTTGCCGCTCAGGGAATAGGTCAGGCTCTGGCCGACCTGCGACACCAGAGTCCACGTCACTGGACCGACGAAAGCGCCGCTGAAGATCACGCCCTTATGAGGAACTTGGGGACCTTTTCCAATCACTACAAAGCTTGATCCTACGTCGGAGAAAGTGCCACCCGCGAGAACGCTGCCGGTCAGGAGAGCGCCCGTGGAGAAGCTCACGCTACCCAGCGAATGCCCCGGGGAAGCGACGACACCATTCCATGAATGCAGCTGCGACCCGATGGATGAAATTCCCGCGGAAGAAATCGAAATCGAACCATGAAGGTTGACCAAATCAATTCCATCCGCCCAAGCTGCCATCGGCAGAGCCAATGCCAACAATGCCAAAACCAACACTCGCCTCATAAGTTCTTCCTCCAGATGCCGCTTTGCCGTTAGCCAGTCTTCACCCTGCCGGAGATAAAGACCTGCCACAGTTCTTTGGTTACCACAGTGCACCCTCACTGCCAAACAGTCATCCGATAATACATCCTGTATTTACAACAACTTACAGGAAACTCGGAACTCAAGATCGCAAGTGCAACTGAAATTCTCTGCACACTTGCAACATTCACCTTCGGTCTTCTGGAGTCGGCACGGGAAACTTCAGTCGCAGAAATTCCGTTTAAAAGCCCGGGTCCAGAACCTTTTGGGACGATCAACGATCAATGATCGGTGAGGGGCCGATCATTTTGATCGGGGGCGATCCTATCAGGAACGCGGATTTTAGCAAGTGGCTCGTTAGTGCCCCATCACCCCTCTAACGTGGTGTTCCCATGCCTGCAGTTCTTTCGTATCTTTGCCGTGAGCAGTTCTGGGGGAGGGCTGTTCGGGCGTCCCGTGATTCTTTGAATCCGGGGCGCTTCTTATTTTTGTGTCCCTTTATTTCAGCCATCCCGCCGGAACCTTCCCGCTAAAGCGCGACCGCCTCGGATTTCCCGGATGAAATGCTCCGATACGCTGCGTCCAGAATTATCTGATTTTGCCAGCCGATTGTGCCGGGCACAGGAAACGGCTGCTTGCCTTCCATTGCGTCGGCAAAACTGTCGACCTGGCGCGCGTAGGCGAGCAGGTTCGAGACTGTCTCCGATGCCACCACCTTCTGCTCACGCCACAACTCAATCGTGACCGGACGATCCACGGTCATGCCGTCTTCGGCATGCAACACTCCTTGGTTGCCAATGAACTCCAGCGGCGTCCTGTAATTTGCGCGGGTTGAAACCATCACCGTTGCCATCGTGCCGCGCTGAAATTCCAGTGTCAGAACTGCGGCGGCCTCTACCGGCCCGGACTGCTCGTCTGAGTGCCCGACCGCGGTCACCCGGACTGGGTCATCCTGCAGGATGTAGCGAAGCGTATCAACGCAGTGGACGCCTACATCAGCCACTGGCCCACCCGCCGCCACATTCCGGTCATAGAGCCACTTGCGCCCGTGCCCAGTTGCCAGATAGGAGAATTCCGCCCGTGCCAGGACCGGTCTGCCGATCGAGCCGGCGCCGATCATTTCCCGCAAGCGAGCGGTGCTCTCCTCGAAGCGAAAGACGTGCGCGACGCCCAGCAGCACGTTACCCCGTCGGGCCGCGTCCACCATTTCCCGACATTCCTCTGCATTCATCGCCATCGGCTTTTCGCAGAGTACGGGTTTCCCGGCCCGGATCGCCCTCAGAGTATCGGCCTTATGGAATACGTCCGGGCTCGTTACCAGCACTGCATCGACTTCCGGGCATCGGCACAATTCTTCCGTCGATGTGAAGGCGTGGGCCAGGCCGTAGCGCTTCGCCGATTCCGCTGCCTTGGCCGGATCACGGCGCGACAGCGCCACCACCTTGCAGCTACGGGCAAGCGCGAAGCCCGGCATCAATCTGCGGTCGCCGTGCAATCCGAAACCAGCAATTCCAAATCGAATCATAGGTTTTATCGACCGTTCTTAAATTATTACGTGTAGGGATAAAAAACGAAAAACAGCAGCGACAAAGCAGTCAGTACCCACAGCGCCGGCCGCACCTCCCGCAGGCGCCCGGACGCCAGTTTGCAGAATGGATACAGAATGAAACCCGCCGTCATGCCCACTCCCACGTTATAGGTAAACGCCATGAGTGCAATCACCCCGAACGCAGGTACGAGTTCGGTCAAGTCGTCGAACGGAATTTTTGTGATCGGCGCCAGCATCAGCAGGCCCACGAATACCAGCGCCGGCCCGTAGGCTTGCGGAGGGATGGCGGAGATGAACGGCGCAAAGAACAGGGTTACGACAAAACAAAGGGCGGTAGTGACTGCGGTCAGCCCTGTGCGCCCGCCGGCTTCGACTCCCGTCGCCGATTCAATGAAGGCGCCAGAAGTGGTGGTGCCGATCAACGCCGCGAACGTCGTCGCGAGGGCGTCGGCCAGCATCGGCCGCTCGATGTTCGGGAGATTGCCGTCCTCATCCAGAAATCCAGCACGCGCCGAAACCCCGATCAGCGTTCCCATCGTGTCCACAAAGGCGATGACGAAGATGGTCAGCACGACCGGAAAGAATCCCCAGGTGAAAACGCTGTGCAAATCAAGTTGCAAAAAGACCGGCGCCAGGCTCGGCGGGCGGCTCATCCATGCTGTCGGCGCGGGCGCAACGCCGGTAAGAAACGAAAGCAGCGCAGTCGCCAGGACGCCAGTGAGAATCGCAGCAGGGAAGCGCCGGATGGAAAGCACCGTCATCAGCAGGAATCCGAAAATCGCGAGCAGCACGCTTGCCGAGGTCAGATGCCCAGGTCGAACAGGAGCTCCCGGAAATCCAAGTGCGACAATACCGGTCTGATTGAGTCCGATGAAGGTGAGAAACAATCCGATCCCCACCGCATAGCTGTACCGAAGGGTGAGTGGAATCGCATCGACCATCCATTTCCGCAGCCTGAAAATCGTAAGCAGGACGAAGATGATCCCCGCCAGCAACACCGCGCCCAGCGCGCTCTGCCACGTGTAGCCCAGTACGTGTACGACCGTGAACGCGATGAACGCGTTTTCGCCCATGTAAGGCGCAATCGCGAACGGACGCTTCGCATAAAGGCCCATCAGCAATGTCCCGAAAATCGCAGTCAGAATGGTGGCAGTGACCGACGCTTCGAGCGGCATCCCCGCCGATTTGAGTATTGCCGGATTAACGGCCACGATGTACGCCATCGTGAAGAAAGTCGTGAGACCGGCGACCACTTCGCGACGGACCGTTGTTTTCTGCTGAGATAGCTGGAAATGCCGATCGAGCCAGAGATTCAAATTGTCCTCGGGTGGGAACTCAGCATTGTACATTCCGGGGATTGGAGTCAGGTGGAGACTAGTCCTGACGGAGCTTGGCGAGCAACTGAGGGTCAATATTCCCGCCGCTGACAACAGCAACGTTCATTCTGGTCTTGGGTAGTTCCTGCGCATGAAATAGAAATCCTGCCACAGCGGTTGCCCCGCTGGGTTCGGCCAGAGTTTGTGTCTGGCCGCTGAGTGCGCGCATAGCCCGCTCGATCTCACTTTCTTTCACGGTGATGATGTCATCCACATAAGCGCGGATATGTTCGAAGTTTATGGCCCCGATACTTTCCGTCCGAAGGCCGTCAGCGAGCGTTTGCGTGACTTGCGCGGCAGGGAATGAGACCACATGTCCGGCTCGAAAACTGGCCTGTGCATCGGCTGCAAGTTCGGGTTCGACTCCGATTATCTTCACCGACGGCTTGCTCGTTTTGAGGGCCACCGCGAGTCCGCTGATCAACCCGCCGCCGCCCACCGGCACAAGCACGGTTTCGACTTCGGGAAGCTGATCGAGGATTTCGAGGCCGGCCGTGCCCTGGCCTGCAATGATCTTTTCGTCGTTGTACGGAGGAACAATCGCATAACCATGCTGGGCCGCCAGTTCTTCCGCGCGTTGGCGCCGTTCTTCGCTGCCCGGACCCACTTTAACAATCTCCGCGCCTAGGGCCGCTGTCGACTCCAGCTTGTTCGATGGAGCATTGCCGGGCATGACGATGATCGCCTTGACTCCGATCGCTCGCGCAGCATACGCGACTCCCTGTGCATGATTGCCGCTTGAATAAGAAACTACTCCTCGCCGGCGTTCTTCTTCGCTCAGGTTCGCGATCTTGTTATACGCGCCACGCAGTTTGAATGCGCCGATGGGCTGGAGATTTTCCAGCTTCAGGAACAGTTTGCGCGGGTCGGTGGGGGCGGTCCATTCGAGTAGAGGAGTACGCACGGCGACGCCTTCGAGGCGCGCTTGCGCTTGCAGAATGTCGTTCAGGCTAACGATGGTGGGATCCTCAGTGTTGTTGAATCTTCGCTGCGCGTACTTCAAATTTCCAGTATCACCGGCATAATCAGCGGCCGTCGCTGCGTTTGCTTCGAAATATACCGTTTCAGATCGGCGCGGATTTTTTCCTTGATCACGCCGTAATCCGCTTTCTCTTCGTCGCTCGATTGTTCGAGCGTCTCCATCACAATCTCTCTCGCGCGTTCGAGTAATCCGTTGTCTCCAGGATTAAAGCCGCGGGTCACGATTTCGGGAGTGGCCTCAACCCGTCCGGTGTGCTTGTTGATGGCGATGATGGGCAGAACAAATCCATCTTCGCTCAGATGCCGCCGGTCTTTGATCACCAGATCTTCGACTACATCCGTCCGAGAACCGGAGTCGATGCACACGCGGCCAATGTTGACACGTCCTGCCTTCCGGGCGCCGAGTTCGTCGAATTCCAGAACGTCGCCGCTTTCAATCAGCATGACGTTGCCGACTGCTCCGTGCATTGTGCGCGCCAGTTCGGCGTGCAGTTTGAGCTGGCGATATTCTCCGTGAATGGGGATGAAGTACTTCGGCCGGACCAGGTTGATGATGAGCTTGAGTTCTTCCTGGCTGGCGTGCCCGCTCACGTGAATCGGAGGATACGACCCGTCGTCGTAAATCACGTGCGCTTCGCGGCGAAACAGGTGGTCGACCATGCGGTAGATGGCCTTTTCATTTCCCGGAATGATGCGCGACGAAAGAACCACCGTGTCGCCCTTCTCGATCTTCGCGTGCTTATGGTTATCGACTGCCGCCCGCGACAGCGCCGACATTGGCTCGCCCTGCGTCCCACTGATCATCACGCAAACTTTGTCCGGAGCATAATTCTTCATCTCGCCCGGCTGAATCAGCAGACCTTCGGGAATGTGGATGTAACCCAGATCTTCGGCAATCTCCGACGAATTCACCATCGAACGCCCGATGAAACAAACCTTGCGGCCATGCTCACGGGCGACATCCACTGCGAGCTTGATGCGATGAATCGAAGACGAAAAGCACGAAATGAACAAACGGCGCTGCGTGTGCGAAAAGACCTCGTCGAATTTGCGGCGGACGCTGCGTTCGCTCGGGGTGTACCCCTTGCGCTCGACATTGGTCGAATCCTGTAGTAAAGCCAGCACGCCCTCCTTGCCGTATTCCGCAAACGCGTGCAGATCGAAAAGCTTGTTGTCGGTGGGCGTGGGATCCACCTTGAAATCGCCGGTGTGCAGCACAACGCCCAGCGGCGTGTGAATCGCGAGGGCGACACAATCCACCAGGCTGTGCGTTACCTGGATCGCGTGCACCGTAAACGGTCCAACCTTGAAGCGCGATCCCGGACGCATTTCGCGCAAGTCAGCGTCATCGAGGAGTTGGTGTTCGTCGAGCTTGTCTTCGACGTAGGCGAGCGTGAATTCCGTGCCCCACACGGGGACGTTCAACTCGCCGAGAATAAATGGCAGAGCGCCGATATGGTCTTCGTGTCCGTGGGTGAGAACAATTCCGCGAACGTACTTGCGGTTCTCGAGCAGGTAGGAAATGTCGGGGACGACGATGTCCACACCAAGCAATTCGGCTTCGGGGAACATCAGTCCGGCGTCAACGACAATAATGTCGTCTCCGTAGCGGATGGCCATGCAGTTCATGCCGAACTCGCCCAGGCCGCCCAGGGGAACTATGTGCAGTTTTCCAGATGACATTGAATTACTCGATGCTAGCACAGTACTTGCGACTGGCAGCCGCCCGCGCTGCGGGGTAAAAGCATCCGGCTGATAAACTGCGATCAGGATGCCGGATACGGAGAAGAGATCCTGGCTGCGGCGGCGTGTGGAAGGCGCGATCCGCGGCGGACTGACGCGCACCTACCAAACAGTGCGGGTCGATCCTGACCGCTTCCTCATGCAACTTCGCGCTGCGCATGGTCTGCCGATCTCGACCTTCCACGGCGTCTACACCGTGGAGGTGGCGGAATTGGACGCCGTTGCCGAGTCTGTTATCCGCGGCGGAATGAAGATGGCAGCCGCCGATGGCGCCGGTTTCGGACTGGGTGGACTGATCACCATCGTTCCCGACCTCGGCATCCTGTCGGTGATCACCATGCGCACGATACAAAAGCTCAGCCTGATCTACGGGTTCGAGATGAATACAGACGAAGAAATTGCCGAACTCTGGATCGCCGCTGCCACCGCGGCGGGCGTGGACATCAGCAGGGAACTGGTGGAAAAGAGCGTAGTCAACCGCTTTGTGCCGAAGGTGATTCAGAAGATCGCGGCCCGCGCCAGTGCTGAGGTCGTGGAAAAATGGGCGGGCCGGTTGATTCCCATTGCCAGCTCAGTCGTAGGCTCCGCGCTGAACTATTACTTTGTTCGCGCTTGGGGCAAGCGTGCGTTGCATCACTTTCGCCAGAAACATCTCACCATTCGTAAACAGCTCGCCGAGCAGGCGCGCAGCTTGCCCGCATCGCCTTCAGAATGAGTCAGAACTGGATGCGGCGCTCCTTCCCGAGGCCATGCAGACTGGGAAACCTCGAGAAGCGCACCGCAACTTTTCGAAAAGACCTGTGTTTACCCGGAATATGTCGCTGTGCAGTCAGCGAGTGGGGGGCCCATGAAGTCACGTCGGCACATGAATCTGTTGGAACGAACCATCGTCCTGATGCTGCTGGGAATTCTGATGGGAGGCCTGGGCGGCGTAGCCGTCGGTTTAATCACGGGGCGCACGCCGAACTCCGCGACCCAGCAGTGAGTTTCTGGTTGCTGTACGCGAGACTATATCTAATCTGGAAGTAGTCCAGAGATGTCGATCTCGTCCGTGTGCCGATGTAGGCCTTACCGTTGGCGAAGGTCGGCACCGCCGCGGCTAGCGCAGCCATTCTTCCAACTCGATAGCGCTCTCCGTCTTCTCGTCGCGATACTTCACAATCACCGGTGTGTAAAGGGAGAGGTTCCACTCTTGCCCTTTGCCCTTCGTGACCGCACGAGACCCGGGAACGACGACGGCACCTTCTGGGATCTCGAGCGGCCTGTCGGCGCTCGCGCGATACACCTCTCCGCGCACCAAATCGTAAAGAGGAGTAGAGCGCGTGAGAATCGTGCCTGCTCCCAGCACGGCGCTCGCCCGCACCAGCGTTCCTTCAAAGACTCCGCAGTTGCCGCCCACGAGAACATCGTCTTCGATGATGACCGGCGCGGCGTTGACCGGCTCCAGCACGCCTCCGATTTGCGCCGCCGCGCTCAAATGCACGCGCCTGCCTATCTGGGCGCAGGATCCGACCAGGGCGTGCGAGTCGATCATCGTCCCCTCATCTACGTAAGCGCCGACGTTAATAAACATGGGAGGCATGCAGATTACCGAAGGCGCGACGTACGCTCCTTCGCGGATCGTTGAACCGCCGGGCACGACGCGAACGCGGTCGGCGAGCGCGATTTGCCGGGCAGGGAAGGTGTCCTTGTCAACGAAAGAAAAGACTGGGCCTTCGGACATCTCTTTCATCTCGCCCAGGCGAAAGCCCAGCAGTATCCCCTGCTTCACCCAGGTGTTGACGACCCAGCGTCCGTCGAGCCTGTCGGCAGCACGAATCTCTCCGCGAGTAAGGCGGGAGCGGAAATCAATGAATATCCGGCGCGCGTCAATGCGATTCGGGATCGTCGCAAGCGCAGCCAGGTTTTCGACAGCCGATTTCAGTTCATCGATGGACGTTGCGTGCAAAGCGTTGTCAGAAGTCGTAGGGATGGAGCCTCAGGGGCTAAAGCCCGTTCTCTTAGAGTCTAACGGCACGGCTGAAGCCGTGCCCTCCCAACGGTCAATCCAAAAAGTCCGCGCAAAACCGTATCCAGAAGCCACGTGCTAAGTGCAAAATGCTAAGCGCCAACTGCTGCCTTACGCCACGCATTTACACTCGCTGCGAATCAGAACTCCTGGCATCTGATGAGTAGCCGCGCGCGCTTCGACCGCATTGCCGTACGGACCATGCCAGCGCGCATGATTTGCATCGTGGCCGGTGGGCCGTCCTTTACCGGCATTGCATTGTCCGCAGTTGGCGCGGTGTAGCACAGCTTTGTGCGGACCCGCCGCCCAGTTCTCATAGATGTAGTATTCGCTCGCGGAAGTCGAAATGGGAGTAACTGCGCGGGCAACCAGCCCCACGTCGGAAGCAATCTTCTGTAGCTTCGAACGCGTGTCCCGCCTCATCGGCAGCAGCGGCAGACGATAGACCTCTTCGACTTTTCCCATCATTGCCAGCACGGCTTTCACGGGCAGCGGATTAGACTCGATGAAATTCGCCTGCATCAGCGTCAGATATTTGCGATGAATTTTGCGCGCCGTATCCCAGTCGTTGGCGAGCGCCGCGCGCGTCATGTCCGCCATCTCTCGCGGGATCTCGTTGGACACAACGGAAATAATTCCGACTCCGCCCAGCGCGATGACCGGCAGAGTGATCGCATCATCGCCCGAAAACACAAGAAAAGTTTCGGGGACCGCGTTGATCACATCCGCGATCTGAGACATGTTGCCGCTGGCTTCCTTCACGGCCGCAATGTTCGGTACTTCCGCCAGCCGTGCCAGTGTTGCGGGTTCAAGGTTCGCGCCCGTGCGTCCGGGAACGTTGTAGAGCACGAGCGGCTTGTCAACGGCTTCGGCGATCGCCCGGAAGTGACGATACTGTCCTTCCTGCGTAGGCTTGTTGTAGTAGGGAGAAGCCGTGAGGATGGCATCGACTCCCGGGCGCGCTGCCACTTCCTTGGCCTTTGTCACAGCCTCCTGGGTCGAGTTGGAAGTGGCGCCCGCCACGATTGGAACGCGTCCCGCAACCACTTCGATGGTCACGTCGATAACGCGCAGCCACTCGTCGTGCGTCAGGGTAGGGGTCTCTCCGGTCGTGCCGCATGGAACCAGGAAATCGATGCCCGATTCCATCTGCCAGGCAACCAGACTGCGCAGAGTGGTTTCATCTACAGCGCCGTCCGGTGTGAACGGCGTGACGAGTGCGGTACCGCAGCCTCGCAATTCCATAAGAATAAGATAACGCGAAGTCAGAACAAAGTGAACGCCGCGAAAGTGTTCTTGCTGCGTCCCTCGAAGTTGGACTCGCGGATTCGAGCTAGAGTTGCTTCCATATCTCGCGGAAGTCGAAGAATCCCTGTTTACCGGCCAGCCATTCGGCGCCACGGACGGCGCCTTCCGCAAACCCGCGCCGCGACTTGCTGTCGTGGCAAAGATAGATGCGATCGTTCGGCGAGTTGAATACGACTTCGTGCATCCCCACCACATCGCCTTCGCGGAAGGACGTAATCTCTAGTTCTGGTTTGTCCGGTTGGCGCAGCAGATTCTGCAATGTAATAGCCGTCCCCGAAGGCGCATCCTTTTTTTGCGTGTGATGACGCTCAAAAATCTGGCCGGAGTATTCGAATCCCAGAGCCGGTCCGGACGCCTCCACGATCTCGAAGAACAGGTTCATCCCGATCGAAAAATTCGAGCCGTAAAGAAATCCCGTGTTTCCCCTTAACACTTCTGCGCGCAGTCGCTGTGTGTGTTCGTACCAGCCGGTGGTGCCGACGACAATACTCTTTCCCGCGCGGATACAAGCCTCGGCGTTGGCGAGGACGGCCGAAGGGGTCGTGAAGTCAACCACTACGTTGATATCGGCAAGGTGCTCCGGGGTGAGCGCGCTGGCGTTCGTGTTTTCCGAGGCACAGAGCACTCGCACGCGATGACGTCGCTCCGTAGCCGCTTCCGCGACCAGCGAGCCTGTCTTGCCCCGGCCCAGGATCAGGAGATTCATACGGAAACCTTTAACCGCAGAGATGCAGAGTGGTCAGAGGACAAGGGGGCAGGATACTATTGCCCTAACTTCTTTGCGAACTCTGCGATCTCTGCGGGTCAGTAGTCCTTAAGATGTTACGCGAATACTTCCGGGTCCGCCTGCTTGAAGAACTCTTTGTGCAACCGCCGCACCACTTCGATTGCGTCGTCTTCTTCAATCACGAACGTCAGGTTGATCTCCGACGCGCCCTGCGAAATCATGCGGATCTTTACGTCTTCCAGAATGCCGAAGACTTTCGCCGCAATCCCAGGTGTATCGCGCAGACTCTCGCCCACCAGGCAGACGATCGCTTTGCGGCCTTCATACTTCACATCCGCCAGTTTGGCCAGGTCGGCAGCTAGTGCCGGAATCGCCTCATTCGTCTCGGCCGTTACGGAGACGCTGACTTCAGACGTCGATACCACATCTACCGCCACCTGGTGCTGGTCGAAGATCTCAAAGATCGATTTCAGATAACCATGCACAAGCAGCCGCCGAGGTGCAGCCACGTCGACGATCGTAATTTTCTTCTTGAGCGCAATGGCTTTGAAGATATTCGCGCAACGAGGTGCCCGAGCCGTGATCTTCGTTCCTTCGCAGGTCGGGTTCTGCGAGTTCAGAACGTACACGGCAATATTCTTCTGGATGGCGGGCAACACGGTTGCAGGATGCAGAACCTTCGCGCCGAAGTAGGCGAGTTCGGCGGCTTCATCGAAGCTGATCACCTTGATGCGCCGTGCATCCGGGCACAAGCGGGGATCGGTTGTCATCATGCCGTCCACGTCGGTCCAGATTTCGATGCGGGTTGCGTCCAGGCCGGCACCAAAAATTGCAGCCGAAAAGTCCGAGCCACCGCGGCCGATGGTGGTTGTCACCCCTGCTCGGTTCGATCCGATGAAGCCGCCCATGACCGGCACTTTCCCGGATTCCAGGATCGGCTTGACCTTCTTTTGCAGCCGCTCGTTGGTCTCCTCAAACTGCGGAACTGCCTTGGTATAGCTGGAGTCGGTCAGAAGGCACTGCCGTGAATCCACATGCACGCCGGGCAGGCCACGCGCCACAAATGCCGCCGCTACGATCTTGCTGGAGAGCATCTCTCCAAACGCAGCCACGGAATCAAAAGTACGGGGAGTGATCTCTCCGACGGCCCCAATGCCGCGCAACAATTCGTCGAGATCCTCGAAATCCGCACCCAGTCCGCCGTGGAACTCCGTAAACAGTGCGGTGCCTAGCAGTTCTCCCGCGGTTTCGTAGTGCCGCTCGCGGAGCGCACGCGACATCTTCAGGGCGGTCTTACGATCTCCGCTGCCCGCTGCCTTGCCCATGGCGAGCAGAGCATCGGTGACCTTCGCCATCGCGCTGACAACCACCACCGGACGATCCGCCAGCCGGCCTTGCACGATCTGGCCGGCGCGATCAATCGCCTTCGCGTCCTGCACGGAGGTCCCGCCAAACTTCATGACGATCATCGGCGGGCGTGCTCCTTCTGGGACTCCGTGGTGGATTCTGCTCTCACCCGAGATACCCCTTCGCCTTCAGCAACTCCGCATTGAGCAGGGCTGCTCCGGCGGCGCCGCGGATCGTGTTGTGCGACAAAATGGTGAACTTCCAGTCGAGCGCGTTGCACTTGCGTAGGCGTCCCACGGAAGTCGACATTCCGCCGCCCGCGTCCACGTCTAACCGCGGCTGCGGACGGTCGATGCCAGTCAGATACATCACTGGTTGCTCCGGCGCGCTAGGCAGACGCAGCTCCTGCGGCTCGGCGCGGAATTCATTCCACACCGCGATGATCTCTTCGGCCTGTGCCTTCTTCTTCAGGCGAATCGACACCGATTCCGTGTGGCCGTCCTCAACCGCCACGCGATTGCATTGCGCGCTCATCGCGAACGGCGCCGGGATAATGCCCGCACCATTTAATTTCCCGAGCAGCTTCTGCGTTTCCTCTTCCATTTTCTGCTCTTCGTTGGAGATGTAAGGGATCACATTGCCCAGGATGTCGAGCGAAGCTACCCCCGGATATCCCGCGCCGCTGACGGCCTGCATGGTGACAGCCATCACGGTTTCGAGTCCGAATTTGTGGTGAAGAGGCGCGAGCGCCAGCACCAGCCCGATCGCTGAGCAGTTGGGATTGGTAACCGCAAATCCGCCGCCCTTCCGTCGCCAAGCCTGCGATTCGATCAGCGGAATGTGATCGCTGTTGACCTCTGGAATCACGAGAGGAACGTCAGACTGCATGCGCAACGCGCTGGAGTTGGAAACCACCGCACAACCCGCGGCGGCAAACTGCGGCTCCATCTCTTTTGCGATAGCCGCATCGAGCGCGGCGAAAATAATTTTCGGCGCGCCGTCTGGCACAGCCGGCGACACGATCATTCCCGCCACTCGCTCGGGGATCGCCGTTTTCAAGCGCCAGCGCGCCGCTTGCGCGTAGGGCTTTCCCTCCGAGCGGTCCGAAGCCGCCAGCCAGGAAACTTCAAACCACGGATGATGCTCCAGCAATTGGATAAACCGCTGCCCGACGATGCCAGTGGCACCGAGAATTCCTATAGGTAATTTGTTGGACATGACTGATAGTTTGATTTTATAACAGCCCGATTTGCAGGAAGGTTACCAGGCAGTGCCACGCCTGGCGCCGGCGGGATGCCGACCTTACGAACTACGGTTTCCCTCGTCCCAGTTCATGCGGAAAGAAATTCTCGTTAAGCGGTCCGAAGCGGCGTTTCTCCACGTAGAGGCGCCACCGCCGCCACACAATCCGCAGGCTGGCCATCACGGGAATCGAAAGATAGACGCCCAGAACGCCAGCGATCTCGCCGCCGGCGAGCACCCCAAACAACGCCGCCAGCGGATGCAATTGGACGCTGCCGCCCATCACTCGGGGCGAAATCACATAGTCCTGAACCAGGCGCCAAATCGCAAGAAACAACAGCAACAAGGGCCAATAAGAGTAACCGGCGAGCACCGCCACCGCGACCATCGCAACGCCCGCCAGCAGTGGACCGACAATGGGAACAAATTCCAGCGCACCACCCGCCGTTCCCAGCACCATCGCATAGGGCACACGCATGACTCCCAGCACTGACGTGTAGGCGAGCAAAGACAATCCCGCCAGCGTCAATTGTGCGCGAATGAACTGCGCCAGCATGTTATTCAGATCCTGAAACACATCCTGTAGAAACTCCCGCTGCGCCCGCGATTGGACCAGCGACACCAGCACTTCGTTGAAGTTGCCGGCGTCGAGCAGAAAAAATACCGCCAGAATAGGGATGAGAAACAGCACCCAGACCTGTTTGGCGGTCTCGGCCACACGTACCCCAATGTTCTCAGCTACAACCAACAATGCCTGGCTATTGTTTTTCAGGGCGTCCCGCATGCGGCCCTGGGTGGCTTCGCTCCATCCACGTTGCCTTCCGATATCGACGGCGATCTGGCCCGAGCTTACCTTTGCCGTCAATTCCGGCCACGACTCTCCCAATCGGGCCGCCTGCCGGGTGACCCGCGGACCGACAAAAAACAGCAGTAGTGCCACTCCGGTCAGCAATAGTAGATAGATGAACGCGATCGCAGGCCCGCGGCCGCGCAACGGCTTTTGCAGACGCTCAACCAGAGGATTGATCAGGTACGCAAAGAAGATGGCGAACAGAAAGAGGATCAGCGTCTGTCGCGCGACGTAAAGGAATCCCAGACCCAGGGCAAACAAGAGGGCCGTAAACAACACTCGCGACGTCCGTGAGTCAATGACAGTCAAGAATGAATGAGATTAGCCGCCGCTGGCGGGTTAAGAACCTGGCCACCCCGCGCGGTGCTGTTATCGTACCGCGTCGACGCGCCTCGCAGCCAGTTTCGAAAGGGGCTGACCCCGGAGAATTACTCGGCGAATTACTTGCGCGCGACCTCAGTCGCGGACGACTTCCGTGCCTTCCGCCGGAATCGTAATCCGCAACATCTTAAATTTTTCGTCGAGCCAGATCAGCCAACTCCCCGCATCGCTCTTCAGTTCCAGTTTGTTCAGTTCCTGCTCCGCATCGTGAATCTTCACCTTTTCGCGGCCCAGGTATTCCATGGTGGCCGGCGCCGAGGAATGTTGCCGCGGATTCATCGTTCCAAATTGCGCCTTCGGACAGCGCAGGCCTTCTTTTTCCTTCGAGCACGCCCCGCCGAGATATTTCCATGCCAGTATTTCGCGATGCACAAAAAAGTAATCGTCAAGGATGCTGGTCGCGGCCGGCAGCAGGTAGGGCTGTTCCTGCGGCTTATCGTCCGGCCCGGCGGTCCATTTTTGTGTCAGAAATTGATCATTCGGCACCACCAGGGACGTAGCTTTACCAGGACTCTCCTCTTTCCATTCGTAACGGCGGATTTCCCCGTTGGCCGCCAGTTGCAGCTCCGAGTTCTGGAGAGCTTGGCCCGCTGCTCCCTCGGCCTTAAATTCCGAACGGATCACGCTGCCGTTACCGTTCTGCGTGATCGAAAACTTCTCTGTGCCGACGCGCTGTCCCTTAATGAATACGCCAAAGGAACCCGAGTCGACGTTTTGGCCGCTTGTTTCTTTTTCCTTAGCCAGCACGATGACAGAGAACGACAAAATCAAAATAAGAGTACTTGTCCAGCCCGACAACTTCACCGTGATCCTCCTGCTTCCGAGTTTCAGTTCGATTCTGACGACGACCGAGGCGCCGATTCTGCGCCGCCTTCATTCCGTTGTAACGCCTCTTCGATCGCAGCGCAAATTACCGCCGGGTCTTTCCCGGATGTCTCCACTGTGATGGTTGCCTGCTGGTAGAAGGGAAGTCGTTCCGCGTGCAGTTGTTCGAATTGTTTGCGGTCCTTGCGGAGCGGCCGGATTTCCGGATCGCTCGAACAGCGCCGCCAGAGCTCCTCCACCGGTGCCTGCAAGAAAATTGAGGGCCATGAAGACGAGGCAAGCAGTCGCCGGTTCTCTTCCTGCGCGAACGCGCCGCCTCCCAGAGCCACTACGGAGTCGCGGTCCAGCGATTCGGTTAGGTCGACGAGAGCGGATGTTTCGGCAGCCCGAAAGCCTGCCTCCCCGCGCTCCTCGAAAATTTCCGGGACACTTTTTCCTTCGCGGGTCCTGATTCGGGCGTCCAGATCGACGAACTCCCATCCGAGCCGCCGGGCGAGCTGTTTACCCACACTCGTTTTTCCCGATCCCATGAACCCGACCAGAAACACTGCTCGCGCTCCCATGGCGCTCCGTGGGGTGGTGTTCCGTGACGTGCGATTCCGTGGCGTTAGACCGTATCGATTGGACACGCCCGTAGCGCCTGCCTGAGGTGACTGAATTCCGTGACTTTCTAGCGCTGTCTGAGATGGATCGTACCGCTGATCGACTTGAGTATGACCTCGGAAGCAGCCTTGCCCATAGTGCCAAAGAAGGAACGTCCCAGCTCTGTGGGAAAACGGTTGTGTTCCTTTGGCTTGAGGGGAACATCACTCTTTACAGATCCCTGCATGGAGCGGGCACTGAAGTCGGCGGAAGCGTCGGGCGCGATGAGTGCTTCGATATCGCCCGTGTGGGTAGTGAAAGCATAGGTACCGCTGGAGCCGAAGTCGCCGTCGTAAAACACTTTGCCGGTTCCTGATTCCACCTGGACGTGGGGTCCGTCAACCGCATTCAAGTGGACCTCACCGCTGATCGAGTTGATCTCGATGTGACCATCCCGAATCTCGGTCAGATTGATATTTCCGCGCATTGTCTTCACGTGGACATGACAGTGGCTAACGTTGCGCACATTCACTTCGGCGTCGGCGCCTTCCAGGGTCAAGTCGCCCTGCGTTCGTTCCACCGACAAAGGGCCAGTCGAGGACCGCAAGCTCAGAGGAACATTCGGCGGGACAGTCAGTTCATAATCCACCCGCCCGCTTTTCGCGTCGGCGCCACTGAGCAAGTGGGACTCAATTTCGAGGCGGTCGCCTTCATGGGAATTATCCACTTCGACTTTATCCGAATGGATTACTGCCACGACCAGGACCTGATTTGCATTGCCGGGCTTCACAGTGATCCCGCCGTATTCGTTGTCGACGACAATGTTTGCCTTGGGACCCACGGTGAAGCGGAATTCTTTCCTGGTTTCGGCACTCACCGCCGTCACGATGCAAGCGGCCACGACCAGGCCTGCGATTGCGCTGCGTTGCATACTCGCCATCCTTCTTGTCCGGACCGAATCGGTCTGCCCCATGTTATTGAACATGATCCAACGCCATCTGGTACAGCATTTCCCGTTGTTCGTAGGCGTCCATCAAATGCTGGCGCGCATCTTCGTCGTCCGGATTCCTCCTTACGTAGGCGTCAGCATCCCGAATATACGCGTTCACCGCCCGGAGTTGCGTCTCATAAGCTGATCGCATGTCAGGAGACACCCCGTCCAGCAACTTCTGGTCCGACGTACTGGCCGTCATCAGTGGAGCGTTGGAGGAAGATTCGTCCCGGGCGGCAGCGACGGTTGATTTCTGATTCTGAGCAGCAGCGACGGCCTTGTCAGCTCGCGGGGCCTCGTTGCTGGCGACCACGGGCGCGGTCTCAGTCCTGGTTACTCCTGGCGCGTCCTGACTTGCGACGGGCACGGCCGGCCTGGGTTGGATGAAATAACCGCCTGCCGCAACAAGTGCCGCGGCCACAGGTACCAGCCACCAGGCATTCCACCGACGCTTGGCTGCGGGCACGAGGACTGGGCGTCCGGCCACTTCCGTGTCGCGGATGACTCCTTCCGCGCGCAACTCGGCAGCAATTTTGACCCAGACTCGAGGTGCCGGTTCATCTGCTTCGGCGAGTTGTCCAGCCGTGCTGGCAATCAATTCCAGTTCTGCAACTAGCTCCGAACACATCGGACAAGTTTTCAAATGAGCCTGATACTCAAGGTCATCATGACCTTGGCCGTCCATCATCTCCGGCAGAGCCTGCTGTACTTCTAAGCAATTCATGCGTCCTCTCTCCCCAATACTCGCGACTGCCCTACGTTTTCTCGGCCTTTTCGGCTCTCATGAACTTCAGTGCATCCCGCAACTTCAATCTTGCCTTGTGAAGTTGCGACTTACTGTTCCCGATCGAGCACCCGACCATCTCGGCGATTTCGTTGTGCTCGAACCCTTCGACATCATGCAAAACAAAAACCGTTTTGTAGCCGGGCGGCAGTTTTTCGATCGCCCGTTGCAACTGCAACCGGTCAATCGAGCCGGTCAGCTTCATGTCCTGCGCGCCCAGTTCCTTCCGCGGCGTCTCTTCGTCCGTCTCCAGCGTCTCTTCCAGCGAAACCAGAGGAAGCCCTTTGCGGCGCAAGTTCATCAGGACAACGTTCACGGTCATCCGGTGCAGCCAGGTCGAAAAGGCGGACTCTCCCCGAAAGGTGCCGATTTTGCGAAAGAGCTGGAGAAACGCTTCCTGGGCCAGATCTTCGGCCTGTGCGGGATTGGAAACCATGCGTAAACATAGCGAATACACGCGCCGCTTGTGCAGGTTATACAAGACCTCAAACGCGGCCTCGTCGCCCTGCTTCGCTCGCTCAATCGCCTCTGCTTCTGCTGCTTTCGCTTGTTTCGGGTCGGTCAAGTCGCCTTTTCCGGCCGCTTACTGCGTAAGATGCGGCTTCAAACTCTTTTCGTTGTACGCTTTGCGGACGCAGCCGCCGGCG
Source organism: Terriglobales bacterium (assembly GCA_035569025.1). Taxonomy (GTDB): domain Bacteria; phylum Acidobacteriota; class Terriglobia; order Terriglobales; family Acidobacteriaceae; genus Acidiflorens. The sequence continues at coordinate 45,543 of DATMNN010000090.1, forward strand.
GCAACCGCCACCCTGGGAGTCCCAAGAATACCAAAAACCATTGCTTCAGGACGAGTTAGGCGCCATTCGCTGATTTCCAACCTGTCGGGAGAGGTCACCTTCGTAACCGGGATTCCTTATCCCTTGGCTGTGATCGTCTCTAAGCCATGCCCCGCTGGCCCCGTCTCGCGTTTCCGCAATAAGATGGCAAAGGTTAGTCCCACGAAACCGAGGACCGAGAAAATCCAGAGTCCCAGCGCGTAGCCGCCCGGGTTGTCGGGCCCGGCGTGGGAGGCGTCATTCGCTTTTCCGATCAGCAGGTTCATGGCAAAGAAGCCGATCTGCTGAATCAGTGTCATCAGAGAATAGGCCGTTCCCAGACGCGATTCGTCCACGATGTAGGCGACAGACGGCCACATTACAGCCGGAATCAGCGAGAACGCGATCCCCATCAGCACTACGGGCACGTATAGCGAAACGCTCCCATACGCCATCATCAGGTAGACCGGCATGAGCAGCAGGGAAGCGAACATCATGAGCAGCGCGCGCTTGCCAATCTTGTCCGCCAACAGGCCAAACAGCGGGGTGGCGATCATGGCCGAGAAGGGAAGCAGGCTGTTGAGTGTGCCTGCGTGCTGCAGGGTCGCGACGTGGACGGCGTCGGATGCTGACGCGCCGCCCTGAGCGGCCAGAAGTTTGTTGGTAAACAGGTCAATCGCGAACGTACGGAACGGGAAGATCGCAGAATAGAACGTAAAACACAGTCCGACGACGTACCAGTAGGACTTGTCGAAGCTGAACATCTGGCTGAATTCGAGTTTGTCCACCGCCCCGCCTTTTCCGAGAGCGTACCTTTCTTCCGCGCGAGTTTCCAGAATCCAATACCCAATCGAACAGACCACCGCCAACACCCCCGCTCCTACCGCGATGAATAGCGGATTCTGCCAACTCGGCTCACCGGCGGGGCCTTGGGGGTAAAACGCTCGCCGTGCCCATGTGGGAGAGTTGTCAGCGGCCACCGATGCCACTCGCGCTACCAGCAGGTTAACGCCAAATGCGAAGCTGAGCTCTTTGCCCTTAAACCATTTGGCCACGGCCACAATGACGGCCACGATCATGGACTCCGCGCCCAGGCCCAGAACCGTGCGGCCCGTGATCATCACAAGCGCATTGCCGCGAGCGGAAGTGATCGCGGCCCCAGCCAGGCAAAGCACTGCGAACAAAAGCAGAGCTTTCTTGGTCCCGATGCGGTCAATGATGATCCCGCCGACTAGAAGGGTCACGACGGCCGCCACGCTGTAACTGGAGTTCAGCCACCCGAAAGCCGTCGCCGAAAAACCCAGCTTGTCGATGAAAATCCGCTCCAGCGGATTGATGCTGTCGTAGATGTAGTAGTTCCCACCCTGAGCAAGACTGATGAAGAGCAGCACCACCCAGCGGTAAATACGGGGCGGCTCCGGACGTGCAATATCAGCCATGAACGCACTCATCCCCGGCGCACGGCGCCTGTGTCGAAAATCTAGAGGAAATCAACCGCACGAAGATAGCAGAAGAAACCTGGGAATTGCTTGAGAAAGAGTCTGCGCCGACGGAGAATACTCGCCGGACAGTCGCGAGGTATTGTATGCGCTCCGTTTATTGGGTTTGCACTCTTGTCGTCTGCTGCGGCCTCACGTCGATTGTCTGGCCGCAGGATAAGTCTTCGGCGCCTGAGTCACGTTCCAAAGTGTGTGTGGCGGTTGTTAACAATCAGACCTCCAATTCCCTCATGGAAGATCGCATGACCGAACGCTTGGCGCGCGGACTCAGTGACTCCAAGCTGATCGGGATGGTGATGGATTCCTTAACGACCAAAGACCGGCAGTTGCATTCGACCATCGAAAATGCCGAGGAGGTGAAGAGCCGGGAATGTGACTACCTGGTGCTGACGCAGGTTTCGGACCCAAGAGCACATCCCACAGAGATGTCGATTCCATCCATTTCGATAGGGGGAAAAGCGCCGAGCACGGATGTGAGCGATCCCATGGGAGGGCAATCACGTGCACCTGCTCGCGATACACTCGATGTCAATTTCGCCGTGTTTCGGACAGGCTCACCGAAAGCCTTACTCAATACCAGGATTTCAGACCAAGTGTCTGCGAACGTCTCCGACAGCTTGATGCAAGCCGTGGATCGCGAGGCCAACCGCATCGGCCACGACTTGAGGAAGAAGTAGGGGCAGCCGGTTGCTTTGAACAAAAAAGGGCTCCTGTTGGCAACAGGAGCCCTTCACGATTAAAAGTTGCGGCGACCTACAGTTTTTCCGACTTGCCCTTCATCTTCACGTTGCCGTTGTTCTGGTTCTGGCGGTCGACGTCGTCATTGGTGTAGACGTGGTTCGCTTTGGTGCCACCCTTGGCCGCGCCGGCGACGCTCATCGTGTGTTCCGTTCCGCCGAAATAAACCCACTCTGCCTTGGCTTCTTCGCGTTTGCCATGCTCTTCGTGAATGGCGTGCATCGGACGGCCCAGTGGTTCCGGGAAGAGATGGACGGCGGACGAAGTCAGCGGAGCGCCTCCACCCTGGTACCATACCGGCTCGGTGTAAACCGAACTGGTGCTTCCTGAAATCTGGGAAAGGGTCGAGTTGGTAGCTCCAGCAACCAGGCCAGTGGTCGCGTTCGACGCACCGACTGGGTTCGGAGCAACCTGCTGCAACGAGATCATCGGGGTAGTTACGAGGGGAACAAACGGGCCGCATCCGTAAACGCAAGGGCCGTACGGACCCGGATGACCGGGCTGCTGCCCGAACGCTGACACCGCAATCAGAACTACCGTAAACAGAACCAAATAGGGTCGCATACCACCTCCACAGGGGGCACAGATCAACTCTGTCTGTGCAGTTTGGGGGCCAGTGCACAACCCGGCGGGAAATCCACGATGTCAGGAGATTTCCGGTAGTCTCGGCTAAAGACCGGAGATGGGAGTCAATGCTGTGTTTCGTGATATGCAAGCCCGTGCGCATATCCCGCAGCAAAGTAGCGCCCGCGGGATGTCTCCGCTACCACTCAACTCCCGACATACCTTGCGTATAGACTGCGGGCGACGGCCGTGTCGGTGGTGCCTTTGATGATGGCTCGCCCGTCGGGGAAGAGCGTCATCTCGTAAGGCTCGTGCCAGAATTTCAGGACGAACTCGTTGTGGCGCACCGTACCGTGTGGTCCCAGACGCGTCGTCATTTCTGCGAAATTTACCGGCCGCTGCCGTTCGTGAATCTGCACCGAGTTCCTGCCGCAAAGCGTGATATGAGGCCGTCCTTCGCCCGCCAGATGGATGAATCTGCGCTCTCCACAAGCGCGGCAGCCCGCATGCGGACGGGCGGCGGTAACTTCCGCGCGCTCGTTCGTCCACACGTCCCACGACAGAAGAGTTCTTCTCATCCGGGCGCGGACCCCAACCAGGAGCTTCAAGGCCTCTGTGGTCGCGAGTGATGCCACCAGATTCACTGCGGAGTTCAGAATGCCAGCGGTCTCGCAGGTTTCTACAGTCCCGCGCGGCGCATCGGGGAAAACACAAGCCAGGCAGGCCGTCTCGCCGGGGATCACGTTTAGCGTTACTCCATAACTGCCGACGGCCGCCGCGTAGATCCAGGGCACCGAATTCTTGACCGCGTAGTCGTTCACCAGGTAGCGAGTCTCGAAATTATCTGTCCCGTCGAGGATCAGATCCGCGCTGCCCAGGAGATGCTCGACGTTTGCGGGAGTCAAATCAGCGACGTGCGGCTCCACCACAATCTGAGAATTGAAGCGCGCGATTTGCCGGGCGGCGGCGATCGCTTTGGGCAGCGATTCGCGGGCGTCGTCCTCGTCGAACAGCGACTGCCTTTGCAGATTGCTGGATTCGACGTAGTCGCGATCGACAATCCGCAGCACCCCCACGCCCGACCTGGCCAATAACGTTGCCAGCGCCGACCCGGTGGCGCCGCAGCCCACGATTACTATGCGCGACTCCGCGAGGCGCTCTTGGCCGTCCCTGCCGATCCCGGTGAACAGGACCTGACGAGAGTAACGGTCCTCCAGTTCCAAAGACATTACCTGTGTGCGCCTTTCCAGCCAGTATTATAGGTGCCGGTCTTCAAACTTTCTTCGTACCGAGCAACATGTGACGGTTGTCAATCCATCGAATACAAAAAGCTCCGCTTGCGGTCATTCGGTGTTCCTGGAGGGAATGTTGCGTCTACTCATCGCCGTTGTGTTTCTGGCGATGATGATCTCGTCATCTGTATCCAGTCGCGCGCAGGTGCCCGCTCAGCAGCCGGCTCCTGAGACCGAACGTCCATCGGCTGTGGGGACGATTGCGACGTACCTTGGTGTGCCCGTGACCGAAATTGAGCTGCCGGGAGTTCCCAACGACGAAGCGGCCCATCTGCTGGCGACGACGCCTCTCAAACTCGGAGAGCCGCTCACCCGATCAGCACTCCATGACGCTATGCAGGCCCTCTTCGCTACCGGTCGATTCGCGGATATCCAGGCGGAAGCAGAACGTTCAACGGCCGGCGTGCTCCTTCGATTTGTGACGGTGCCGAACTACTTTATCGGCCAGATTACGGCGGATGGCGTCTCCAGCAGTCCTTCGGCCAACCAGCTTGTCACCTCGAGCCGGCTACAGCTCGGCGAACTGTACACCCAGGACAAACTGGACAAAGCACTCGCAAACATGCAGCGGGTGCTCGAAGAAAACGGTTTCCACGAGTCAAAGATAGCAATCAGCGTTCAGCGCACGCCGTCGCAGCACCAGATCGACCTTACCTTTCACGCCCAGACGGGTCCGCGGGCGACCGTAGGACAGATATTCCTGGAAGGAGACGCAGGTTACTCCAAGCTCGAACTCGAAGAGATGGCAAAGTTTCATCCCGGTCAGGGGGTGGCGGCAACCCGCCTCACTCGGGCCTTGCAGCGGATTCGCTCACGCTATCAGAAACAAGATCGTTTACTGGCGCAGATTGCGGCGGCGGTTCGTACCTACCGTCCGGAGACCAACACCGTTGATTACACATTCAAAGTAGATCGCGGACCGATCGTCGAAATTGCCGCCGAGGGATTCAGAGTGAGTCAACGGCAGCTTCGGAAACTGGTCCCCATCTACGAGGAAGGCGCAGTCGATGACGACCTGCTCAACGAGGGCAAGCGCAATCTTCAAAATCACTTGCAGGCGCTCGGCTATTTTTCCGCTACCGTGAAGGTCAGCCAGCTCGGGGTTCAAGATGGACAAAGCCGGCGTGTGACTTACACGATCGACCCCGGAGAGCGTCACCGCCTCGCGGCGATTCGTATCACCGGCAACAAGCTCTTCGAAGAGGAACTGATTCGCCGCCAGATGCTGAGCCAACCGGCGGGCCGCCTTTTCAGTCACGGCCGTTACAGCGACGCACTGCTGGAACAGGACGTGCGAACGATTCAGGAGTTATATCGTTCCGCCGGCTTCCGCCAGGTACAGGTGAACAGCAAACTGGTGGAAAAGTATCAGGGTGACGCCACGCAACTCGCGATTGAGATTGACATCAAAGAAGGCCCGCAAACGCGAGTGGCATCCGTGAGCATCTCCGGAAACTACAATGTTCCGACGGATGAGCTTACGCCCAACATTTCGACCGAAGAAGGCCAGGGTTTCAGCGAGTCCAGTCTGGCCGACGATCGCGACACCATCCTGGAAAAGTACTTCAACAACGGCTTTACGAACGCCACCGTTGATGTCACCTATCTTCCCGATGCGTCTGCGCCTCCAGACTCGCCGCGGGTCGGCGTGGTGTTTAACGTCCATGAGGGCGAACAGTTTTTCGTTAACAACGTTTATCTGAACGGTCTTCACTTCACTCGTCCTGGTGTGGCTCGTCGCGAAGTCAAGGTTGTGCCCAGCGGACCCTTAAGCCAGCAGGATATGCTGGAATCACAGCGGAGCCTTTACAACCTTGGACTGTTCAATGAGGTTGATACGGCCATCCAGAATCCGGACGGGACCGAGTCGCGGAAAAACGTTCTGGTCTCGGTTCGCGAAACCAAGCGTTACACGTTCGACTATGGAGTCGGTTTCGAATTTCAAACTGGCCAGCCGTCGGTTGGCACCAACCAGCCACTCGGTCAGACAGGGGCGAGTCCGAGAGTTTCGTTTGGCGTCAGTCGTCTCAACATTGGCGGCCGGCAACAGACGATAACCGCCAAGACGAGCCTCAGCCGGCTCCAGCAACGGGGACTGATCAGTTTCGAAGCTCCCAAACTCCTGAACCGCGACTTGAACTTCTCGATCCGGCTGCTCTATGACAACACGGTCGATGTGTCGACGTTCACTTCGCAACGCCTGGAAGGCACGCTTCAAACAGTTCAGATTCTGAAAAAGCTCAATGATCGCGAACTGGACAGCCTCGCCTACCGTTTTTCTTACCGGCGCGTGAAGGCGAGCAACATCCAGGTGAGTGACAACCTGGTTCCGTTGCTGTCCAAACCGACGCGCGTGGGCGAACCCAACTTTCTCTATGTACGGAACCGCCGCGACAACGATCTCGAAACCATTCACGGCAGTTACATCACCGCGGAGGGCGGAGTCGCGGCCAGCTATTTCGGGTCTGAGGCCGACTTCAGCCGCCTTCTGGTTAAGAACTCGACGTACTATCCGTTCTTGCGAAACCGGCGCACCGGAACTACTTTTGTGTTCGCGCGCTCCACCAGCGTGGGCGTTGAGAATCCTTTCGGTGACACGGTTCTGCTGGGGCCGTCTGACAAACTTCCGCCCGGACAAACCCTCATTCCGCTTCCCGAACGCTTCTTCATGGGTGGCGGCAGTTCGCATCGGGGCTTCGGACTGAATCAGGCCGGGCCGCGCGATCCTTTCACGGGGTTTCCAATCGGTGGAAGCGCCCTTTTCCTGAATAATCTGGAGATTCGCTTCCCGAGTGTGCCCTTGCCCTACCTGCACGACAACATCGGATTCACTGTCTTTCACGACCTGGGGAATGTTTTCTCGAGTCCGCGGAACATGATCGATAGCCTGGGGCAGTGGCACCAACCGGATCCCGAAGCCTGCAAAGTGCAAACAGGATTCAATAACGAGAATTCGAAGTGCAACTACAACTATCTTTCGCAAGCCATTGGCTTGGGGGTGCGTTACCAGACACCCATCGGCCCATTGCGCCTCGACTTCGGCTACAATCTGAATCCGCCCTTCTTTCCGAGCTTTACCAATATTGTGAATAACTCGCAGGGGCCTCCGACGGGGCAGTTTGGCTTTCAGCGAGCCGGGCATTTTAATTTTTCGTTTAGCATAGGTCAGTCCTTCTGATGACAATCCGGAAACATGCCGCAGGTTGTTTGCTGTTATGGATCGCGCTCTGCGTGCCCGCGTTCGGTGGTGGCCAGGTGGTCGACCGCATGGTCGCCAACGTCAATGGACACATCCTGCTTCAGAGCGATTGGGAAGAAGAAATGGCGTTCGAGTCGTTCGTGAATGCGCGACCGTTGGACTCTTTCACCGCGGAAGAACGCAAGGCTGCGCTCGATCGGCTGATTGACCAGGAACTTCTGCGCGAGCAGGTTCGCCCGTCAGAATCTGCGCCCGCCGACGAAATCTCAGCGCGCGTGAAAGAAGTCCGTAAGCTTCATCCGGATGCGGTGACCGACGAGGGATGGCGCGCCGCCTTGCAGCACTGCGGCCTTACACAGACTGAATTGGAGAAGCGGCTGGGAGAAAGCATTCAACTGATGCGGTTGGTGGAAGCTCGCCTGCGGCCTTCCATCCAGATTGACCAGAAGGCGGTGGAGTCTTACTACCACGACCAGCTCATTCCGGAATTGAAAAAGGCGGGCGGCAAGGAAGTGGCGCTTCCCGAAGTGTTCGGCCACATCCGCAATGTTCTCGCTGAACAGCGGCTGAACCAACTGCTGCAAGGCTGGCTGGCAAGTCTGCGCTCCTCGAGCCACATTCAGACGGCGCACTCCGGCGGCGGAGACCAGACTCCTTGACCGAGCCTACTCCAGCTCAGCGCCGCAGCTGGTGGAAGCTGTTCCGGTTGTTCTGCCTGTTCAGCGCCGTTGCCCTGGGTCTCCTAGGCTGGTATGCCACCACCGATTCCTTCCAGCAACTCGTTCGACGACGGGTCGTCGCTGCGCTCGAAAAGGCGACTGGAGGCCGCGTCGAGATCGGCCAACTCCACACTATCCCATTCCGGCTGCGAGTCGATGTGCGAGACCTGATCATTCACGGCAAGGAAGCTCCCGATCAGGTGCCCTATCTGCGAGTGGATCGTCTGCTCGTCGAGGTCAAGATCATCTCGCTGCTCAGCACCGAGATCGGGCTACATTCGCTGATCGTAGAGCATCCCGTGGCGCACATCATCGTGTACCCGGACGGTTCCACCAATCAGCCCTCGCCACCGGTCGTCCAGGTCTCCAGTAAGGAGCCTGTGGAACAATTCTTCTCCCTATCCGTTTCCCACATTGACGTGCAGCAGGGCGAATTGCTGTGGGATGAAAAGAGAATTCCTCTCGATTTCCGCGCCCACAACGTGGCGTTGAAATTGAACTACTCCTTTCTCCGCCGTCAGTACGAAGCGAACCTGGCCGTAGGAAATGCCAGCACGAAAATTCAGCAGTATCCCGCGTTTGCCTGGCGAGCGGACACGTCGATGATTCTGTCGCGGGATCATGCTGACGTCACAGCTTTGAACTTTGCGACCGGGAAGTCCGAGCTTCACTTCACCGGCAAGGTGCAGGACTTCCACAGTCCTCAGGTGAGTGGCAACTACCGCGGCGTGGTCGACATTGCGGAACTTGCCGCTCTGACAATGCAGCCCGAGTTCCGCAAAGGTTCAGCCCGCATCGAAGGGCAGGGTTCTTGGAGTCCGGAACAGTTTTCCGTGGACGGAACGCTAGCCGCGAAGGACGTGGAATGGTCCGACGGGAGGCTGAGAACGCAGGGCGGGCGTCTGAGCGCAACTTATTCAGTCACACCCCAGCGCCTGCGAATCTCTTCGATCAAAGCGAGCCTCTTCGGAGGCGATTTGCAAGGAGACGTCGATGTAGCGAACTGGCAAACCTCGCTCCAAGCGCCTGCGACCCGTAGGGGCACGTCGGTCGTGGGACGAGTTTCCACCGTCAATCCGCAGCGCGGATCGATTCGTCTTCAGCTCTCTGGTTTCCCATTGGCTCCGGTGATTGCAGTGGCGAGCGCCCGCAAAGTGCCATTGGAAGAGTTGAACTTGTCCGGAGCGGCGAGCGGCAAAGTGGAGGTGCTGTGGGTGGGCTCCATCCACGACGCGGAAACGCGGCTGAATTTGGCCATCGCAGCTCCGCAGCAGCCCGTGCCGGGACAACTTCCGGTGCGAGGTCAACTGGCGGCCGTGTATCGCGCTTCGCACGATGAGTTGCAAGTCGATCAGTTACAGTTGAACACGCCCGGCTCCGAAATTACGGCCAGTGGCACCTTGTCGTCGACCGCTTCGTTGAAGGTCGTTGCGTCCAGTCACGATCTGAAAGAATGGCGGCCGCTCATTCAGGCCGCGTACGGGCCCGGCACGGTCCCGTTCACCATTCACGGCTGGGCGAATTTCAACGGGGCGCTTACCGGACATCTTGCTTTCATGCAGGTGAATGGAAATCTTGAAGTGTATGACTTCGAGACCGCCCTGCCCGGTCGAGAGCACGCGCCACCGTTGATCGTTCACTGGGATGCGCTCACCGCGACGATCCAGTATTCGAGCAGGAATTTTGGGGTGCACAATGCCGTCCTGCTGCATGGTCACAGCAGCGCGCGTTTCGATTTCAGCACGAGTCTGCTCGCCGGAGAATCGAAGCCCGATTCGTCGGTCATCTTGCACGTGGATGTACAGAACGCCGACGTAGCGGAAATCATGCGGCTCGCCGGATACGGCTGGCCGGTTAATGGCACCGGAGATATTTCTGTAGACGTCGCCGGTACTCGTGCGCATCCGAGCGGCCAAGGGCATCTGGAAGTTCACGACGCTCAGGCCTACGGAGCGCCTGTGCCCTTGCTCAAAAGCGACTTTCAGTTTGCGGATGACGCGTTGCAGTTCAGCAATCTGGCCACCAGCGTGTACGACGCGCCCGTCAATGGGAGCGGCGGATTCAATCTCTCGTCTCATGAGTTCCAGGCGAAACTTTCCGGGCACGATCTCAACCTGATCCACTTTCCAAAGCTGCAAACCGGACGCTTTAAGGTCGATGGCCGGGTCGATTTCACAGCGCAAGCCAGCGGCACTCCCGATCAACCGTTGGTCGAGGCCCACCTCCACGTACGCGATCTGGCGTTCGACCAGGAACGCGCCGGTGACCTCTACCTCGACGCTGTGCCGAGCGGCCATCAACTCGCCATTCAGGGCCATACTGAATTCGACAAGGCCGACCTGAAGGTTCAGGGCACGGTCGGGATGGAGAAGGATTTTCCCGCCGACCTGGATCTCTCATTCCAGCATCTCGACGTCGACGCTCTTCTCAGCATCTACCTGCCGGGGAAAATCACCGCCCACTCGACCCTGGCCGGAAATATTTCGCTCCACGGACCGTTGCGGCGTCCCGATGAGTTGAGCGTGACCGCCAATTTCGACTCGCTCGATGCCGAAGTTGCGCACGTGCGCCTGAAAAATGTCGAGCCCATCCGGCTTGAGATGTCTGAACGCGCCGTTCGGATCGAGAGCCTCCACCTGGCCGGCGCAGGGACCGATTTCACGGCCCACGGCCGCGCGCAGTTGGATTCTCCTCGCGCGCTCGACGTCCGTGTGGATGGGACCGTCAACATGGCGCTGCTGCAAACCATCAATCCCAAAATTTCCGCGCGTGGCATGCTGACGCTGAACCTCACGGCCGGGGGCACAATGGCCAACCCTGTCTTGCAGGGACGCCTGGAAGTGAAGGACACCTTCGTCAGCCACAATGATTTTCCCAGCGGCCTGAGCGACTTGAACGGCGTGCTGCTGTTTGACCAGAACCGCATCCAGATCGAGAGCTTGAACGGGACGACCGGCGGGGGAACCATTGCCCTGACCGGTTTCGGCAGTTATCAGAACGGCGTATTTCAGATGGACATCGCTGCCGGCGCGCAAGGCGTTCGCCTGCGCTACCCGCCGGGCGTAAGTTCCACTGCCAACGCCACTTTGCGCCTATCGGGCACATCCAATGCGGCGCTGCTAAGCGGCGACGTTTTGGTTACGAAGATGGGAGTGACTCCCGGCTTCGACATTGGGTCGTATCTTGAGAAGAGCAAGCGCTCTATCGCGGTGGCTGGATCCGACACGCTGGAGAGTCACCTGCGGCTTGACATCCACGTTCAGACGACTCCCGAACTGCAGATGCAGACGGCGATCGCGAAACTTTCCGGCAACGCCGATCTCCGGGTCCGCGGCACGGCGGATCGTCCGGTCGCCATTGGCCGCGTGAGCGCCAACGAAGGCGGCGAGATTTCGTTTAACGGCACCAAATATCGTCTGGAACGCGGCGAAGTGACGTTCTCCAATCCCGCCAAGACCGAGCCCATCATCGACATTCAGGCCGCCACACGCGTGCGCGACTACGACATCACGGTGAACATCAGCGGCGATGTCACGAAATCCAACGGACTGAAGGCCACCTGGCACTCCGAACCGCCGCTGCCGGAGGCCGATGTCATCGCGCTGCTCGCGCTCGGCCGCACGCGCGAGGAATCAGCGGCGTTGCAGGGAAGCGGTTCTTCCGGATTCGGCGGCGAAGCCTCGAACCTCCTGATTAGCGAAGCGCTGAACACCGCCGTCAGCAGCCGCGTGCAGCGCCTGTTCGGCGTAAGCCGGATCAAGATCGACCCGCAGGGCCTGACCAACGAGACCAACGTGGTCCGCGGTCCGCAGGTAACCATTGAACAGCAGGTCGCCAGTAACCTGACGATCACCTACAGCACCAACGTCTCCGTGGCTACGCAGCAGATTATTCAGGTGGAATACAACATCACGCGCAACATCTCGATCGTCGCGCTCCGCGACCAGAATGGCGTAGTCAGTTTTGACGTGAAGATCCGGCAACGGAAAAGGTGAGGAAGCAGTCAGCACTCAGCACTCAACCGCGCCGTGCCGGTAGGCGTCCGCTTCCCGACGCTCGATTGCTGAATGCTGAGGGCTGATTGCTGACTCCCTTTTGTGCCCTTGACATAAACCATCAAACCATTGAGTCTATTTGTTTTCCACCTTGGGCCCGTGCGCGGGCGGGAAAGAGCAAACTTGCGAGTTCGGGTCTTTTACCACGACAAGTGTTTTGACGGCGCATGCTCAGCGTCGCTGTTCTCGCGCTTTTACCGCGAGCGCATCCGCGACGATGGAGAATTCGTTTACTCCGGTCTGCTGCATCGGGCGGGCGCGCTATTCAACGAGAAGGATTTTGATGGCGACGAGAACGCCATCGTCGACTTCAAATATTCCAGTTCGCCCAAGATAACCTGGTGGTTCGACCATCACGAGAGCGCGTTCCTCTCACCGGACGACGCTGCCCACTTTGAACAGGACCAGAGTGATCGCAAGTTCTATGATCCGGGTTACAAATCCTGCACCAGCTTTATCGCGATGATCGCTGAACAGCATTTTGGTTTTAATCCGGGCCCGGTCGCGGAACTTGTTCAATGGGCGGATATCGTCGATGGCGCCCTCTACGAGAGCGCGAAATCCGCGGTGGAAATGCAGGCCCCGGCGATGAAACTGACGATGGCCATCGAGTCGGTGCAGGATCCCGAGTTCGTCAAGAAACTGATTCCTCTGCTGGCCACTCGCCCGCTTGCCAGCATTTTGGAAGAGCCGGTGGTGGCTGCCGTATTGCCGCCTCTGCTCGATCGGCATCAGCGCTCCATCGATATTCTCCGGCAGCGTTCCGAAGAAAAAGAAGGCACCATCTTTTTCGACATCACCGATCTCGATCTCGAAGGCTACAACAAGTTTGTCCCGTATTACCTGCACCCAGAATCGGTCTACAGCGTGGGGTTGAGCAAGAGTACCTTCCGAGTCAAGGTATCGGTTGGTTCCAATCCGTGGTCGAAGCGCGAGCCGACCGTGAATTTGGCGAAAGTCTGCGAGCGTTACGGCGGCGGCGGCCATGCCCGGGTCGGAGCGATCTCCTTCGATGTTACGAAGGGCGACGAAGCACGCAAGGCCGCGCGGGAGATCGTGGACGAGTTGCGCGCCAGTGTACGCGGATGATCTTACTCGGCGAATCTCAGATTTTTCCCATGTGCTTTCTGTCCCTCTGTGGTTAGGAACTAGCTTTATCGCAGCCGGCATTGGGATCGCCGGGGCCGCACCGGAATCTTGGTAGACTTGAACGACAAGCTCACCCTGTATGCATCCCTATGTCCACGACCCCGATCACATTAAAGGCTTGCGCACGGTCGCGACCATTGAATTTACCAAGGGCATGATCGTGGTTCTGGCCGGGCTCGGACTGATGTCAATGCGCAACCGCGATATCTGGGGCGTCGCGGAAAGTTTTCTGGAGTTTTTCCACGTCAATCCCTATCACCGCTATGTGGGCGTGTTCATCGATCTTGTCTCCAGAGTCAGCGACGTCCGCCTGTGGAAGATTGCGACCGTCGCCGGCATTTACGCCATCATTCGGTTCGTCGAGGCCTACGGCCTCTGGTACGCGCTGCCCTGGGCGGAGTGGCTGGCCTTCGCTTCCGGATCAATCTACATTCCGTTCGAAGCCGCTGATCTGATCCACCGCCCCACCTGGTTTCGACTGATGGTGCTGGTGGTAAATCTGGTCATCGTGTTGTACATGTTGTATCTGCGCCTGAATGCGCTGGAGAAACGGCGCGCGGCCCATCGCAGGGTAGCTGAACAAACAGGTCAACTTCGATGACGATTTTGCCTCAGGAATTGTGTCTGCATCAAGCCCGCCTTACCGCCGCCGGCGGCGAATGGATGGTTGCGGTCGATAGCGTTATGCAGACCGAGGATAAAGCGAATCTTCTGGTCAATGTGATTCTGGAGCAGCCGCTTGACGAAGAACACTTCACATCGCGGAAGCTTGGGTTAGCCGTGCCGGCCAGCGTGATCCTCGATCCCGAGACGTGTGCGGAGGTGATCGAGCAGATTCAACAGTGGGTCGACGCGACCGAGGGGGACGGGTTTCTGGACCTGGTCCACCATCACAACTGAGCAGTCACCTACTCCTTTAACGAACATCCGCAGTCTGCTGGCGGGACGTGCGCCTTCAGAAAGTCCGCGACGCGCTGGTAGGCGTCAATCTGATTTTCGACACGCGCAAACCCGTGGCCTTCATTTTCGTAGACTTTGTATTCCACCACTCCGCCGCGTTTCTTCACGGCGTCCATCACCTGTTGCGCTTCCGACTTCGGACAGCGCGGATCATTGCCTCCCGCCAGCAGGTACAACGGTGCTTTGATCTGGTCGACGAAGTTAATCGGCGAGCGGTCTTCGTAGAGCGCCTTGTTCTTCACGAGATCACCCATCGTAGCCAGGTCGCTCTGTTGCAAAATGGGATCCTCGTTCTGAATCTCGGTAAACCAGTTCACGAACGGCACGATCGGCACACCCGCCGCCCACACGTCAGGCGCTTTCGTGACGCCCATCATCGTCAGGTAGCCGCCGTAGCTGCCGCCCATCAGGATCAGCTTTTTCGGATCAACATAGCCGGATTGATTGATCCAGTCTGCCGCCGAGAGCACGTCCTGCAAATCGCCGCCGCCCATATCGAACAGATTCGCCTGCTGAAATTCCTTGCCGTAGCCGGTCGACCCGCGATAGTTGGGCGCAATCACGAGGTATCCCTGATTCGCCATGTACTGTACGAAGCGGTTGAACGTGTTCAGAGTCTGCGCGGTCGGGCCGCCGTGAACATAGACAATCGCCGGATGCTGTCCATTGCGCGGCAGATTGTACGGCACATATACGAATGCCGAAATCGTCCACTTACCGTCTCTGCTGGGATAGTGCACCAGCACCGGCTCGACCATATCCTGCGAGCGAACGCCTCCGATAAGTGACTGGGTAATCTGGCGCGACTTGCCGTCGGCGAGCGCGTAAGACCACAGATCGCCCGGAGCAGTGGGGCCATTGTGGTAATAGAGCAGCCTGGCGTTGTCACGGCTGAACGACGATGACCCGCCTCCCGCCTCATTCAATCCCTGTGGCAGCGGCAGCGGTTTCGCCTTACCGGTCGCGATGTCCAGCAGGAAAATGTCCGTGTTGCCGTCGACATTCGCCGTGTAAGTGAGATGGCGTCCGTCGGGAGAGAAGCCGCCGCCCGAAACCTCCCATTTATCCTGCGTGAGCCAGCGGATCTTCTTCGTCGCGATGTCGAGCAGTCCGGCGTTCTGATACCCATTGCTTGCGTTCGATGTGACGAGAACATGTTTGCCGTCGGGTGACACGTCGTTTGCTGAATGCTGCCGTTCGCCGTCATGCGGCGTGAGGAGCGTGCTCTGGGCGCTTTCCACATCGACCATAAACACGTTGGAATCGGTACCCTTCGATTGTTCCTGTGTGTAGACGATGAATTTGCCATCCTTCGACCAGATGGGCGAGACATTCATGCGATCGGCTGCCGTGCCGGTGGTGAGATGTTTCACCTCGCGCATGAGCGTGTCGTAAACGTCGATCTCGAACACCGATGACGTCTTCGGCTTCACCATGTAGGCGAGATAGCGCCCGTCGGGCGACCAGGCAGGACTCTCTTCCGCGATCTCGCGCGTGCTGGTCACGTTCACAACCTGCC
Organism: Terriglobales bacterium; assembly: GCA_035569025.1. Classification (GTDB taxonomy): domain Bacteria; phylum Acidobacteriota; class Terriglobia; order Terriglobales; family Acidobacteriaceae; genus Acidiflorens. Next base: position 61,255 of record DATMNN010000090.1, read on the forward strand.
CGGTCTTCGGCGACACGAAGAAAATATCCCATTGCTCATCACCGTCGTAGTCCGACATGTAGGCGATCCACTTGCCGTCAGGGGACCACGCCGGGGCCGTCTGTCTCTGATCGCTGACCGTAAGCTGCATCGGCCATCCGCCCGCGGATGGCACCGTCCAGAGGTTGTTGCGCCCGCTGAGATTGCTGACGAAGACGATCGTTTTTCCATCTGGCGACCAGTCAGCCCCGCCCACCAGTCGCGTCATGTAGAGCTTTTCGATAGATAAATTCTTTTCCACCTGCGCATTGGGCTTGGAGGTGATCTGCTTGGGATCGGTAATCGCCTGGGGAGCAGGCAACGTCTGCGTTTCGGCAACGATAGTCATCGCTATGACGATAGCAAAGAGGAAAAGGCTGCGCATCATGCCCTCAAGATTGTTTAGGATCAACAAAAAGTCTAGCAGGCCCGGGCTTTCGTGGCAGCCCAGGCGATCCAGCGGGGGATGCGGGTGCGGCAGTCGCTATCCTTGTAACGATCCGTCCACTTAGAGCACTACCCCTTCACAGAGAACTCCGCAGGCATATGAGGCGGATGAAGAGTTGCCCATGAACAGAGAAGGGGCCATCGGAACGGCAACAGTTCTTGCGCTGGCGGCTGTGGTGGGAGTGTCTTGGCAGACGGGATCCAAACCCGCCGAAGATGGCGCACGGGACGGGATCGCTCAATCCCGGCGCGCCAAGGCGATCGCTCCAAAAGTAAAGTCGGGCGAGCGGAAGCCCGGGTGCTCCTCTGTCGAGGAGACGCTTGAAGCATTTGTTGGCGTTGATGAGCTCGAGATTCCCGATGAGTGCTACGAAGAAAAGCCTGCCCAGGATAAGCCCCGGGCAGATCTGACGCAGAAAACGAAGCAGCTTGGATTTGTGATCGCGCTCATGCCGGATCCGGTGCATACGCATTCTTCCGCACTCTTCGACCAGTTCTCCGCGGCGATTCAGGAAGGCGCACAGGACGAAGAGTATGAGTTCGACAGTTCATGGCTGCCCTGGGACAGTGACGACACGTCATACGTGCTGCTGGCCGACGAAAAGCTCGCCAACCGCGAAAAGGATATGAAAGAGGAACAGCCTGGAGTTGTTCTGTTTCGGCGAAAGGCGACTTGCGGTCCGCGGAAAAAGTGTAAGACGACCCTGCTGGACCCTTACGGCCAGGGGTTGGTTGTCTTCGTGGTGGGCGAGGACGCCACGCATGGAGTCCATCGCGAGCAGTTGTCCAACGCTCTTAGATGGATGGCAAAATTGCAGCCGCGGCCCGAGATCTCGCCCCGACGGGTCGCCATTTTGGGCCCCACGTTTTCCGGATCATTTCCCTCCCTCGCGCAAGTGCTGAATGATCCGGAAACGGCTCTGAATTTGGACCTGAACAAGAGGCGGAAAGACGATGTCCATAACGTGGATACACGGCTGGCCGTCTACAGCGGCAGCGTGACCAGCAGTGTTTCGGCGAAAATCTTTCAGGACGCTTTCATCGACCGCCTGGTGTTTCACAGTTTTGTACAGGATGACGGAGAAGTGCTGGCTCGTTTCTGTGCTTACATCACCACTGAGCAATCGCGATTCGAATTAAAACGGGTGGCGATCATCTCCGAAGATGAAACCGCGTATGGCGAATCTCTAATTGAGAACACCGAGAAAAACAAGAAGCCTACGCCAGATCGTACCGACTGTGAACGCGAGGCACTCAAGCTCTACTATCCGCGTGACATCTCCGCATTGCGTGATGCCTATCAGTCGAAATCATTGTTTGACCGGTCATCCCCCTCATCTTCGACAGAAGAGCAGAAGAGGAATTTGCCGACTGATCTGGCCGACCCCACGGGAAAGGTTCACGATTCGATTCGAAGTTTCGGCGGCAATCAGACTCCACTCGCCCAGGAAGCGTTTCTCATGCAGATCGTAGCTGCGTTGCGTGAACTCCGCGCGCGCTACATCGTTCTGCGCAGCAGTAGCCCTCTGGACCTGCTCTTCCTGGCGAATTTCCTGCGTCGCAGCTATCCCGATGGAAGGATCGTGATCCTCGGATCAGATCTGATGTTTATCCGCGAGCGGGGGTCCACCGGACTAAGCGGCGCGATGACGCTGAGCACCTATCCGCTCTTTCCTTTAGAGCGGGACTGGACTGAGCACCAATCCATGGCCGCGGCCGATCGTACGTTTAGCGCAGATACCGCGGAAGGCACGTACGTCGCCTTTCGACTATTGCTGAACCATAAGAGCCTTCCGGATGGTACCCAGGACGCGACGGGTTGTCGCGTGCTGGACCCCCTGCCAGGCTCGCCACCCCGTGCCGCGGAGCTGTTTGTTCCCGCGATATCGTGCGAAACCGATCCACCGATTCCGGATTATTCGCCGCCCTTTTGGACTCTCATCGATCAATGCGGCGAAAAAGTTGCGGGCAGTTCGACTGGAAATAATACCGGTCCAGATTGTCCCTATCCCGGTCCCGCGACCTGGCTATCTGTAATCGGCGTAAACCGGTTCTGGCCGATGGCCGCCCTCACGAGCGTGGCTCCGCGGAGCGAGTTAAAGCAGGACCCAATCGTGAGACTGGAGAAACGGGACGACGACCCTGTCGGACTCCCCAAAATGCCCCTTGGCATGAAAGTTTTCTTTCTCGGGCTGACCGGATTCGCGGTGTTCCATGCCTGGTGCTGTTCGGCGGGATCGTATACCGCCAAACCCATCTTCCGCGCTCATTTCGCGAGCACCGGCGAGCCCGATCAAAAGTATCTCGTGTTTTTCGGAAGTTGTTGCCTGGCCTTCATGGGCATTGTTGCGGGCTGGGGATGTGGCGTGTTCGCAATTCCACTCAGCGGTTTGCACTATTCGTGGACCGCATTGGTCTTCGTGATTATCGTTTGGCTATTAGCCTGGATCGCAATTCTCTCCCACAGCCGGAAATCGTTTGAGTTGTCTCAGGATAAAGCGGATGTCCCAACGAGCGATCCTTCCTTCCCAACGCGCCGAACGATGACGCGCGACGAGTATAGAAATTGGGACGACCGCGCATCGGGGTTGCTGATCGCGGCGACGGTCATTTTTTGCCTTATTTTCATACTTCCTCTTAACAGGTCAATACTGGTAGAAAACGGTACATTGGCTCTCTGGCGCGCGATGCATTTGACCAGCGGAGTATCGCCCCTGGTGCCGGTTTTTGCAATTCTCGCGGGGCTGTATCTCTCTTTCTGGTTTACATTGCACGGGCTGGCGCTGTTTGGTCCAGACCGTCCCTGCCTTCCTTGCCTGGAGATGCTGACGCTGAAAGATGAGGGCGGGAAAACTTTGAAAGACAAGAATGAGAACGATCGAGATCTCCTGCGGATGTTCAGTCAGGAGGACGCGGCAGTAAAAATAGAAACGGCTGCCGAACCTCCAAATCGGTCTACTTTTGCCATTGCTGGTGGTATTTTTTTGGCGTTTGTTGTTATCGGCGTCTGCATCGGAGGCCGCGTTCCCGTGCGCAGCCTGGGTTCCCAAAACTACGCAATCCTTTTTTTGATGGGCCTCAACATCTGTTGCACGTTGTCCCTGTTGGAAGCTTTCCGCCTGTACCATTTATGGAGTGAATTGAACCGGCTTCTGGCCTTCATCGATCGTGTTCCTTTGCGGCGAACGCTTGCATCGCTCCGAGGATTTTCGTGGGGCAGTGTGTGGAAGATGAGCGGCAACGTGTTGGAAGTTCGCTACAGAGTGATTTCAAGGCAAATGGAGTGCATGAATCACACCCTAGCCAGCCTGGACATCTTTCAAAAGGACAAGAAGGATAGCCCGGATCCGCGGGTTGCGAACTGCCACGATGCGCTTACCAAAATGCGCGAAGCTGGCGGAGATTTTGGAGATTGGTATTCGAAAAACTACTGCAAACACAACGTGGGAGACTTAAGGAACTTTACCTATTTTCAGAAAAAAATCGCCGATGCCAGCGGCACTTTATTTGCACAATTACTGATTCCGGCGTGGAGGCTGGAGGAGGACTCCTTGCTCGTGGGGCCGTTGAAAGACGACAAGAAAGATGACAAGCCGGACGACAAGAAGGATGAGATTGCATCGAACCAGCCAGTCCTCTCCAACCGCAAACACATCCGTAATGCCGAAGAGTTTGTCTGTCTCAACTACCTCAGCTATGTCCAGAATGTTCTCGGCCGATTGCGAACCATGGCCATGACCATCATTGCATTGTTCGTGGCTGCCGCCTGTGCCATGTCCAGTTATCCGTTTGACCCGCGCCAGGCACTGAGCGCGGTATTGATCGCCCTGTTCGTTGTGGGTGCTGTGGTCATCGTCAAGGTGTATGCCGACATGCATCGCGACGCGACCTTGAGCCATGTCACCAACACCAAACCTGGAGAACTGGGGACAGAGTTCTGGTTGAAGATTGCAGGATTTGGTTTCGCACCGCTCCTGGGACTGCTGACCCGAATCTTCCCAGGCGCCACCGATTTTCTCTTTTCGTGGCTGCAGCCGGGGATCGCATCCCTGAAGTAGTCAATCCGCTTCCGCCTGCCTTGACGTTGTTGCCCGCCTGCGTGGGCGGCGCCCCGGCGAACAGCATCCTGTCCTCACGCGCTGGGAAGCGATGCGTTGTCTCCATGTGGTTCCTGGATGGCGAGTTAGGAGGACTACCCGGGCCATTCCACGACGGATCAGCTGAAACATCCAGTAATCAGGGGCGGAATCTCCTGTAACCCGCCAGATAGCACACAGGTGCCCTGTAGCTCGAGGCCTCTTCGTGGCATCTTATTAAGCAGATCGATGTAGGGTTTGCGACTCCCCCGGCAAACCGGAATGTGGGGCTCTTATGAAGAGTCTGGGAAAGGTCATCCGGTCTGTTCAAGCCTTTGGCCGGGAACTCTCGCGCAAGCCGATCGCAGCCGAGTCAAAGCCTATACCGGCAATTGGTATCGCCCTGGGTGGAGGCTTTGCACGCGGCATCGCGCATATTGGAGTTCTGAAGGTCCTCGAAGAGGAAGGCATTCCAGTTCGCATGGTTGCGGGCACCAGTGTGGGAGCGCTGATTGGCGCCGCGTATTGCAGCGGACTCACCATCAAAGAGCTGCAAGAAGTCGCCCACAGAGTTCGCTTCACGACCTTTGCGCGATGGACCCTCTCCCGCTGCGGCTTCGCCACAACCGATCGCATGGTTTCATTCCTCACGAATACATTGAAGGTGAAGACATTTGAAGAATTACGCATCCCCCTCGGTGTGACGGCTACAGACTTCAAAACCGGGGAAGGAGTAGTTTTTCGAACGGGCTCGATCATCGACCCGGTACGAGCAAGCTGCGCCTATCCGGGAATGTTTCTGCCGGTGGTGATTGACGGGTGCTGGCTGGTGGATGGCATGCTGTCGCACCCGGTGCCGACGCGTCCTCTGCGCGAAATGGGCGCGGAGCGAGTGCTGGCCGTGCAATTGAAAGGACAGTGGTCGAAGACGACCGCGCCGCGTCATCTCTTCGATGTGATCGGACAGTCGTTCGCGATCGCGCAGGACAGGATGGGTCCCCTCTGGAGAAGTGCGGCCGATGTAGTGATCGAACCCGATGTCGCGGGTTTTGACTATGACGACTTCACACGCGCCGACGAGTTGATTCGCGTGGGCGAACTCGCCATGCGACGTGCTTTGCCCCAGGTGCGCAAATGGCTGGAAGTGCCGTCAGAAAAAGGTGCCCGCGTGAAGACTACTGCGATAGTTGCGAGCGCTGCGCCTATGCCAGCGGAGTGAGCCACGAGCCAACCCTGGCCCGGCCCGCCGGGTTCTGAGCGTAATCGCGATGCTGCGTCCGACTGCGTTGAGTCTGCGCAATTTGTTTTCGGAACTGGGCGTACTCGGCCTTGGCCTGTTGGTAGATGGGAATGTCGGGGTCGGCGTTCTTCCACAAATCCAGGAAAGTCTCGTAAGACTTCCGTGCGGCGGCTTCATCGCCCATCATCTTCTGCGCGCGGCCGAGTTGGAGCCAAGCAAGGGGTCCGATGACATGTCTCACGCTAAAACCGGGATTGTCGATCTGCTTTTGAAACTGAGCCGCGGCCGACCTGCCATCGCGGAGTTCCAAGTATGCGAGTCCGCGAATGTAGGCGGGGTATAAATAGTTGAACGAGGTTGTAAACGCCAGGTCATGCTTGGCAGGGCCGCGGAGCAGATCGATTGCCGCCGCCGGATCGCGTTGCTGCAACTTGATAGCAGCCCGTATCGTGGGAATGAAATAGTGCTGCACGACGGTGTCCTCGGGCCTTTCCGCACTGATCTGGTCTGTGAGTCTATCGGCTTCCGCGGTTTGTCCTGATCTCGCCAGCGCGAGCGCTAAGGCAACTCTGTCGTCGCGGTCTAGCTTCAGTCGAGTTGCCTTGCCTTCATAGCGTCGAGCTTGCGTGTCCATTCCCACTTCAGCATTCTCGAGGGCGGAAAGGACCGTCCACCAGTCAGCGTTACTATGCTTCGAGGTTGGCCGCAAAGGTTGCAAGCGCAGACGTTCGGCGGAGCGAAAGCGACCCTGCTGAATCTCGATCAACGAATGTTCGAATAAGAAGTCTTCTCGATAGCGACCTGGCTCCTCCTCCTTGAGGATCCTTTCGACGTTGTCCCGGTCGCCCGTGGCGAATGCCAGGATGAGTCTCTCCCGCCGGATAAGTAAATTGTCAAATTTTAGGGCGTCTGCTTTGGCGAGCCATGACTTCGCCTCATTGAATCTGCTTGCGAACCTGGTGGTCTGTATCGCGCCACCGAAATAACGAGAGGTTGGCTGCAACCGTGCCATCTCCGCCGCTTCGTCAGCGGCGCGATCGGGTTGGCCGAGATGGAAAAGCGCCACCCGGAGGTCGCTATGAGCGGGTACATCCCGAGGAAATATCTCTAAGAAACGAAGTGCGGAAGAATATACTTTCTCCCAGTTGCCGATCGTATAACCGTAATAACCGATCTCTATATCCAACCTTTTTTTTTCGGTCACGCGGTCGCGGAGTTGGTACGCACGGTCGTACGAGGCCGCCGCCAAGTCAATCCTATTTTGGGATAAATAGGCAGCGCCCATGGCCCCATAAGGCACGGCAAATTCATGGTCCAGTTCGGCAGCTCGCTGATAGAGTTTGAGTGCTCCTACAGTGTCGCCGGCGAGGTAGAGTTTCGTCCCCTCAGTGCTAGCCTGCAAAGCTTCAAGCGAAGAGCTGAGCGCCTTTTCCAGTGGCTGATTGAAGCGCGCCAGCGAATCTGAGGGTTCTCCGAGCTTCGATCGAAGGAGTACTGCTGTGACTCCCAGCTCGTGTACGACTTCATTCCTGCTAGTGATGTCCTCCTGCTCCCGAGCCAAGGTTGCCCCGGAGTCACAGCTGAGCGCCCGGATCTCGAGATGGTAGCGATTGCCGGCGTCGGCGATTGATTGGGAGATCACCATCTTGCTATTGGTCTTACCGCAGATCTGCCTTGCCACATCAGGCGCAATCTTGGCGGTCGGCGGAAGCTTGAGCTGAGTCAGGGTGGCGTAGGTCTTATCAATTCCGAGAATGTTGAGATAAGGTGTCTGCTCCATCTCAGACCGGAGCGCCGTATTCAACGCGTCATCGAACACCGGATCGCCCGTCTGGTTATCCACATCAGCCAGGACAATGGTGTCGGTGGGACCGAGGGTGAGGCGATGGCGGTAGACGTCGTAGCGCCAGATCCCTACAGCGACGAGTGCGAGCAGGGTTACGGCCGCAGTCACTTGCAGTACGCGTTTAATTGCCGGATTGGCCTCGCGCACGATCCATTCGAGGTCGTTTTTCAGCGCGATAGCGGATTGGTAGCGCTGGGCACGGTCTTTCTTGAGCGCCTTTGCCAGAAGCGCGTCGAATCCACGAGGCAATGCCGGATTGCGGACCCTAGCTGGAACTGGGGTCTCGTGCAGCACGGCCTGGTGAACGGCAACGACAGTCGGGCCGGTGAAGGCACGCTGCCCCGCCGCCATTTCGTAGAGCACCAATCCGAAGGAGAACAGGTCTGTCCGCGTGTCGAGCGATTCATGGCGTACCTGTTCGGGAGACATGTACCCCGCAGTTCCCGCCGTGGTGCTTGTGCGCGTAAGGTCTTTCTTCAAATGATCGGCAGATGAGGTGGCTGTGGTGCTTGCTCCTTCGCCTTTTTCGAGCCCTACGTCGCCGGCAAGCTTTGCCAATCCGAAGTCCAGGATCTTTGCCGCGCCGGATTTGCAGAGAAAGATATTCGCCGGTTTGATGTCGCGGTGGATGATTCCCCTTTGGTGGGCGGCTTCCAATCCGCTGCAGACCTGCCTCGCGATCTCGGAGAGCTCATGGAATGGCAGAGCCTTGGGCTCAAGCGTGGCCATCCGGCTGCGCAGGGTCTCTCCTTCGAGCAGCTCCATCACGATGAAGGGCTGCGCTTCGTGCTCCTCGATCGCATGAATGGTACAAATGTTCGGATGGTTCAGCGATGAAGCGGCCCGTGCCTCGCGTTCAAAACGCTGCAGCGCCACGGCATCGCTGGTCAGCTCTTGAGGCAGAAACTTCAGCGCAACACTACGGCCGAGCTTCAGGTCCTCCGCCCGGTAGACCATTCCCATGCCCCCGCCGCCGATAACTTCGAGAACACGATAGTGCGAGACTTTCTTCCCAATAAGGCCCCCACGCTCTTCCGCGTATGCCAGTGGACTGGGTGCCTCGCCGGGAGCGATTCCCGGCGCCGACTCAAGGTATTCGATGGCCGGCATCAATCGATAGCCACGCCGAGCCAAGGTCTCGATATAGCGAGGGTCCTCGGCAGAGTCCCCTAAGGCGCGCCGAAGAGTGTTGATCGCTGCGTTGATGCTGTGGTCGAAATCCACAACTGTATCGTTCGGCCACAGCCTTCCCTTGATTTCCTCGCGGGTAACAATCTTGCCCTCACGTTCAAGGAGCATCCGCAGGACCTGAAACACCTGTTCTCTGAGGACAACCCTACGGTTAGGATCTGGCGTCTCGGTCGATCGCAGTTCGCCAGTATTGAGGTCGAGCTCAAAGGCTCCGAACAGAACGCGCCCTGAGGGGAGAGTGTGCATGGGAGTCGTAAATAGAGATATAGAGTAAAAAACTGTACCACTCGACCGGAATTATCGACGCAAAAAACTTTGAGGTTCGCTTCAAAGCTGCGCCGCTCACATCCTTAAGAATCAATGATTTGCTGATTTCACTCCGATTTCATCGCAAAATCACCTCCAGTGCATTTACCTGCCGACGCGCCACGGTGTACAGACATCTCATGATCCCGGCGGAAATCATGATGAACCCAATCCGAATCCTCAGTGTTGATGACCATCCTCTCCTGCGCGAGGGGATTGTCGCGGTCATCAACGGTCAACCAGACATGCAGGTGGTGGCGCAGGCCTCCGACGGACAGGAAGCGATCACGTATTTTTGTGAGCGCAAGCCCGACGTTACTCTGATGGAGCTCAGGCTTCCGGACATGAGCGGGATCGATGCAATGATCGCAATTCGGACAATCTGTCCGGAAGCGCGCATCGTCATATTCAGCATCTTTGACGGCGACAGCCAGATCCAGCGGGCGCTGGCAGCGGGTGCGCGTTCTTACATCTTCAAGAGTATGCCGCCCAAGGAAATTACGGATACGATTCGCCAGATTCACGCGGGGAAGAAATGCATTCCGGCGGAGGTAGCGACACGTCTCGCGGAACATCTCAGCGATCAAGAGTTGTCCGAACGTGAAATGAAGGTGCTGCAGCACGTCGCGGCGGGAAATCGAAATCGGGATATTGCCAAACATCTCTTTATCTCAGCGGAAACGGTCAAGTCTCACATGAAGCACATCATGGAAAAGCTCGGTGCCAGTGATCGCACGCAGGCACTTACAATCGCGCTACGACGCGGTATGATCCAGCTTTAGCAGCTGAACTGCCCCCCCGAGAGCCTGACCCACTAACGAATACCTGAAAACCTGGAGATCAGTACCCGGAGGTTGGCTTAGCAGGTTTTGACTATGACGACTTCACACGCGCCGACGAGTTGATTCGCGTGGGCGAACTCGCCATGCTACGTGCCTTGCCCGAAGTGCGCAAATGGCTGGAATTGCCGTTAGAAAAAGGTGCCCGAGTGAAGACTACTGCGATGGTTGCGAGCGCCGCGCCTGTAGCAGCGGAGTGAAAGCCACACAGTCAGCACGGATGGTCTCGCATTTGTCATGAACCAGGGGGACAACTAATGAGATCATCATTCCAAAACGGTACTTCCGCAATGCCGCTGATTCGCGTTGCCTCACTTATTGCTTAGAATCGGGTTCGCGGCGTTCACGGAAGCAGTCGGGCTGACAACTGCTCCGTAGCGGGTCAGCCGGGGGAAAAATGGCGTCACTTCAAGCGGCATCTTGCCGCGCCCCGAGGTGATGGCCATCGGCGTGGTCTTGATCAATTCGGCACGGTTATCCCAAGCGTTGAGCTTGACGCGTCCGCCCAGAGGCAGGGCTGCGATCTGGTCCGGTTTGTCGGGAACGAGAGGCGAAGCAGAGTCCATTAACACCACCATGCGATCCACGGCGCCCTTACGGTCGGTAAAGCCAGTGCCCAGGTGAGGAGTCAGAAGTGCGGAAAGCGCGGGGCCGCGCACCGCTAGCACGCGCAGAAACAATCCCGGCGTATTCAGTTTATCGGCATAAGGTGAATGCTTCAGCAGATCGAGAGCTCTCTTGTCGGCTGCAGCTTCCTCCTCGGGAAAGTGGCGGAAGCCCAGGTTCTGATAGACGGATTGGTCGGAGAACAAGAGGCGATCGTTAAAGGCGTACTTGCTGCCCAAGTTGTGTCCCAGAAGGATGTGGGCCACTTCGCGCGATAGCACCATGGCGAGGCTGGCTTCATCCGGGAGCACGTCCACCAGGCCTCGGCTTACCACGATGGTATTGCCCACACTGAATGTCTCCAGCGGCGAAGTCAGCATCACACGGGCACGCACCGGGCGCGGCAGTTCGATGTTATTGCTGGCGATTAAATTGTTGGCCACAGTCTCCAGCACCTTGTCCACGTCACCCTCGGGAGCGAGCAGCCCGGCCTTCTCTAACCGCTCGATCACGTTGTCTCCCGCCTGCTGTTGCCATTGCCACTGAGCCTGCAGCGGCGAAGCATCCTGCGACTCCAGGCTTTCGTCCTTCACGGTGGAGTCCACCCGCACCTCGGTCAATTCGCTGTCCTGGGCGCGATTCTGCTGCTCATAACCCCAGAGCCGGGTCTGGGCCTTGAAGGCCATCTTGTCTTTGGAACCCTCGCTGAAATCGCCTTCCTCGCTATAAACGTAAGCTGGTACCCAGTAGCCCGGGATCAAGTTCAAGCGCCAGCTATCCATGTGGAAAAAGTAAGCGCTGCGGGAACGCGGCTCATAAGTGCCAAGCAGGCGCACAATGTTGTCATCCTGGTCTTCTACCCAAATTCGGCCACGGAAGCGGCCATTGCCTGTGCCCTTTTTGGCGGAGACCTCGAAGACTATACAGCGGACATCACCCAGGAACTCGCGGCGCACGTACTTGAAGTCATAAGTCTTGCGATTAAAGTCGTCGCGGTCAGCATAGATCATCCAGGAGAAACCAAGGGGTTTGTATTCGAACTTAAACAATCTGGCGAAGCCGCCCAACAGGCGGCTCTCAAAGCTGGTGTCTTTGGCAAGATAGTCACGGCGGTTCATTTTTTCGCTCAGATCCATGCGGCCGAGGAAGTAATGGTCTTGCACCGGCGCCGGGCCCTCTTGCGGACGAAACTTCAGAACTTGCAGATAGGTCTCAATGAACGGAGTGCGGGTCTTCAGCATTTCCATGAGCGCGTGCTCGCGCTCGATTGCGCGGTCCACCACCTGGTCCATCGTCGTAGACGGTGGCGATGCGGGCGCGGCGCTCACGGATGCTGCTGGGGGCTGCGGCACAACGTTCGGTGGCTGCGGATCAAGTTGCCCGCGCGGCGAAGCCGGGCTAGCCTGAGCGTCCGACGCTGGTGTCTGCTCCGTCGCGGCTGACGATGTTGAATTTGCCGTCTGCTGCGCGCTCGTGGTCAACGGGAACAGAAGGAAAGCGGTAATCACCCGATACCAAATACGCATAACTCAACCGAGATTTCGTTTTTGCCTGTGTCCAGCACTTTCGAAAAGCAACGGTTCAGTGGCGGTCGTGCGGGTAGTGCTTTCACCCACCGCTTGCCCGGGGCGCGCTCAGGTCAGTAGCCGCGCGGTGAGTGCGTGCTCGTTACGTGAAGTGATGCAGGAATCGTGCCAAACGTGAACCGGTTCTTAAAGATTTATTTTTAATGCATTATTTTTAACGAGTTAGAGACAGACCTATCAGCTCAGAATGTCAGCCCTTCGCAAGGCTCTTGGTGGCTCAGTTTCACCAGAGCTGGTGGTTTTCAACCACCGGTTGGAAATCGGCGACGGATCGTCACGCAAGGAGTCCCAGAAGGGTGGCTTTGCGGACGTGCTCACCCCGGGCTCAGCCAAAAGAGAATTTAAAGAAAGAAAGATGGCGTTGCCGCTGGGTGGCTCGCAAGAGCTATTCACGAAGTGCGTTACGAGGTCAGGCTTGCAATGGAGCAGCCCTCGGGGGAGGGGGCTGTTAAAAGCGTGCTGGACTCGAATAGTTTCAAGCCCTGCTTGAATGACCACAGAGGCTTTCTACGACCTTTGTTGTTTGACCCACAGAGCTACAGAACTGGCAATTGCCATGACAAAGAACAGCATGGCCCCATCCAGGAAGGACCTATATGAAATCGGGATTTTCCCTGGCGCCGGAAGAGGGAACACAAATATCCCAATGGCTGTGAGTAGTCGTGTGATTATGGCAATCACCGTGGAGACGACACCGACCCAATAGGCCATAGTGCCTAGCTGTTTCTCCATGTTCATTCTCCTTTTCGTGAATTTCCGGAGAAGGCACGATTGACCAACCACGTCACATCGTCCTAAAGAAACTTGCCTGCCATACCCGGTTCGATCTTTCGCCCTTACCGGATGTTGCCAAATATACACTTATATTTTCGACTCGGCAGGAACTCCCGGATGCGCCGTGTTGACGTTAACAGGCGATTTTTCACCAACTACGCGTCGATGAGTGCAATCCCGATTTTCCAACAGTTACCCATGGGCTCGCCCTGCTAGGAGTCGCAAACCGCTGAGTAGGAAGCCACAGACAGGTGAAGTACAGGAGGGAAATCGAGATTTTTCGCCGACTGACGCTGGTCTTCCGTCATGGTGCGGTATTCCGGGCCGCAGTATGCGGGGCGCAGACTGAACAGCGATTCAAGAGGCGGGCTTATCCCCGCCCCTTGAGGTCTTCGCTGCCGTGTGTCTATACAGGTTTCGGTGGTCCGGTACGCGGCATGACTGTGCCACTGCCTGTTGGTGCCGCCGGAGCGTTGTTGCACGTCCCGGCAGTCAAGGGGATCAACCCGGAGAGTGCATCGTAGCTGACGCTGTAGGCCTTGTTCGATCCCACCGTGTTGAAGCCAGCCACGCTGGGGTCCACCAACGAAGTGGCGCAGGCGTCGTCCACAGTGTCGAGGTTGACATTATTGAAATAACCGCTGCCCCCAGGATTGCACTGGCCGTCTATGTTCACGCCCGCCTCCGACGCGCCGTTAATAACGTTGCTCTTCACGAGGTTATAGTTCCCGCAAACATACACCCCATCGAAGAGATGTGTCTGCGAGATGTTGTTCCCGATGATCGTGTTGCTGTCCCCATTACCCGTACCATACGCGGCACAGTTCGAGCCGGTGCTGAGCACAACGACGCCGGCCTGAGTATCGCCAATCGTGTTCCCCGTGACCGTAACTCCCTGCGAGCAGAGAACCACCACTCCCCATCCCGCACCGTAGAACCCAGAGTAGGTGTAAGAAGTCGGCTCCAGCACATTGATGATCGAATTCCCGGAGACGGTCCCGGATGCTCCCAACCACACTGCGACTCCATTGCCTGCCGGTCCCGTCGTGTTACCTCCAATGGAGTTCCCCTTGACCGTGACGTTGGCGTTCTTCCCTCTCGCCTCGATGCCAGTGAACTGAAAAGAATGGATGCTGCTGTTCTCAATGGTCACGGTAGAGGCGCCGCCGGTAGGCGCTACGACGAAGACACCGTCGCCATCGAAACAGGACGGTTGTCCGGTGGGTACCTCATTTCTGATCGCGACGTGGTTAATCACTCCTGACGAGTCCCAGTAGTAAATGCCAATGGGACCCTGTCCGCAGCCGGTCGCTCCGTTGTTGCTGCCATCAATAGTCAGATCACTCAGGTTCACACCGGTCGCTTGCACATAGATCTGGGCGCCGGTTCCCCCTGGCGGCATGGTGATCAGCGCCAAATTCGATCCGTTATTGTCCACGCCTTTGATGGTGATCGGGTGAAAGATCGCGATCTGCTCGGGATAGACACCCGGGCATACCAACACGGTACCTCCCTGAGGCGAAGCATTAATGGCTGCCTGAATGGTGGCGAAGTGCGTCATACCAGGCAGGCAACTGCCGACTGAGACCGAAGACGCGGACAACCACGGTCCGCAGAGCAACACCATGGTGCCAACTAACGTCATGAATACGTGTGTCTTTCGCATGGATTCTCCTTTGTTGTTGAGCATTGTTTCCCCTTTGCGGTCGTCGCCACGCGAACGAACAATCCCGTGCGGAGAATTGGGTCAGCACCGTCAGTTGTGTCAGCGACGGACTGTTGGACTATCTCGCTCCAAGCACGAGATCCTGCGTCCTCGTGTTTCACTGCCCCTAGGTGGTGGGAAAGACTTTTGCGCGGTACCGGCGGGCTGGCGAGTCTTGATTCTCGGAGGTACCAAGCGAAAAAGTGCACCTCATTATGCGCTTGTCCAGTGTTATGTCAAGAGAATTGAGGAAACAACATCGGAGGAGATTGCCCCGTGTGCAAAACTTATCACTTCTTCGAGTCCTCGTTCGCCGCAACGGTCTCTTCTTCGAGCCATTAGAGAGCGAAGGATGATGGCTCGCGTGCCGAACGACCGGCACATCAAACTCTTCAATGTCATCGAAGGTGCTCCGTCCGTGGAGAGACGAAAAAGGCAAGGTCGTAATTCAGCTGAGAATTACAACCAGGACACCCGCCCATCATCCCTACCACGAACATACCTTCCAGTATCCGAATGGCGAAGACGAGCATGGGTGAATTCAGTAATCTTTCCCGGCTTCCAGCTCAGCGCGGAGTCATAAGGCGTAAAGGTCGTTAATTAATAGAGGGCAAATGTGGGCGTAGCTTAGCTGTCCCAAATCAGGTGTTTACGGCGGCAAGTACGAGCACATCTTCGGGAGATGGCTGGCTGCACAATTGACTACCGCCTGCCCGCGTCTTGCATTATCCTTCTCCCGCCCATGAACTTCACAATCCTCGACTGGTCGGCGATTGCCGGCTACCTGCTCATCACCCTTGGACTTGGACTCTACTTTCGCCGCCGCTCCGGTAAGAGCATGGACGACTACTTTCTGTCCGGTCGCAGCGTCAGCTGGTGGCTGGCTGGGACTTCCATGGTTGCGACCACGTTCGCCGCCGACACTCCGCTGGTGGTGACCGGTCTGGTTTACACGCAGGGTATTTCAGGGAACTGGCTCTGGTGGGCGTTTCTGCTTTCCGGGATGATGACAGTCTTTCTGTTCGCACGCCTGTGGCGGCGCTCCGGACTGCTGACCGACGTGCAGTTTGCCGAGATGCGCTATTCGGGAAAGCCTGCCGCGTTTCTCCGTGGGTTTCGCGCGATCTACCTCGGATTGCTGATGAACTGCCTGATCCTGGGCTGGGTTACGAAAGCCATGACGAGCATCGTCGCGACGACGCTGGGCGTCAGCGATGGCCGCGCGCTCGCGATCTGTCTCTTCTTTCTGATCCCGTTCACCGGACTCTACGTTGCGCTCGGCGGATTGTGGGGCGTGCTCTGGACCGACCTATTTCAGTTCGTATTGAAGATGAGCATTGTGATCGCGGTCGCGTACTTCGCCGTCAAGGCGTGCGGTGGAATGAGCAGCCTGCTGGCGCGTCTGGCGGAAATGAAGGCCGCAGCTGGTCCCAATGCCGGTGATGCGACTTCTTTCTTCCCCGATTTTTCCCATCCGCTCGACACAGAACTGCTTTGGACTCTACCCGCACTCACTTTCCTCGTGAACCTGGGATTGCAATGGTGGGCGTTCTGGTATCCGGGCGCCGAACCCGGTGGCGGGGGCTACATTGCGCAGCGCATCTTCAGCGCCAAGGATGAACGCCATGGCCTGCTCTCCGTCCTCTGGTTCAACGTGGCGCACTACGCACTGCGTCCGTGGCCGTGGATTCTCACCGCGCTCTCCGTCATCGTGCTCTATCCGCACCTGGAGCATCCGGAATCGGGCTACATGATGGTGGTCACGCAACATGTGCCGCCGGCGCTGCGCGGAATTGTCGTCGCCGGATTCATGGCCGCTTTCATGTCTACTTTCGCCACGCAATTGAACTGGGGCGCGTCCTATCTCGTGGCGGATTTTTACCGCCGCTTCGTCAAAAAAGATGGCAGCGATTCGCACTACGTGACCATGTCGCGCGTCGCAACCGTGATCCTGGTGATTTTTGCGGCGCTGGTTTCCGCGCTACTTTCGTCGATTCGCTCGGGATGGGAAATCGTGCTCGAGGTAGGCGCTGGAACTGGAGGTGTCTACCTACTGCGCTGGTACTGGTGGCGGATTAACGCTTGGAGCGAAATTTCCGCGATGGCCACCGCCCTCGTCTCGACGATCATTTTGCGTGGCTGGGCGCCGTTCACGGGAAAGCAGCCCGTTGTTTTTGCGAAAACAGCCATCACCACGACCGCAATCACCACGCTGCTCTGGCTCGTGGTGACGTATCTGACTTCACCCGAGCCGCAGGAGTTGCTGGTGAAGTTCTATCGGCAGGTGCGTCCCCACGTGACCGGATGGGCTCCGGTGGCGCGCCTCGCACCGGAAGTGCCCCCCACTCGCGATCTGGGACGAAACTTGCTTTCCTGGGTGTTGGGCTGTGCGATGGTGTATTCCGCCCTGTTCGGTGGCGGGTGGCTGCTCCTTGGACCAAGAAGCAAGGGCGTCGTCTTTATCGCCATAGCGGCAGCGTGCGGTTGGGCCCTTTCGCGCGATCTGACGAAGAGAACGTTGTCTACCTAGCGTCATGGGCCTAGATAGGAAGGGAATGATGCGTTGGTCTGCGCGCTCTGCACTGTGCGATTTGACACTTTATTGACATACCCTGTGCATCTAAGATTGCAGAGCCAATGAAGCCCCGTCGGCAGCCAATTCGATCATTCATACATACCGGCGGGCGGGGCCTTGCGCTCCTCGCTTCTCTTCTTCTCATTCTCACTGCATCCGTCGCCCTCGCTACCGAAACCTCGGGACCGGACGGGCTGGATCGCGGATTCACTCGCCTGTACAACCTTGATTTTTCCGGTGCGCACAACGAATTTCAAGCCTGGCAGCAGCAGAATCCTGATAATCCTATGGGGCCAGTCAGTCAGGCGGCGGGCGTCCTTTTTTCGGAATTCAACCGCCTCGGCGTTTTGGAGGCGCAGTTCTACGAGAACGATTCTGCCTTCGCGTCCCGCAAGAAGTATGAAGCGGACCCCAAACAGCATGAGTTGTTCGAACAGTATCTGGCAAGCGCCGAAACGCTCGGAAAGGCCCGTCTGGCGCGCGATCCCCACGATCATGACGGTCTGTTGGGACTGACCCTCAGCGCCGGACTGCGTGCCGATTATGCCGCTCTGATCGAGAAGCGCAGCCTGTCGTCCCTGCACTACACGAAGGAATCGTCGGCGTTGGCCGATCAATTGCTCGCCGCCCACCCGACCTGCTATGACGCCTATCTTGCGGGGGGCATCAGCCGGTACATCGTGGGCTCCATGTCGGCACCGGTCCGCTGGCTGCTGCGGATGGGAGGTGTCGCCGGCGATAAGGCGCGCGGCATCTCCGAACTTCAGACCACCGCCGCAAAGGGCCGACTGCTGGCTCCCTTTGCGCGCATCCTGCTGGCCATTGCCTACGTACGCGATCAGGACAAACCTCGTGCTCGCGAAGTCCTGCTCACGCTGCAAAAAGACTTCCCGAACAACCGGCTTTTCCCGCTCGAACTGGCGCGTCTCGAAAAACCGAATCCCGCTAAGTAGTTGGTGCTACAGGCGCGTTCACTAGAAATTCACTGCTTTGTAACCTTCCTTTAATACTCAAACCATAGAACGGAGGTGAAACCCAATCAGGAGGACTATCGAGTGACACGTCGCATAGCGTTGTTGCTGGTGTGTGTAGTGCTGGCGCTGCCGCTTTTCGCGGACACGGTTACGCTCAACGGAGCCGGTGCAACGTTCCCCAATCCCATCTACACAAAGTGGTTCAGCGAATACAACAAGCTGCATCCGGACGTCCAGATCAACTACCAGTCGATCGGCAGCGGCGGCGGCATTCGCCAGGTTCTGGCCGGAACGGTCGACTTCGGAGCCAGCGATGGGCCCATGAGCGATGAGCAGCTGGGTCAGGCCAAGGTCAAGATCCTGCATATTCCCACCGTGCTGGGTGCGGTCGTGCCGGCGTACAACGTGCCCGGTGTTGCGGGCGAAATCAAGTTCACACCCGAGGTTCTCGCGAATATCTTCCTCGCCAAGATCACCAGTTGGAACGATCCTGCCATTGCCAAGGCGAACCCCGGTGTGAATTTCCCGAACCAGCCGATCATCGTGATTCACCGCTCCGACGGCAGCGGGACCACGTACATCTTCACCGACTATCTTTCCAAGGTCAGCAGCGAGTGGAAATCAACCGTGGGAGCGTCAACGGCCGTGAAGTGGCCCGTCGGGTTGGGCGGCAAGGGTAACGAGGGAGTAGCTGGCCAGGTGCGTCAGTTGGTTGGTTCGATCGGCTATGTGGAACTGATCTACGCCGTACAAAACAACATCTCGTACGGCTCGGTGAAGAACTCATCGGGTAACTTCCTGAAGGCTACTCTTGAAGGAGTGACAGAAGCCGCCGCGTCAGTGAAAAGCATGCCGGCGGACTTCCGCGTCTCGATCACCAATGCTCCTGGAAAAGACGCGTATCCCATTTCTAGTTTCACCTGGCTGCTGATTCCGGTCCAGGCGAAAACTCCCGCCAACGGCAAGATTCTCTCCGACTTCCTGACCTGGATGGTCAACGACGGGCAGAAAATGACCAAGGCTCTGTCCTACGCGCCATTGCCGGACAGCGTAGCGGAAAAAGTCAAAGCCACGATCAAGCAGGTTCACTAAACACCGATGGCCGGCAAATATGCATGCCCCGTGGAAAGCGGAAAAGCATTGCACACGCCGGCGATGGGTGCCGGGATGAGATTTCTGCTTTTTTCACAGAAAGCTGGATTTCAGAGGTATCACCAGGGAAGCGAATCGGCAGGCGAATTGCTGAAGGAAACAAGTTAGTCTAGTAGACTAGTAGGGATTATGGGGTATCTCGCAAAAGGAGACAAAATGAAGGCGGTTCTTAAGATAGGCGGTATTCTGCTCCTGGCATCGTCGCTTTTCGGTCAGACTGCGGCGCCCGCCAAGAAAGCGGCACGGAAGCCGGCTTCCACCTCGGCGGCGGACATCCAGGCTCTCAAGGATGCCGTGGCAGCCCAACAGCAGCAAATCCAAACCCTGCAGCAGCAACTGCAGCAAACCAATCAGCAGCTTCAACAGAGCGCGGATCAGTATCAGAAAACGCAGCAGCAATTGCAGCAGGCGCAGCAAACCGCGGCCGACGCCCAGCAAAAGGCGGCTTCGCTCGAATCCTCGGTTGCGAACAAGGACTCGGTCGACAAGCTGAATGCGCAATACGCCGACATTCAGACGACCCTGACCAACAACGCCGTCTCCGCTCAGGACGAACAAAAACGGATGACCGGGTTGGAAAACACGCTGGGCCGTTTCCGCTGGACCGGCGACATTCGAATTCGCGGCGAAGATTTTTTCCAGACGTATAGCGGCTGTACAGCGTGCGCAGACCGCAATCGGGTCCGGGTCCGCGTGCGATTCGGATTCGAAGGCAAACTGAACGATGATTTCAACGGCGGAATCGCTCTTGCTACCGGTTCTCTTGGCGACCCCACCACTACCAACGAGACCTTTACCAATAACTTCGACCGCAAGACGATTGGCCTCGATAAGGCGTTCATTACCTTCAATCCGGTGGCTCACAGGTGGCTTTCGATAACTGCCGGCAAATTCGTCTACCAATGGCAGCGTACATCCGTTACCGGCGACCCGGACACCAACCCGGAAGGTTTTGACATTAAGTTCTCGAAAGACTTTTCGAGTGTGCCGGTAGTGAAGAACGCCAACATTCAGTTCATGCAACTGTTCTACAACGAGGCTAACGGCACCAGTGGCCTCTATCACGGCCACGATTCGTACGCCGTGGGTGGCCAGATTGGTGGCAGGTTGCAGCTGACGAAGTTCTGGACGATGACGCCGTCGTTCCTCGTGCTGAATTGGCGTTATCCGGATTCCATTCTGAATTCGAACTTCTTCGCTACGCAGGCGACGACTACCAACAACATTAACGTAGTCGATACCAGCGTCCCTCCGAAGGTGATCAGTTTCCCGATCAGCGGCGAGGGACCGGGCTGCTCGACTCCCGGCAGCAGCGGTCTGCAGAGTTCCCAGGCCTGTGCGTTTGCACCCAACGGGATGACCAACTCCACCTACGTGGATGTCGCCGGTCACCTGCACTTCCTCTCGGGCTTCCTGTATGCCGACGTCATCCTGAACAACACGTTCAAGACGAAGTGGTCGCGTCTGCCTCTTAACCTTCTCGTGGAATATGAGAACAACTTGAACGCTTCCTCGCATCCGTTCGACAACACTGTGAAGGGAACCGTTCCGGATCCTGGTGCGGTGGTCAGAACAGACCTTGGCAGCCAGTCGCATGTCTACTACGCGGACTTCAGCGTCGGTCAGCAGAAGACACGTGGGGACATTCAGGTCGGCTACGCCTTCCTGCGGCACGAACAGGACGCGACGATTGCTTCCTTCAACGAAAGCGATCAGCGCGCTCCGTCCAACATCGTTCAGCATCGGATATACGCGTTGTGGCGAATCCGGCAGAACACCACGGCTGGCTTCACATGGTGGCATGGCCGGACGCTCGATCCGTTCCTCCAGAACTCGGTGCTTGCTGCGGGAATGAAAACCGGCACCACGCCGGGCGTGGGCATCATCACACCCGGACAAACCGAGCCCTGGCTTAACCGCCTGCAGTTTGACTTGATTTATACCTTCTAGATCAAGCGAAAACAGGCTGTAACTCAGGCAGTTCCAGAGAGGCGCCGGCGCGAACCGGCGCCTCTCTTGCTTGCTATAATGGCGCTGGACGTTATGCGGCGAGGATGGCTGGTCGCGCTGCTGTTGGTGGTTCTCGCCGCCCGATCGTACGCGGCCGAACCCGGCGAAATCCCGATGACCATCGTCCGGGCCGAAACCACATTACGTGACCGTGTGGTCGCCTGGGTGAACGACACGCCGATTTACCAGCAGGATCCGTATTTTGAAGTTGCCGTGCGTGCCGGTGACAAAGTGCTCGAAGGGGAGTATCAGCCCAGCAGCCAGTGGGAGACGCTGCCCGAATTCTGGAAGCCCGGGGTTGAAGTCGAGGGACGCGTCAAAGGCCACAGCCTGTTTCTGAAGCGGCCCAACGGGGTTGAGATTCGCTTCGTCATTCTGAAACGTACCGCAGTATCTGCAATCAGGAAGCACTAGCATCCCATCTTTGGACTTTATGGCGCGCCCGAATCCTGACAGCCCGACTGCCTTACTCAACCGCGAGGAATCGTGGCTGAATTTTAACTGGCGCGTGCTGGAAGAAGCACAGGACGCACGAAACCCACTGCTGGAGCGTCTGAAGTTTCTCGCCATCTCAGCCAGTAATCTCGACGAATTCTTTGAAGTTCGGGTGGGCGGGCTTCTGCAGCAACTGGAAGACGGCTACAACGCCACCACTCCCGACGGGCTCACCATGGTTCAGGAGCGCGAACTGATTAACCGGCTCTCCCACGAGTTCGTCGAAGAACAGTACTCCTGCTGGAATGATCGCCTGCGGCCCGAGTTGATGCAGCAGGGAATTCGCGTTCTGAGCATCGACCAGTTGGATGACGATCTGCTGGCCTACGTGGACGAGTACTGCGAGAAGGAACTCGACCCGCTCTTGACGCCGGTCACAGTCGATCCCTCGCATCCGTTTCCTCGGGTGATCAACAAGGCCCTGTGCGTGGCCTTGCTGTTGCGTCGCCGCCGCCGCTCTTCTCTCACATACACCGGCGTGGTCACGGTGCCGCGCGCATTGCCGAGGCTGATCCGTTTACCCAGCCAGGGCACGATTGACTTCATCTTTCTTGCCGACCTGGTGACGTATCACGCGGCCCGCATGTATCACGGCTACGACATCGTGTCTTCGTCGGCGTTTCGCGTGACACGGAACAGCAATCTTTATCTGCAGGAAGAGGAGTCGCGCAACCTGCTGGAATCGGTGCGCGCGGAATTGCACAACCGACGCAAAGGTGATGCGGTCCGGATGGAGATCGAGGCCGACGCCGACCCCGAAATCATTGAACGGTTGCGCACCGTATTCGAACTCGATCCATGGCAGGTGTTTCCGGTCCATGGTCCGGTGAATCTTTCGCGGCTGTTTAATATTTACGATCAGGCGGCGCGTCCAGAGCTGAAGTTTCGTTCGTTTGCGCCGCGCGAACTGCGCCTGACCGCGAAGTCCAGAGACCTGTTCGAAGAGCTGCGGCAGCACGACATTCTGCTGCATCATCCGTTTGATTCCTACGACGCGGTCGTTTCCTTCATCCAGTCCGCGGCGGAGGATGAACGCGTGCTTTCCATTAAACAAACGCTCTACCGCACCAGCGAACATTCGCTCATCGTTCCTTCGCTGATGTCCGCTGCCGCCCACAAAGAAGTCACGGCGGTGGTGGAACTCAAGGCACGCTTCGACGAAGATTCTAATATCCGCTGGGCGCGCGATCTTGAAGACGCAGGTGTCCAGGTCTTCCACGGACTGGTGGGACTGAAGACGCACTGTAAATTGTCGCTGCTGGTTCGGCGTGACCCGGATGGAGTCGCCCGCAGCTACGCGCACCTTGGCACTGGGAACTACAACGCTACCACTGCTCGCATCTATACCGATCTGAGTCTGTTTACCGCCGATCCGGAAATCACCAGCGCGGTGCATGATGTGTTCAGCTTCCTCACTGCCTACGCCGAGCATCCACATTACGGGCCGTTGCTGGTCGCGCCGCTCGATCTCGCCGAGAAATGCATGCAGTTGATAGAGCGCGAAGCGGAGCACTCCCGCGCGGGCCGTCCGGCTCGCATCATTGCAAAAATGAATTCTCTGCTCGATAAAACTGTAGTGCAGGCGCTCTATCGCGCTTCGCAAGCGGGCGTGGAAATTGATTTGCTTGTGCGCGGGATTTGCTCGTTGCGTCCCGGTATTCGTGGATTAAGCGACCGCATTCGCGTCCGCAGTGTCGTCGGGCGATTTCTTGAACACAGCCGCATCTATCACTTCGAGAACGGCGGCGATCCGGAAGTTTACCTGGGCAGCGCAGACTGGATGCCCCGCAATCTTCACGAGCGTGTCGAAGTCTTGTTCCCGCTCAGGAATCCATTGCTCCGCGATCGTGTGATGCACGAAATCCTGGCGGCGTACCTGGCCGACAACGTGAAAGCACGATTCCTGCAAAAGGATGGCCGCTATCTGCGGTCCTGGCAGTCGCCACGCGGGCGCAGCCGGAAACCTCCGAGCGGACAAGCCGCTTTCAGCGCTCAGGACTTCCTGATTGCTTTAGCGGAAGGCAAGGCGAGTCCGGAAGACATTCCGGCGCCGGTAGTGAAACGGGCTTCTCGCGCTCTGATCGGAAAGGGATAGCCGTCGCAATATGTTCATTTACTTTTTGCGTCACGCCAGCGCTGGAACCGGGCTCCCCAACCCCAAGAAGGACGAGAAGCGCGGCCTCGACAAGGACGGGATCGACCAGTGCGGCTACATCGGGCGGGCCCTGGCAGCGCTCGGCGTGCACGTCGATGTCATCCTCTCCAGCCCGCTGAAACGCTCGTCGCAGACCGCCTCGCTGGTGGGGAATGAGATGGGGCACGAAGGGAAATTGCTTCTGGAAAATGCGCTGCGGCCGGAGGCGACTTTCTCTGACTTTCAGAAAATGCTGGTGAAATACGCGCGCCAGGATTCCATCCTGCTCGTCGGGCACAATCCGAATCTGCGTGAATTCTTGGGGCGCGTGATCAGCACCAACGGAAGCGAAGCAACCCTGGATCTGAAAAAAGGCGCAGTCGCCAAAGTAGAAACTCGGCGCAGCTCGGGTTCACTCAGCTGGTGCATTACTCCGCGGATTCTGCGCACGCTTCACGCCGCTGCCGCCGAAAGTGCCCGTCCGAAAACTTCGCGGAAGTAAGCGGAGTCTTTCTCAATCGCCCACAGTTCCAGATCAACACTCGCCTTGCCACGCGGTATCAGCTTCAACGAGACTCTACCGTTGCGCGCCGACACCGTGAGGCGGGCGACCGATTGGCTTCGTCCCAAGTTCGCGGCGCGCGCCAACCGCAACAGGACTGACGCTTTTACAACGTGCGCGCGCTCTTCGGGTGTCAACGGATGCATGGGCGCATCGTCGGCTGCCGGACGCGATTTTCCAAGGTAACGCGCGATGGCCGCAATGATGCGACGCTGCTGCGGCGTGTAGCCCAGGATTTCAGAATTCGCAATGATGTAGTACGTGTGACGGTGATGCCCGTTGCGGTTCACGTAATCACCGACCTCGTAAAGCATGGACGCGGCAGACAGCCACTCGCGATATTCGGCTGGAAGTTGGTGTACCGACTTCAATCCCGAAAACAACGCCAGCGCGCAATCGCGCACCTGCAACACATGATGGATTTCTACCCGGTAGTGCTCGACCGCACGCTTGATGGATTCCCACCGTTCCGATTCGATGGCGCGCCCGGAGCGCGTGCCGTGGTCGTACTCCGCCGCCGTCTGCGCCAGGATGCCGTCGCGCAGCCCCAGCGGCGAGTATCGGAAACCGGTCAGATGGCACCGCTCCAGGAGTTCTCCGTAGACAACGGCGCCTGCGGAAATGATCTCTGCGCGTCGCGGGCCGATGCCCGGAATCTTGACTCTCTCACTGAGCGGCAGCCGCGTAAGGAGTTTGACGATGCGCCGCATGCTGTCGCGAGTGACCTTGGGCCCTGGGCGTTGTTTGCGCTGGCGCGCGAGATGGGCCGACACCCCCGCCAATGCAGCGGCGGTGCCCGATGTGGCGATCACGGCTCGCACGCGGGCGGAACGTATCCGGTCCTGAATCCGTCCCATTTCGCGCGCGACAAATCCTCGGAGGCGCTCGAGTTCGCCCTTGCGTGGAGGATCGTGAGTCAGGAATTCGCTGGTGAGGCGCACCGCGCCCAGAGGCAGACTGACCGTGTCCCGAATCTGTCCCTTGCGCGAAACGGTGAGTTCACAACTGCCGCCGCCGAGATCCACCAGCAAGACGGAACCCGCGGCCGGCCGCCCGCTCGAAATGATTCCCAGGTGAATCAGCCGGGCTTCTTCCAGCCCGGAGATGATTTCCACGTTCCATCCCGTCGTCGACCGCACCCACTCGAGGAAGGCTCGCGAGTTGCGAGCGTCGCGCAAAGCAGCGGTCGCGACGACGCGTACCGAATCGGTTCCACATTCCTGGGTCGCCCGATGAAACCGGCGCAAGACGCGCACGGTCTCTGCCATGGCTTCCGGCGAGAGCAGTCCGCCACCAAATACGCCCTCGCCGAGACGCGTGACTTCGCGGTCTTCGTGAATTTCCTTTAAACGGTGCCCTTGCAACCTGGCAATCTTCAAACGAACCGAGTTCGATCCGATATCTACCGCGGCAAACGTGGGCATAGGCGTGGAGGACCCACTCATATTACAACCGGCTTGGCGAGCGACCACCCAAAATCAATCGAACATGTCTACGTCATCGGCCCCCGCGTGTGCTTGGACCCTCCCTCACGTTTTAACCGTCCTGTAACAACGCTTTGCTAGCCTAAAAGCCGAATGTCCCATCAAGCCCTGCCCCGGCAGAGTTTTGGCGCGCCCGAACCGGAGCGGACCGCGAAGGCTGCTCTGAAAATGGAAGCCAAGCCGGCGTCTCTGTTGCAGGGTTCTGTCAGCGAATATCCCGACGTGCTGTTTGGCTGGACAATGCGCCTCTGCGGTCTGGCGATCGTCTGCCTGCTGGCGCTGATCGTGTGGGAACTGGTCGCGCGGTCGCAGCTTTCGTGGCACGCCTTCGGATGGAAGTTTTTTGTCCAGTCCGACTGGAATCCAGTGGACGAGCAATTCGGCGCGTTGCCATTTATCTATGGCACGCTGGTTTCCTCGTTGCTCTCTCTCGTCATTGCCGTTCCGCTGGCGGTAGGCGTGGCCGTGTTCATCACCGAGATGTGTCCCGTTGGCTTGCGGGGAATTCTTTCCTTTACCACCGAATTGCTGGCAGCTATTCCCAGTGTGATCTACGGACTGTGGGCGATCTTCGTTCTCGTTCCGCTGCTCCGCACTTACGTACAGCCGTTTCTGGCGACGACGCTGGGCTGGACCGGTTTGTTCTCAGGGCCTCCTTACGGAATCGGAATGTTGGCCGCGGGCGTGATTCTGGCGATCATGATCATCCCGATCATTTCCTCCATCACACGCGAGGTTTTGACCGTTGTACCGCAGCATCAACGAGAAGCTGTGCTGGCGTTGGGCGCGACGCGCTGGGAAATGATCCGCATGGGCGTTCTGCGGAACGCGCGCGCGGGCATCGTTGGCGGCGTGATCCTTGGATTAGGCCGCGCGCTTGGGGAGACCATGGCGGTCACGATGGTGATCGGCAACCGTCCGGAGATCGCCAAGTCGCTGTTCGCTCCCGGATACACCATGGCCAGCGTTCTTGCGAACGAATTTACCGAAGCAACCGGAGACACGTATCTTTCAGCGCTGATTGAGATTGGCCTGGCCTTATTCCTGGTCACCATCGTCGTGAACGCACTCGCGCGACTGATGGTGTGGAGTGTGACACGCGGCCAGCCTGCGAGGAACATTGCCTGATACCAATTCCAATCCCGTGATCGTTACCATTCCGCCCTTTAGCATGCGGCGGCGGATCATGGACAAGGTGATGACTGGCGCAGCCCTGCTCACGGTTGTGCTGGTACTGTTGCCGCTGGGCGCAATCTTCGCCTACCTGATTTACAAGGGAGCCGGTTCGATCAACTGGGCGTTCCTGACGCAGACTCCGAAGCCGGTGGGCGAGCCCGGCGGCGGGATGGCCAACGCCATCGTGGGGTCGATGGTGATCCTTGCCATCGCCAGCCTGATGGGCGTGCCGATTGGCATCGGCGCGGGGATTTATCTTTCGGAGTATGGCCGCAACCGGTATGGCGACGTCGTGCGTTTCGTCTCCGATGTATTGAACGGCGTGCCGTCGATCGTGATCGGCATCGTCGCCTATGGACTGGTAGTGTTGCGCCAGGGACATTTCTCGGCGCTCGCCGGTGGCGTAGCGCTCGCGATCATGATGATTCCTACCATCGCGCGTACGACTGAGCAGATGCTGCTCCTGGTCCCGCAGGCCATTCGCGAAGCAGCCTACGGCCTCGGAATTCCGCGCTGGCGCACAACACTTTCCATTACATTGCGGACTGCGACTTCAGGCGTGATTACCGGTGTTATGCTGGCGTTTGCCCGCGTCGCCGGCGAAACAGCGCCTTTGTTGTTTACGGCGTTTGGAAACCAGTTCTGGAACTGGAAGTCAGACCAGCCGACTGCGGCTCTCTCGCTACAGATTTTCAGCTATGCGATTTCGCCCTTTGACGAGTGGCACCGGCAGGCATGGGCGGGCGCGTTGGTCCTGATTATCTTAATTGTCAGTGCGGTGACGGCGGTTCGCATTGCAGTACGGCGCGGAACTCTAGCGGGAGCCTAACGATCTATGGGTGTCGGAATTACTGTCGAGCACGTAAACGCCTTCTACGGGAAGACGCAGGCCCTGTTCGACATCAATCTGGTTTTCCAGGCCAATCATGCCACGGCGCTGATTGGGCCGTCCGGCTGCGGAAAGTCTACGTTCATCCGTTGCCTGAATCGTATGCATGAAACGATTCCGGAAGCACGGGTGGAAGGCACGGTAAAGATCGGCGACATCAGCGTCTACAACGGCACGTCAGCGACCCAGTTGCGCCGCCGCGTCGGGATGGTCTTCCAGAAGCCAAATCCGTTTCCGACCATGTCGATCTATGACAACGTGGCGTCGGGACTGAAGCTCAACGGATTCCGCGATCGTAAGAAGATCGATGAAGTCGTGGAACGATCCCTGAACAGCTCGGCGTTATGGGGCGAGGTAAAAGACTCGCTGCACAAGAAGTCCGGCGCCAGCCTCTCCGGAGGACAGCAGCAGCGCCTTTGTATCGCGCGAGCCCTGGCGGTGCAGCCCGAAGTGCTGCTCATGGACGAGCCCTGTTCGGCGCTCGACCCGATCTCGACCGGTAAAATCGAAGAATTGATCTTCCAGTTGAAAGAGCAGTACACCATCGTGATTGTGACGCATAATATGCAACAGGCGGCCCGGGTGGCGGAGTTTACCGGGTTCTTCCTGCTGGGCAAGATGATCGAGTTCGACAAGACAGAAAAGATTTTTACCAAGCCCTCCGACAAACGGACGGAAGACTACATCACAGGCAGGTTCGGATAATGCGCACACGCTTTCAGCAGGAGATGGAGGAATTGCGGGAGAAGCTGCTCCGCATGGGAGGATTGGCGGAGCTGGCGGTCGACCGCGCCTGCCAGGCATACTCCGAACGCGACCTGAGCCGCTGCCACCTGGTGCTCGAAAACGAGAGCCTCATCAACGTCGCCGAGCGCGAGATTGACGAGATGGCCTTCGACATTCTGGCCACGCAGCAGCCCGCAGCCGTCGATCTGCGATTCATTCTCGCCGTTACCAAGATCAATTCCGATCTTGAACGCGTAGGCGATCAGGCAGTGAACATAGCTGAGCGCGTCATGGACCTCATCGAATTGCCGGCAGCCGATCTGCCGGTCGATATCCCACGCATGGCTACCGCCGTGGGCGCCATGGTGCGACGTGCGCTGGAGTCGTTTGTCGAAGGCAAAGCCGAGCTGGCGCAGGCCGTTCTGGAGATGGATCACGTGGTCGACCGGATGCGCGATGAAGCCTTCATCATGCTCGTGCGAAAGATGAATGAATCGCCGGAAGTGACTCAACAAGCGTTAGATGCCCTGCTCGTTGCCCGTAACTTGGAACGCGTTGCGGACCACGCCACCAACATTGCAGAGGACGTAATCTTCTGGGTTCTGGGAGCCGACGTCCGGCACCACGCACAGTCGATCCCCAGCGGACCGACAGCAGTGCAACCGGAACAGCGCTAGCGAGTCAGGCTGTCTCAAGTCAGGTTGGTTCAAGTCGCAAACTTGTTAGCTGCGATACACTGGTCGGTCCCCGAGCGGACTGCGATCCGAATGTCCGCCCCGCGACCGAAAGATCCGCATGAGCCAGCAAGTGCGCGTTTTTGCTACCTGTGATATCGGCGATTCCCTGAACATTCTCCGCAACAAGGGATTCGACGTTGAGGTTTATCCCCAGCCCGAAGCGCCGCCTAAGAAGTTGATTGTGGAAAAGGTGAAGTCCGGCATCGACGGCCTGATTACCACTTTGCGCGATTCCATCGACGCCGAAGTTTTTTCCGGCGGGCAGGGCACGCTGAAGGTCGTAGCGCAGATCGCGGTCGGATTCGACAACATCAACCGCGCCGATGCCAACCGCTTCAAGATTCCGTTCACACACACGGCCGACGTCTTGACTGAAGCCACGGCGGAGTTTGCTTTTTTTCTGATGGGCACGCTGGCGCGCAAGATGTGGCCCGCCGAACATCTTCTGCGCGAGAACCGCTGGGGATTCTGGCATCCGTACCTGCCGTTTCTCGGCGATGAAGTTACCGGTAAGACCATTGCGATTATCGGGACGGGCCGAATCGGCCTGGCGATGATCAAGAAGTGCTCCGGCTTCGACATGAATATGTTGTGCTTCGATCCGGCGTACGAAAATCACGACTTCATCAAGACAATTGAAGAGATTAACGACCTGCGTCACAAACGGGGCATGACGCGGGAGAAACCATGGATCCGCTACACCACGCTGCCGGATGCGCTCGGCAACGCCGACTACATCAGCCTGCACGTGCCGCTGTTGCGCGAAGGCGAGAGCGCCACGCCTACCTATCACCTGATCAACGAGACCACGCTCCGGATGATGAAGCCGACCGCGATGCTGATCAACACGTCCCGCGGCCCGGTTGTGGATGAGAAAGCGCTGGCGCACGCGCTGAAGGAAAACTGGATCGCCGGGGCAGCCCTCGATGTCTACGAAAGAGAGCCGCTCGCTGCGGACTCGGCCCTGCGTGATCCCGCGATTGCAGACCGTTGCCGGCTGCTGCCCCATTTTGCCAGCCAGTCACGCATTACAAGGCTCTCCTCCGACCCCAATAAAGGCATGGCCGGACGCTGCGTCCAGGGCCTGCTTGACGTGCTGGAAGGGAACTACGGCGGCGACGTTACGAAAATGCCCTACGTGGTGAATAAGGAAGCGTTCGGGAAGTAGTGGAGACGTCTAGCGGAAGTTATCCACCAGCATGATGTCTCAGTCCGAGTGCTCGATTCCGAAGAAGAAAAAACTATGCCCACGGTAGGCGGTCAGCTTGCGAGTGACCAACGATACGTCCGTAACAACCAGATAAAAGAGATGGCGCAGCGAAGCGAGTTGTATCTGCTCCGCCGCGCGCACGTCCTCTACTCCAAGTTAGTGCTTCTGCTCACACTTGGGAGCATCGAAGCGCTCTGCCTCGCCAGACAGGGAAATCCCCGCATCGATGTTAACGTAATGTAGCTTGTTTCGTGACTGCGTCAGGGCAAATTGTGCGTGGATATCCGGTTGGCCAGGAAACGAGATCGTCTCGGTTCCCGTGCAATCTGGGTTCACGGTATAGCTACCAGACCCTGTGCGCCAGCCCGTTGGGACGTTCCCGTTCACGCCAGACGCATCGAGTGCCGTGAGATTTCCTGAGCCGTCATAGGTCGTCTTGGTGACGCCGGTGAGAACCAGGCTAGTGCCGTCCTGAAGGAAGATCAGGCCCTGCAGGTGTTGGACCCAGGCACCCTTAATCGCCCGGTTGGTGCAGCCACTGGCATGGGCCGGCAAGGTTGACGAGGCAGCCAGAGCAAGAGTTAGCAGAAACATCGATATGCGGAATTTCATTGTGATCTCCAGTTTTTTCGAGCGTTCAAGTCTGATCGGACTTGTTTGATTGAGGGGCCGCCGAGCCGGCGGCCTCATCTCTTCGGCTGCACATTCGCATGCCTCGCAAGCGCGATCAATGGACGGAAGGTGAATTGACCGGCAGATTTGAGATGAACCGCGGAACTGTGACATAACACGGCAGTTACCGACGCGGGTGAACTGTCGAATTCACCTGCAGCCGGGGAAATTGCGCTACACTCAGTGACTTAGTCGAGGTTTGCGCTGGCTACTTACCCTTCATCCCGCGGATGGGCGCGCTTTGGCCGGTTTCAAGTCGACCTGAGCAGCGGCGAATTGCTCCGCTCCGGAGTGCGTGTGCCGATTCAGGAACAGCCTCTGCAGGTGCTGCGGCTGCTTTTACAGGCCGAAGGGAAGGTCGTTACTCGCGAGCAACTGCGCGCTGCCCTCTGGCCCCAAGACACGTTCGTTGATTTCGAACATGGGGTCAACACCGCCGTAAAGAAGCTCCGGCAGGCACTCGAAGACTCAGCTGAAAATCCCACATTCGTCGAAACTCTGCCTAAGGTCGGTTATCGTTTCATCGCCCCCCTGGAATGGGTGGCCAATGCAAGTGGCAAGAGCTCGCTGCCACGGGTTGTGTCCATTGCGCCGCCCGGACCGGTCGCGGTTCCTCAACCGGTTCCAGCGCCTCGCCCTTGGAAGCTGAAGTCAGCGATCGTCTTCGCAGGCTTGGTTGTGACTGCCTCAACGGTGTTGCTCTTCAACGAGAACAGTGTTTTGTCGCGCACTCGTGCGGGAGCGTGGCTGCGCGTCGCCGTCGTTGGGCATCCTCCAGAATCGAGAGCGGCTCTCAGCCAGCGCCGACTCACCGCCAATACCGACGACGCGCCCGTGACCGGTGGTGTGATCTCGCCCGACGGTAAGTATCTCGCTTACACAGACGAGAGTGGCTTCTACCTGCGACAGGTGGATGGTGGAGAAACTCACGCGGTGCCTTTGCCGAAAGATTTCACCCCGCTGCCGGAGAGTTGGTTTCCCGATAGTGCTCACTTGGTTGTGACCTCGTTTGGGCTTCCAAAGATGGTTCCCCGTTCGGGGATTCCAAGAACCGGACCGCCGAGCCTATGGAAAATTTCGATGATGGGCGGGGCCCCGCGCAAGCTTGTCGACGAAGGCTCGTCCGCCAGGGTCTCACCCGACGGATCAAAAATAGCGTATCTGGCAGGCATCTGGGACAACGAACAGATCTGGCTGGTCGAGGCCGATGGGAGGAACGCCAGAAAGATTGTGGACGGCGGCCAAGAGAATTTTGGAGCAGTCGCCTGGGCACCTGACGGGAAGCGATTTGCATACGTCAGAGCAACGAACCCCACCAATAACGGAGGGCCCGGCAAGCTAATCGAAATTTACGATCTTGCCCGCGGGAGCAGCGAAGTAATTTTGTCGGAGCCTCGGCTGGGCGACGCACTTGCCTGGACGAACACGGGTCGCCTGATCTACTCGCTGGACGAGCCTGAACCCAACCAGCGTGACTCCAATTTGTGGTCAGTGCGTCTTGACCGGGCCAGCGGGCATCCGTCGGGCTCGCCGACCAGGATTGGGAACGATCATGGTTCTATCGCCAGCATCAGCGTAGCCCTTGATGGCAACCGGATGGCTTTACGCCGCAGTGCCTATCAGGGAGACATCTACCTCGCGGAGATTGAAGCGCCCGGCCGACGGTTGGGCCCCCTTCGCCGCTTCACCCGGGACGAACGCGAGGATTGGCCAACTTCCTGGACGTCCGACAGCAAGGCCCTCCTGTTCCTCTCTGAGCGTGAGGGGCTTCCTCACATTTTCAAGCAATCGATTACGGAGACCCAACCCGAGTTGCTGGTTGGTGGGAACGACATTGTAAATGCGCCCCGATTAACTTCGGATGGTTTGAGTGTGCTCTACGGAGTTGGCGAAAAGCCTGGTGAGATGTCCTACAGTTTTCGTATCATGCGCGTCCCAGTCTCGGGCGGTCCCTCGCACGTTGTTCTAGACGCTCCGCAAGTCACCAATTTTGAATGTGCAAGGCTGCCCTCCACGGTATGCGTCTACAGCCAGATTGAACCCAAATCTGGATATCTCCGGTTTTTCAATTTTGATCCGTTGGGCGCCACGGGGACGGAGCTCTTGGCAGGGAGCATGAAAGAAATAGGGGGAATTGGAAGTTGGAGTCTTTCGCCCGATGGCAAATATCTGGTGACCTCCAAATCGCAAAACCCTTACGACGCGCCAGCCATACGGATCGTGAATATAGCCGCGGGCACTGAACGAGACTTTCCGATGCCAGATATTGGCCTCATGATCGGCCTGGATTGGGCCGCGGACAGCAAGAGCATTTGGATGGGTGGCTACCGGGGCCGAGGTGCGTGGGGCACACGCTCGGGAATTCTGAATATCGATCTTGCTGGTAGAACCAGGGTGGTGCTCGATGGCCTCAACCCCACCATACTGTTTGCAATACCTTCTCCAGACGGCCGCCGCCTCGCTCTTTACGGAAATACTCAGAGCTCCAATGTGTCGTTGCTGGAGAATTTCTGATTCCTTGAAGAGTATGAAGCTCACAGTAAACGGCTAGAAGGTCAGTTTCAAGCCAAGATGGACGATTTCGAGGATCCCGCGCTGACCCAACCTTTCCAAAGTTGTTTTGATCCAAAAACCATCTGCTCACACCATCAAAGTTCCTCTGGGCCAACGAGCTCCTAACCATGCCAGGCACGATATGATGTCGTTTCGCTGCGCTCTCTTGTCCACACATGTTCTCCCAACGCACAAACTGGCCGCTCGCCCATAACGCGTTCACGCGCGCCCTGGAGTCAGGACGTACATCCGGCCAGGAGATTTTCGATCTCACCGTTTCCAACCCGACTGAAGCTGGTATCCGGCCGGATACACAAGCTGTGCTCACTGCGCTGGCGAATCCCGAGGCCATGGATTACGACCCGCAACCGCGCGGCCTGCTGGGCGCCCGCAAGGCCGTTTGCCAGTACTATCGCGAGTCCCACGGCGTCCCGGATCTTGATCCCCGGAACATCGTACTGACCACGAGCACAAGTGAAGCCTATTCCTACGTGTTTCGTCTGCTGTGCAACCCAGGTGATGAGATTCTGGTGCCGAAGCCGAGCTACCCCCTGTTTGAGTTCCTCGCCGATCTGTCAGACGTGAAGCTTGTGCCTTATCCACTGATCTACGACCACGGCTGGCAAATCGATGTCGACTCGCTTGAAAAAGCGGCGACGTCGCGCACGCGGGCTGTTATCGTCGTCCATCCCAACAATCCCACTGGATCGTATGCGAGTCAAAGGGAACTGTCGGCTCTGAATGGTTTCTGCAACGAACACAGGGCCGCGGTGATTGTTGACGAAGTTTTTCTGGACTACGCGCACGACGGTTCGCGGCGGCCTAGTTTTGCTTCCAACGATCGAGCGTTGAGCTTCAGCCTTAGTGGCCTCTCAAAAATCTCCGCGCTCCCGCAGATGAAACTTTCCTGGGTCGTCACCAGCGGACCAGCAGAACTGGTGGCGCAAGCCGGAGCTCGCCTTGAAATCATCGCTGACACTTTTCTCTCGATGAACGCTCCCGTGCAACTGGCCGTGCCTGTCCTGCTCGAACAGCGAAAACTGATTCAGCCGTTACTACTCAGCCGCTTGCGTGAGAACCTCGCCGATCTAGATTGCCAGCTCACCGCTGCACCGGCCTGCGCGCGACTGGATGTCGAAGGGGGATGGTACGTGGTCCTGCGTGTGCCGGTAACGCAGAGCGACGAGGAACTTGCGATCCGATTGCTGCGCGAGGAGTTCGTGGTAGTGCATCCCGGGCATTTCTACGATTTTCCCAGCGACGGCTATCTGGTCCTGAGCCTGATCACGGACCCCCGGATATTTCGAGAAGGTGTTTCGCGCGCGCTGAAGGTGATCGGACGCTAGGGTCTTGTAGCGCCGGAGTTCTGTTCGGAGTTCTGTTCAAGGTGTCGTGCTATCCTGTCGCGTTCTCGAAGGGAACGATTCCATGTCCATTACCCGCCGTGGGTTTCTCGGGTCCACAGTTGCAGCATCGCTGGCCGCGGGCTTGAATCCGCAAACTCTGTCCGCACAAGACAAGACTAAAGATAAAGATAAAGACAAAGGCGGCGCTGGCCGCTCCGCTCCGCACCCCATCCTCGTTTGCGCCTACAACGGACTCCCCTATCTGAACGACGCGTATCAATTTCTCAAGACTGGCGGCGATACGCTCGATGCCGCCATCCGCGTGGTGAATGGCCCGGAGAACGATCCCTTTGAAGACAGCGTCGGCCTGGGCGGACTTCCCAACGAAGAAGGAGTCGTCGAACTCGATGCCTGCTGCATGCACGGACCAACGCGCCGCGCAGGGTCGGTCGGCGGCGTACGGAACATCAAGAATGTGTCCAACGTTGCCAGGGCCGTCATCGAACATACCGGGCATGTGATGCTGGTCGGGGAAGGCGCAGAACGCTTCGCCGTGGCGATGGGCTTTCCGCGCGAGAACCTGCTCACCGAGCGCTCCCGCAGAACCTGGCAACTCTGGAAGGAATTTCATTCTACTGACGACTGGTGGGGACCGGGCATGGCGTCTCCGCTGTGGAAAGCTCCCGATACACCCGGACATTCCGAACTCTGGAAAGACAAACTCCAGCGCATGGAAGAACGCGCCGCCGCAATCGGCATCGAACCTGAGTTTCGTATGGCGGCGATCCGGCGAGTCATTTTTCCGCCGACGGGCACGATCCACTGTTCGGCTCTCAATGAAAAAGGAGAAATGTCCGGCGTGACCACTACCAGCGGTCTTGCGTTCAAACTACCGGGACGATGCGGCGACTCACCAATTATCGGCGCGGGATGCTACACCGATCAAGATATCGGCTCGGCCGGCGCCACTGGAGCTGGAGAAGAAAACATCAAAGTGGTGGGCGCGCACACGATCGTCGAGAACATGCGCCACGGCATGTCACCGCAGGACGCAGGGCTGGATGCTCTCAAGCGCATTGTTCGCAACTACAACAAAGACATGACGCGTCTGAAGTTTCTCGACATGACCTACTACATTCTGCGCAAGGACGGCGCCTATGCCGGAGTTTCGCTTTGGGAAGGCTATTCGCCCGATACTCCGCACCGGATAGCCATTCACGACGGAACGCGGCGCGCGGAGAAAACGGTGGCCTTGCTCAAAGGCGCCTCGCAGGAATTTCCGCCGTTTCCGGCACTTCCGCCTGGCGTGAGTCAAGACTCCCAGTACTATAAATAACTTGGGCTGGGCCCAAAAAAATGGCTCGCTCTGGCCGATTCGACCGGGTGTACAATCGGCTGGTTGGGGACTGAAGCTTCACGGGATCTTCTTCCCGGCGTTCGAGGCTCTCATGAACGTCCACCTGAGCTACAGGGTCCAGAAATCTCCGGACCTCGAAAAGGAAATCAATCGCCAGATTGAGAAACTGCAGAAGCGCCTTCGGATCTTCCGTCCGGAACTCGTGCATCTCAAAGCAGTTGTGGAGCAGAACTCCCCGCGTGAGGGAACTCACGTTTCCCTCAACCTGCGGTTGCCCTCCGGGCAACTGGCTGCGGAAGAAAAAGCTTCCAGCCCAACTGCGGCGATCAAGACCGCCTTCGATGAACTCATGCAGCAGATTACGCGCCACAAGGAACTTCTGCGCTCCAGTCACAAATGGCGGCGGCCGAAGGGCACGGCCAAAGAGTCGCTGGAACCGGGTGTCCCGTTTGAACAGACTCTTGCGGCCGTGCTGGTTCCCACGATCTCCGCAGCCGACGTACGCTCGTACGTGGACGCCAATCTTTCACGCCTGCAGCGATTCGTGGATCGCGAACTCTACTTTCGGCATACCGACGCCGACGCCGCAACCAACGGTCTTTCTACCGATGAAGTAGTGGATGAAGTTATCGCCCAGGCTTTGACCGACGGCGACCGTCCGGAAAAACTTGCCCTCGAACCGTGGCTTTACCAGCTCGCGATACGAGCGATGGACGCTATGACTGCCGCGGGGAACGACCTGGGATCACCTGTCCATCTTGAGGACAGCCGCCGGCGTCAAAACGTCGAGGCCTCGGACGAAGCGGGACTACAGTTTCATCAGCCCGACGAAATCTGGACCAAAGAAAGTTCGATACCCGATCGCCGTCTGACTACACCCGAGCAGGCCGCGTATTCCGACGAAATGGTGGCACTGGTACAGGCGGCCTTGCGAGGCGTCGATCGAAGTGACCGTGAGTGTTTCCTGCTGTACGGAATCGAAGGCTTTTCGATGGTGGAGATCGCGGCGATCACGGGCCGACATCCGGAAGCGGTGAACGAGTCGATCGGTCGCGCTCGCGAATGGTTGCGGAATACGCCCTCGGTAGCCAACGAATTTCGCAGAAAACTCATCCTGAAACCAGGAGCTTAACCATTTCCTAACTGTTCAAGGAGCATCGGATGATGACCCGGCAGGAAATCCGTGAACTTGCAGCCTTTCATGCGGACCAGAAAATGGGCGCTTTTGCACTGAGTTTCTACTTCCAGCCCGAACCGCCCCGGAATCGTTCGCATCACAGCGAGGCCATTCTTGCCAAGGACCTCGTCAAGCAGGCTCTGAAAGAAGCCAACGGTAAAGCCAGGAACGGCTGGCTGCACGACGACCTCGATCGCGTGCTGGAGGTCGCCAGCCATCTGCCCGGTCAATCGAGAGGGCGAGCGATCTTTGCCTGCTCGGCACACAAACTGTGGAAAGAATTCGATCTGCCGCCCCATCTCGGAAGCACTGGAATCTACGTGCGGCCCCGGTTGCAGCTCAAGCCCCTGGCCATGCTGCTGGGCGCACAACCGGATTTGTGCGTCGCAATAGTCGACCGGCAGCGTGCGCGGTTCTTCGACCTTCGCCTTGACGAGTTGCGGGAACGCGGAGCCATCGTCCACATGCTCTCGCGCAGCGCCGCCAGTTATGGATACCACGGATACGAAGGCGGCCACGCCGAGCGCCGCATCGCGGACGAGGCCTTGCAGCACTTCAAGTCAGTCGCGGAGCGTCTCCGCACCGATCTGGAGAAAGGTCTCTGGCAGCACCTCATCATCGGCTGTAATTCCACGAACTGGGGTCAGTTTGAACCGCATCTGCATCCCTATGTGAAGCAGCGTCTGATCGGCCGTTTCTCCGCCGACGTGGCGAGCGTGACCGATGACGCGATCCGCAGACACACAGACTCGCTCTTCACGAAATGGAACGAGGAACGCGGCCACTCCAAGGCCAACGAAGCGATCGGCTTTGCCAAAGCAAACGGACGCGGCGTCACTGGCCTGCGCCGCGTGCTCCGCGCACTCGAAACGGGAGAAGTCCAGGCACTTTTCCTGTCTGACGATTATTCCGCACGAGCCGTCGAGTGCAACCACTGTGGACATCTCGACGCCCACCTCGTTTCGGCCTGCGTCGTCTGCGGCCGTGTGACGCGCGAATTGAACGATGTCTGCGACGCCGTCATCCCGCTGGCAATCCGCCAGGACATCGAATTGTTCTACCTGAAGGATCACTCGGACCTCGACCGCGCCGGCAACATCGCAGCCCTGCTGCGCTTCCGCGCCGATAAGAACCGGACAGGACACGTGGCGGCTGCGTCGTAGCGGACGACCAACATCTACCACAGAGACACGGAGAAAACCTTTTCTTGTTTTTCTCTGTGTCTCTGTGTCTCCGTGGTAGATTTTCTGCTGATGATCCACGAAATCCTTCCCGTAGGCCCGCTGCAATGCAACTGCTCGGTCATCGGCGACGAAACCACGCGCGAGGCCATGGTGATTGATCCCGGCGATGACATCGAAGACATCGTTGCCATCCTCGGAAAGCATAAGCTGAAAGTGAAGCAGATCGTCATCACGCACGCCCACATTGACCATGTCGGCGGTGCGATGAAGCTGCGAAGGCTCACCGGCGCGCCCATCCTGCTCAATCAAAATGATTATGCGTTGCTGAAGATGTTGGACGCGCAGGCGGCCTGGATCGGAATGGCATCGCCGGGCGAAGTCGAGATCGATGCCGAACTCAGTCATGGAGATGACCTGTCGGCCGGTAGCCTGAAGGCAAATATTATCCACACGCCGGGCCATACCGAAGGCAGCGTCTGTCTCTATTTTTCGAATGAAAAGCTGTTGATTGCCGGAGACACGCTGTTCGCCGGCAGCATTGGGCGCACCGATCTTCCCGGCGGGTCCATGGAGAAAATCATGCGCTCTCTCCACCAGCGCGTGCTGGCGCTGCCGGATGAAACGATAGTGATCCCAGGGCACGGCCCGAAGACATCGATTGGGGACGAGAGGGAAGGGAATCCGTATCTAAGATGAGCTCTCAGTTCCAAGCTGTCAGCTCTCAGGAAATTCAAAGCCGAAGCCCAGAAAACGTTTCGCTGACAGCTGGAGCTAAGAGCTGAGAGCTTCTTCCGCTTCCTACTTCTGCGGCGTCGCTGGTGTGGGGGCTGGCGTTACAGGCGCTGGCTTGGCTGGCTGCGAAGTTGTCTGCGAGCCCTTCACATCCGAAAGAACCGACGACGGACCAGTCCGCCGCGAGGCGAAAATCGACAGCGTAATCGACGTGACAATGAAGATGATCGCCGACCAGGTCGTCGCCTTGGTCAACGCTGTGGCAGCGCCGCGCGGACCGAATGCGGTCTGACTCCCCTGGCCTCCGAAAGCTGCCGCCAGGTCGCCGCTCTTACCGCTCTGGAGCAGAACCACCGCAATCAGAAACAGACAAACGATAACGTGCACAATCGTGATCAGAACCATTACCCACATAGACAAAAACTCCGCTGGAGCCGAAGCCCCGATTCAAATTTGAGGATCAATATCAATGATCAATGCGATGGTGCGGAAGGGGGGATTTGAACCCCCACGCCTTTCGGCGCCACCCCCTCAAGATGGTGTGTCTGCCAGTTCCACCACTTCCGCTTTAAATAAACTCATTAACGACGGCCAAACATCCGCAAAAAGCCAAACCGTAACTGCTATTTTACCAACCACTTATGAGGGAAAGCAGTCGCAGCGGAATCCGTCTTGGTAACTGCATGATTCCACGACAAGTCTACACTGACCCGGAAGAGAAGTTCAAGGAGTGGACTTCGCGCGAGGACCATCCCGACAATGGATTGCCCGGACTGGTCAACAGCGCACCGATAATCGATCCCACGCCCCTGCCGTCAGTCTCCCGAAGGCGTAAGTTCAAAGGTTTCCTGGGGAACAATCTCCATCAACGACGGGTCGGAGCTCGCTGGATAGACAACGGACTCCACTTCGAGGGCAACCCCGCGAATCGACACCTTCAGCTGTGTCCCCGGCACCGGACTGAATTGCGCTTCCTCGGTCGAGCCCGCAAGCGCCGTCGTCGACGCTGTGCCGCCGCTGATGGCCTGTTGCACGGCATCGAAATATCCAGTCCCGACAAAGCGTTGGTGCTTTACACCCTCGTAGCCGAAATCGACCTCGCTGCCGAATTCCTTCTCTTGCAGTCGAGAGTAGGCCGTCATGCCCTCATTCTTGTATCCACGGGCAAGATCGAACATGGCGTAGTTCAGTGAATGGAATCCCGCCAGGGTAATGAATTGAAACTTGTAGCCCATCGCGCCGAGTTCGCGTTGAAAGCGAGCGATGGTGGAGTCGTCGAGGTTCTTCTTCCAGTTGAAGGAGGGCGAGCAGTTGTAAGCCAGCATCTTGCCCGGATGCACGCGGTGGACGGCGTCCGCAAACTCTCGGGCTTCCGCGAGGTCAGGCTTGGACGTCTCGCACCAGAGCAGGTCGGCGTAAGGAGCATAGGCAATCGCCCGTGCGATTGCGGCCTTCAGCCCGCCACGCATGCGGTAGAACCCCTCAATCGTTCGTTCACCGGTCAGAAACTCACGGTCGCGTGGATCGACGTCGCTGGTGATGAGATGAGCGCTGTCGGCATCGGTGCGCGCCATGATCAACGTAGGCACGCCCATGACATCGGCGGCGAGCCGGGCTGCCACAAGCTTCTGGATCGCTTCGGTCGTGGAAACAAGTACCTTGCCGCCCAGGTGTCCGCACTTCTTCGCCGATGAAAGCTGATCTTCAAAGTGAACGCAGGCGGCACCCGCCTCGATCATGGCTTTCATCAGTTCGAAGGCGTTGAGGTTCCCGCCAAAGCCGGCTTCGGCGTCGGCGATCAGCGGAGCGAACCAGTTCACGTCGTTATTGCCTTCCGAATGGTGGACCTGATCTGCGCGCATCAGGGCCTGATTGATGCGGCGCACGACATTCGGAACGCTGTCCGCGGGATACAAGCTCTGATCGGGATACATCTGGCCGGAATTGTTGGCGTCGGCCGCAACCTGCCATCCGCTCACGTATATCGCGCTAAGCCCCGCTTTCACCTGCTGGACGGCCTGATTGCCCGTAAGGGCGCCCAGAGCGGCAACATAAGGCTGGTCATGCGATTGGTCATGAAGAAGATCCCAGAGACGCTCTGCACCGTGGCGGGCGAAGGTGTACTCGATCTGCACCGATCCTCGCAAGCGCTCGACATCCTGCTGCGTGTACGGGCGCGTGATGCCGCGCCACCGAGCGTCCGTGTGTCCATTACGAGTCGTCATTGGTTCATCCCCCGTCCAGAGTTTGCGTCCACCTGCAGTAGAGCGTGGATCGAGCGCCGGGACAACTCAGAGTGCCCGCTTTGGCCTACTCGTCCGAAATGACCTACCTGGGACAAACCGGTCCG
This sequence comes from Terriglobales bacterium, assembly GCA_035569025.1. GTDB lineage: Bacteria > Acidobacteriota > Terriglobia > Terriglobales > Acidobacteriaceae > Acidiflorens. Next base: position 103,384 of record DATMNN010000090.1, read on the forward strand.
CCAACCGTCTATGATGGGTCCATGGACGCCACCTCGCTACTCGAACCGCAAACGCAGACCGAGATACTCACTCCCGAAGCCGGCAACTTTCTCCGCAAACTCGCAAACACATTCGAGCCCGAGCGCCAGCGCCTTCTCGCGCGACGAAGGGTGGTCCAGCAGGAGATTGACGGCGGCAAGTTTCCGAATTTTCTGCCGGAGACCGCCGCGATCCGCGCGGCCGATTGGCGAGTGGCTCCGATTCCCAGAGGCCTGCAAGACCGTCGCGTTGAGATCACCGGGCCGGTGGAACGCAAGATGATCATCAATGGGTTGAACGCAGGGGCCAACGTCTTCATGGCCGACTTTGAGGATTCCAATTCGCCCACCTGGAAAAACAATCTTGAGGGACAGCGAAATCTCTTTGACGCAGTGCGGGGAATCATCCGCTACGTGAGTCCAGAGGGGAAGCGGTATGAACTCAAGGAGAATCCGTCCGCGCTCATGGTCCGGCCCAGGAGCTGGCATCTGGAAGAGAAGCATTTTCTGGTCAACGGCGAACCAATTTCTGCGTCGCTCTTTGATTTCGGATTGTTCTTTTTTCACAACGCGGCAGCACTGCTCGAAAAGGGAAGCGGCCCGTACTTCTATCTGCCGAAGATAGAGAGTCATCTGGAGGCTCGGCTGTGGAACGATGTGTTCTGCTTCGCTCAGGACGAGCTGGGCATTGCCCGCGGTTCGATCCGCGCCACTGTCCTGATCGAGACGATCCTGGCTGCGTTTGAAATGGATGAGATTCTTTTCGAGTTGCGGGCGCACTCGGCGGGCCTGAACTGCGGCCGTTGGGACTACATTTTTAGTTTCATCAAGAAATTTCGCGCCCACCCGGAATTTGTCCTGCCGGACCGCTCCTCCATCACCATGGAGCGGCATTTTCTGAGTTCGTATGTGGAACTGCTGATCCAGACATGCCATCGTCGAGGGACCCATGCGATGGGCGGCATGGCGGCCCAGATTCCGATTCGCAACGATGCCGAGGCCAATGAACGGGCTTTTGCGAAAGTAAAAGCCGACAAACTTCGCGAAGTTCACGCCGGGCACGACGGGACCTGGGTGGCACACCCGGGACTGGTCGCCGCCGCAAAAGAGGTCTTTGATACATATATGCCTGAGGCGAACCAGATATCCAGGAAGCGAGACAGTCGCGCGATTCAGGCAGCGGATTTGCTCAAGGTTTCAGCGGGCGACATCACGGAAGAAGGCTTGCGCTGGAACATCGACGTGGGCCTGCAGTATCTCGATTCGTGGCTGCAAGGTTCAGGGTGTGTACCGATCTACAACCTGATGGAGGACGCAGCTACAGCTGAAATCAGCCGCGCCCAAGTGTGGCAGTGGGTGCGACACGGGGCAACGCTGAACGACGGCCAGCTCGTAACCGCAGCCCTAGTTTGCCAGATCATTGAGGAGCGCACAGCTCAACTGGGCGAGGGCGTGTGCCGAAGTTCCGCCGCGAAGTTGATGACAGACTTGGTCACGGCGAAAGAGTTCCCCGAATTCTTGACCCTTGCAGGTTCCGGCCTGTTGGACTAAAAGGTCAAGGCATGGGTCCACCCAAGACTCCCGCCACTCGTCGGCAAATCGGCGAAGCTTTCCTGTCGCAATTGAGGAAGCATATTGCCGCGCGTGAGATCGAACGCGGGATCGCCCGCCTCCAGGAAAATGCGGAGCTGATCGTGAAGTGCGATCTTGAAGACCCATACACGGCCAGATTCGTGGCACATGTTTCCGTTTGGGTGGATATCGGTTTCGATGGTTTGGAGGAGCTGAAAGATCTTCTGCAACAGTTTACTCCGGACCGTTGCTCGCGGCTCTCCCTCTCCGATTATCTCCAAATTCGCATGGCAGCAGGCATGGTCGCCATGCGGGAAGAAGCGATGGAGGTCGCCATCGGTCATTTTGATTTTGTGCTGAGCCTGGCGCAAGAGATGAACGACAGTTTTCTTCTGGCCATCGTCAACTACTGGAAGGGACGCTGCCTGCGAAAACGAGGTGAGTATGGGGAAGCGCTGATTTTCACTTGCCGGGGACGAGATCTGGCGCTTGAACTCGGTCATCAGCGGATGGCTGCCGTGATGCAGGTCCTCGAAAGCTGGCTGCTATTCCAGCAGGGGAAATCGAAAGAGGCTGCCCGGATTTCGAAAGATGCGGAAACGACTCTGCGAGATACGGAAGACTACGTTACGCTCGGGAACATTCAGTCGTTCTACGGGCGGCTGGCGCGCCGCGAGGGGCGCTTCGACAAGGCAATCGAACTGTTCACCATTGCGATCGAGCAGTTCCGAAAGCGGGATTCCGAGCATCCGAACCTGGCGCGGTCGCTGGCCAACATGGCATTGGCCAAGCGGGGAATCGCGCTCCAGCTCCAACGAAGGATCGATCACGATGCGCAGCGCCACCGCAAAGCACCGGGCAAAGACGATTCCAAGCGTTCGTCAAGGAGCGATTACCGGGGGCGCCTGTTGCAATTGCGCAAGGAAGCGCTGGAACATCTCGCTGCGGCGCACGCCATCTATCAGCGACGCCCAACTGTTCACGGGGTGGGCACACTTTCGTTGAACGCGGCCTACATTCATTTGGACAACAGCGATTTTCACACGGCAGAGAAGCAAGCGGACTCGGCGTTTCATCTGGCGGAAGAGAAACAGGACTACATCCTGATGTGCCGGGCGCGGGTTCTACAGTGCATGATCGAAAACGCGAAAGTCGAAGAGGAGATCAGCGAGGGTGCGGATCCCGGAAGGCATGCCCGCCGCGCGCTGGAGTTCATTCAAAGCGCGGTGGACCTGGCAAAGCAAACCCAGCACGAACTTCTGCTGGCCCGTGCTTACCTGTGGCAGGGCCTCACACATTGCAATTCTTTTTTTGACGACTCCGCGGCGGCCCGCCAGTCCTACGATTTGGCGCGGGCATCCTGCAAGTCGAGCCAGCCCGACAGCCTATGGCAGGAATTGCAATCCCTCCGCGCAAGGATTCAACCCAAAGGATCCGTTAACCCAACGCTCAAAGCGTGGTCGCAGGGAGCGATCGGCGACAAGACTTTCCGCCAGATCAGTGAAGAATTCGCCGAGCTTGTGATTCCGCGAGTCTGGGAGCGTGAAGACCGCAAGGTCTCGCGCGTAGCCGAGCGGTTGTCGATTTCTCCGAAGAAAGTGCGGCGGATCCTCGCGCGAGCCGGCAAGCGCAAACCTTAATTGGTACGCGGACAATGTGACCGAGCAGTGTCATCCTTGCGCGTTGCAGGGAACTGCTCGGCCACTCCGTAGTGCGTCGACCTTACAAGTTCGGCAGTGGCGCCACCTCTACTTCAATATCCGGCGGAAGCGGTGGTTGGAGGGGCCCGGCTCCCGGCCCTTCAATTCTCTTCCTGAAGTAAATCATGTTGTCCCGTGTGCCGTGCTCGCCGCGGATACTCTTCAACTGTCGCCATTGGTCGAGGCTCAGCACCTTTCGCAAATCCAGATTCATGAAGGTATATTCGCGCTCCAATTTTCCGCGTGCGGCCAGCACCAGGTCGACCTGCGAGCCGATCTGCCCTTCGTCGGGCGTATCGGCGTCCAGCAGAGACTGCAATTTCAGGTCTTGCTTTTCCATTTCCGCGCCGTGATCGATCAACTTCACGCGGTGATCGTAAAAAATCTGGTCAAGCTGCCCGATCTGTCCGTCCGAGAGTTGTAGTTTCTTGGCGATTTCGGCGTCTCGCCACCACTTGCCCATTTCTCCATGCATGCCGGCCTCACCGCGCACGACGATTGTCCTCTCCACGTTCTTTCGATCGTGCGGTGAACGCGGCTCAGGAGGCGGGGTTTGAGCGATCAGCCCGGAGGAAACACCCAGCAATACGAATAAGAACGTGACCCATCTAGTTTTCATGACCGTGCTCCTTTTGAGAAATCGATTCATCCTGGTTGTTGTTCGCACTGGATTCCACCAGCAGGGTAAGGGGTTCCAACGCTTCAGGCGTTCCGGTAGCCAGCGCATGCTCGACCGCCAGCAGCAGTTCCTGATCGGCGTCAAGGGTTGCCCGCGGCTTAGTCTCCTGCGGTCTGGGACCGGCAGGCGCAACGAATAGAACACCGACGAAGACCAGTACCGCAGTGGCCGCCATCAGCCACATGTTTCGGGGCCTGCGCGCGCCGTCACTTTCAATACGCGAGTGAATTCTTCTTCGCTGGCCGTCCCAGAACTCTTCCGGACGCTGGCCCGCGTGGATCGCCCCCGCGCGAAGTTCCGCGACCAGTCTGTCATCGAGTTCGTGATCGTTTGCGATCTTCTTGGCAGTCATGTTCCTCATCTCCGGACTTGCTCTCGCACGCTCGTCACCGCCCGAAAGAGTTGAGCTTTCACAGTGCCCGTGCGCAGGTTCAGTACTTCGGCGATTTCCTTCAATTCCATCTCTTCCGCAAACCGCAGGACGAATACTTCCTTCTGCCGGGGTGACAATTGATCCACTGCGCGCCAGACCGCGTCTAATTCCTGATGGGCGATCAGACCACGCTCCGGAGATTCCCTGGTCGAGGCCGGCTCCTGCTCGGACGATACCGAGTTGCCGTCGTCGTTACTGTCGTCCAACCGCAGTAGGCGTTTCCAGAATCCCACCCGGCGGTTGCGTGCATCGTCGCGCGCCAGGTTGACGGCGATCCGCAGCAACCAGGTCTGTACGCTGCACTCTCCCCGGAAACTCCGCATGCTCGTGTAGGCCCGGAGGAAACATTCCTGCGTCAGATTGTCCGCGTCTTCGGGATTCTTGAGCATCAAAAGCAATACACGGTAAACCTTCCTCTGGTGCTGCCGCACGATCTGATCGAAGTCCGCGGCGGTGATGGCCGTCGGACACGTTTCAGTCTGCGCCGCTAACGCCGGAAGGGAGAGGCTCATCGATTGTTCTGGCTCTATTGCTATGGACGGAATTGGCGGGATAAGGTTTACAGGAGCGGCTTACACGAGCAAAGATAATTTGCAGATGGATACTAAGGATCATGTTCGCCTGACCGGCTCGGCGCTGAAGAGCTGGGCGGTCGCCCAGATACAGGACTCGATCGCCGTCGCGCTGCTATGGCTGATCGGTCTGTGGATTCTCAAAGTGCCGTGGGCCCCGCTTTGGGCGCTGCTCGCCGCCGCGCTTCAGATCGTTCCTCACCTGGGCCCGGTCCTCAGCCTGCTCGGCCCGGTGCTCTCGGCGCTTCTGCGATGGCAGGACTGGGAGCATCCACTCTACGTTCTGATTCTCTACGCCGTAATTGTCGTCGTCGACGGTTTGCTGCTGCAGCCCTACATCATGCGCCGTGTAGCGCGAGTGCCCATGTGGGCGTCAATCCTGGTGCCGATTGTCATGGGATTCGTGATTCCGTTCTGGGGATTTCTGCTCGCGCCGCCGCTGCTGGCGGTAGTGTATGCGTACAAAGCAAGAAGACTCTCTGGTTCGAATCCCATGTGAATCGAAGGCCCATGAGCCGTGACCGCCGAACGCTAAGATCCAATCTTCAACAATGCATCGCGCAAACGCGGATGCCCTCGTGTGAGATGGAGGAATTTCATCTCATCCCTCGCTGACTTAGCACGAATGATTCGCAAGAGTGCGTCGCGCTCGGCGCTCGTCCATTCCGAAAGGCGTGCACTGGCAAGCGCCACCGCAAGATTTTCCAGGCTCGCCTTCTCGATCTTCGTCCACGATGTAGTATTCGCTCCTAAAGAACGGGCCAGCCGTCGCGCAGACTCCGTTCTCATCCTCTGCGCGTTCCCGCCGAAATCCCGCGCCATGCGAGCGTTTACGCGCACCCCAATGTTTCGCGTAGAGAAGCGATCCCAGGCGCCGACTTCGCTCCCCAGCAACTCATAGAACACATGCGACGCCGCGAGGCGCCGCAGAGTTCGCGCGGGAGTTCGATATTTCGGATTGGCGGCGATCTTGCTCTCTTCGTTCTCCACCAGCCGCAACAACTCCGGACGCCCAGGCCGAAATCCCAGCTTGCGATAAAACCAGAATGCGCCCGACTGGATAGCTTCTTCGTTATCGTGCCCGAGTTGATACGGATAGACCGACATGCACGTCGTTCCCATGAGGTGACAGAGGCATCGCAGCACCTGCGCGTAGATCCATGCTGTCTCGCCACCGCGGAAAGTGTAGAACGTGTTGAACCCCACCTCCATCCACTCGCACAGCCCGATGGCCTCGATGTAGTTGACGGGCACTCCGTTTTTCCAGGTGAATCCCGCAACGTAGGCGCGCAGCGGCAATCGCCTCTCGGGCGGCAGACTCCAGAGGTAGATGGAAACGCCACGTCCCACATCGGCGCGCACCACCGATGCAGGATCGCCCAGCGTGGTTCCGTACAGCTCTCGATACCGAACCAGCATGACTTCACGGATCGCATCCATCACGCGTTCGCCCTCCTTACGCGACAGCTTGATGAGCGCCGGAGGTTTCCTCGCCAACTCCACGGCCAATGAAACCTGGCTGCGGGAGATCAGCGGCTCCGTGTGGTAGAAGGTCTTTTGCCTGGGATCCCACATTGTCCCGAAATTCCGTGTCCTCGACACGCGCGAGTTGCCGAGATCCCACCGCAGAGGTAGCCGCAGCGAATCGTAGAGTTCCGCTTTGTCGCGATCCGGAAGTTCGAGGCTCTCAAAGTGTTCGATCAGCCACTCCGCACTGTTCTTCTTCCCGCGCGCCGAGTCCAGCCATTTACGCCAGGGAGTATCTGCCTCGACGAATGCATCGTCTTCGAGCAGCGGCATGAAACGTGGCCAGACGGCGCCCGCCTCGCGTCCGGGCTCATAGTTGTCCCACGCGATCTCAACTCTGCCCGGCAACCGGCGAATCAGCCAGCGTGCCACGTCAAAACTGAGAGTGTCCTCCATGGTGGTGCCGGACACGCCTGCGAACTCGAATGTTTCCCATGAACTGAGATCTTCTTCGCCTGCACGAAGTTCTGCGACTTTCTTCCAGAAACTGTTGAGCAATTTCTCGACCGCACGAACCACTCCGGGGGCCTGCGGGAACGCTCGCAGAAAAAGTAAAGTCTCGTGGAGCCGAATGAACGACGTGGGATCCTTGACGCGAATCCTGGCGAGCGCGTTGAGTAGCCTCACCACGCGATCCACCTCGCCCGAGCCAAAACGGTAGCGAGACTCTTCTAACCGGGACAACAGTCGTTCGAGGGATTTGGAGATCATGTTGCGGCCAGACAAGCCTACCGCAAACTATTCATTCCAGTGTTATTTCCGCTGGTGACCGCAAGGTCGCGCCGCCCGATTACCAAAGAGACAGCAGGGATCAGCGATTTGCTTATCGGTGTCCCTATACTTAGGTTAGGCGCCGAGCACATAATCGAGATGATCCATCCGCTCACCAACAAGTCGCGGGCAAGCAGTGAAGCCACCTTTGGCGTCCTGGCACTGACGATGGTCCGAGTTGTCGCCGCTCAAGCGACCCAAGGACAGAGCCAATCACTCGATTTGCTCAATCGATGTTTCTGCATCTGCCTCGATCATGATATTTTTCGTTGTTCTAATGATGAACCCAGGGTCCGGTTTGCTTGTGGCACGGCGGAGCTGTCGACATGGGGAGTGTCGCCCATCCAATCGCCATGCTGGGGGCCGACAGAGAAGACGCGATGATCATTGGCATCACCCGTCAACCTGAGCACTCGCTCAGGGATTTGCAATCAGCCGCACTGGAATTGCAGAAGCGCCGTTTCCTATGATGGGCTGTCCGCCGGCAGCTGCACCGCATCCCGCCAGATTCACGATCGTAGTCTTGATTTGAAACGGTGGTCCGACGAGGGGCGCCTTGACCCCGTCCGGATTCAGAAAGACCTGCACAAAGCCGATGATCGTAACAGGATTGTTAAAAGGTACCACCGGGTTCGGGCTGTCAAACACTGGCACCGTAACCAGAGAATCACTCACCAAAATGTCTTGAGCCACCGCAGCGGCGACCGGGTTATCGTCTCCACCCACGAATCGGAAAGGCAGGCCCGGGTTGAGGCCTGGATTGTCAAGGACTCGATCACCCTTGTCAGCAAGTGTGTGGCTCATGCAGTTCACAGCTTGTGCGGTATCGAGCTGTCGGGTGGGGTAAGCCCCAGTGTCGATGTTTACCTGCTGATTGCAAGCGATTGGAGTGGTCACAACGCCCGCTATGCTTTGTTTATACGGCGTGTTGAGGGCGACGTTACACGATGGCAGCTGCGTCGGCGGTGGGAAGTCCGCTGGGTCACCAGGATAATACGTCCACTGCGTCGGTGCCGGGAACGGACTCGTGCAGGGGTTGCAACGCGCGTCGAAAAGGCCCGGGCCCGTGACGGTGGTGCCCACCAAAGCAGGATTGGTAATCGCTCCGTTGGCCGGGTTGAAAATAGTGCTGCCAGTAGTCGGATCGAGATTGGGCAACAACCACGGCTTCACGCCCAACGGCGCGATCGCCTGCCCACTGTTCGCGGCACCTACGAGCCCCGACGGATTGTAGGCCTCCGCCGTCGCCGTTGCGCTGACCGCATTCTGGGTTCTTCCAAAGATGCGAGAGAAGAAAGCTGGCAGATCGTTTCTGGAAACTTGCACCTCGACGTGGGGGTTGGAGCCAAAGGTCGCGGAACCCTGATTCGGGAACGTGACGACGACCTCCGAAGCGGGATTAAAGACCCTCCCCGCCACCTGGTTGTTTGCCGCAATCTGTTTCGCGGTTTGGATGGCGAGAGTTCGCGCCGCTGAAGTGAGAAGGGCGTCGGCCGGCAGGGAAGTCATTCCCGAGTTGGCCAGTGTCCGGGCTCCCGCCAGCGCAGCGGCATTGGCTGCGAGTTGGGCTTCACTGCGAGCCGTATAGGAGGTCACCACATCGATCGCCAGTACCGCCATCGCGCCCACGACAAACAAGAGCACAACCGCCACCAGCAGAATGACGACGCCGCGTTCGCCTTTTCTCCCGATCCTTCGCGTAAGTCGCACAAAATTCCTCAGGTCTGGTTGTGTACAGTGGCTGCTTCCGTGATGTCCGTGGTCGCCGCGTACGACGCACCCGGGAACAGCAACTGTATCGCGCTATTAAATCGCCAATGATATTTGTAAGTCACTTGCACGCGGGTGCCAACGCTTTTGGTGGTGTCGGCCGTTACTGGTACCCAGCCGCGATCAATCACGACGGTAACGGTGTCGGGACATCCCGCGACCGTGTAGGTCCAGCTTGTGGTCGATCCGCCGCCCTGCGCCGCGGTCGCGGGGAGCTGGCAGGTTCCCTGGCCGCCCAGCGGGAGGAGGTCGTCTTCATCCAGAGAGCGGAAGATCACTTCCACCACCGGCTGCAAGGATGCCGGATTGGTTGCCGTAGGCTCAATGTCGCTCATCGGCTGTGCGGCGGCGACGATGGCGCCCGCCTGGGCCGCGTGCTCGATCTTTTGCTTCTGATTGAAGGCGCCGCTGAAGTCATAGATTCCGACGATGAACACGACCAGCAACGGCAGCACGATGGCGAACTCGAGTAGCGCCGAGCCTTTCTGATCATCGCGCAACGTTGCGGGCAGCGACATTCAGTTCTCCATCCGGGCTTGCGCGTGGCCGGTCAGCAGGATCTGGCTGCCAAGCGAAGTGAAGGGCACGTTCATTTGAAACGGATACTGGAAAGTCACGACCACCCCGCACTGCGCGGGAGTCGTCGAAGGATTCAGAACGACTGCTCGGCACAACACCACCTTGCCCGTGGATGAGCAAGAATGGTTGGGGATGGGAGCCGGACAGTCCAGCGCAGCTGGAGTCGCTGGTTGCACGATCTGGCCAGGGTCGAGACTGGAGGCCTGGAGTACCGCAAAGATCGTATTGTCGACAACCGCATCGGTGGGGAAAACGCCAGCGCACCCCACGGCACAGATTGGATGCGCAGCCGTTACTGCTCCCTGCTGAGCGGCCTGAGTAACCGTGGCGTAAATATTAAAAGCCCGTCCGAACCAGACAATCCCCAGCAGGAACATGAACACCAGCGGCAGTACCAGCGCGGCTTCGGCGATCTCAGCCCCGTCCGTGCGTTCGAGTTGTCTCAACGTCCGAAGCATCGTTATCGACTCAAAATTTCCCGATCGCCTTCTCCACTCCCAGCAACAGAACCGCAAACGCCATCGCAACCCCCAGCGGAATTTTCGTGGACTGCGCGCTGTCCAGCGAGACTTCCGCCCCCGGCATGCGAAAGCTGAACAAGGCCGCCACTAGCCGCGCAATATTGCCCAGCGTCTGCAACAGCCGCCCCTTCCAGATCACCACGGCCAGAGCCATCACTCCCGCCACTAGAATCGTCCCCATCAGGACCGCCACCAGTTGCCGTGGGCCAAGACAGCCGCCCAGGGCTCCCGCCAGCTTCCAGTCTCCGGCACCGAGGCTCCGCAGCAACACAAAAGGCAACAGCAGCCCTAATCCCAACCCGGCTCCGAGCAGAGCGCTCTTGGTTCCCGGCCAACCGGAGACTACGGTGTTGACGGCCACTCCAGCCAACAGGCCCGATACGGTCAGCCAGTTCGGAATCCGGCGGTAGCGCCAATCCAGGAATCCCGCGCAAGTTGCCGTGAGCACCGCCGGGATCCAGGGGATCAACATCAGTTTTCGGTTCTCAGTGAGGGCCGTCCAGAGCTAGTCTGGACAGACCCGTAACGCCAGCCTACCTAGCGTACTTTAGGACTTTTGGGGGCAGGACTCAAGGGGCATTCGTGCTGATTGCGGACCGCCCAGTAGAACTGGCGTCACAAACAGTTTTCGGAAGGGCACGGTCTTACATGCTGCGGAAAAATGCCAAATGCCGTCAGTGCCATCGAAGAGCGGCCCTTCAGAGGCTGCTGAAACTCATGAATGTATGCACAACCGTGGAAGAGCGGCCCTTCAGGGCCGCGTAAGCAGTCAAAAAATAAGTGGGCTTTAGCCCCGGTGGTCGTATTCCGTTGCGGAACCCAATCCCCGCATCTGGGAACTAATGACGAGGCCAGTTCCAGTATCCCCTACCGCGAGACGGGACCTACCGAGTTACGCTCGGCGATTACCTTCTTGGCGCCTTCGGCCAGTGCACGGGCTTGCGGCAGCAGGTCAAGGGCTTTCATCACTTCCGGATCGGTTTCAGCCCGTACTTTCAGGCCTTCTTCCTGGCCGTAAGCGTCGACGAACAATTCGCCCTTGATATTCGAGCGCAACCAGTCGTGATTCTCGATCAGTTCGCCTTCGGTGAAGATGATCTTTTCATCGTCGAGGAACTTGCGGAAATCCTGTAGCACCGCGTCGTCCACTTCGAAGCTCTGGGTCACTTTGTGCGCGACGACATAATGCTTGGCGAAGTTGAAGAACGCATAGTGCTGAAGGAGCGTGTCCTGGAACTTGTTGGATTTCACCGGAGGCAGCTTCACATCGGGAGTAATGCCGCCGCCGCCGTAGACGGTGCGTCCACTATCGGTGAGTTTCACTTCGTGGTTGGCGCTGTTTTCTTCCTTGTCGCGCGCGTAGTAGTAGTCGTAGAGCGACAGGTTCGAGTAGTCGCGCTGGATCAGGCGTCCGCTCGGAGTGTAGTAGCGCGCGGTGGTCAGGGCCAGCCCGGTGTTTTCTCCAAGAGGATAGACCGTCTGCACCAGGCCCTTGCCGAATGTCGTTTCACCGACGATCAGCCCGCGATCATGATCCTGAATGGCGCCGGCAACAATCTCGGCCGCCGATGCGGTTCCACGATTGACCAGCACGACCAGCGGATAATCCTTGCCGCTATTTCCGTGCGCGGCCGTGTAACGCTTCTCCGGTGACGAGCGCCCGTGATGCGAGACAATGAGCTGGCCCTTCTTCAGGAACTTGTCGGCTACGCCCACGCCTTCGCTCAACAACCCGCCGGGATTCTGCCGCAGGTCGAGAATTAAGCCTTTGACATCGCCCATCTCTTCGAGTGCTTGCGCCACTTCGTGTTCGGTGGTTTCCTGGAATCCAGACACATGCATGTATCCGATGCCCGGCTTGATCATGAAATGCAAATCAACGCTGTAGCGTGGAATCTCGTCGCGAATAACCGCGAACTCGAGTGGATGGTCGGCGCCTTCACGCAGCACCGTGATACGGACGGTGGTCCCCTTCGGCCCCTTGAGCAGGTCAGCCACGTCGGAGGTGGTCATGTTGTCGGTGGCCTTGCCATCGACCGCGGCGATGATGTCGCCTGGGTGAATACCCGCCCGATAGGCCGGCGTCCCGGCAAAGGGGGCGATTACGATGACTTTGTTGTTCCGGGGGCCGACCGTCATGCCCACGCCGTAGTACTTGCCGCGCTGTTCTTCGCGGAGCAGGGAATAGGACTTGGGATCGAAGAAATTCGAGTGCGGGTCGAGCGAATGGAGCATGCCCGGAATCGCCCCGTTATAAATGGCCTTATCCGCGCTCACCGGCTCGGCGTAGTTTTCCTCCACCTTGTCATACACTTCGGTGAACTGCTTGTAGCTGTCGCGGACGTCCGAATCGCTGCTCGGAGAGGTTGCGGCGGGGCTGACCCGTTGGGCAAATACCATCCCCAGCAAACCAAATACACCGAGGATGAACACGATCAGGAAGAGTGAGCGACGAGAACTACCAGCCATGTGTCGATTTCCTTGGGCAGGGCGATGTGGAGGGATCCTGCCGCATCTAAGCGCAGTATAGCACGCAAAAACACCTACCCCATTAGACGCAAGATTCGCCCCAAAGTTACCTGAGTTGCGCAACCTAGGGGGAATAAATCGGGGGCGTTGCCCTCGGCATTTCAACCCCAGCCTGCGACTTCGGAATCCGGACAGGTCAGCCGCGTGTCTACGGATGCTTCGCTGGTTCAGCAACCAGATCCTTGCGCATCACCAGGGCGTCCAGATGGTTGGAATAGTAGCCGGGCACGGTTTTTTCCACGAAATATTCCTTGCGCTTGTAGAACTGGATGGCGGCGGCATTGTTCACGGCCGTCTCCAATTCCACCACGGTCGCTCCCGCCTTGCGCAATTGATCTTCGGCGGACTGCAATAACGTCGATCCGATTCCAGTTCGTCTCGTTTCGGGAAGAACGTCGATCGTGATGATGTGGCCAGTCTGGCGGCGCGTTTCGGCGACAATAAACCCTAGTATTTTGGGCTGGATAGAACCCTCGCGGCCGGCGTCGCCACCCCGGGATTCGGCTACCAGCGTAAAGGCCCCCGGCCGGCGCATATAAATCGCCAGCTCCGGACGCGAATAGGCAAGTTGAGGATCAAAACAGACCTGATCCATCCGCCAGAGGGTATCGAAATCCGCTTTTTGGAAGGGCCGAATATGAAACGACACGCCGCTATTCTAGCGGGAGAATCCGTGAAAATAAGCACCGCTTATTTTCTCCGTCAACCCCTTGCGCAGTTGCATCTCTAGACGTAGGATTTCGGCAGCAGAGGGCACCGTGGGGCTTTACCTCCTGATCGATCTCGGCGTGGCCGGAGCATTGCTTCTGGTGTGGTACGGCTGGTTTGTGGGCTACAACCGGCGCCGGGGAGCCGCTCTGCTGCACTGGGTGCAGGCAGCCTGCCTGGGCAAGGGAAGAGTACTCAATCCTCACTGGAAGTCGGGCAGTACGCAACTGAAAGCCACGCTGCGACTCTCTTCACGTTGGTTTGAAGATGCCCGCCTCACCGTTCGCCTCCAGCCTCGTCCGTTTCCCGTGCAGTGGGTTCTCAGCCGGTGGCGCAAACAATCGGAGACGCTGACGTTCGAAGCCGACATGGGATTCCCGCCCGGATTTCATCTGGATGTGATTCGGCGTCGATGGTCGGGCCACTCGGCAAAGAAAGTTGGAGCGGAGACCCGTACTTGGACTCTCAGCCGTCCGGGCCCCGTGGTATTGACCACCAAGGACGACTGGCCACCAGAACTGACTCCCGTTATCAACGCGCTCACCGCATGGCGCGATAAAGATTTTCTGAACGTCCGCTTCAATCCGACGTCGCCACACTTCACGGCGACGGTCGCTCTTGAGAGCCTCTCCGATGAGAACACCGCGGCACAGGTGCTCGGCCTTTTTCGCGAGTTGGCGATGAGTTCGTCGGCGAAACAGCATTAGACGGCCAACAGGAATTCCGACGAACCACCAACAACCGCACGAACGAAGCTCTACTCGGGCTCCGCCACAAACCGGTAACCCACGCCACGCACGGTCTGCAAATGCTTCGGTTGTGACGGATCTTCTTCGATATACCTCCGCAAGCGCACCACAAAATTGTCAATCGCGCGCGTGTCGGTGTCCTCGTGCAGTCCCCAAACCTCTTCGAGAATTGTCTTTCGCGAGACCACTTTTCCGTTGTTGCGGATCAAGTGGCGGAGGAACTCTGCTTCCATCAGCGTGAGATGGATGGTATTTCCGAAGGTACGCAGTTCGAGCTCGCCGAAATCGATTGTCTTGCCAGCGAAACTGAACACATCAGGCCGCCCGGCTTCCGCATCACCTTGAGTTTCGCCGGATGGGGCGTGGCGCGAGGCGGCCTCTTTCATCCACGACGTGCGGCGCAACAGTCCTTCAAGCCGGGCAATCAGGATCGGCAACTCGAACGGCTTTGGAAGATAGTCGTCGGCGCCGGACGCGAAGCCTTGCAGAACGTCTTCGGCGCGTCCGCGCGCGGTCAGCATCAGGATCGGTACGTAATTCTTTTTTTCGCGGAGCTCAGCGGCGACGTTGAAGCCGCTCTTGCCGGGCAACATTACGTCCAAGACCAGCGCGTCGAAGGGCTCGTGCTTTTCCAGCAGACGCACGAGCGCAGATTCGCCGTCTCCGGAGACTTCCACGGCATGACCCTCGGCCTCCAGATTGAAGCGCAGGCCCTGCGCCAGATGGGCTTCGTCCTCGACCACCAATACGCGGCTCACTCCACGCTCCGCGGGAGTTCGAGTGTCACGGTAGTTCCTTTGCCCAGGCCTTCACTCTCGGCAAAAACCTGTCCGCCGTGCTTGCGCGCAATCGCGCGTACGATGAAGAGCCCCAGGCCAGTTCCTTTCACGCTTGACAAGGATCGCGGCGCCACGCGATAGAAGCGTTTGAAGATGCGCTTGAGTTCGTGCTGCGGAATGCCGACTCCATGATCACGCACGCGCAATACGACGTGTTCCGCGTCGGGAACCTCTAGTTCCACCGCGATGCGGACGTGGTCTGGCGAATATTTCACCGCATTGTCGATCAGGTTAGAAACGGCGGTGCGCAATTCTTCCGGATCGCCTGCCACCTCAGCGGAAGAAGACCCGTTCAAGGATTCGCTGTACTCCAGCGCTTCCGGCTGCAGGTGATGCCGCGTACGCGCGAGTTCCAGACACTCCCGCACCAGGCTGTTGAACTCCAGAGGAAACAGTTGTGCCGGACGCTTCCTCTGTGCGGCCTCTCCGGCTTTCAGAACCTGTTCGACGGTATGCATCAGCCGCTCGGTGTCGACCAGCATCGACTGATAGAACTCGCGCCGCTGTGCTGTATCCACTTCGCGACGTTGCAGAGTCTGAAGGTACAGTCGGATAGAAGCAATGGGAGTTTTTAGTTCGTGCGTGACGGCGTTGATGAAACTATCGTGCTGCTCGTTACGGCGAATTTCGCGCACCAGAAAAATCGTATTCAGAACGAGTCCCGCGATGATTGCGAGAAAGAGAATCACACCGAGAAAGAGCTTGATCTCCTGTCGCCAGTTGAGGATGACCCAGCCAACATTGAGCGCAACCGCCGCCACCACCAGGCATGCACCCAATGTGATGACCAGGTAGATCGCCTTCTGACGCGAAATAATCCTCACGGGTAGATTCTAGCGGGAAAGGCGTTGAACCGCAGAGTACGCAGAGATCGGTGAGAAATCATGGGAAAGACCTTCCCGGAGTCGTCGCCGGATCAGGACGGTTTTTCCCAGATTCTCTCTGCGATCTCTACGGTTAACTGCTTTTTAGTCGTTGCCCGCGGCAGCCGCCAGCGACGCAGCGTTCAGGTCGCTGGTCAGTGCGGGCTTCGGCGGCAGGTTTTCGAGTCTGACCTTATAGATGTGGCGTGCCAGTCCGAGTTTTTTCAGCGCCCAGATGCCGTACCAGTTGAAGTCGATTTCATACCAGGTGAGGCCGTGGCGCGCGGAAACAGGGTGAGCATGATGATTATTGTGCCAGCCCTCGCCGAACGTCAGGATCGCGATCAGGAAGTTGTTGGTCGAAAGATCTTTCGTCGCGAAACGGCGCGATCCCCACATGTGGGTAATGGAGTTGACCGTCCAGGTCGCGTGCAGGCCCACGACGACGCGCACGAATACGCCCCAGAGCATCCAGGGCAGTCCGCCGATCGCGAACAGAATTACCGCCAGAATAATGTTCGACGTGTAGTGATACTTGGTGAGCCAGACGTGGACTTTATCTTTGGTCAGATCTGGAACATAACGCGACAGAGTCGTAGTGTCATGATGCATCGAGCGGCCGGTCAGAATCCATCCCATGTGCGACCACCACTTGCCGTCGCGTGGCGAATGAGGATCGCCGTGCTCGTCAGAGAACTGATGATGAATGCGATGAGTCGCGACCCAGAAAATCGGTCCCCCTTCAAGCGCGAGCGTCGCACACCAGGTGAGGAAATATTCCACCCACTTTGGAGTCTTGTATCCGCGATGAGTCAGCAGCCGGTGATAGCTCATTCCAATGCCGAGGCTCCCGGAAACCCACCACAGGAACAGCGCTACGAAGAATGCTTTCCAGGTGAAGAAAAACAGCGCTGCAATTGCGCCGACATGGAAAAAGCCCATTGCGATCGCGGTACCCCAATTAATGCCCGCTTCACTGGAATGTTCTTTGCCGATATCCACACTAAGGCCGACTTCAGGATTTGAGTTCATGCTGGCTCCCACGGAATTGTGCTGGCTCTGCAAGCAACATAGCAGGGGCGCGTCAACTGCACTGTAATACTTGTGTAATCCCGCGAATAACACCACGTTACCTGCGTAATGACCCCCGCCCATTTGTGCAATTCGTGACGCTGTGGGCGTTGACACCCGCCCAAGCAAAGCGTGGACGGGGCACCCACCTCACACAGTCACGCTTGAATGTGATAAGAATCACTTCCCGTGACGGCGCGGAAGTCGTAGAATCCCCCCGCAACGTTTTTCAACCGCGCTTCTGTTCAGGGGGTTGCCGAGTTGAAACAAAACGTACGGATGGTTCTCACAATCTTTGCCGTGGTCGTGGCTGTGGTCTCAGCCGCGGTCGCCCAGACACAGCCGACCACAACTCCCTCCAAGACACCGCCACCCGCCGAGTACAAGATTCCGCCCGAAGCGGCGCAGAAAGTGAATCCTCTCAAACCAAGTCCCGAAGGTACTGCGCGCGCCAAGAAGGTCTTCCATATGGACTGCGCGATTTGTCACGGCGAAAGCGGCGATGGCAAGAGCGACATGGCCGCCGACCTGAAGAATCTCTCCGACTTCACCAAGCCCGAGACATTCAAGGACCGCACCGACGGGGAACTCTTCTACATGATCCGCACCGGCAAGGGCGATATGCCACCCGAAGACAATCGCGCGAAGGACAACGACGTCTGGAACCTGGTGATCTATGTCCGGGCGATGACGAAGAAGTGAGAGCGAGAATATTCAGAACTTGTCTCATGAATGGTTTTGGGAAGGGCACGGCTTCAAGAGGCTGCGGAAAAAACTCAATGAATGCATGCACAACCGTGGAAGAGCGGCCCTTCAGGACCGCGTCAGTCGCAGTAAGATTGAGGGCTTTAGCCCCTGGGCCCTCGCTCCTTGCCCTGGAAACCATTTATGAGACCAATTCTCAGAACTCGAAAGCTACGCCGGCGGTGGGCGTGATGGGCAGGCCTTGTCCGGTCACGACCGTTGGCACGCCGTGTTGATCATACGACGAGTAAAAATATCGCGGATTGTTGTGGTTGGTTAGATTCAGCATCTCTCCGTACAAAGCAAGTTTCCAGCGCTTGAACGCCCAGTCTTTTTCTCCCCGCACATCAAGCCGCTGGTAATCGCCTAATCGGGCAGAGTTGTCGCCGTTGGGTATGGGAAAGCCCGAGCCGTACAGGAACTTACCACTCACATGCACCGTGGGAGTAACGCGGTAACTCGCGAAAACATTCAGCGTGTGGCGCTGGTCAGCCAGAGTCGGGAAGTACGGGCTCCAGAAGAGCGTGCCATCTGGATGTAATGACAGAATGCTCTCTTGAGAATACGTCAGCGTGTATCCGATCCAGCCAGCGAGGCGGTTGGCCGTTCTGCTCTGGAGCACCAGTTGCGCCCCGCGGGAATGAGCCCGCTGGTAACCAATAAAGCCGTGCGGCGGAAAGATCGGGTTGCAGTTGTCAGGACGATTTACCGCGTCCGAGGAATCCCTCTCCCGATCGAAGAACATCGCCCTCACTCGCGTGCTTTCTCCGAGGCGCTGTTCCACGCCCGCCGTGTAGTGGTTCGCGGTTTGCAGAACTTCAGACGCGGGGATGCAGGGCAGGCCGACACCTTCGTCAAACTGCGGATTTCCGGGAAACTGGAATTGGTTGTAGCGTCCCACGCCGAATTGCAATTGTGTCGCGCGGGCCACCTGGAGCGCCGCTGAAACCTGGGGCGACACAGGGTGGATTGGGAATTGCTCGGCGCTGTCTACTCTAAGACTGGTCACAACGTGCAGGCGATGCTTGAAGAAACTGGTCGCCTCCTGGACATATCCGTCGTGCTTCCAGCCTCTGCCTCCTTGAGTGGAGGTTCCGATGAGGTGTCCGTCGACCGGATCGTAAAAGCTCGACTCACTCCGATCGCTGACGCGGCGCACAGTCCATCCTGCCTCCAAAATGTCTCCCGGACGCCAACTCCAGGCCAGATCGGTTCCCGCAACCCACTCGGCGTGATGGTTATCGTTCAATGGTTGCTGAACCACGTTCCATGTCATGTCGGGGGCTTCCAGATAGGCAGCGCGAGTGTCCAGCAAGACATGCGGACTGACTGTCCATCGCCAGCCCATCCGAGCCATGATGAAATCATTGGTCCCGTGTTTGAAAGAGTTGGGATCGCCGCCGTTCTGCGCACGCAGGAGATTAGCGAACGTGTGCCCACCCACGCCGTAGAACGTCACCGTCTGGTTGGGACGCAGATCATAGTTGAGTTTCAGCGCGGCATCGTAAAACGAAACGTCAACGTAGTTCTCATTCAGCCGGTTGCGCAGCAGATAGCCAAGATAGCTCTTGCGCGCCGACGCCAGCCACGAACCCCGCTTGCGCCGCCCCAGTGCGCCTTCCCCCAGCAATTCGGTGTCGGCGAGTCCGATGGACGCGCGAAAAATGGGCGCGGTCCGGCTGCCGTCGCGGGTGTGCAAATCCAGAGCCGCACCAACCGCATCGCCGAATTTTTCCGGATACGCCACCGGCAACAGCTTAATGTCTTCAATGGTCTCGCTCGTCATGATGCTCAAGGTCGCGCCTTCGCTGATGTTGGTGAGCCCGTGAAAAGGTTGCGGCACAAGAATGTCGTCGAGGTAGGTGCTGGTGTTCTCGAAAGACTCGCCCATCACGGAAAACTGCGCGTAGAAGTCGTTGTTTCCCGACGCGGCGACCCCCGGCATGGTTTGGATCGAGCGGAAAGGATCGTCGGCGAGTACCGTAGACGTTTCCCGTATTTCGGAACTGGTGAGGTTGGTCTCAATGATCGCGGGCGAGTCCTCTCCCTGGAAAACATCGCCCTTCACTTCGACCTTATCCGTCCGGCGGAAGTTGTCGGGAGCGAGGGTGACGTCGAACTCTTTGCTTTCTTCTCCTGCCGCCAACGAAAACGACACGCCAACCAGGCGGTATCCAACGGCGTTGAAGCGGAGGGTGTATTTTCCCTCGGGGATATTGAGGATCGCGAAGGTCCCGTCGCTCGCGGTAACGGCTTGCGCTCCGGTCTCCAGAACCTCGACTTGAACCCGCGCCAGAGGCTCTCCGCCGATCACGCTGACAACTTTTCCGCGAATCTCGGCGGCGCTGGCCAGAGCGGAACAGAGAAGCATGAATGCCGCGGCGGAACGCAGGTGCATTTTTGGCCTCGTTGCTCTACAGGGGCCCGGTTCGTTCTGGTTCAGGAACGAGCTTCGATTGGTAATTTGCTGCTTGTTTTATTACGATGCGGTTTCCAGCTTAACTTGCGGCTTCACTTCCACGCCCGCCCATTTCTCCAGCAGCGTCAGCGTGGCCGCATAGTCGAGGTCCTGATGACCTTCTTCGGCGGCGAGATCGTAGACCTCTTCGACCGCTTCCAATCCGGGCAGGCGCACACGGGCTTCCTTAGCCGCGTCGAGGGTCAGGTGAATATCCTTCAGCATCAGGCGGAGAGGGAAGTTGGGCGAGAAGTCGCGCTTCATAATGAACGGAGCTTTGTAGTCGACTACTCCAGACCGCACCATCGAGGCCTGCACCAATGGGAGCAGGCGGCCGATGTCGACGCCGAGTTTGGTGGCTAACGTGATCGCTTCGGCGAAGCCTTCGAAAATCAGAGCAATTTGCAGATTCATCGCCAGTTTGGTGGCTTGGCCTTTTCCCGTCTCGCCCATGGGGAAGACTTGCTTGCCCATCGCCTCAAACAACGGCGCGAGCGCGGCCAGCGCGGAGTCTTCTCCGCCAGCCATGAAAATCAACTGCCCGCTGTCGGCAGCGATTTTCGATCCGGTCACGGGAGCGTCAACATACTGAACGCCGCGCGCCTTAACGCGGTCGGCGAAGCGCAAAGTCGCCGAGGGCGAGATCGTGCTCGAATCGGCGATGATCATGCCTTCGGCCAGCGACTCTTCCACGCCGCCCGGGCCAAACAGCACGGTCTCGACTGCCTTGGTATCGGACACGCACATCCAGACAACTTCCACTCCGCGTGCAGCGTCGGCGGGAGTGGATGCGGTACGGGCGCCTTCTACCTCGTTGTCCTTCCCCGGCGTGCGGTTCCAGATGCTGACCTCGTGTCCTGCTTTCACCAGGTTGGCCGCCATCGGCCGCCCCATAATTCCCATTCCCAAAAAAGCAACTCGCATGCCAGGTTCTCCTAAATGATCCTGAATTAGATATGACCAGCAAAGTTACGGTCAAGACAAACCGGGTTGTTCTACACTGGAATCACAAAACCAGTTGGACGATGTGTTGGGAATCAGACGCCGCTCGCGTCTTTTGGCCGTGACGGCATCGAAGATCTCTGATAAGAAGGGACAAGCCGCGACCCGACGTTTGGGTTGATCAATCATGTTAAAGGCTTCGCTGAAAAGTCGGGCTCTCCGGAAGCGGGCTAGCGAGTTTACGCGTCTGGTGCGGCACTCAGCGGTCACGCCTCGCACGGGACAAACGCACAAACCACAGCTCGTCACCAATGGCGAACTCGGCGTAACGTTCATCGGCCACTCCAGTTTCTTCGTACAACTGGGCGGACAGAGCGTCGTCATCGACCCGAACTTTGCACGCTGGCTGTTTCTGCTGAAGCGTATCCGAAAGCCTGGACTGCATTTGCGCGACCTGCCTCCGGTGGACGTGATTCTGGTCACGCACGCCCATTTCGATCATTTGCACCGGCACTCCTTGCGCACGATCGCGCGGCAGACTCGCCAGCAGACCGGGAAATCACCGACGCTGGTGATTCCGCATCACGTGTTCGATCTGGTTTCCGATCTCGGGTTCGAGAATATCGTGGAACTGGAATGGTGGAATACCTATCGCCACCAGGGACTCGACATCACGCACGTGCCGTCGCGGCACTGGGGCGCGCGCATCATCAAGGATTCGCACCGCGGCTACGGCGGATACGTGCTGCGTTCGGGCAAGCACTCGGTCTATCACGCGGGCGACACCGCATATTTTTCCGGCTTCCGCGAGATCGGACGGCGCCTGGCACCGGAGCTAGCCCTCCTTCCGATCGGCGCCTATAACCCGGAACAGTTTCGCAATGTCCACACCAGCCCGGCCGACGCCATGCGTGCTTTCCTGGACCTGAACTCCCGCTGGATGGTGCCGATGCACTACGGAACCTTCCGCCTCTCTCACGAGCCGGTTGAAGAGCCTCTGCAATTGCTGGCGCAGGAAGCCGAAGGCGCCGGAGTGAAAAACAAAGTGGTGGTGCTCGAGGAGGGCGTCACACGTTTCTTTTAGCAGAGAGAAAAACGCGGAAAATGCGCAGAAATGCGTGCATAGCCGTGGAAGAGCGGCCCTTCAGGGCCGCACAAATCGATGCAAATCTGTGTGGGCTTCAGCCCCTGTGGTCGCTGCACCTTGGAAATGGTCTTAGCCGATTTACACTTTTACCCCGTCTGGGTTGCGGTCTTTTGTTTTGAGACGATCTTGCCTTCATGAAAATTGCCATTCAGGGGGAACTCGGTTCTTTCAGCCACCAGGCGGCCGAAACGATGCTGCCAGGTTCGAAGATCGTGCCTTGCGCGCGTTCGCTGGAGGTCTTTGACCGGGTCGGGAAGGGAACGGTTGGGGGCGCCGTGATCCCGATTGAGAATTCGCTGGCCGGATCGGTGGCGGAGCACTTCGATCTGCTGTTGAGTCGCGACGTGCATATCGTCCGCGAATTCCGCTTGCGGATCGTCCACAACCTGATCGCTTCGCCGGGCGCGAAATTCGGCGACATCCGCAAGGTCTTCTCCCACCCCGTAGCGCTCGACCAATGCCGCGACCTTTTTGCCAAGTATCCGCGACTCGAACCAGCGCCTTTTTACGACACTGCCGGAAGCGTCAAGCACGTGGTCGGCGCCGGATTGAGTGATGCTGCTGGAATTGCCAGCCGCCGCGGCGCCGACGTGTACGGTGGAAAAATTCTGAAAGCCGGCATTGAAGACGACAAGAAGAATTTCACAAGATTTTTTCTGATCCACAAGGGCCGCGCAACCGCGCCCCGCATCGCGGGCAAGACTTCGCTCGCCTTCAGCGTGCGCAATCAGCCCGGGGCGCTTTTTAAGGCGCTAAGCGTGTTTGCCCTGCGCGACATTAGTCTGGCAAAGATCGAATCGCGTCCCATGCGCGGACGCCCGTGGGAGTACGTATTTTTTGTCGACTTGCTCCGCGGGGACGACGAAGCTGCGCGCAATGCGCTGCGCCATCTAGGGGAAGTCGCCGAACTGGTCAAGGTTTTGGGGATCTATCCGCCCGCTCGGGAATGAGCGGGGGCCGAGTTGCTACGGCCATCCGTCCGTCGAAGGACCAGCCACCCTTGAGTGTCTTGCAAAAAACCGAAAAGCGTCTAGAATTCAACAGCCTAGCGCAAGGCCCTGCATCTTTTTGATAGATTGGAACATCCAAGGTTGAGTGAAAGACACTCAAGGTAAAAGTATGGCGAAATCTGACGAGACCGAAATCACTACCTACGACACCTCTGAGCGCTCCCTGCCTATTCTTCCCGTGCGCGATACGGTTCTGTTTCCGCACGCGGTACTGCCGTTGACGGTAGGCCGGGATAGCTCAGTGCAACTCATCAATTCGCTGGGGGACGACAAGACCATTGTGGTCGTCGCGCAGCGCGAGGCACGCGTGGACGCGCCTCAACCAACCGACCTCTACAACGTCGGCACGCTCGCGGTGGTGCACAAAGTCGACAAGATGCCCAACCAGAGCTTGTTCGTGTTCGCCGAAGGCCTGGAGCGAGTGCGTCTGACGGAATTCTCTCAGCTCAGCCCGTTCATGCGCGCGCAAGTCGAGACCATTCCGGAGACGATTCCACCGAAGAACTCCGAAATCGAAGCGTTGCAACGCAATGTGCTGACCCTGTTCCAGCAGATCGTTGCCGGTTCGCCAACTCTATCCGACGAACTCTCCACCGTCGCGATGAATATCGAAGAGCCCGGACGCCTGGTGGATTTCATCGCCTCGTCGCTGCCCTCGCTCTCGACTTCCGACAAACAGGACACCCTCGAAACCACCGACGTGCGGATTCGTCTCGAGAAAGTAAACCAGCATCTCGCGAAGGAACTCGAAGTCCAGCAACTGCGCAACAAGATTCAGTCTGAAGTGCAGGATCGCGTGCAGCAAACGCAGCGCGAATACTACCTGCGCGAGCAGATGAAGGCGATCCAGAAAGAACTGGGTGAGCAGGACGAAGGGGCGCGCGACACCGAAGACCTGAAGGCGAAGATCGAAGCCGCCGGCATGCCCGACGATGTGAAGAAGGAAGCGCTCAAGGAATTGGGCCGGCTGGCTCGCATGTCGCCCATGGCTGCCGACTACTCCGTCACGCGGAACTACATCGAGTGGCTCGCGGTCCTGCCGTGGGAGAAGACTTCCGGTGGTGAGATCGAAATTCCCAAGGCGAAAGAGATTCTCGACGCCGATCACTACGACTTGCAGAAGGTGAAAGACCGCATTCTCGACTATCTGTCCGTGCGGCGTCTGAAGCCGTCGATGAAGGGCCCGATTCTGTGTTTCGTCGGACCTCCGGGCGTCGGTAAGACTTCGCTTGGCAAATCGATCGCTCGCGCGCTGGGACGGAAATTTGTTCGTCTCTCACTCGGCGGCGTGCACGACGAAGCCGAGATTCGCGGACACCGCCGTACCTACATCGGCGCGTTGCCGGGACAGATCATCCAGGGCATTCGCCGGGCGGAGACGAAAGATCCCGTGTTCATGCTCGACGAAATCGACAAGGTTGGGCGCGATTTTCGCGGCGATCCTGGGTCCGCGTTGCTGGAAGCGCTCGATCCCGAGCAGAACGCGTCGTTCCGCGACAACTATCTCGATGTGACGTTCGACCTTTCCAAGGTCCTGTTCATCACGACGGCGAACATGCTCGATCCGATTGCCGAACCGTTACGCGACCGCATGGAGATCATCGAACTCCAGGGCTACACGGAGGAAGAAAAAGTTCACATCGCATTCCAATACCTGGTCCCACGACAGGTGGAGGAAAACGGAATCACGCAGGAGCAGATTGAATTCCCGCCCGAGTCGGTGAGCTTTATCATCCGGCATTACACGCGAGAGGCTGGCGTTCGCAATCTGGAGCGCACGATCGGCACGATCTGCCGCAAGCAGGCGCGCCGGCTGGCGGAAGGGAAGACGGAAAAACTCGTCGTCACCAAAGAGATCGTTCAGGAATTTCTGGGCGGTATCAAGATCCGCAGCGAAGGCGAGATTGCCGAACGCACCAAGCGCGCGGGCGTGGTGGTTGGACTCGCCTGGACTCCGTCGGGCGGCGACGTGTTGTTTGTCGAAGCCAGCCGGATGAAAGGCAAAGGCGGTTTCACCATCACCGGGCAGATTCAGGACGTGATGCGGGAGTCCATGCAAGCCGCGCACAGCTGGGTGCGGTCGAACGCGGCGCAACTTGGTATTGATGAGGATTTCTTTGCCAGTCATGACATTCACATTCATGTCCCGGCAGGAGCGATTCCGAAAGATGGACCATCCGCTGGTGTGACCATCGCGACCGCGCTGGTATCGCTGCTAACGAACCGGCAGGTCCGTCCGCTGACCGCGATGACCGGAGAAATCACGTTGAGTGGTAACGTGTTGCCGGTGGGTGGAATCAAGGAGAAAGTCCTCGCGGCCAAACGTGCCGGTGTACATGACGTGATTCTGCCGGCGGAAAACAAGACCAACGTCGATGAGGACCTGACTCCCGAACAATTGCTCGGCTTGACTCCGCATTACGTCAAGACGATCGACGAAGTACTCGAGTTCGCACTTCCCAGCACGCCCAGCGAAGCCCGCCGGGACGCCGAGGAACGCGAGAAGGTGCTGAGTACGCAGGACGCGTAAGGTCGGTGGTCAGTGATAAGTGATTAGTCCGGAACGGTTAGGGATTCGTCTTTAGGAAAAAGGGCGCGACTCAAGTCGCGCCTTTTCCGTATGTCTCTATTCACTGCTACTCCTCTTCACACGGTTCTCTACCGGCTTCACCGTCCTCAGATACGCGAACACCGCTTTCAAATCATCATCCGTCATATGCCGGTAGCCGTCCCAGGGCATGATCGGATTCAGATGGCGCCCCATCACCGACCCCGTACGCATCGCCTCGATGAAACGATTCTCGTCGTAATACGAGATGCCGGTTTTATCCGGCGTGATGTTGGCGCTTTGCACCGTTCCCCAAGGTCCCTTGAACTCCATTCCTCCGGCAAAGGCCTTGTCGGTTTCAGGTTGTCCGTTCACGGCAGGAGTATGGCAGTCTGCGCAACTGGCGAGTGTGACGAGGTACTCGCCACGGCGTTGTGGTGTCGAAAGATCCGGTGGAGGCACGGGCTGCGTCAGCGGTTGCGGAACGCCGCGGATCAGATATTTCACAGGGAACGCAATCTCAGTGGACGGCAGAGCATTCTTCACGGCTGGTAAGGACCTTAGATAGACCACGACCGAGGCCAGATCCTCATCCGACAACCGCCGGAAATTGGGATAAGGCATGAGCGGGAACAGCGCATGACCGTCATGGCCGATACCTTCCCGGACAGCACGCGCCAGTTGATCGTCGGTCCACAGGCCGGCTCCGGTTTCGGGATCGGGTGTCAGGTTGGGCGCAACGATGCGTCCCGGAAATCCTTCGCCCGGAAATATCTGCCCAGCGCCCTCCCGGCCCGCCACCAGCGCGCCGCCGGGCGCCTTCCAGTCGCGTTCCGTGTGACAATCGAGGCAGCCCAGGACCGAACCCGCCAGATACTCGCCGCGCGCCAGGCGCGCCGGGGTCGCATCGAAATGCTGGTTCGTGAGAGGCCGAGAACGGGCGCCCAGAATCGGCCGCCAGCCAATCGAGAAAGTAATCGCCAGGGCCAGAATCAATAGCAGCAGGCCAACCGCGTAGAGGAAGATTCTCGGTCCCTTGCTCATCGAAAATAGACTCGCTCCCTGGAATGTAGCATCGGATTTGACCGTCCGACGCTCGCCGCTCTGGAAGTATAGCGGCAAACACGCGACAATGGACTCGCAACGACTAAGCCCGATGGCCACAACAATTCCCACCACTCCCATCCCCGCGCCGGCTCATGGCAGGCCCCATGCCAGGCCCCAGCCCAAGCTCGGCCTGCGCGCGTGGATGGAATCCGTCCTCGTCGAGTGCGAACGCGCGGCGGCAGGATTTGAAGCCGATCCCGTGCATGACCTGCGCGTAGCGATTCGCCGCTGCCGGTCACTTGCCGATGGATTGATGGCTATCGATCCTGACCCTTCGTGGAAAGAAATGAAGAAGGCTGGCAAGAAAGTGTTTCAGTCCCTCGGCGGACTGCGCGACATGCAGGTCATGCAGCAGTGGATCGAAAAGCTCACCGAAAAATTGAACGGCGCAGACGATCCCGTTGCGATCGCGCTGCTTGCTCATGTGCGCGTCCGTGAAGTCGAATGCAAGCAGGAAGCGCTGAAAGAACTCCAGCAGTTCGACCGCAAACAGTGGCGTCAATGGAGCCGCAGCCTGCCGCATCGAGCGGCCCGGCTTCGTCCGGGCAGCGTTGTGTTCCGGCACCTCGCGCTCGAAAAGTGGACGGCCGCCTATGAACTGCACAAACGCGCGCTCCGCACCCGGTCCCAGACTTCGTTTCACGAGCTGCGGATCGGCATCAAGCGCCTGCGCTATACAGTTGAAAATTTCCTCCCCCGCGAACATGCCGCGTGGGGACCGGACTTGAAAGACCTCCAGGATTTTCTCGGAGAAGTGCACGACCTCGATGTCTTATGGAATACAGCCGTGCAGATTGCAGCGTTCCCCGACGCCGATAGCCGTACGCGTTGGCGTCAGATGCTGACGGAGGAACGGTCCAAGCGGTTAGCGAGGTATCGCGAAAAGATGGTCGGCAGGGAATCGCTCTGGCGAGTCTGGCGGACGGCGTTGCCCTCCGGCCCGGCATTGCGCTCGGCGGCGATGATTCGTTTGCGGACGTGGGGAAGCTATCTCGATCCTGACTTTTCGCACTCGCAACGCGTGGCACGATTAGCGCTTGCGCTTTACGACGGGCTCATGCAGGCCGGCCTGATCAACCAAAACGGGGACCACGATTCCCGAGCCGTGCTACATGCCGCCGCGTTGTTGCACGACGTCGGCAAGGCCAAGGGCAACAGGGAGCATCACAAAGATTCTTTCCGGATGATTCGCAACCTGGCCCAGCCGCTCGGTTGGACTGCCCGTGAGATGCAATTGGCGGCCGTGATCGCACGGTATCATCGCGGTGCATTGCCACGCGCGAATAAGAAGAGCGTGCAGCAGGTTGCTCTTCCAGACAGAAGCGTGACCCTTCAACTCGCGGGGGTCCTGCGTCTTGCCAATTCGCTCGACATGGGGAATGGCCACGGCCAAAACAGTCAGCCTCGTCTCAGGGTGGCACTCGATGACAAAGTGATCCGCGTGCAGTCCGCCGGGTACGCGTCGCTTGATCGATCGGCCGAGGAAATTGCGGCAGCGAGGCACCTGCTCGAAGTAGTGCTGAGGCGGCCGGTACTAATCAGCAGATTGCCCGAAACACCCACTCGGAGCTCGAAGCTCGTGGCTCGAAGCTAGAAGCCGCTCTGCTACTTTTCAAAATTGCGATCTGCCTTATCCTTACCAAGTGACTCACGCAAAACTAGTATCGATGGCCGTAGCATGGCTGCGGCGTTATCGCTGTGGCGTAGTGCTCTCCGAGCAGGCCTGCGTCAGTGGCGAGATGCCCGACGCAATTGGATGGAAGAAGGCATGCCACTCCGTTCTTGTGGAGTGTAAAGTCTCGCGCGGAGATTTCCTTGCGGACCGTGAAAAACCGTTTCGCGCAAAGCCCGAGGCCGGCGTGGGCTGCGAGCGATTCTACCTGGCTTCGAAGGGCCTGATCCGCGTTGAGGAGCTTCCTGTCGGCTGGGGGCTTCTGGAACTCTCGGGACGAGAAATCGAAAAGACCAAGGCATCCGCAAAAAATATGCGCACGCCGATCGGCTTCGGTTATGAAATGAATCTGTTGCTGGCGAGCCTGCGGCGAGTCGAGGTACGTATCGAACCTCAGAGCATCACCGACTTCCTCAAGTGGAAGAACCGCATGGCGGAGTACAACCGGGGAACGCTACCCGAGGGCATAGTCGCCGTCGAAGAGGAATCCAACCTGTTTCTGGAACCGGTGGGCGGGGATTAGAAAAAGACCGCACTGCCAAGACCTCGAGAAACCCTAATAATACCTTGCAAAAAAAAGAAACCGGACTGGTTGGTCCGGTTTCGTGAGCGTCGTGTGCGATGCGGTTACATCACGCGCGGCGCGCTGGCCCTGGAGTTTGCCGGTGTAGTGGCACCGGGTACCTGCCTCGCCAGCAAAAGTCGTTCAGAGAGAGCGAGGATGCAGACAGCGTGGTAAATGCATGTACCCTGCCAGGATGCGTAGTTAAACTGAAAGATTCTATGACACCCGTAATGCATTGATATAAAGCATGTTGTTTGCATCGATATGGGGGGTTGTTTCCCTCCCGGCGGCACTGCCGCCGGAGGAGATGTGTTCAAAATATTGCACAATTTCGAGTGCACGGAGTGGTTTTCGGCTTCGAAGGGATCGCCAAGCCAGTGAAGACGGTGCGATCCGGCTGAGGAACGATCTGCTAGCCTCTAGATTTCCCGTCGGCCTTCCATGGCCTTCAGCATGGTGACTTCATCGGTATATTCAATGTCGCTGCCAACTGGGATCCCCATCGCGATACGGGTGACGCGCAGGCCTTGCCGCCTCAATTGCTGCGCCAGGTAGGTGGCTGTGGCTTCGCCCTCCACCGTGGGATTGGTGGCCAGGATCACTTCTTCGATGTGGCCGTCCGCGACACGTTTCAGAAGATTGCCGATTCTGAGCTGCTCGGGCCCCACGCCGTGTAATGGCGAAATCGATCCGTGCAGCACGTGATAGACGCCGTTAAAATGCCGCGTCTTCTCGACTGCAGCAATGTTGGTCGGTTCCTCTACCACGCAGACCAGTTTCTGATTGCGAGTCGCGCTGGTGCAGTAGACGCACGGGTCCACATCGGTAATGTTGTTGCAGATCGAGCACAGGCGCAGGTTCGCCTTGACGTCGCGGACAGCGCCCGCCAGAGCCTCCGCATCGTCATCGCTCGAGCGAAGGATGTGAAACGCCAGGCGCTGCGCGGTCTTGCTGCCGATGCCCGGCAGCTTCTTCAGTTCATCGATGAGCCGGGTCATCGGCTCGGCAAATTTGGACATGGAAGATTTTGTAATCCGGTAATTTGGTAATTTGAAAAACGAGCGGCAGCGTTTGGCTGGCGTTTCAAATTACAAAATTACAAGTTCAACCCCAGTCCCCCCATCATGCCGCCGACGCTGGCTTGCATCGCTTCATCGACCTTGCGTCCGGCTTCGTTGACGGCGGCCATGACAAGGTCCTGAAGCATCTCGATATCGCCGGTTTTCACGGCTTCGGGGTCGATGGCGATCGCCAACACTTGTTTGCGTCCGTCCATCTTGACCGTTACGGTGCCGCCGCCCGCAGAAGCTTCGATGACAGTCTCCTGCATCTTCTTCTGCAGCGTTTCATACTGCTGCTTGGCCTGCGACATTAAGTCCTGCAAATTGAAACCTGGCATAAACCTCTTATTCACTGCCGAGACGCCGAGTCCACTGAGAAAGACCCATCTAATGATCTTCTCCTGCGTCTCGGCGGTAGACCTCATTGTTTGTCGCGATAGTCGATCACGGTTCTGATCTCGGCGCCGAACTTTTCCTGCATGCTGCGTACGATCGGATCCTGTTCGGCGCGGCTGCGCGCACTTCCGTTGGATGATGGGCGTCGCGCTTCCGATGCGGCTTGCGCGGTTCCTCCGGGTAGCACCTGCATCTTGATAGGCCTCGCCGCCTTGCCGCTGGCGGCGGCGGACGCGATGCGGCGGGCGTCAGCGGTAAACGACATATCGATCATCGTGCTCGACAGCGCGACTCGAGCGATCAGGGAACCTCCTTCCAGGCTCCATTGCGCGGTTTCCAAAGTGGAGACAAGCATGGGCTGTGTGCTGAGCGCATTCAGAACAACTTCGCGCAGGGATTCAACGCTGACTTCGCCCTTGGTTGCTACTTGTGGCGCGGGTGCCATCTGGGCAACCGCGGGTGCTGCCGATCCCATGATGACTACTGCTCCTCCAGCGCTTCCCGGACGTACCGGATTGGCCGCGTCGTTCTCGGCCTCAGCCTTCGGCGTGTTCTTGCGCGCTGAATCAGCCGCAAACGGAGATACATAGTTGGACCGCGCGGGAACCTGCGGCTCGGTCCGCCGCGTTTCACTAGGCGGCGCCAGCATAGGTCTCCCGACGGGTTTCGCAGCGGCCAGTGCTGACGGCACGACGTCGCTCAGCAATTGTTCCAGCGGCAGCAGTCGTTGCGCGTGCGACATCTTAAGCAGGCCCAGTTCGAGATGGAAACGCTGGTCCTGCCGGTAGCCGAGTTCGCCGTGGGTGCGCAGCATGATTTGCAAGTGGCGGGCCAGGTCTTCTTCGCTGAAAAGCCCGGCAACTCGGCCGGCGCGGGCTCGTTCATCGTCGGAAACCTGAAGCAGCGCGGAGTCTTTCCCTGCAATTTTCGCGACTGTCACATTGCGCAGGAAGCGGACCAGTTGCCGGGCAAAATGAGCCGGACTATGGCCTTCGCTGATCAACTCATCAACCAGCAGCAGAATCTTCTCGCTCGAACCATCCGATACACCTTGCATCACGGACTCGAGCGCTCCGGCGGGAGCGGCGCCGATCAGGCGACGGACGGAATCGAGCGTGAGATGGTCCGCGGTCGAAGCGATGGCCTGATCGAGAATCGAAAGAGCATCGCGAATCGAGCCGTCGCCCGCCTCCGCTAACAAAGCCAGGGCATCTTCGTCGGCCGGAATATTTTCGCGGTGGGTGAGATCGCGGAGCTGGCCCAGAATATCCGCGAACTTGACGGCCCGAAAACTGAAATGCTGGCACCGCGAACGGATGGTCTGCGGAATATCTTCCGGCTGCGTGGTCGCCAGCATGAACACAACGTGTGCGGGCGGCTCCTCGAGTGTCTTCAGCAGGGCATTGAAAGCCGCGTCGGTGATCTGGTGCGCTTCGTCGAGAATGTAGACCTTGAAGCGGTCGCGCGCCGGCATGTAGCGCGCAGCTTCGCGCAGTTCGCGGATCTCGTCGATACCGCGATTGGTGGCAGCGTCGATTTCGATGACGTCCACGGAATTGCCGGCGCGAATCTCCGTGCAGGACTCGCAGATGCCGCAGGGCTCGGTGACAGGCTTCGCCGCTGAGCGGCAATTTAAAGCCATCGCCAGAATGCGCGCCACGGTCGTTTTGCCGATGCCGCGATGCCCGCTGAAGATATAGCCATGCGCGATACGTTCCTGCTCGATCGCGTTTTTGAGAGTCTGGGTAACGTGCTCCTGGCCGATGACGTCGGAGAATTTCTGCGGACGATACTTACGGGCCAGGACCTGGTAGCTCATGAGGAATTTCTGATTATACAGGGTCGCGAAGAGTCCCTCGAAGCAACCAAAAGTCTCGATTTCAGGGCGAAAAACAGGACGCGGTCCTTGCGTAGAGAGTCCCGGCGCGGTAGGCTTTTGCACTGGGTTGATGCGGAGAGTATCCTGCTGGCGGTAGTGGTCGTAACAAGGAGAGATTCATGCAATTGCGATTGAGCACACGAACCGTGGACGGAGTACTGGTGGTCGATGCCAGCGGACGCATCGTATTCGGCGAAGAATCCGCTAGCCTGCGCGACGCTGTCAAGAAGTTGCTGGCCGAAAGTCCCAAGGTCGTTCTCAATTTGCGTGATGTCACATACATCGACTCGGGCGGCCTGGGCACGCTGGTCTCTCTCTATACAACCGCGAAAAATGCCGGTGGCGCTCTGAAACTTGCCAGCCTCACGCAACGAGTGGACGACCTGTTGCAGGTGACCAAACTGGTTACGATTTTTGAAGTGTTCGAGAACGAGCAGGCGGCGGTCGATTCGTTCAAGTCGGTGGCCGCGTAAATTGGTTCCGGTCCTCGTTCGAGGACCGGCTTTTCTTTCATGATCCCGACAATATTGTTTCTGTTAGCGCTGGGCTTTGCCGCGAGCGGATGGGCTTCTCCGCCTGTCGCGCTCGCTCTGGGCCTGGTGTTTGGGCTGCTGTTCCAGAATCCTTTCTCCGAAGCGTCCGCGAGATATTCGCGGATTCTTCTCCAGGCAAGCGTAGTCGGACTGGGCTTCGGCATGAACCTGCACGACGTCGTGCGAGCCGGACGCAGCGGATTCGTCTACACGCTGTTGGGAATTGCTTTTGCAATGACCGCCGGGATGGGGCTGGGGATGTTGCTCAAGGTCCAGCGCACGCCCGCGTTTCTGATTTCCACGGGCACCGCGATCTGCGGGGGCAGCGCCATCGCCGCGATTGGTCCTGTTGCGGGAGCGAGCTGCGAGGAAATGGCGGTCTCGCTGGGGACGATCTTTGTTTTGAACTCGGTGGCCCTGCTGACGTTTCCATTCATCGGAGGTTTTTTCCATCTCAGCCAGTCGCAATTCGGATTGTGGGCGGCTCTGGCGATCCACGACACAAGTTCGGTCGTAGGCGCCTCGGCAAAGTACGGAGCGGTCGCGTTGGCGGTCGGCACTACAGTCAAACTGGCACGAGCGCTTTGGATCGTGCCGATGACGCTGATCACAGCACTCGCTCGTCATGCGAAAGCAAAGATTCACTGGCCGTGGTTTATTGCGTTGTTTTGCCTGGCGGCAGTTTGCAATACGTACGTTGGGGCGGGCGCCGCGCTCTATCCCTGGATCAGCAAGGCCGCGCGCATCGGGATGACCGTGACGCTGTTCCTGATCGGGAGCGGGATTTCAATCACGACACTGAAGACGGTCGGCCCGCGACCGCTGATTCAAGGAATCCTGCTGTGGCTGCTGGTTTCGGTGACTTCATTGTGGCTGATCCGCGCGGGCTGGATCAGCCTGTGAACCGGCCCTGGTAAGTCCTTAGAACCGGGAAGGGCACGGCTTCCAGCCGTGCCGATACCGGCCAATAAGAAACGCGGGCTTCAGCCCCTGAGGCCTGGCTCCCTCGATGGAAACGATTCATGAAACAAGTTCTAGTTCCAGCTAATTGAGATCCGACAAAACTATCGGCGTGGAGGAAGGCGTAACTCCATCCAGAACGTTGACCACCACCAGAGTCCGAATCTGTCCGGCTGCGAAGCTATCGGGCGTTTCATCGATGATCGCCGGCGTTTTCGTTCCCGCGGCCGTAACGATGACCCGATTCGATGCCGCCGGAACGTTCTGGTAAGGACTCGCCTGCCCGTAGAGAAGACTTGATACATTCGGCGTCACACCAGTGATATCCGTGCTTGGTGGCACGATGTAGACGTCGAGGGCTGGAGGGTTCGGAGCGACGCCATTGTACGGCGCCGCGTGCAGGATCCTTAGTTTTACGTTACCGCTCGATGGCGCCGAGTTGTCATCAGTTAACAGCGCCGCAGCGATGTTGAAATTGGGGTCTTTCGGAGGGGTGACAAATCCGGTCGCAACCAGTGTGTATTGCCTTCCACTGGCAAAGTCGATTGTGGAATTGATCAGATCATCGGTGGTGCCGGTGGTGCTCATTTCCACCTTCCGGCTGCCCGCAGCAATCGTCAGATAGCCGGTGGCAGGTGATACTCCGCCGTATGCCAGGGCAGTGGCGACAGTTTTTCCGTCGACCGCAACGTCCAGCGCTACATCCGGAGGCGCGGAAGAGACCGCCGCATGGACGAACCGCACTTTGGAGTGGTCCGATCCGCAACTGCTTGAGAAAATGCCCAGGACGGCCAGCACAACGAAAAATAGAATCTTCGTCACTCGAAGCATTGCAGTACTCCTGTCGAATATCCGGCTAGGATGCGCATGGTGCGTTCTGGAGTTCCTCGAAACTATAATCTCTTGTACATCGTAGGACATCGAACGACCGTGAAAAAAGCAAGTCGATCCACGCCAAAGAACCGATCATCCAAGAAAAACTCGAAGAACGAATCCAAGGCCGAAGCCACGATCGAAGCCAAGCGCTCGCGGATCGTGCACTGCATTCACTCTCTGCCGAAAGGACGAGTCTCCACCTACGGGGCCATCGCCCGAGCAGCCGGATGGACCGGCGCAGCCCGGCAGGTTGCCCGCGTACTTCGGCAAGTAAACGGATTGCCCTGGCACCGCGTGGTCGGTTCCGGCGGAGCCATCAAGTGCATCGGCGAATATGCGGCGGAACAGAGATTCCGGTTACAGATGGAAGGCGTTTCGTTTCGCGGGTTACGCGTCAACATGAAGGTGCACGAACACAAATTTCCTGTCTCGCGTGCGTCTGGCTCGCGAGTGTCTAGCTCGCGTACGTCTAGGACGTGAGCTTCGGCAGTTCGCCTTCCAGAAGCTGATACAGTGAATTTGCCGGAATGCGTAGGCCAACGTAGAAGGTCCCAAACAGAGCGTAGACGGCGCTGACGTGGTCGAAACGCATTTCGTAGATCAATTTCTTGAACACCAGCGGATCATCGGCAAACAAGTCCACGCCCCACTCCCAGTCATCGAATCCGATGGACCCCGTGATGATTTGTTTCACTTCTCCAGCGTAACGGCGCCCAACCATCCCGTGTTCGTTCATCTGGCGCTGGCGTTCTTCCATCGGCAGGCTGTACCAGTTCTTGTCTTCCCCTCGCTTACGGTCCATGGGATAGAAACACGCGTAACGATTCGGCGGGATCGAAGGAAAAAGCCGCGGCTTCATCGCCTCTTTCTGGCGCGCGATGGTTTCCTGGATCGATTTCTTCCATTCTTCGGAATGTGGTTCGACGCCGCGCTCGGCCAGCGCGCGATAGGTCTTCGTGCTCGATTCGTAGAGTCCGAGTTCGATTACTGATAAGTACGAGGTCGCTGGCTCCATGAAGTCGCTGAGGCGCAGTCGCCCGAGGTCGAGTTCGGCTTGGTTGAGTTCGTCGAAAGTCTCCCGAAAATGGAGGAACATCAGGTCGCCCTTGTGTCCGAGCAACGAAAACAAAGCAGACTGCCCATTACTTCGCGATTCCATCGGCGCCAGCGCATGGGATGCTTCGTCGGCAATCCGGCGACGCTCGCTTTCAGTTAGAGCGCGCCAGGCAGTCCAGCGGAAGCGCATCATCTGGTGAAGCGTGGAAAATCCTTCAAGAGTCAAGGGAACAGCGGGGAGCTGTCCAGCGTCCACGGGCGCGCTCACTGGATGCGTCGGATTCATGCCCACATTGTAAACTGGGGTAGCGCGCGGTGCGGCGAAGCGAAAATGTCATTTCGGCAAAACGAGGTATACGCGCTGCCACGGTCTCCACATTGCGGCGCGACGCACGGGTATGCTACAAGCGCTATATGCGTAAATGGATGCGCGAGCGCATGACGCGCCGCAAAAAGGGTGATGGCACTCCCGCAAAGGACCAAGCCAATGCGCCCGTCCCCTTGCAACCCAAGTATTTTGAAGCTTCCGAACCGGCGCCCGAAGCGCCCGCAGCTGCTCCGCCACGAGAACTACGAGAACAACGAAAGCCTGAGCCTTCTCTCGAACCGGAAGTCGATAACGACTCACAGGCAGTGATGCTAGGCGGGTCGGAAGGTCGTTCAGAAGGTCGTCCGGAAGCTCGCTCCGATGCCCGGCCATCGCGCCGTCGGCGTGGCCGAGGTGGACGCGGACGTGGTGCTCGTCCCAAGCCCGGCGCAGTTGCCCAGCCGGTTGCTGGCGAATCGTCGTCAGTTCCAGTTGTAGCCGCCGGACATGTCGGCGCGGTACCTGCCGCTCCCGCTCAGCCGAGCAAGGGAACTGTGGTGCTGGCGATCGGACTGCCCGGTTCCGGCAAGAGTTCCTGGTTCAAGCGGCACAATATCCGTCCGCTTTCGAGCGACCTGCTGCGCGAATTGTTATTCGACGACCCCCAGGAGCAGCGCTTTCAGGATCTGGTCTTCTCTAACCTCCGCTCCATGTTGAAAGCGCGGCTGGTAGCGCGGCGCCCTGTAAATTACGTCGATGCAACGAACCTCACTCCCCATGACCGCAACAGTTGGATCAAGCTGGCGAAAGACTACGGCTATGAGGTCCACGGTTTGTATTTCGACGTGCCCGTCGAACTCTGCCTGGAACGTAACCAGAAGCGGGAGCGCGTGGTAGCCGAAGACATCATGCGCAAGATGGCCGCCAAATTAAAAGCCCCGACGTTCGAGGAAGGATTCTCAAAAATTATTGTCGTGCGGGTAAAGCAGAAAGAAGCGGAAACCAGCCCCTAGCTTCTAGCCGCTGGCTTCCAGAAGCCGTCTCATGAATGGTTTGGGGAAGGGCACGGCTTCGAGTAGTTGCGGAAAAACCCGGTGTTGATCTTGATTTTGGGAAGCGCAGCGGCTCAGCACTGCGGTAACCGCTTTGCGTTGAATGTGGCTTCAGCCACTGGGGACGCGATCTTCGCCACCAAGAGACTTTTTCTGCAGCCACTTCCAGCCATGCGGTCCATTGCCCAAGGATTTAGCTTTACAGTTTGCTGAAAAACTCGGAAAGGCCGGCACAACCGTGGAAGAGCGGCCCTTCAGGGCCGCGTAGCCACTGAAAATCAATGTGGGCTTCAGCCCCCGTGGTCGTTTTTCTTCGACCGACTGAGTTTTTTCAGTAGCTGTTTAGCGCACTGAGGTCCTCACTCGTGTTGCTCCCCGTGGGATTTATGAGATGGCGTCTAGCAACCTGAGCTTGCCAGTAGCCAGAAGCTAGCAGCTGCCCTATCCCTTCAAATACGGCAGCAACTCCTTGAACGCCGCCGTTCCCGACGAACCCAGCAATTCATACGTGATCATCTCAGCCGATGAAATGACCGCGCCGGCGGCTCTCATTCGATCCAGTCCGATGCGCCAATTCCATTCTGTTCGCGAACTCACGGCATCCGACGCAACATGCACGACGTACCCTTCGCGGAGCGCCGCGAGTGCCGTCTGCATCACGCAGATGTGCGTCTCCATGCCGCACAGCAGGACCGTAGTCCGCTGACCCGGCAGGCGTTTGAGCGTGGAGCAGAAGACGTCGCTGCCGAAGCAGGAGAACATCGTCTTGTCGATCGGCGTGGTGTCCGGCAGCAGGGAAGCGATCTCCCGCACGGTATCGCCGAGGCCCTTCGCGTACTGTGTACTGATCAGGGCAGGTATCTTCAGGATTCCCGCGAGACGGATCAGCAACTGCGAATTGCGCAACAGCCGTTCCCGTTCCCAGATCGGCGACACCAACTTTTCCTGGATATCGACCACGATGAGCACACTCTGATCGGCGATCAGCGGGCGGCGCGCGATCTCCGCATAATCGGTCTCAAGCTGGATCGTTCCGGTGTTCACGGGCAAAATCCTCTATGGAAGCTCTGAATAAGTTCGATCTTTGAAGGGGACAGCCTTCAGGCCGTCCGTAATGCCGCAAAATCAACGCGGCTTTAGCCGCTGAGGATTGCGCCGGACTCAATCAGAGTCCCCCTATCATGGTGATTGTAACTCCGGAAGTGTCGCCGGGTCTTTCACCACAGAGTCACGGAGCCACAGAGAAAAGACGCACACCCAAAGCGGTAATGAACCGTTGAATTTCTCGGTCGCTCTGTGACTCTGTGGTGCAAAGGGACTGCTTGGCGTGCAGACATTGTTGACCCAACGTGGGCAGTTCCATAGAATCAGATTAGCCAGTGTGGAGACCGCGACGCTGGCCGATACTACTGCCCCCTCGTTCAACGGCTAGGACACCTGCCTCTGGAGCAGGTTATCGGGGTTCGAATCCCTGGGGGGCAGCCAAAAAATTCATTGATTATTCATTCCTCGTTGAAGTTTTCAGGTGATACTTCTACCCTTGAGCCGAGATAAAGCGCTCAGCCCCTCGTATTCGATACCCACAGGATCGCTGAAAGAGTAATCAAGGAGAATTGCGATGTCCCGCCCTTTTGCTTGGATCTGCTTGTCGATAACCCTGGCAAGCGTACTGGTTGCGCAAAAACCTCCGGTGCAGTTTGCGGCGCCAGTAGCCTACGGTTCTGGAATCGGAGGCGCGTACGGGATGGCATACGCGGATGTGAATGAGGATGGTACGCCGGACTTGGTGGTGGGCAATCTCAGCAATAGCACAATCGGCGTGATGCTGGGCAAGCCGGGCGGGACATTCGATCCGGCCGTCACCTATGGCTCGGGAGGATGGGCTCCGATTTCCGTCGCGGTGGCGGACGTGAATGGCGATGGGCATCTCGATCTGGTGGCGACGAATGAATGCGTCAGCATTGAAAACAGCCACTGTGTGGGTGGCGGGCTGGTAGCCGTCCTCATCGGCAATGGCAACGGGACGTTTCAAACCGCAGTGACCTACGACTCGGGCGCCTACAGCGCCGTTTCAGTTGCCGTCGCTGACGTGAACGGCGACATCAAACCCGATCTGGTGGTCGCCAACGAGTGTGTCACGAAAGCGTGCGACAGCGGACACGGCCAAGTCGCGGTCCTACTGAATAAAGGAGACGGCACTTTCAAGAAGGCAGTCGTCTACGACTCGGGCGGATTTGGTGCGCGCTCGGTGAAAGGCGCGGATCTAAACGGGGATGGTCATGTGGACCTCGTCGTAGCGAATCTCTGCGTGGACTTCGGCAATTGCAATGGAGGAGCGGCCGCGGTGCTCATGGGGAACGGGGACGGAACCTTTCAGACGGCGGTTACTTACGCTCCCGGAACCAATTTGGCTTCGGCCTCGTTGGCGGACGTCAATGGCGATGGCCACCTCGATCTGCTGGTCCCGAACTCAGTGATGCTGGGAAATGGGAATGGCACTTTCCAGCCGCCAATCGCGTTCAATTCGGGATCGAGTTCCACGCGCGAAGTGACTGCGACGGACGTCAACGGCGATGGCAAAGTAGATTTGGTGGCCGTCAATCAGACCGTCACTAACCAGGACGTCAGCATTCTGCCAGGCAACGGAGACGGTACGTTTCAGCCCGCGATTACCCTTAATTCCGGCGGCGGTCCCGCCTGGTCGATCATCGTGTCCGACGTGAACGGAGACGGTAAGCCCGATTTGCTGGTGTCGAACGGGAACTCGAACACGGTAGGCGTGGTTCTCAACACTTTTCTGACTCCGACCGTGACTGCGGTGACGTCGTCAGCCAATCCTTCTCACGTCGGTCAGGCGGTGACGTTCACGGCTACGGTAACCGGTCGCAGTTCCGTTCCCGATGGCACCGTGATCACTTTCTATAACGGAATCAATGTAATCGGAACGGCCGCGGCGATTAACAGTGCGGCAAGCTTCACTACCGCGTTTTCCCAGACCAGGACTTTTCACATTAAGGCACTGTTCGCCGGCGATGCTTTTCACAAGCCAAGTTCCGGCAAGGTGCCACAGGTAGTGACTCCATAGGCCTCAGCGCCGAGACTGGCAGCAGTGGGAAAAAGTGTGTAGACCAACGGCTCGTCCCCTTTTCTCGCAAGACCGTTCTCACTCCGGCCAGAT
This sequence comes from Terriglobales bacterium, assembly GCA_035569025.1. GTDB lineage: Bacteria > Acidobacteriota > Terriglobia > Terriglobales > Acidobacteriaceae > Acidiflorens. The sequence continues at coordinate 143,776 of DATMNN010000090.1, forward strand.
CGTCAGCGCCGTCTTCGACAATATCTGCATCTTCGTTTCCTCCGATAACGGCAGTGCTCTAAAGTCATCCAGATTCCTTTTGACCTCAGGTACGCCAGGCCCCGGCCAGTCCGTCCCGAACAATGTCTTGGCGGCGACTTCTTCGAGGCGCGGAAAATATTCCAGCAGAGTTCTCGGCGGAATGCCGCTGATATCCAGATACACATTGGGGTGTCGTCGCAAAAGAAAAAACGCCGTGTTCATCCAGAGTGGGCGTCCGCCGTGTGCCAGAAGAATCTTCATCTTGGGGAAATCGACCGCAACATCGTCAATGTAGATTGGGTCGCCATAGCGGTTTCGCGCGCCCGCGAAGATTGACGTTCCCGTGTGAAACATCACTGGCACACCGTTGGCCTCCGCCGCGCGGTAAATGATTTCCAATTCCTTGACGCCGCTCAGGTACTCATTCGGATACAGGAGTTGATGCGGCGGATGGATCTTGATCATGCGGATGCCGAGCCGCAGAATCTGTTCCACATCGGCAAGAATATTGCTGCTGTGGCGCGGATGCAGGCCGCCGCAGGGGATCAGCCGGCGTGGATTTTCACGCGTGTAATCGGCAATGAACTGATTCACACCCGACGTGAAGCCGATCACTTCCGGCGCGACGTAGTTGATCAGAACCGCGCGGTCGATCCCTGCATTGTCCAGATATTTGAGGAAAGACTTGGGCGACGAACAGTACTCGACAATCTGGTCATAGTTCGGACGCTTCTTCTCCATCAGTTCCAGCGCGGCCGGCTTGAACATTTCCAGCGGCTGAATGTGGATGTGGCAGTCGGTGATCACGGACGGCCATTGTAATACTTGCGATGGATCGCCCAACGGGGCGAGGAGATGTGCCGTCTCTGCGGGACTAGGTTTTTCGACGCTGGTACCCAACGCTTACGCGCCGGGCTCCGCTTGCCGCCGCTTCGCGGCTGGGAGCAGAGCTGGTTTCGTAAATGATTTTGGGTAGGGGCGCTTCAGAGGCTCCGGAAAACCTCATGGAATGTATGCACAACCGTGGAAGAGCGGCCCTTCAGGGCCGCGTAAGTCCCGTAGATTGATGGCGGGCTTTAGCCCCTGGGAGCTTGGCCCTCGACCTGGAAGCCATCTATGAAACCAGCGCTAGAGCCACGGCTACGCGGCTGGGACGGGAACGGCCGTCTTGCTGCTGGAAAAGGGGAACTGGCCACTCCCCGGCTGAGGTTATCGCGGAGCTTCGAACCGATAGCCCACGCCGCGCAGGGTTTTCAGGTAGCGCGGATGGCGGGCATCCTTTTCGATTTTTTCCCGTAGGCGCCGCACGAACACGTCGATCGAGCGCGGGGTCACGAACGAACTCTCCTTCCACACGGCATCGAGCAACTGGTCGCGCGTGAAGACGCGGCCACGATGCCGCGCCAGGTATTCAAGGAGTCGAAACTCTCGCACTGTAGTCAGCACCGTGCGGCCATCGACGCGCACGGTCATGGAACTGATGTCGATTTCCAGTTCGCCCAGTTGGATCACTTCGAGCGAGGGCGCTTCGGGTTGGCCACGCAGAATATTCCGGACCCGGGCGATCAGTTCGCGCGGACTAAAGGGCTTTGTGATGTACCCATCGCCTCCGACCTCAAAAGCCTGCACACGATCGGGTTCCTGCGCGCGCGCGGAGAGGAAAATTACCGGGACCCGAGACAGTCGCTCATGCTGGCGAATCTGTCGGCAAAGGTCGAAGCCGTTCATCCCAGGCAGCATGATGTCGAGCAGAAACAAAGCCGGCTGAGTCATGGCCGCAGACGGAACGACTGGCGCTCCCGAAAAGAACGTCGAAACGTCGTAGCCGGCGTTCCTGAGGTTGTGTTCGATCAGGCGGGAAACATCAAGGTCGTCTTCCACGACAAAAATCAGGTCGCGGTAGCGCGAATTGTCCGGCGCCTCCAGTGATTCCATGGGGGAAAGCACAGCTAACTTCCTCGCGTTGTTGGGGAAGTGCCTGATAAGCGTAGGTTGAACTTGTTGCTGCAATATTGCGATTGTGTTACAGCCTGGTTAATTTCAGCAGACGTAACGAGTTCTGCACGTCCTGTAAAACCCGGCGAACCGGAGACGACGCTCGACGGGCGTCGGCCTCGTGCCTCTGCGTCCCACGTGGTAAAGGCCTACTTCTTTTCCGCGGGGGACACAGGGTACGCGGGGGAAGCAAAGGAAAAACGGCGTGCGGTGTCTCAACTTCATACTTCTTCAAGACCGGCGCGGTTTTGCGAGGGGTGCGGCGGTGGTGGATTCTCTCACCACAAGTTCCGGCTCCACAACAATCCGGCGTGACGATTTATGGGGTGCTGGTGCTGCGATGTTGCGCAGGACGGTCTCTGCCGCCAGCCGGCCCATGCGGCGCAAGGGCTGTCGCACGGTGGTCAGTCCCGGATTCTGGAAAGCGGCGCTCTGAATATCGTCGAAGCCTACCACTGACACATCCTCGGGAACGCGTTTGCCATTCTCCCGCAGCGCGCGGATGGCGCCCATCGCGGAAATATCGTTGAAGGCAAAAATTGCAGTGAAGCGGGATCGGCTCGCCAGCAACTTGTGCGTCACACCGTATCCCAAATCGAGCAAAGGCAGGTCGCCCTCCAATTGAACGGACAGTTCCGGCCGCATTTCCAGTTTCAGGTTTCGCGCGGCCTTGCCGATTGCGTTCCACCGCACTTCGGTGTCCGAGCTAAACGACTGCCCTTTGATGAACGCGATCCGCCGATGGCCGAGATGGTAAAGGTGCTCCAGCGCAAGTTCAGCTGCCCGCTGGTGGTCGAGAACGATCTGGGTGATACCTTTCGCCTGTGCCCGGCCGGAAATGGCCACCACCGGAATCGGAATATCCTGGTTCCATGGAGTATCGACGGCGATCAGTCCCTCGACTGACCTTCTCTGAAGAAGCAGCGGATACTCTTCAATCAAGTCTGCCCGGTGGCGATGACTGGCCACCAGGTAGAAGTAGCCTTCCTGAAGCAACTCGTCTTCGATTCCACCCATGACCGCCGCCGCATACCCTTCGCTCACTTCCGGCACCAGTACGCCGATCATAAAGGTGCGTTGTGTGCGCAGAGATCGGGCAACAAAATTGGGCCGATAGTTGAAATCACGGGCGGCTGCGAATACCCGGTCCTTCGTCTTCTGGGGAATGGAGTCGGCGACGGGAGAACCGTTCAAAACCAGGGAAACAGTCGCGGACGACAGGCCCAGATGCTCGGCCAGCATGCGCTGGCTTATCGGTCCGTGGACGTTTTGAAGAGACTTCGGTTGACGTTTTCCGGACCGCACGGGCGGAGTATACACCGCCGCTGTCCACCCACGTCTCGACTTCGCAAGCCAGTTAAGCCTAAAGCTTGCCTATTGACAAGTTCCCAAAATGCATATGTGATGCTGAAGCCAGTGTTACACTAAACCGGTTTAGTAGAGGATCAAATCCTTGATGTAGGCACCAGTCGCGCAGTGTTTTTTGGGAAACGGCCAGCCTGTCCGCACATCCGTCAGTGGGGAGTCAGTCAATCGTGAAATCGTCGCGCAGTCTTCTGCGTTTTCTTTTGTCGGCCTGTGCCGTCCTACCACTGACCGCCGCGAAAGCCCAAACCACCGCCGCAGTCTCACCACAATACCTGGGCATCGCAGATCCAACTCTCGATGCGAAGGTCGAGACACTCCTGCGTACCATGACGCTCGACGAGAAGGTCGGGCAGCTGGTGGTGTACTCGACCGGTCAGCCCACGGGCCCCGGAACCGGACGAACCGACTATGAAGACATGATTGCGAAGGGCCAGATTGGAGCCCTGTTTAACACCACCGATGCGCGCGACGCAAATAAGTATCAGCGCATTGCGGTCGAAAAATCGCGGCTGCACATTCCGATCCTGTTTGGCCTGGATGTCATTCATGGCTTACGAACCGAGTTTCCGATCCCCTTGGGACTCGCTTCAACCTGGGATCCGGAGATTGTCGAAAAGGCGGCGCGCGTGGCCGCGCGGGAATCCTCCGCCATCGGAGTGCGCTGGGCGTTCTCTCCCATGGTCGACATCTCGCGCGACGCGCGCTGGGGGCGCATGGCGGAAAGCGCCGGAGAAGATCCCTTTCTCGGATCGGCCATGGCAGCGGCCTACGTGCGCGGTTATCAGGGATCGCGTCTCGATGCCCCCGACAGTATTGCCGCCTGTGTGAAGCACTACGTCGGTTACGGCGCGGCCGAAGGCGGACGAGACTATAACAGCACCGAGATTTCCGAACATACTCTGCGCCAGTTTTATCTTCCTCCATTTCGTGCAGCCATCGATGCCGGCAGCGCTACTCTGATGAGCGCGTTCAATTCTCTCAACGGCATTCCGACTTCGGCGAATCCATTTACGCTGAAGCAGATCCTGCGCAAGGAGTGGGGCTTCCGCGGAATTGTCGACAGTGACTGGACGTCCGTTGGAGAACTCATCGCGCACGGAATCGCCAACGACGGCGCGACCGCCGCCCGCAAAGCTCTGCTGGCCGGCGTCGACATGGACATGGTCAGCAGCCTCTACCACGATCATCTCGCGCACCTCGTGCAAAATGGCCAGGTTCCGGAATCGGAAATCGACGAATCTGTGCGTCGTGTGTTGCGAATCAAGTTCGCGCTTGGATTGTTTGACCAGCCCTACACGGACGAATCGAAAGAATCGGCCGCGATGCTTCGTCCGGAGCACATTCAGTTGGCGCGCGAAGCCGCCGAGCGCTCGTTTGTCCTCCTGAAGAATTCGACCGGACCGCGTGGCGCGCCGTTGCTTCCGCTCCGCGAGAGGATCGGCAAAGTCGCTGTCATCGGCCCACTGGCCAATGACACCACCAACATGTTGGGATCGTGGAGCGCGCAGGGAAAGCCTGAAGACGTCATTTCGCTTGACTCGGCGCTGGCCACGAAGCTCGGGAAAGAGAACGTCCTCTACGCGAAGGGAAGCGGAATCAGTGACGGCGGCGATCAGGAAATGGAAGACGGCGTCGCGACCGCGCGTAAGGCAGATCTCGTGATTCTCGCGCTCGGTGAGAATGCGTACGAGATGACCGGCGAAGGGTCCTCACGCGCGAAGCTCGGGCTGCCCGGACGACAACAGGAGCTATTGGAAAAAATCGTCGCCACAGGGAAGCCCGTGGTGTTGGTCCTCTTCAGTGGTCGCCCGCTGACCCTGCCATGGGCCTTTGAGCACGTTCCAGCTGTCGTGGCGGCGTGGTTTCCGGGAGTTCAGGCTGGTCCAGCTTTGGTCAGCACTCTGTTTGGGGAATCGAATCCGAGCGGGAGACTGGTCGTCAGTTGGCCGCGCAGCGTTGGACAGGAACCTCTGTACTACAACGCCCTGAACACGGGACGCCCTCCCGGAGCGACGGATTTGACGCGTCCTCCTGATCGCAACAGCAAATACATGTCCCGCTATATCGACGAGCAGAATAGCCCGCAGTTTCCATTTGGATACGGGCTTTCCTACACGACGTTCCGGTACGGCACAACGGAAATCACCGGCAGGGAACTGAAGGCGTCAGCACTGAGTTCCGGTTCGCGCGGCCGTCCGGAATCTGCGCTGACTGTAACTGCCTCGGTCACGAACGAAGGCAAGCGTGCCGGTGAAGAAGTAGTCCAGCTTTATATCGGACTTCGCGGTACAAGCACCGCGCAGCCCGTGCGGGCCCTTAAAGGCTTCCAACGAATCGCTCTCGCGCCGGGAGAAACAAAGAAAGTCATTTTCGCACTCACTCCCGACGCGTTTGCGATCTGGAACGATCAAAATCAATACGCCACCGAACCTGCGCACGTCACGGTGTGGGTGAGTCAGGACTCGACGCAGGGAACGCCTACGGAGCTTGAAATTGTTCCCTGAAGCGCCGGTACGTTCACCGGCGACTCTAGGAGCGCTACCAGAGCTTTGGTATCGCTCACTAAAGTGCAATCGACTCGTCTCGCCCAAGCCGAACAACAGTTAGTGCCACAATCACTGCCGAAAAATAAGCCGGAGCGGATCCCTCCGCCCCGGCGCGAAGTTGCAAGCGATAGCTAGTTCCGTTGCGAGGCTCGGAAAGCCGGGAATGCGATACCGCTTCGTCCGACGCAGGAGTGATTGAGGTAACGCGTGGCTGGAAGCGCCGCTGACAGCCGGACTGGTCCGAGACGCAACGTCGCTCCCGTCCGCCATGCTGTAGTCACAGCCCTCGACGGCAGGATGGTTCTCGTCGCAAGGGATACTCGGCCAAAGCGAAAGTACGGATCCGCGATCGTACGGACTGGCGCCTCCTGAGCATCCTCGGCAACTTCGGCCAGCGCCGGTCAAGACGCACGTGAATCGCTCAACTCTTCCAATCTGTCTTGAATGTCTCCGAGGTGGATGCCGGTTGGGAACTACTGCGGCCCTAAACCAGGACCGTACCGCCATCTACCACCACCGTCTGCCCAGTGCTGAATCCTTCCTGCATCAAAAACAAATAGGCTTGCGCTACGTCATGAGCCTCGCCGACTCGGCCAACAGGGAGAGCCTTTCCAACGCTTTCGTATAGACGTTCGCGCTCCGGTGCGCTCATGCTCTGCCAGAGGTTGGTCCGAACGACTCCGGGAGACACCGCATTAACCCGTATTGGTGCCAACTCGACCGCTAGGGCCCGCGTTAGTGCTTCGATGGTTCCGCAAACGCTTGCCGCGATTACCCATCCCTTTTGGGGGCGCTGGCCAGCGATTCCAGTTGTGAGCACGATAGAGCCTTCCTTGCGAATATGGGAGCTTCCGTATTTGACTGCGGCGAGTGCTGCCCAATAACGCAGCTCAAAGGCGTGTCTGGCCTGTTGGAGATCCGTACTGGCAAGGTCGTGCAAATGCAGGCTGTCTCCTGCGGTGAATACCAAATGATCGAAAGTGCCAAGCTTGGAAAAGAAGGTTACAACAGCCCGTTCGTCCGAGACGTCAACCGCTTGGCCCTGCGCTTGTCCGCCGATTGATTCAACGGCTTTCTGAACTCGTTCCGCACTACTGGAAGCGATAACAACGCTCGCTCCCTGCGATGCCGCCTGTTGGGCGACCTCCAAACCAATTCCCGACGAACCGCCAAGCACAACCACCCGCTTATCTTGCAAACCGTCTCCCTGCATTGAATTCTCCTTCGCGCATTCTTCTTGCTTACACAGTCAAAGATGGTTCCCCAGCTACATGCGGTTCATGCATAATTGTCATGGCCGCCATGCGTCTAGAGAAACTACGACAAGTCGATTTGAACCTCCTGATTACATTTGCCGCGATTGCGGAGGAGAAAAGCATTACCGCAGCAGCATCCCGCCTGTTCCTCAGTCAGCCCGCCGTGAGCCGAGCGTTGCAGCGCGCCCGGGCGATGTTTCAAGATGACCTTCTGGTGCGATCGCCGCAAGGTTTCGAACTCACGTTACGAGGCCGCAAGATTCTTCAGGAGCTGGAGGGCTTGCTGCCCAAGATGGAGAATCTGGTCACGCCGAGTCTGTTCGATCCGATGCGGGAGAAGAGCCACTTCCGCATCTCGGGCCCTGACAATGTTTGCACCGCCCTACTTCCGCGGTTGTGCCGGCAGTATGGGGACGGTTACCAAGTACAGTTTGAATTCCTTCCCTGGCAGGCCGATATTTCGGAGCTGGTGGAACGTGGGCAACTCGATCTTATTCTTCATATTGATGACGGGCTTCTGCCGGTGCACTTTCACACTGAAAGGCTCTATCGCGAGGATTGGGTTTGCGCCGTGGCGCGTGACAGCCACTTTGGAGACCGACTCTCGCTAAAGCACTACCTGGCAGCGAGCCACATTGTTGTTGCTACTTATGGCGGCGTGCAGACAATTCCAGACAAGCAGCTCGCAGCAGTCGGTGCGAAACGCAGTTCCTCTATTCGGGTACCTTACTTCGGTGTGGCTTTGCAATGCCTGCCAGGTACAGAACTTGTGCTGACCTTAACCAGTGGCATGACCTCAGCCGTCAAACGGAATCGCGACCTGCGCCTCGTAAAAGCACCTCAAGAGCTGCGTCCGTTTTATTTCTTGATGGCTTGGCATCCAAGGCTGAACAGCGATCCCCGTCATGTGTGGCTTCGCGAGGCGATGCGATCAACAACCGGCATTGCGCCTGTGAAGACGGGCTAAGCGGAAGTTATGCCTGCGGAAATACTCTCAACCGGCGTTGGCCGGTTAGCCGACCAACCGGGAACGACCCCATTCGTGGACACAAGCGCGTTTGTCGGTACGACGGAGAGCCCATAACTTCCGAATTGCTCGTCGTACGGGCGTTGCATACCTCAGCGTTGTCGGAAAACTTGGACACCGCTTTCGAGATCCGCCCGGATGATCGAAATGCCTTACTGGTCTGCAACGCAATCCGCTTCAACCTCAACTAACCATTCGCGATTGATGAAACCCTTCACCTCGACGAAGGTGGTGGCAGGCCGGATCGCGGCAAAAAACTCGCCGTGCGCACGGGCAGCGGCTTC
>DATMNN010000091.1:0-8906 GCA_035569025.1 Terriglobales bacterium
CCATGGGATGCTTACGGGTTGATTCCGATCGGATGGTCCGCAGGGCAAGCTTCCCGTCTTACGCTGCGGGACCCTTAGTATAAAGCATTCCCCGATGCTGGTGGCATCGGAGTCCAGCCTGGCACTTTTCCATGTAACCAAGAAAATCGGCACCCGGAATTCCCCGGGTGCCGATATCTTGTTTGGCGTAAGTTCCCGGCCGGTTACGGCAAGTAATACCGGAACGAGGTCCAGATCATGTTGTCCACGGCCTTGGGCGAAATGCCCCCCCCCGACCACGCGCTCCTCGTAAAGTAGGAGTACTGAATCCCCCAGCGGAGACCGCCTTTAGGTCCTTGGACCAACTTATCCCAGAACCCAAGGGTTCCTTCCATGATCAGACGAGTATCTCCTGCGCAGGTGCCCCCGCCAGCAGGCGTGAGCTGATTCGACGGCGGATTCTCCGTGCTGCAACCCGAGTTGTTGGCAAAGAGTGAGCCGTACCCGCCGAACTGGTTTTGTTTGAACGTGGTTGTGGTGGTTGCGGGGATTGCCGCAGTCGTGGCGTTCGCCGGGATGGCCGGCGTCTTAGTGATCGAAATGCTGTTGTAGCCCTGATAGGCCGTGCGCCAGGCGTACTCTCCGCCGAAGTAAGCGTAGATATCCAGTTTGGAATTGGGGTGCAACTCCAGTTCTCCAAGCGCATGGGCCGTGCGGATCAGCGCTTGCGTACCGTCGGGACGAAGCGTTATATCGGCAAGCTGGGCGCTGCCGTAACGGCCGATGCCGTCCCCGGCCGCTCCCTGAATGGCAAAATCCAACTTCTTCGCCACCACGGGAACGCGGATGTTGGCTCCGAAGCCGCCGCCGATTCGTGTGTCGTTGTAGGCTCCCACCGAACTTGGCGTCGTAGAGCCGTTGATACCGCAAGCAATTGTCGTCGGGGTTGCCGGAGGATTCGTATCGGTTGAATTCGTCCCGACCACGGCGCAAGGATAGACTCGGTTGCGGAACGTGCTCAAAATCCCGAACACTTCGTAATGTCCCCACTTGGGATCTGCCACTGCCTTGATGATGAAGTCGGGTGACTTGTTCAAGGAATATCCGGTGGTGTCGACGAAGTTCAGCAAGCCGCCGCCAGAACCAGGACCGTCGACGAAGGCGTTGCCAATGGTGGTAACCGTTGCGGTTCCTTGGTTCGTTGTTGAAACGCTCGAAAAGCCTCGTCCGCCGATCGTTGCTTGCGGCCCTTCCACCGCAAGGCCAAGAGCGAACTTGCCGCCAAAATCCTTGACCACCCGGAATCCGTACTGCCGTGCCCAACTGAAGCCAACTTGGTACTGCGAGTCAACGGTCATGGGCAGGACTTCTGTTCGGTTTGTGATTCCCTTTCTGGTTTCGGTCGCCAACGACCATTGCTGACCGCCGGTAAAAATCCACCCACTCTGCAGTGCGGCTTGCGCGTAGAGAATCCGCTGGCGAAAAACGTAACTGTTGCTCTGTCGATTATTGGAAGTTACGCCTGCCCCGAGAAAGTCACCTTCCCAGTACCCGGTGAGTTTGGCACTGCCAACGTTGCTTTCAGCAAGCAATGAAAGGCGGCTCTGACGAGCGGTGAAGTTACTTTCATTAATGTGAGCCAATGCATTCCCCTCATAGGGAATGCTATTGAACGGCGTATTGATGTCCGACTCATTCGCCCGTTGGCGGGTCACCGTTTCTGCCGCGACGAAACCACCCGGCGTAAGCGTCACGCCTTTGTAATGAATGGCTACCGGCGACTCGGACATAGTCTTCTGAGTCTCCTGCAGGTTGACGACGGTGTTTGCCACCGTGCCTTGCAGGTCGGTCACATTGGTCTTCAACTCGGTGACGGCGGCCTGCTGTTGCGTGGCGCTGGCTTGAGCCGCGTCGGCTTTTCCGGCGGCATCGGTGGCGGCGGTCTGTGCCTGCTGGACAACCTGGTCTTTGCGACGCAGTTCGTCGCGCAGTTCCTGCAGTTGCTGTTGCTGCTGGGCCAGCGCGGACTGCTGCGATGCGATGGCGTCTTTGAGTGCCTGCACGTCAGCTGCGGTGATGGCGGGAGGCGCCGCCTTCTTTTTCGATGTCTTGGGCGCAGTGGTTTGTGCAACCAACCCTGTCGCCAGCAATAACATTGCACAGAATGTCCATGCGGACTTCATTCTCTTCTTCTCCTTTTTTGTTTCGTCGACGAATGAATCCTGGTCTTGGGTTTTTATCTGACCTGCTTGATAGCTTCCTTCTCTTTGGCAACCACGTTGTCCGGCAACGGCGCATAAGATAGGGCGCCAGTCATTTTCTGGCCGTCAGTCACCATCCAGTTGAGGAAATCGTTGAGGATTTTCCCCTTCGCTGGATCTTTTGACGGCAGCGGAATCAGCAGCCAGGTAAAGCTCGCGATCGGATAGGCATCCTTACCGGGGGCGTTGGTGATCGATACGCGGAAATCCGGGGGCATCTTGGGGGCCGACGCAGCCGCCGCGCTGACGCTCTCAAGGGACGCCTTGACGAAGTTCCCCGCGGAATTTCTGACGCTGCCGTAAGGGATGTTGTTCTGCACGGCGTATATCAGTTCCACGTATCCGATCGAACCGGACATCTGGCGGATCAAACCCGATACCCCTTCGTTGCCCTTGTTACCGAGACCGACTGGCCACTTTACCGATGTGTCGGATCCCACCTGACTCTTCCACTCCGGGCTCACCTTCGAGAGATAGTCAGTCCAGATGAAAGTGGTGCCGCTGCCATCGGAGCGGTGGACGACAATAATGTCCTTGTCCGGGAAGTTGACCCCAGGATTGGCCGAGGTGATCGCTTTGTCATTCCATTTCGAGATCTTGCCCAGGAAGATTCCTGCCAGAACTTCCGGAGTGAACTTCACTTCCCCGGTCACACCGGGAATGTTGTAAGCGGGCACGTCCGCGCCCAGCACGGTGGGAAGATTCAGGATCTTCGTCTTTGACTCCTGCAATTGCTTGTCGGTCATCGGCATATCGCTGGCGCCGAAGTCCACGGTGCCGGCAGTGACCTGGCGAATACCCCCGCCGCTGCCAATCGACTGGTAGTTGATCTCAACGCCGGAATGAGACTTGGAGTACTCGCTGAACCACTTCGAGTACATGGGATAAGGGAATGTGGCGCCTGCTCCGCTGAGCGTGGTTTGCCCCAAACCTGGCACGGCCAGTAACGCACACACGAACAGAAGCACAAGTTTGCGCATCGCTAGATCATTCCTCCTGTTTGGATATATGAACTGGTTCTATCGGCGGCGTGTTAAAGGACGGTTACAAACGAGTGAATTTCTGGTGAATGACCGCGGGGCAGAAATGAAGCAGGGCACGAGACGTGGAGTTACGAGCCAGCGTTCACCGCACACCGAGTTCAGTGCACGGCGCGCAGGTGTGCGATTTCGCGGGGAAACAGTGTGTTGCCGGGAAATTCACGCTGTAATCCAGCTAGCAGTTCCAAGGCTCGCGGGCGATCCTTCTCGCGCACGTACGCAATCGCAAGAAGGATACGAGCGAATGGAGCCAGGTAGTGACCATGCTCGGCCGTGGTTTGGAGATCAGCAATTCCGCCTTGCTTGTCGGCGGGAAGACCTCCCATGCGCAGAATCCAGCGCACAGGCGCGGCCAAGCTGCCGATGATGTACTTGCTGAAGCCGGTGGCGAGCAGCGCATCGTAGCAGTCGTGGCAGACGGCAAGCAATTCCTGAGCGGAGGCGGAGGCCCGCTTGGTGTAGTGCAACGACGCCAGATTTCGTTTCTCGATCAGCGCGGCATAGTCCGCTTGCAATCCCGAGGAGAGCGTCATGGCAAATAACGCGTCGCGGTCCTTGGGATCCTTAGCCAGCTTTGCCTGCGCCAGTGTCTCAGCGCGTCTGATCGCATTTTGAAAGCGATCGCGCAAGGCCGGGTCCGGAGTTAATTTGGGACGGTCGACGAATGCTGAATCGTTCTCGTAGAACTGCGCTTCCAGAACTCCCAGGCGGTTGAACTCAGAAAAAAGGAATCCTGCTGCTTCGCTGACCGGGCCCATCGGATCGTCAGGATGGAGCCTCTGCCAGGTCGAGAAGTCTTCCTGCGCTCCGCTAAAGTCGAGGTTATACAGCCCGGTGAAGCCGCGGTCCAGGGGAGAAGCAGCGGTCGCTCCGGGAATGTCCTTTGCAAACAGAGTGGGGCACAGGGCGCAGCACGCGGCGAAGATTGCCGCCAAGACCCGACCTCGAGCATCTATTGCTTTACGCATGTTCCCTACGCCGCGCTGGTCTATTATCTTTCAACTCAGTCTAGTTGCAACCAAAGCTATTTGGACACCTAATACTTCGATGACAGACGCAACAGAAAAATGGCACCCCAGTTGTAAATCTTGTGTCAAATCGGTCTGGAAGGATTTGCCTGGTTCGAGGGACTAAGACTCATGGCTGATACACGCTACGCGCCCGGATGGCCGGGCATTCCACCGCGCTGGACTTCAAGCGCCAAATCCGGCGTCGGCACGGCACTCAATCAGCACAGCAAAGTCTGGTTTACGCTGAGCCACGGCATTCTCAATGAAGTCTACTTTCCGCGCGTGGATCAGGCCTGCACGCGCGATATGGGATTCATCGTGACGGACGGGCGCGAATTCTTTTCGGAAGAAAAGCGGCATTGCACGTTCGAAAACCGTCCCAGCGAACCCGGCGTCCCGGTCTACGAGTTAACCAACACTGACATTTCTGTCCGGTACCGCATTCACAAAGAGGTACTCACCGATCCCTATCGCAATGTGGTGCTGCAGAAGGTTCGTTTTGAACCGTTGAAGGGTGTGCTGTCCGATTATCGATTGTTTGCCCTGCTCTCTCCGCATCTGGCCAACTGCGGATACGGTAATACGGGCTGGACCGGCGACTACAAAGGATTCGCCATGTTTTTCGCCGAGCACGATGGCACCATGTTGGGACTGGCTTCTTCGGCGCCATGGCGGAAGATGTCCGTCGGATTTGTGGGCGCGTCCGACGGCTGGCAGGACATCTCGCAGCATTTCCAGATGGAATGGGAATATACGCGAGCCGAGAACGGCAACATCGCATGCACGGGAGAAGTCGACCTCGGGGCGTGCAACGGCGAATTCATTTTGGCGTTGGGCTTCGGCTCGATGTGGACCGAGGCTGGGCAGCAAGCGCGATCCAGCTTGTTCGAGGACTACGGCGAAGTTCGCGCCCACTATATCTCGCAGTGGAGGAATTGGCACGAAAAGCTGCTGAAGCTGGATGAGCCGCGGCGACAGAACGACCTGTATCGCACCTCGACTTCGGTATTGCGTACGCACGAGTCGAAGGATTTCCTCGGTGGGATCATCGCGAGTCTATCCATTCCCTGGGGATTCAACAAAGGCGATGAGGACCTTGGTGGATATCACCTGGTTTGGCCGCGCGACCTGGTTGAAACCGCAGGCGCCTTGCTCGCGGCTGGGGCGGTCACAGACGCGGTCCGGGTGCTGAGGTATCTCGAAGCCACGCAGGAGGCCGACGGCAACTGGGCGCAGAACCTCTGGCTTGATGGGCGTCCGTACTGGAGCGGCATCCAGATGGACGAGACGGCCTTCCCCATCCTTCTGATCGATTTGATGCGGCGCGAAGCGCCGGACGCCCTGGGAAAGCTCGATCGCTGGTGGACCATGGTGCGCAAGGCGGTGAGCTTCATCATTCGCAACGGCCCGGTCACGCAGCAAGACCGATGGGAAGAGGACGCCGGCTATTCTCCGTTTACCCTCGCGGCGGAAATATCCGCGCTGCTGGCAGGCGCTGAACTCGCGGATCTTACCGGGCATTCCGACCAGGCGCAAACCATGCGTGACGCGGCGGACGCTTGGAATGACAATATCGAGCGCTGGACCTACGCCACCGGCGGCGACCTGGCGCAACAGCTTGGGATCTCGGGATATTACGTGCGCATTGCGCCGCCGGATACCGACGGCGCGGCGTCGCCGACGCAGGGATTCGTTCCGATCAAAAACAGACCTCCGGGACAGGATGGACAGAGTGCATATCACATCATCAGCCCAGACGCGCTGGCGCTGGTGCGGTTCGGACTGCGCGCCGCCGACGATCCGCGGATCGTGAATACGCTTCGCGCGATCGACGCTCTGCTCGCCGTCGAACTTCCGCAGGGACCCTGCTGGTACCGCTACAACGGCGACGGCTATGGTGAGCACAAAGACGGGTCAGCCTTTGATGGCACGGGTATCGGCCGTCCCTGGCCGCTTTTGGCGGGCGAACGGGCGCATTTCGCTTTGGCGGGCGGACACCGGGACGAGGCCGAAGCTATGCTGACCGTGATGGAAAATTCCACGGCAGGCAATGGACGTCTACTTCCGGAGCAAGTTTGGGATGCGGCCGACATTCCGGCACTCGAGTTATTCCGGGGCAGGCCTACCGGTTCGGCTTGTCCGCTGGTCTGGGCACATTCGGAGTACATCAAGCTGAGGCGCTCGATCCGCGACGGCAAGATCTTCGACCAGCCTCCGCAAACGGTGCAGCGATATCTTAAGGAGAAACACGTCCGGCAAATTTTCGGATGGAGATTCAACAACAAGACGCGCAGCGTTCCGCGCAATAAAACTCTGCGGATTGTTCTGCTCTTACCGGGGCGCGTGCACTGGACCATTGACAACTGGACGACAGCGCACGACACAGACACGCGTGACACCGGACTGGGGATTCACGTGCTGGATCTGCCGACGGCTTCCCTGCCGTCCGGAGCAGAGGCCGTCTTCACGTTCTTCTGGCCCAACGAAAATCGGTGGGAGGGGACGGATTATCGGGTGGTAGTGGAATAGCAACGGCGGCTGTGGCGGGGGTGTCTCGCCTCGGCACTCCGAAAGATTTGAAGAATTTTGTGGAGACAGCCGCCTTCGGCTGCCCCCACGAAATTGGTGATCAGCTATTTTTCGAATATTCAAGTCGGCCCTCTCGAACTCACTCTTCCGCATTCGAATAGCACAGTTCGACCACAGTGCAGTCGTCACTGAGCGGATTGCCCGCGCAGAACTCTGTGACTGCTGAGAAGATTCCTTCGAGCGTCGGAGACTTGCAAGCCGCCGCTTCCAGCCGAAAATCTTCGAAGAAATCGCCCATTGCGTTTTCCGCTTCCGTGACGCCGTCCGTCACCAGGATGAAGCGGTCGCCGGATTTCATCTGACAGGTGGCGCTTTCGAAGGTGGCATCGGCCAGCAGCCCGACTGGAACATTGCCGTGCGTGGGACGGATAACCTCACCGGCACACACCAGCAACGGCGGGACGTGACCGCAGTTTACGTATTCAAGTTCGCCGTCGCGCCGCAGTCGCACCAGCAGCACAGTGGCATACTTTTCGCCCACGAGTTTGTCGGTAAAGAAGCGATTCACAGCCGAAACCACGCCCAGCAGCGGCATGCCCGCGCTCAGATGTGAATAAATCATTCCCTGCAGAGTCGAAGCCAGCAAGGCAGCGGACACGCCTTTGCCACTGACGTCGGCCAACACCACGGCCAGACCCTCTTTGGTGTTCACCGCGTCAAAAAAGTCTCCACCGATTTCTTTACAAGACAGGTTCCGACCGCGCAGGCTGGCGAAAGGAACTTCGGGGATTTTCACCTGCATCAGGCGCTGCTGAATGCTGGCCGCGATGCTCAATTCCTGCTGATAACGGCGGGCTTCTTCTTCCGCCTGCACCAGTCGCGCATTTTCGATCAGCGAGGCAGCTTCTGTCGCGATCGCGTGCAGGATGTCCTGGCTCACTCCGCTGATATCGCGCGAGGCGAAGCGGGAATCGACGTAGAGAACGCCCATCGCTTGCGCCGCGATTCCTGGCGCTGGAGTCTGCGCGTCGCGGGTCTGTTGTACCTGCATCTTGCGCAGGGGGATGCACACGACCGTCCGCAGATCGTAGGCGACAATGCTCTGCCGTCCCGAAAGATCGAGGGACTGGCTGGTATCGGTCAGCAGAAATTCAGAATTTGACCGCATCGACTCTTCCAAAATCGAGTGCGAAATCGTCTTGTCGTCGAGCAGCGGCTCTTTTTTGGAATTGCGACCCGCTTTGAGGCTCAGCTTGCCATCCTCGTCCTTGAGAAACACGTAGGCGCGCTCGGCCTTGGTTAGCTCCAAGGTCACATCGAGCATCGTGATCAGAATTTCATCAAGAACACCCGCCGTATTCAGCTTGCGTGCGGCTTCGAGGAATAGGCGTAGGGTTTCCAGTTCCGTGGTCTCGGGCTTGATCCCGCCGATGACCGAGATCTGGCTCAGGAATTCGCGGGCTGTATTAGAAGTCGCATGCGCTGGATTAAAGAGAATGTAAGCCGAATCGCGCGCACCGAATTCAAGCCGATCGCCGCGCTCCAGCTTCTGGCGCTGGATGCGCTCCCCGTTCACGAACGTGCCATGCTTGCTGCCCAGGTCCTCGATGAAGAATTCCTGGCCCTCCTGCATGATCTGGGCGTGGTCCCGCGAGACCCGCGGATCGGCGATGACGAGGTCCTTATCCACCTTGCGGCCGACGGTGAACGGAGTGCGATTCAGAACGATATTCTTCTGCTCGCTGCCCTGCACAAACACGAGGGCTGGAAACACTCCGGAGCCGGAGCTGTGGTGACTTTGGCTGATTGTATTGAGGGCCATGGGCTAGCGGACAAAAATGCGTGCTCGACGCGTCGTTCGCCGCTACGCGGTCGAATCTAACGCACTCAACAGACTACTCTGGCGTCGCGCCATGCCGCAAGCCATGTGCATTATACTCGTGAGCTCGTCGGAAGCGTGGTTCGGCTTGCCTCTGCGGCCTCTGCGGACTCTCTCAGCGACTTCTGCGGTAAAAGACTCTAACCGCTGAGATCGCGGAGAAAAGCCGCAGAGGCCGCTGAGAGATTCCTTTGGCTCACTGCAATGC